>JAZPYN010000009.1:0-71103 GCA_045544155.1 Acutalibacteraceae bacterium
GATGAAGTTGTGTATTTGCTTTATGGTAAATCCTAACCTTTCTCCGATTTCCCTCTCTGTCAATCCCTGCTTTTTCAAACCTAATATCTCTGTTTCATATTGCTTTATGTGTCTATACTCTCTTGACATAAAAATTCCCCCTATGGTAGTTTCTTTAATCCTACCATAGAGGGAGCTTTTTTTCATTGTCCGTTTTTAACGGACCTGTTCAAAAGACTTTGCACAGCTTTTTTATTGCACAAAAACAGCATGCATATTTTGTATAGTTTTTTGTGGCGTTTTTTCTTGACCTTGAAAGAAGAATTGTTGTATATTGGTTTTAATAAAAATACTTTCCGACGAAAGGATGATATACACAATGAAAATTACGTTTATGGGTGCTGGCAGTACTGTTTTTGCAAGAAATGTTCTCGGCGACTGTATGTGTACAGAGAGCTTGTGTGAAGCTGAAATTGCCCTATATGATATTGACAAGCAGCGTCTTGAGGATTCTGAGATAGTCCTCAGCGCTATCAATAAAAACGTCAACGGCGGCAAGGCAAATATTAAAACCTATCTCGGCGTTGAAAACCGTAAGGATGCACTCCGCGGTGCAAACTTTGTTGTCAATGCAATACAGGTCGGTCTTTACGACCCCTGCACAATTACCGATTTTGAAATTCCGAAGAAATACGGACTTCGCCAGACTATTGCCGATACACTCGGTATAGGCGGTATTATGCGCGGCCTGCGTACGATTCCCGTACTTGAGGATTTTGCACGCGATATGCAGGAGGTATGCCCCGATGCTTGGTTCCTCAACTACACAAATCCCATGGCAATCCTTACGGGCTATATGACCCGTTACACAGGCATCAAGACAGTTGGTCTTTGCCACTCCGTTCAGTCCTGCTCAAAAGATCTTCTTCATCACGTAGGTATGGATGACAAGATTGAAGGCAGATATGACCGTATTGCAGGTATCAACCATATGGCTTGGCTGCTTGAAATCCACGATAAGGACGGCAACGACCTCTATCCCGAAATCAGACGCAGAGCCGCAGAAATCAATGCTGCCGCACTTGCAACATCCGATCCCGAGAAGAAGCACAGCGATATGGTAAGATTCGATTATATCAAGCGTCTCGGCTACTACTGCACAGAGTCAAGCGAGCACAATGCAGAGTATAATATGTTCTATATAAAGGATAAGTATCCGAATCTTATTGCGGATTACAACATTCCGCTCGATGAGTATCCGCGCCGCTGTATTAACCAGATCGGCCGCTGGGCAAAAGAAAAAGAGGAGATTCTTGACAACGGCAACGTTACACATACACGCTCACATGAATATGCTTCATATATTATGGAGGCTATTGTCACAAATAAGCCTTATAAGATCGGCGGTAACGTGCTTAACACAGGTCTTATCGACAATCTTCCTGCAGATGCTTGTGTTGAGGTTCCCTGCCTTATCGATTCAAGCGGTGTCACACCTTGCCATATGGGTAAGCTTCCCGTACAGCTTGCCGCTATGAATATGACAAATATCAATCCTCAGCTTCTTACAATTGAGGCTGCCGTCACAAAGAAAAAGGAGCACATTTACCAGGCCGCTATGCTTGACCCGCACACAGGCTCAGAGCTGAGCATTGACGATATAGTCAAGATGGTTGATGAGCTTATCGAGGTCCACGGTGACTGGATGCCCAAATATCACTGAGAGGTGAGATAAAAAATGGTAGCTTTATTCAGAATAATTTCCGCCTTTTTTATGGCGATAACAACCTTGATTTCATTCCCTGTTGCAGGTAATATTTCTGCGGACTTTGCACCGAAAGATGCCGACAATGTAAATCTGACCTTTGCGGCGTTTTCCGATACTCATATGAAGGATTCGGCAACACGTGCATTTATGCTTGAACTCGGCCTTGCCGATATGGAAAACTCCGACTTCAGGCTTGACGCACTTGTGCACGCAGGCGATATTACAGACCACGCATACGAAGAGCAGTGGCAGAAAACCGTTGATGTATTCTCAAAGTACGACCCTGCAGACAGTATAATTCTTGCCGTCGGCAACCACGATACATGGGGTAGTGAGGAAGATGACCGTTTCCCCGAATCGCAGGAGCGCTTTATGAAGTACGGCGGTCAGATTATGGGCCGTGAGCTTGAAAAGACATATTACTCAACCAAGGTAAACGGATACACCTTTGTTGTAATGAGCAGTGAGGATGACGGCACTGATGCTTATGTAAGTGATGAGCAGATTGCCTGGCTTGACGCAACAATGGCTGAGGCTGCAAAAGACGGTCTGCCGATATTCCTTGTGTTTCACCAGCCGATAAACAGCAGCCACGGTCTGCCGATAACATGGGGTGATGATGAGCCCGAGCCGATGGACGGCGGTATAGGTGAGCAGTCCGAAAAGGTTGAGGCTGTACTGCAGAAGTATGAAAATGTAATCTATATCAGCGGTCACCTTCACCTCGGTATGGGCGATAAGATTACACCGAAGCTCTGGAATTACAGAAGCGTTGAAACCTACGGCAACATTACCTCCGTAAATCTGCCAAGCTATATGTATTTCAACCCCATGGGTCAGATAATGAGCGGCACAGGCTTTGTCTTCGAGGTTTATGACGACTACGTGTTCGTCCGCGGCAGAAGCTATTCGAGTAACGTTTGGTACACCGCTTACGAGTATACAATAGACCTTGCATAAATTTTTTTAAAAATATCAGCCACACTTCGTTTATGAAGTGTGGCTGACTTTTTATTTAACCTCATTTATAATTATTGCATCAATGTCAATTACCTGAGCGCGGGTGATAATTTCTTTTGCATTTGAATATTTATGTGCCCCCGATTCATATATAACATACAGCTTTTCATCGACATACTCGACTGCCTGCATAAGTGTCGGCATTTCAATTTTTGCCGTACGGTCTTTTTTATCACAGCCGTAGAAGGGAATTACTTCGCCGTTTATATTTACCGTGCTTTTGCTCCACTCGGTATAGGGTGAGTAGATCTGTAACGCGGAGTCATTGTATCTGCCGTATGATGTGCTGAAAATAACTGTATTGTCGGAAAGTACGGCCATTCCCTGCACCTCATCGGGTACTGAAATTACGGCTTCAAGCTTCAGCTTGCCGTCATTGTCAACGCTGTAGCCGCAAGCCCAAGAGTGATTTTTACCGTAAGCGTGGTCTGGATTTACTTCGTAACCGCCGCTCTTTGTATAAAACTCACCGACCCATACCATACCGTAAGAGCAACCGAGAAATGAGCCTTTGACGGGCGCCTGAGTTTTGTTGTCAAATTCAAGCTCATCTCCGTTTTGTGCATTTGCTATCGCATCGGTTGAAAGGTGATAGAGGTATCCTCCTTTTTCGGCGCTGCCGCCCGAAGCCACCCAAATGTGCTTCCCGCTTGCGGAAATTCCGCCTGCGTGTGCGGTAAAATCCTTGAGTATGATTTCTTTTGTTTCATTTGTTTTGGCACCGACTGCATAAATTCTCGAGTTGCCGTCATCGGTGTAACCGCTTATGAGGAACATTTCAAGTTCGTCACTGTAGCAAAGACCCTGCGGTACAAAGCCGCTGTCAAGTCCGGGTACATCAAACGCTGATTGAGAATAATCGTCAATATTAAGCCTTGTGTATCCGCCCTCAAAAAGGTCGGATATATCGCCGATAAGTATTGAGAAAAAGCGCACGATACTGTCAAAAAACGATGTAAAGGTGTCGCTGATGCCCTGTATGCCTGCTGCCGAAGCGCCAAAGGCGAGCGACAATGAAAGTACTATGCATATAACTGCTCTGACGAGTTTCTTCATTTGCTGTAAACTCCTTTAATGTTGATTGTTATATTTCTCTGCCTGCAGCTTGAACATATAGGCGTATTTGCCGTCAACAGACATAAGCTCGTCATGGCTTCCGCTTTCGATTATTCTGCCATTTTCAAGCATAAATATCCTGTCTGCGTGACGTGTGGTCGAAAGTCGGTGAGAGATGAATATTACCGTTCTGTCTCCACAGTTGCGGCTGATTGCCTGATTCAGCTCATACTCTGATACAGGGTCAAGATTTGCCGAGGGTTCGTCAAGTATGATGTACGGGCACTGCTTGTAGAATACTCTTGCTATTGCAATTTTTTGCTGTTCGCCACCGGAGAGCATCATACCTTCATCATCAAACTCACGAAGCAGTATAGTGTCGGCACCGTGAGACAGCTCTTTTGTGAAGCCCGCAAGCTTCAGTGCTTCGAGAACACGCTTTGAGTCATATTCTTTTTCAAGTGCTACGTTTTCGCCTATGGTTGCACCGAATATCTGAAAATCCTGGAAAACTGCGGCGAAGCGTGCACGATGTGAGTCAACGGTTTCCTCGCGTATATCTCTGTCGCCTATTTTTATTGCTCCGCTGTTTACATCGTAAAGCCGAAGCAGCAGGTTGGTGAGGGTTGTCTTGCCTGCACCGTTGTAGCCGACAAGGGCTATCTTTTCGCCCGGCATAATATCAAACGAAACGCCGTTTATGCAGTCGCCCTCACTACCTTCGTATGAGAAGGTAACGTCTTTAACCGATATTTTTTCGGGCTTGTCGCATTTTGCAATATGCTTGCCGTCTTTGATACGTGAGGTTTCGCCGAGAAATTCGCGGCATTTCTCAATCATCTTCGACCTTTCCGTAAAGTTACGCAGGCTGTAGACTGTCAGGAAGAGTATGCCGCTGCCTATTTGTACCGAGCCGTTGAAGGTTGCAACGAAATCGCCCGCTGACATATTGCCGGTAACGATTGTCTGATAACCTATATAGAGGCTGAGTATGAGCATAAAGCCTATTACCTGTATCGTAAACTCTTGCGCAAAAAACAGCCAGTCAAGCTTTTTGACAAATCTGCTTTGCGTGCGTACTACGTCATCAGCACTTTCATTGAATCTCTTACGAAGCAGGGGATAAACACCGCTCGTACGTATCTCACCTGTGTAGTCCGGCAGGTAAAACAGTCTTGCAAAGTAGTCGCCTCGGCGATGCTTTTCTGTTATTGCCTCACGTCTTTTTGTTTGCAGGTTGCCTGTGTATTTACCTAACGGTATAAACAGTGCAACGGATAAAAAAACTATTACAAGGCATAACGGGTCTATCGTCAGCATAATTGCCGAAATAGTAATGAACGATATGACCTGCTCTACATAACCACGTACAAGGTTGAGGATCGAGCGGATATTGTCCGAGGTGTTTTCGATTGAAAGAATAAAATCGCTGTAATATCCGGGGTCATCGTATCTCGCAAGGTCAAGCTCGGCAGCTTTTTTGTAAAATATCGACTGTACGCCGAGGTCAAGCTTCTCACGCTCTCTGTATACATACAGTTCAAAGAAAACGCTTGCAAATATTTCGCAGGCTATTATAATGCCGAGCATCAGAATAATTGCAAGGATTATTTTCTTCGGGTCCGAGTCTTTTTGTACTTCGTCAATTACAAATTTCAGTCCTATAACGGATATGAGCTTGCCCGGCAGTGCGGAGGTTATCTCCTCAGCGATCTCACCTATAACAAGACCGGGAGAGACCTTGAACATCAGCCGAAGCATATACAGTACGTTTGAAACCGTGCTGTGCTTTGTTTTTGTTTTTTTCTTCATCTTCAGCTCACGCTCCTTTCCTCATCCTTATAGCTTGAGGCCTGAAGAGTGAACATTTCAAAGTAGTTGCCGCCTGCCGACATCAGCTCATCGTGTGTGCCGCTTTCGGTAACACGGCCGCCTTCAAATACATATATTCTGTCGGAAAGCACCGCACTTGAAAGCCTGTGCGATATGTAGATGACGGTTTTATCCTTGGTTGCGTTAATCAGACTTTCGTACATCTTGTACTCTGCGATAGGGTCAAGTGCGGATGAAGGCTCATCGAGCAGTGCCAGATCAAACTGTCTTGCAAACATTCTTGCCGCACACAGCTTCTGCTGCTCACCGCCCGAAAGACCTATACCTTTTTCGTCAAACTCACGTGTGAAAACCGTCTGCTCTTTTTCGGGCATCGACATAACACGCTTGTATACGCCTGCCGCCTTAAGTGAATCGGTTACAAGTTCATTGTCTTTTTCGGTATTTTCCTCACGGCAAAGCACATTTTCGCTGACCGTAAGCGCAAAAACCTTATAGTCCTGAAATACGGTTGCAAGCCTTTCACGAATAGAGTCAATGCTATATTCTCTTATATCCGCGCCGTTGTAGAGTATGGTGCCGCTGTCGGGATCATAAAATCTTAATAACAGCTTTACGAATGTAGTTTTGCCTGCACCGTTGTGACCTACAACCGCTATGGTTTCGCCTTTGTTGATTCTGAGGTTCAGCCCTGTGAGCGAGGGCTTTTTTGCACCGGGGTAGGTGAAGCATACATCACGGAATTCAATGCTTTCAAATTTCTCCGCTGCTTTGTCACCGCCGGTCACCTTGGATTCGTATTCCATAAAATCCTTAAGGTTGCCGAAGTAAGCGGCCTCCTTACGTATAAAAGAAACAGCACGTCCGAGGTCGTTGAGTACGTCCTTAAGGTTGCTCATAGCTGTCATAATAACGGAAAAATCCGAAATTGCAAGATTCTTTTTTACAACAAAGCGGTAGGTTGCATAGGTGTATGTAACCGCTACGGGTAAAGCCTTGCCGAAGATGCCTGCAACAAGCTCAAGAAGCATCATTTTGATGCCGTATTTCCTTATTATTTCTCTGTTTTTTTCTACCGCGGTTTCAAATCGGTTGTACATTACGCCGAATATGCCAGAGGTCCTGATATCTTTTGCAAAATCCTTGAGGAAAACGGTGCGCTTGACATATTCCTTTGAGCGCTTGTGCGTGGTCATTTCTTGGTCTTTTTTTACTTCAAGCTTGCCCTTTACCGTTTCCGCAATAACGACTGCAAGCACAATGAGCATTATCAGCAGTATCTTAGGATCGATAGATACGACATAGATAACGAGAAATATGCCCGTGAGACCGCCTGCAAAAACGCTTGCAAGGTGGTAGGCAAATTCGCTCGAATGGTCGTTTGTGATTATTTCCGTTGCACGCTTGTACTTGTCATAAAATTCGGGGTTTTCAAAGCAAGCCATATCGACACTGACCGCCTTTTGAAATATACGGTCGTTGAGATTTTTGTAAAAATGCTTCATCCTCGTGCACACAAGGTAATCCGTGAAACAGTCTGTTGCCTTTGCAAGCAGACCTGATACCGCAAACATAATAACGAGCATTACATATTCTTTATAGCTGCCGCCGCTTTCAATCAGCGATAACAGCAGCTTAAGAAACAGTATCTCCTGTATAAAGCCCGTGAAAAACCAGTATGCGGTCTGCGTGAGGATAAAGGAGGTGAGCAGTAACGGTGCACACCTGTGAATCGTCTTTATAGCATAAAAAGTGTTTTTGAGGTTTACAAAACGCTCCTTATGCTCTTTAGGTGTTCTTTTTTTCAAATTCAGCCTCCTGAAAGTGGGTGAGTTTCCGCTTTTAAGCTGTCAGCCGTGACAACAAAAAACACCCGAAAAACTAAAACGCTTTTCGGGTGACGGTTAGTTTGCAAAAGTGCCTCAGCGGACAGAAGCGGACACAATTACCCGAAATTTGTTTTTGTCAAAAGTATTCATCATCATTATGTCCGTCTCCTTTCTTTGAAATATTCTTTGCATTTACACGGAATGCAAAAATAAAGTATCACATCTCAACTGCATTTGTCAAGGTGTAATTATACTATAAATATAAAAATGTCATTCTGAACGAAGTGAAGAATCTCAGGTTGACTGAGATCTTTCGCTTACGCTCAGGATGACATTTGCTTTATATATTTTTTTCGTATTCCGGATGAATTACGGCTGAACCGTAATCGGTTTGTCTTCACTCTCGTGCTCGACGAGTATGAAGTTGTTACGCTTTGCGTAAGCCCAGCGCATATCAAACAGCTTTACTGCATCCATCGGTATAAACAGCTGGTTTTTCTTTTCGGCGTTTCGGTAAACCGCATTTTCAAGCTCAACTGTGCCGCGGTCGGTTTCAACTGTTTTACTGTCCTGTGTGAATCTTGCCCAGTGGTCATAGCCTTCGAGATAAACCTGATTCTCCGTCTTCTCAACACGACCGCCGAAGTATGAGAAAAGTACACTCAGACAGCCGTACCATACGCCGTCGATATTTTCGCAGGTTGTCTGATACTGGCAGAGTCCGAGGTCAGCACCCTTGTACATCATACGTGTACGGTTGAAGTAGGGCGCAAGAGCACGGGGCTCGATAACGTCATTTTCCTTATCTATAACACAGCGGTCTGCAATTCTGCCATCCTCAAGTGACGCAGTGATTGTAAGCTTCTTGCCGTCAACCTCTGCGATTGCAATCATAGAGGTTCTGTCCTCCATAGTGTAGAACGCACTGTGCCATACCTTGCTGAGTGATCGTGTACCGGGCGGATTCTGGTTTGAATTACCGAGTACGTAGTTAATCATACCCTTTGACGGCTCTTCAAACAGCTCTTCATTCTTTCTCGGGAAGCTTCTGCCGAAGCTGTGCTCATGACCCGAGAAGAGCAGGTCGAGCATTTCCATGCTTTCTGTCATAACAGGGTAGCAGTCGTAATTCTGGCAGTCACTGCCCGTGTAGCATACGGGGAAGTGGTAAGTACCGATTTTCCAGTCGGCTGTGCACTTTTCAAGGTCAGCTTTGAGCCAATCGTTTACATCTTCGGGGCCGTTGACGCCGAGCACCGTAAAGTGAGCATTGCCGTAGTCAAATGCATAGTTTTCCGTTTCCCAGCCCTTGGGGCCGTTGTAGGGATAGCTGCCCTTGAGCTGCTTGCAGAAAAATTCGGCAGGCTCGGAGTAGAATCGGCCGATACCGTTTCTGTAGTCTTTGAAGCCTCGAGTATCGTGGTTACCTTCGGTGAACATTACGGGTACATATTCTGCAATGCCTTCCCAGCCGAGGAATGCACCGTTCCACTGCTGCTCGTGCATACCGCAGTCGGTGTTGTCGCCTGCAGTGAGGATAAATGCAGTGTCGGGATGTTCCTTGAGATAACGCTTGATAAGTGAGTTGAAATATGAATAATCGGGTGCATCAAACGGGTCGCCCTTCTGCTGGTCTGATACGCAAAGGAACTTGAACTTTGTCAGACCTTCGGGCTGAGTTGTAAAAAAGTATTCTTCACTGCGGTTTGTGTCGTTGCCGCAGGTGTAGTAGTATTTTGTGCCGGGTTTGAGATCTTCAAGGTGTGCCCAGAACATATTGCTGATGTCGATATCGCTTTCAAAAACTTCGGTTGCAGCTTCGGTACGAATTAAGGTATCTGTGCCGTCTTCACGGTAGAGTACATAGCCGTTTGTGACATCGGTGCTTGTACGCCAGGTGACAGCCATTGTTGTTTTTGCATCGTCGAAAATGCTTATCATTATATGGTCGGGCTGAGGTGTTGAGCCTCTTACGGGCTTTGTTCTTTCCATAATTAATTCTCCTTCTGAAAAAAAGTCGCTGTTTAGAGTATATCACGCAGAAATTGATTTTTCAATCGGTTTGATGAATTTGACAGCGGTCAGAATTTTTTGTTGAAAATTCATAAAATTAATACATAACTTCAAACAAAATGACTATTGTTTTTATTTATGAAAATTTTATAATTAAGGTAAAATGTTGAACGGAGCATAACAAATGAAAGAAATAATCGGCCAGATTGTAGGCTTTGTCGCAATGGCAATTATCGTGTTTTCATACCAGCAAAAATCGCATAAAAATATTCTGACTTTTCAGATGATATCGGGTCTGCTCTTTACTGTGCATTTTCTGCTTATCGGTGCATATACGGGCTGCGTGTCAAACCTTATCGGTGCGCTTCGTTCGTTGATATATGCTAACCGCGGTAAAAATAAATTTACCGACTTCAAGCTGTGGCCGGTTATTTTCAGCGTGGTATTTACTGTTTCGGGTATTATGACATGGGATAATATCTTTTCCGTTTTCCCGATAATAGCTATGGTTGCATCGTCTGTTGTGCTGTGGATCGATTCGCCTAAAATCAACCGTGCTTTTTCAATGCCCACCTCTGCGTGCTGGCTTGTTTACAATATCCCTAACCGCTCTTTTTCGGGTGTGGCGACAGAAATTTTTGTACTTTCTTCAATTGTTATCGGTATGCTTCGTCTGGACAGAAATAAAAAGTAAATGCTTTGTTGTTGAAAATGACCAATAAAACATTATAATATTTTACAACTCAAATGACGGAAAAGTGTTGATTTTAAAAAAGCATTTTATATAATTAAGTTGTAGTTTATCGTCGCTTTTGTCAGCGGCAGAAAGGAATATATTATGGATAAAAAACTCAGAGTCGGTATTATCGGTTGCGGCGGTATTGCCAACGGTAAGCATATGCCCTCTATTGCAAAAATTAAAGAGGCTGAAATGGTTGCTTTCTGCGACATCGTTATCGAAAAAGCACAGGCAGCTGCTGAGAAATACGGTGTTGAGGGTGCAAAGGTATATGAGGATTATAAAGAGCTTCTCAAGGATGAGAGCATCGATGTAGTTCACGTCTGCACACCCAACCGTTCACACAGCTTTATTACTGTTGATTCTCTTGAGGCAGGCAAGCACGTTATGTGCGAGAAGCCTATGGCTAAAACATATGCCGATGCTAAGAAGATGCTTGAAGCTGCACAGCGTACAGGCAAGAAGCTTACGATCGGCTACCAGCAGCGTTGGAGAGATGATTCCATCTACCTTAAAGAGGCTTGCGACAACGGCGACCTCGGCGATATCTACTATGCTAAGGCTATTGCACTTCGTCGCCGTGCAGTTCCGACATGGGGCGTTTTCCTCAACGAGTATGAGCAGGGTGGCGGTCCGCTTATAGATATCGGTACTCACGCTCTTGACCTTACTCTTTATATGATGAACAACTACAAGCCCAAGATGGTTGTCGGTACAACCTTTAAAAAGCTCGGTCAGCAGAAGCGTGCCGCTAACTCATGGGGCGATTGGGATCCCGAGAAGTTTACTGTTGAAGATTCTGCTTTCGGATTTATCGTTATGGAAAACGGCGCAACTATCACTCTTGAGTCTGCATGGGCACTCAATGTTGCCGACCCGAGAGAGGCTGTATGTATGCTCTGCGGTGACAAGGCAGGTGCTGATTTTGACGGTCCCGACGAGAGCCTTCGCTTCAACTATGTCAAGTACGGCAGACAGGTTATCGAAACACCCAATTTTGATGCGGGCGGCGTAGCCTTCTATGAGGGTGACCGTCATCCCGACCCGAAGGATGTTGAATGCCGTCTGTGGTATGATGCAATTATCAACGATACAGAGGTTAAGACAAAGCCTGAGCAGGCACTTGTTGTAACTCAGATTCTCGAAGCTATCTATGAGTCAGCAAAAACAGGTGCTCCCGTATACATAAACAACGACTAACAGATTAAAAAGGTGATTTGAATTATGAAAATAGCAGTTCAGCTTTACAGCGTACGCGACTGTATAAACAGTGCGGACGATTTTATGAAGGTTCTTGAAGAAGTCAAGGCTATGGGCTACGACGGCGTTGAGTTTGCAGGTTATCACGGCGTTGATGCAGCAACTATCCGTGCAAAGCTCGATGAGCTCGGTCTTGTCCCCGTAGGCACACATCTCGGTATTAACGATTTCCTCCCCGAGAATATTGAAAAAACAGTTGAGTTTAATAAGGTTCTCGGCTGCCTTAACTGCGGTGTAGGCGGTGCGGCACACGACACTGTTGAGGAATGTGAATATGCCGCCAAGGCTCTTGCTTACGGCGCAGAAAAGCTCGGTGTGCCCACATATTACCACAATCACACAGAGGAGTTTACTCCTCTTGAAAACGGCAAAATCGGTATGCAGATTTTTGCTGAGCACACATATCTTGAGGTTGATACATACTGGAGCCACTGTGCAGGTGTAGATAACTACAACTTCATTATGGAGAATAAGGACAGAATCTGTCTGCTTCACGTTAAGGACGGTCTTGACCGTAAGCCTCTTTCACTCGGTGATGGCGACTGTGACGTTGCAAAGGTAGTAAAGGCCGCAAAGGATGCAGGCATCGAATGGCTTGTCGTAGAAAACGACGATCCCGTACCTAACGGACTTGAGGACGTTAAGCGCAGTATCGCTTACCTTAAAACACTTGTAGGCTGAGAGGAGAAAAGAAAATGAAAATTGGTGTTATTACAAACCTTCTCGGTAACCTTCCTCTTGAAGAGGCTCTTGAGTACTTTGTATCAAAGGGCATTGAGATGGTAGAGATCGGTTGCGGAGGCTATCCGGGCGATGCTCACGCAAATCCCGATATTCTTCTTAATGATGAAGCAAAGCTTGAGGAGTTCAAAGCTCTTATAAAAAAATACAACGTTGAAATCAGCGCACTCAGCTGCCACGGCAACCCCGTTCATCCCGACAAGGCGGTTGCAAAAGAATTTGACGAAGCAATGCGCAAGACAGTTCTTCTTGCAGAGAAGCTCGGAGTTCATCAGATCAATACTTTTTCCGGCTGCCCCGGCGACAGTGAGAATGCAAAGTATCCCAACTGGGTAACCTGCCCGTGGCCCAACGAGTTCGGCGAGATGCTCGAATGGCAGTGGAATGAAGTGCTTATTCCTTATTGGAAGGAGTTTGTTGCTTTTTCGAAGGCTCACGGTGTAGATAAGATAGCTCTCGAGATGCATCCCGGTTTCTGCGTATACAATCCCGAAACTCTGCTCAAGTTTCGTGCGGCTGTCGGTCCTGAGATCGGTGCGAACTTTGACCCGAGCCACCTTATCTGGCAGGGTATTGAGCCTGTTGCAGCTATCCGTGCGCTTGAGGGCGCAATCTTCCACTTCCACGCAAAGGATACAAAGGTTGACAAGTACAACACAGCAGTCAACGGTGTGCTTGATACCAAGCCCTACGGTGACGAGATCCATCGCTCATGGGTATTCCGCTCCGTCGGCTACGGCAACGATGAAACCTACTGGAAGGATATCATCTCCAATCTTCGTATGGTCGGTTACGATTATGCAATCAGTATTGAGCACGAGGATTCGCTTATGAGCCAGAATGAAGGCTTTACAAAGGCAATCGATATGCTTAAGCGTGCAGTTATCCGCGAAGAGCCCTGCACAATGTGGTGGGTGTAATAGGCAGATGATAATTAAATCTGCGGCACGGTTATCAGTGGATATTTTCCCGTAAAACTTTGTGAAAATGCTCAGCAATACACCAAGTATTGCTTGTGCTTTTCACTTTGCCTTACGAAAAAATCTCTCACTGCTAACCATACCTCGCTTTAATCATCAACTGCATTTTTGTGACTGAGAATTTACAGTGTTTTTATTAAGCTATAAAATGGATATTTTAGCTTTCAATTTTGCTTTTATTTAAGAAGGTAATGGTTATGGGTAAAAAAATAGGTCACGCCGTTATAGGCTATGGCGGAATGGGTCACTTCCATGGCAGACGCTGTCAGAGCATTGATTCGCTCGACTTCATCGGCTTTTACGATATCGACCCCGAGGTACAGAAAAAAGGTGCGGAGGAGGGTGCGCACAGTTACGCAAGCCGTGCCGAGCTTCTCGCGGATGAGAAAATTGATCTTGTAACAGTTGCTACTCCGAATGACGTTCACAAAGAAATCGTTATTGATGCTCTGCGTGCCGGTAAAAACGTTATTTGTGAAAAGCCTGTCACAATGTCGAGCGAAGATCTTGAAGAGATGATAGCCGTTGCAAACGAAACAGGTAAGATGTTTACTGTTCATCAGAACAGACGCTGGGATGGCGACTATAGACGTATTAAGAAAATCTACGAAGACAACACGCTTGGTAAAATTCACTGCTTTGAGCACCGTGTGCACGGGTCACGCGGTATACCGAGTGGCTGGCGCGGTGAAAAGGAGCACGGCGGCGGTATGGTGCTTGATTGGGGCGTTCATTTGCTCGACCAGATGCTTACCCTGATGGCAGATAAAAAGATGCTTTCTGTTTATGCAGAGTGTACCAATATCACTAATTTTGAGTGTGATGACGGCTTTAAGGCGATAATTAAGTTTGAGGGTGATGTCAGCTGGCAGATCGAGGTTATGACAAATAACTTTATTGAAATGCCTCTGTGGTATGTCTGCGGCGAAAACGGTACCGCAATAATCAAAGACTGGAACGGTAACGGAGAGATAGTAATGGTCTCCGATTGGGAAAATCGCGACTCTGTGCCGATAAAAGCTGGTGTAGGTCTTACAAAAACAATGGCACCGCGTACTGACGAATCGATAAAGCATTTTCCGCTTCCCGACGGTGAGGATGATTGGAATGCCTATTATCTTGATATCTGCGATGCACTTGCAAACGGCAGAACACCAAATGTAACTCACGACCAGCAACGTAAGCTTGTCAAGCTTATTGAAGCAATTTTTGAATCTGCCGAAAAGAACGAAGTAATAAAATTCTGAATACACTAAAAAACAGCAGAAGCTTTGGTTTGCTTCTGCTGTACTTTTTTATTCAAATCTGTCAGGAAAGGCAACTTTGAGTGCGTTGAGCATTCTTACATCGGGTCGCACGAATTCGTTGTAGTAGCGGAAGTTGTTGTCTTCCATTCTGTGTATCAGGTCAACGTCCTCTGTCAAAGCTGTTGCACAGCTCAAGACTTCTTCGGGCGAAGAGTATTTAAGGTAGTTTTTGCCCTCTTTGAGTCCGCCTATCGGCTCGTATACAAACGGGTCAGTTATAAGTGCTCTGCCTGCGGCAAAGGTTTCGCCGTAGCGTGCACCGACACAGCCGTGAAGCCCTTTTGAAAGTATATGTATATAGTTGCTTTTGAGTGTGTCGATGTAGCCTGTCCTTGTGCATATCCTCGGGTCATCGGTTATCAGATCGGGGGCTTCTCTGCGGCTTGTTTCGCTGTTGCTGAGTCCACCCGTAAATCGGTCTCCGAAGGCTTCACGGAGCATACGTACAGTGCGTATTCTTTCTTCGTTTGTTGCTCTGAGCATTTCACGCTGCTGCTCGGCTTTTTCGTTTGCTTGCTCTTCTGTAAGTTTCGGGTAAGCGGCAAGGAGGGTGTCTTTGGTTACCCGGTCGCAGTCCCAAAGCCTTGTCCAGATCAGCAGATTATAGTTATCGTAATGCTTGTTGCTCTCGAAAATTTTATAATTGACCGCCTTACGGTAACGTTGGGCAAGCAAAAGAGAATACACAAATCCCTTTGTATCTTTTCTTGTCAGTGCATCTTTTATGCAGGCTGTTTCAAAGTAATTTCCCTTACAAGAGCAATGGTATGACATGGCAAGGTTTTTAAATTTGTCGCGGTTTTTAAGCTTTGCGGCAAACTCTTCGCTGTAGCTTGATTTAAAATAATAGTCGATAATATCAAGCTGTCTGTCAAAATCCTCAGGGAAATCAAAATCCTGGTATCCGTCAGATACATCAAATACAAGTACCTTGCCTTCTGCACGAAGCTCCACAACATAGCTGAGCGGATACTTTTCCTTCGGTGCAAAGTCGGGTGACATCTGTATGTTTTTAATTTTTATTTTGCCGCTGTCCTCCAAAATTTTCAGCCCTGCAAAAAGCGATGAAAGCGAAAAAACGGTGCAGCATTTGTTGTTAAAAGCAATTGTACATTCGAGTGGCTTCAAAACAATATCACTCCATAATTTTCTTTGCAAGTGTTGCCATATCCTGCGGCAGGGGAGCGGAGAAAACCATTTTTTTGTTTGTTACAGGGTGCGGCATTTCGAGCTTTGAACAGTGAAGAGCGTGTCTGCCTATTTTTTCTGTGCTTCCCGAATACATTTCGTCACCTGCAAGCGGTGTGCCCTGAGATGCAAAGTGCACCCGTATCTGATGTGTGCGGCCTGTTTCAAGTGTAATTTCGAGCAATGACAGCGAGCCGTTACAGCCGAGTGAAGTCCAGTGTGTGATTGCCTCTTCGCCGCCTTCGCCTACGGCACGCAGTGTTTTCATCGGGTCGGGTCTGATTATCGGCGCATCGATCGTGCCGCATCCTTCATATTTACCCTCAACTATTGCGAGGTAAGTTTTATCGTAATTACCGTTGAGTTTTGATGCTGCCATTTTATGCAGAGCACATACCACAAGCCCTGATGTGCCTTTGTCAAGTCTGCCTGCAACTCTGAAAACCGCATCTTTACCCTTTTGCGTAAGGTAGTAGGCAACAGCGTTTGCAAGCGTGTCGCCCTGGTGATTGTGTGTAGGATGCATAGCAAGCCCTGCAGGCTTGTTGATAACAAGTATGTCATCATCCTCGTACATTACCTCGAAGTCTGCCGCTTGAGGCTCAGCCGTGCTTTTATCCTGCGGCAGGTTTAGTGTCAGCACCGCACCAGCACGCAGTCTGTCTATCGTGCGTACAGGCTCACCGTCGAGCAGCATAGAGCCGCGTATCTGCTTGAGCGAACGCACCATGCGATAGGATAACCCTATACCGCCTCGCAGATAGTTGTTCACTTTTTCACCGTCAAATTCTTGGGGTACGGTGTATGTAAGTGTTCTGTTCAAATATTATCACCAAAGAAATATTAACATATAATATGGTTTATGTAAAGTAAATTAGGAATACTGAATCAGAAATGTATAATTCCTGATTGGCGATTCCTAATTTATAATTAAATTATGATGCTCGGTTCATAGCCGCGAGCGGGTCAACTATCACACCGTTTACGGTTATTTCAAGGTGAAGGTGGGGCTTGTCTGCTTGCTCTACAGGTATAATTCCGAGCTTACCTAATGTGCCGCCCTTCTTTACCGTATCGCCTTTTTTAACTGTTGTGCCGCTTTTAAATCCGCAGTATTTTGCAGTCATCGTGTTTCCGTGGTCTATTTCAACCACAAGTCCCCACATAGGGTCATCATAAACATCTGTGACCTTGCCGGACTGGATTGCGAACACATTATCCGACTCTTTGCCCGTAAAATCAATACCGTTGTGTACTCGCCAGTCGCCCATTGTTTTGGAGCTTACCATTTCTCCGTTTGAATAGTCCTTGAGTATTTCCGTACCCATAGGCAGTGCAAATGACCCTGTAAATGGCAGGTTTTCGGACTTGGTTGTTGTTTCCTGTGTTACGGTTTCTTCTTCTGTTTGCGGTACGGTTACCTTTGTTGCAGGTACGTCTGCTTCAAGCCGTCCTCCCTGATTATCCCAGTCAATTGAAGTTTCGTGCTCGCCGACTGCATTCAGGCTTTTTTTGATAAACGAATATGCGCCTATTCCCGATGCGGCAACGCAAATGGCGACTGCAGTGTAAATTCCGGATTTAAACATTGAAAACTTATTTGCTTTTTTAAATTTAATGTCCATTTTCTATCCCTCCGTACCTATTTTTGACGGTACAGAGAGCGTTTATACAGCAAAAGGAAAACACGCCCGGCATAACACCGAGCGTTTTTCCACAAATTTGAGGGGGTAAAAAACACGTTAAAAACAATGCGGCTTTGTTTTTAAGTGCAAGTGTATAATAGCAATATGCTTTGTAATTGGTATGAACAATTTGTTAAAACATCTTGTTTTTCAGATTGCAATAAAATTTTTTCAAAAAATTCAAACAAATGTTTGCTTTTTTGAAAATAGTGTGCTATAATCAAATCAAACATATGTTCTGTATGCGGTGTAATATTAAAATAAATCGGGAGGTTAGCTTTATGTTAAACGATACCCAACGAAAAATATATGAATTTTTACTGGAGCGTCTGCAGGACGGTGTGCCGCCCTCGGTTCGCGAGATTGGTGCTTATGTAGGTCTTAAGTCTACTTCCTCGGTCCAGGCGTGCCTCGATGCTCTCGAGCGTGAGGGCTTTATATCGCGTGATCCTATGCTCAAGCGTTCTATCCGTATAGTAGGTCAGGAGGATACTGCTAATATCAAGCAGGTGCCGATTTTAGGTACTGTTACCGCAGGTGCGCCAATACTTGCTGTTGAACAGGTCGAGGGATATCTTGCTTATACAGGCTATGCTGCTGCCGATAAATCGCTTTTTGCTCTTCGTGTCAAGGGTGAAAGTATGCTCAATGCAGGTATTTACGATGGCGATCTTGTTGTTGTTGAGCGTACGCCTGTCGCACGCAATGGCGAAATCGTTGTAGCTCTGGTCGAGGATGAAGCCACGGTCAAAACCTTTTATAAAGAAAACGGCCATTTCAGACTGCAGCCCGAAAATGATGCCTACGAGCCAATTATAGTCGATGAGGCAGTAATTCTCGGCAAGGTTGTTGCTCTTCATCGCTATTATTGATTTTTTAAACAAATACTTACGAGAAATGTTGTAAATATTTTATTAAGATTTATTTCAAGTTAGTATTGATATTTTGTATTCTGCTTGCTATAATTAACTCTAATAACTATAAATAAGTGGGGAGAGATAATTATGATGAGCCGCGAACAAAAATTCTGCAAAGAGGGTCTTACATTCGACGATGTTCTGCTTATACCTGCAGAGTCCGATGTTTTACCCAAGGATGTTGATGTTTCCACTCAGCTTACCAAAAACATTAAACTCAATATGCCTATTATGACCGCCGCTATGGACACTGTTACGGAGTCACGCATGGCTATTGCCATTGCGCGTGAGGGCGGTATGGGCGTTATTCATAAGAATATGCCTATCGAGGCTCAGGTTGAAGAGGTTGACAAGGTAAAACGTTCCGAAAACGGTGTTATCTCCAACCCCTTTTTCCTTTCTCCCGAGCATATGGTGCACGATGCGCTCGACCTTATGCAGCGTTATCGCATCTCGGGTGTACCGATCTGTCAGGACGGCAAGCTTGTCGGTATCCTTACAAATCGCGATCTCCGTTTTATGACCGATTTTAATGTCAAGATCGGTGCTGTTATGACAAGCGAAAATCTTGTCACTTCTCATATCGGTACTACACTTGCCGAAGCACAGGATATCCTTATGAAGCACAAGATCGAAAAGCTGCCCCTTGTAGATGAGACAGGCAACCTCAGAGGTCTTATCACTATCAAGGATATCGAAAAGGCTGTTCAGTATCCCAACTCTGCAAGAGATGCAAGCGGCAGACTCCTCTGCGCAGCTGCTATCGGTGCAACAAGCGATGTGCTTGAAAGAGCAAGCGCTCTTGTTTCTGCAGGTGCAGATGCTCTTATTCTCGACTCTGCACACGGTCACAGCAAGAATATACTCAACTCTATTTCAAAGGTCAAGGCTGCATTCCCCGATGTTTCTCTTATTGCAGGTAATATCGCAACAGCAGAGGGTACAAAGGCTATCATCGATGCAGGTGCAGACTGTGTTAAGGTCGGTATCGGCCCCGGTTCTATTTGTACAACTCGTGTTATTGCCGGTATAGGTGTTCCTCAGATCACTGCTATATTTGATGCTGCAGAAGAGGCTTCAAAGCACGGCATCTCCGTTATCGGCGACGGCGGTATCAAATATTCAGGTGAAATCGTCAAGGCTCTTGCTGCAGGTGCAAGCTGTATTATGGTCGGCTCACTTGTTGCAGGCTGTGAGGAATCACCCGGCGATACAGAGATATACCAGGGCAGACAGTTCAAGGTCTACCGCGGTATGGGCTCACTCGGTGCTATGGCTAACGGCAGTAAAGACCGTTACTTCCAGGAGGACAACCGCAAGCTCGTTCCCGAAGGTGTCGAGGGTCGTGTTCCTTATAAGGGAGTACTTTCCGATACTATCTTCCAGCTTCTCGGCGGTCTCCGTTCAGGTATGGGCTACTGCGGCTGCCACACTATCAAGGAGCTCCAGGATAAGGCTCAGTTTGTCCGCATAACAGGTGCAGGTCTCATCGAGAGCCATCCGCATGATGTCTTCATCACCAAGGAGGCACCCAACTACTCCGGCGGCTGCTGATTTTTTAAGAAAGGTATGATGACGGGATGAACAGACTGCGTTTGATTCTGCTTATGGGGATGTGCATATTTATTGCACTGCTCAGCATAGGCTATATCACAGTCGGTATGGATGACGGTACATCGGACGAGCCCGTTGTCACAACAGACGCTGAGGTTTATACGCAGCCATCAACGGCAGCTTCCGGTGACGATGTTGCGGCCACAACAGCTTCACCGAGCCCGACCGAGAATACAACTTCCGAAAAAACCACTGCTCCGAAGGAGGAGATTACAGTATCCGATTACGAGTACGCATATGCAGGCTTCAATCCTTCAGTTGCTGTCGTGAGTGAAGAAAACTGGAATCTTCTCCTTGTCAACAGAAATTATATCCTGCCCGATGGTTTTTCAGTTAAAACTGTTCCCGTTAAGGGCGGTGGTCAGTCGCTCGATTATCGTGTGGCACCGCATTATGACGATATGGTTTCTGCTGCTGAGGCAGACGGTATATCTCTTATCCCCGTTTCGGGCTACCGTTCCGTTGAACGCCAGCGTACAAACTTCGAGCGAAAAATAAATTACTACAGAGGTCTCGGCTACTCCAAGGCAGAGGCAACTCGTCTTGCTTCTCAGATCGTGCTTATGCCTTCAACAAGTGAGCATAATGCGGGCCTTGCTATGGATTTCGGTACAAACGGCAATTATACTCTCGATGAGAATTTTGCCAAGACCGATGCGTTTAAGTGGCTTAGTGAAAATGCGGCTGACTACGGCTTTATTCTCCGCTATCCCGAGGATGCGCAGGATATCACTATGGTTACCTATGAGCCGTGGCACTGGCGTTATGTCGGCACTAAGGCTGCAAAAGAAATCAAGACTTCGGGTGTAACTCTTGAAGAATATTTAGGAATGGAATAAACCATGAAGAAAAAAACTCTCAATCCCATTCCCCGTATGCCAAAAAAGACAATAGGTCTTTGGTGGGCTTGCAGAGCAGCATTGCTGATATGGGGTATAAACGGTCTCTTCAGAGGCTATACATCTGAATTTTTACAAGGCCTTTTTGCAATTGCGTTTACACATCTGTGGGATCTTTTTCAGATTCTCGGCGGTAAGTCGTTCATTACAAGGCTTCCGTGGCAGTTTCAGACTCACCTTACGCTGTTTATAACACTCGGCGTGTGTATAGGCTCTACTCTCAACAACCGTACAGATTTTACTTATTCTGATGTTGTAACTCATTTCTTTGCCGGCTTCATTTCCGCAGGCTGGAGTGCAAGACTTCTTGTAATAATGCAGGAAAAGAAAAAGATTCCGCTTGCTCCGTCGATTGCCGCTATGGCAGGCTTCGGAATGGGTGTTGCGATACTTGTCGGCTGGGAATTCTACGAGTTCACAATGGATAAGATATACGGCTTCAATCTGCAGGTGTCAAGCCCCTTTACTAACGAGGGCCTTATAGACACAATGTGGGATTTCATCCTTGGTGCAGGCGGTGCTCTCACGGGCATGTTCTGCTTTGCCTTTGCAGATGCAAAGAAAAGGAAGAAGCAGACCGAGCTCAACAACTGAATTTTATCCGCTTAATGAGCCGTTTGTGTTCAATTAAGCGGATTTTTTTACGAACTTAAACATATGCTTTATTATTTGGAACGGAGTGAGCGTATGTTTTCGGTTCTTTGTATCAATGAAGTCAGACGTCGCAGATTACCGAGGAAGTGTGCCGTAGAAGCACTTCTCAGCCCTGTGAAAGGTGCGGCACCTTATAAGGTGATAAACGTAGCACCCGGTAAAAAGGGCATAGACTGGAGAATGGTCAGCCTGGCAGCAGGTTGCAGCCGCCGCAGTATGCTCTTGCCCGAATCGGTTGCGGTGCCGTTGAGTGTGCCGATTGTAAGATTTGAGCCTCAGGTCTTACCGTTGCTTATCGCTCTGAATACGGCTGTTTTTCACGCTGATAAGAAAGAGGCGTATAAGCGCAGTCTGCTTGTTTGTGACGTAAAAGCCGTGCTCACCGATTATCTGTCGAGGGCGGTACCTTATGCATCTAAAATAACTGTCGTTACGGATTTTCCCGAGCTGTATCTTGGATGTGCGGCTGAAATAATGGACACCTACGGTGCGGTAATAAAAATCAGCAGTCAGGCAGCATTGTCTGCAGAGTACGATATTGGCGTAAGTGACGGCGAAAAAATCAATGCTGCTATCTGTGTAACGGCTGAAGATATAAAGCGTGATGCTGATAAAATAAATTTCCCGGATGAATATGTAAGGATGTGCCCGCCACATATCGATGCTTTCAGCTTTATCTGTGCACTGTTTGAGTGCAGCGGAGTTAAAGAATTAGGAGAAATATATTATGAAAACGGTTGTACCGAACTATTATAATGAGTTTTCGTGTGTTGCTTCGGCTTGCCGACACAGCTGTTGCACAGGATGGGAGATTGACATTGACCCCGACACATACAGCTTATACTGCGGTATCGGCGGTGAGCTTGGCGAGAGGCTTCACAAAAATATAGCTGTTGAAGACGGGCAACCTTATTTTGTTCTCGACTCAAATGAGCGCTGTCCTTTTCTTAATCAAAGCGGACTTTGCGATATTATATTGACGTGCGGTGAGGAGAGTTTGTGCGATATATGTGCAGATCATCCTCGTTTTCGTAACTTTTTTTCTGACCGCACGGAAATAGGATTGGGGCTCTGCTGTGAAGCGGCGGCAGAGCTGATAATTAACTTCGAAAAACCGTTTGAGCTTATGGTACTTGAAGATGACGGCTTTGTTGAAGCACTTAATGAAGAAGAAAAAGAGATACTTGAACTGCGAAATCTTGCGTTGAAAATTGCTGCTGACAGTAAGCATAATTTTGCAGAACGGGTAAATGTATTATGTGAAAAATTCAATGTAAAAACAGATGAAAAATCACCTGAATTGTGGGCACAGCACCTTTCGTCGCTGGAGAGACTTGATCCTCAGTGGGACAGCTGTCTTGATTTCATTTCACGTAATACGGTGATGAAAGCTTCGCTGACAAATGAAAAGTCTGCTGAAAATCTTCTGTGTTATTTTATATACCGTCATCTTTCGTCTGCACTTAATAAAGAGGAGGCACAAAGCCTTATCGCATTTGCTATGTTCAGCTGCAGAGTTATTTTTACTCTTTCAGCTTTTGTACCCCTTGAAGAAGCTGCGAGGATGTATTCAGCCGAAATTGAGTATTCTGATGAGAATATAAATTCGGTTTTAAATCTTTTATGTAATTGACAATTTTTTTTGGCTGTAGTATCATATTTATCGTATTTTGTAAAAAAGGGGGTGCCTTTCTCGTGAAAAAGTTTAATGAGCAGAGCTTGAACAATGCAGGCAAAAAGCTCTATGAAAAGGTTTGCACTGCTTCGGACAAGCTCGAAAAAAGCAATCGGCTCAATCTCACGTTGATAGCTTTAATTTGCGCTGTAACCTTTGGCGTTATGCTTTTTTTTAATATGTCTACACATCTTGCGGCGGACGATTATGCGTATAATTTCGTATTTGTTGAGGACGGCACCAACGTAGCGGGTAATTTTGTAACGGGGGAGCGGCTTTCAAGCGTAGGTGATATCCTACGTTCCATGCAGGCTCATTACAACACTGTAAACGGCAGGGTAGTTATACATTTTCTCGTGCAGCTGATGATGCTTATAGGCAAGCCTGTGTTTAATGTAATCAATTCGTTGATGTACGTTATGCTTATTATGCTTATGTATCTTCATTGCAAGGGTAGAGCAAAAGAGCATAACGCAACTCTGTTCACTATGCTTTCTCTTGCCGTATGGAGCTTTGCACCGGGTCTCGGTGTAACAGTTTTCTGGCTTGACGGCAGCATTAACTATCTCTGGGGCTCAGTTATACGTCTGGCTGTGCTGTTGCCGTTTCGCTTTTATTACGATTCGGGTAAATGCACCAAGCCTGTGCTCAAGGCAGTTTTTATGCTTCTTGTTTCATTTATCGCGGGCGCGACTAACGAGAATACCTCAGCAGCATTTGTCGGGCTTTGCGTGCTGTTTATGGTTCTGTACAAGCTTAAAGGCTATAAGTTACCCGTTTGGAGCTTTGTGTCAATTATCAGTGCCGTATGCGGCTATGCTTTTATGGTTTTTGCTCCGGCAACCTTCGGCAGAATGAACGATATGGGCGGTATTCTTAAGCTTAAGTATATTGCCGTGCTTGTTTGTAAATCGGTCGAGGTCTTCTGCCCGTATGCAGCAGTGTTTATTGTTGTTGCGCTTGTGCTTTATTTTACAAGCCGTGAAAAATCAAAGGTAGATATTAAGCTGCCTGTATGTTATATGCTTACGGCTTTAGCAGGCGATGCAGTTATGGTTTTTTCTCCGTATTTTCCGGTGCGTGCGTGGTTTGGTATGCACATAGCGGCAATCGTTTCTATAGGTATTTTGGTCTACAGGCTTAAGTTTTCTGAGAGATTTGTTAAGCAGTGTGTCAGCGTAGTGGCCGCTTTTTGGGTGATATGGGGCTCTTATTCGGTTGCCCGTACAGCGCTTGATGCTTATATTGTTGACGGCAAGTTCGATGCAAGAGAAGCTTATATCGAGCAGCAGATGTCTCAAGGCAATTATGACTTGACGGTCAGGCTTATAATGCCTGATGAGAAACGATCGCCTCATTACGGTGTTGCCGATCTGAGTGATGATCCGAATAATCGTCGCAATAAAGATATGGCAAAATATTACGGTCTCAACTCAATTGTTGAGGGAAAAAATAACAGCTATTAAAAAATCCGTTATACTCGACACAGAGTATAACGGATTTTTTGGTTTATTTAAGATGTGATGTATTGTTTGCAGTGCGAAGTAACGGCGGCTCATTTTTCCTTAGAGCTACGACTGTAACGGCAGAGTTGTCGATTTGCGAGTTGAAGCAGCTTTCACCCTCGGCATTAAGTGCTGCCCTCACAAGGTAGCTGAAAAACGTACCGTGAGTTGCGACTGCAACTGTCTCACCGCCCGAGTATTTGCGTGAGAGGAAATCGACAAATCGCTTTGCTCTCATCTGTGTCTGCGTTTTTGTTTCGGGTACTGGCAACAGTAAAGTTCCGCCCGCAATGCTTGGTTCGGTAAGGCAGGGGATACATAGCGGAAAGTTTGCCATGAGTTTATCTGCATCAGCACCTCCCGTTACAGAACCTACCTCGAGCAGGTCAGGCAAAAGCTCAATGGTCTTACCGAGCTTTTGAGCAGTTGGGTATATTGTTTGTACGGTGCGTGTGAAAGGGCTTGCATATATATGGGCTATGTCAGTGCCGTCAAACCAATAATCTGCCAATGCCCGAGCCTGACTGAGACCGTGTTCGGTCAGCGGAGTGTCCTCCTCACTGTAGCCTTCGGGAGCAGGCAGACCTATATTGCCGTAGGATTCGCCGTGACGGATAAAGACGATTTGCACCGTCATATCTTCTCTTGGCGTAAGCTTATCCATATCAGTCGAAGTAATAAACTCTTGTTTCGTACGGTCTTGTTGTGAAGCCGTTGTCGCTTATGGGGTTACTTTCGTGGCTGCAGAGTATTGCCTTGCCCTTTGTGAGGTCGTAGCCCGCAGGAGCTGTGAACTTAACAGCCTTCTCGGTATATGAGCAGATTACGAGCAGCTTCTTTCCCTCATATGTACGCTCATATACATAAAGGTCCTTGCTTGATTTGTTGTACTCTTTATATGCACCGTGTATCGCAATCGGGTTTTCCTTTCGGAATTTTATGAGAGCCTTGTAGTGGTTGTATATAGAGTTGGGGTCAGCCATCTCGGCCTTTGAGTTGATTCCGTCCTTATAGTTGGGGTTTACGGGCATCCAGGGCTCGCCTGTTGTGAAGCCTGCATTCTCGCTGTCGTCCCACTGTACGGGTGTACGTGCATTACCTCTGCTGGAGGTCTTAAGACGCTGTTTTGCCTTTTCCTCAGAAAAACCGAGCATACGCAGTGTCTTGTAGTTGTTGATTGCAAAAACGTCCTGGTAGTCCTCAACTTCTGGCAGATGAATGTTTACCATACCGATTTCCTGACCCTGGTAGATAAAGGGTGTACCGCACTGAAGCATATATGAGTTTGCAATTGACTTGCCGCTTGCGTTTCTGTATTTTTCAGAGCCGTAGCGTGAAATAATTCTGGGATGGTCGTGGTTTTCCATATAGAGTGCGTTCCATGCCTTACCGTAAAGTCCGTCCTGCCACTTGGAAAAGGCACCCTTGAGTCTCTTGAGACTAAAAGGCATTGCCATGAAGTCTGTGAAGAGACAGTCAGCTTCCATATGCTGGAAGTGGAACATCATATCAAGCTCCATACCGTCGCCCTCTTTGATATATTTGAGAGCCTTTTTAGGTGTCATCATCGGTGCTTCGCCGACTACGAAGCAATCGTACTCGTTGAGGACCTCGCGGAACTCCTGTAAGTATTCATGGATATGCGGGCCGTCCATATAATGCTCCATACCGCAAGCCTGAGGAATGGGGAGACCGTTGGGCAGACCTTCACGCTTTGATACAAAGGTGATAACGTCTTCACGGAAGCCGTCAATGCCCATGTCAAGCCAGAAACGCATAATATCCTTAACTTCCTGACGTACCTCGGGGTTATCCATGTTCAGGTCGGGCTGCTTCTTGGAGAAGAGGTGAAGGTAGTACTGTCCGTTTTCCTTGTTATACTCCCAAGCCTTGCCCTCAAAGAGCGATGACCAGTTGTTGGGGCGCTTTTTGCCCTTGCCGTTACGCCAGATGTAGTAGTCGTGATATTTGCTGTTTTTGTCAATACCCTGTTTAAACCACTCGTGCTCATCTGAGGAGTGGTTGACAACAAGGTCCATAATTACCTTTATTCCGCGCTTGTGAGCTTCATCAAGAACCTTCTTGAAAAGCTCGTTGTTGCCGTAGTCGGGGGATATGTTTCTGTAATCGGAAATATCGTATCCGAAGTCAGCGTTTGGTGAGCAGTAGAGAGGGGAGAACCATATGCAGGTTATGCCCAACTCCTGAAGATAGTCGAGCTTTGAAAGCACGCCTTCAAGGTCGCCTATACCATCGCCGTTGCCGTCGCAGAACGAACGAGGCCATATCTGATAGCATACAGCGTCTTTGTACCAGTTGGTTTTTTTCATTTTTGTTCAAGCTCCCTTCGAGTTTGATTATTAAATTTAATTATAGCAAATATATGAAAATATATCAATAGTTTAAACCAATAAAAAGCGGATGTAAAGCGAGTACTTTACATCCGCTGAAATTTTATTTTCTTCTGAAAAGCTTGGCAATAAAGTTTATTACGCTTGATATAGCACGCAGTGCATTGTTTGTAAGATTTGTAAAAAAGTCCTCAACCTTTTGTATAAATGTCTTTTCGGTGTCAATATCATCTGAGTCAATTACGTATTTGAAAGCATCATAATCGCCGCTTTCGAGCAACTCAAGCATTTCTTCAAAGGTTATGTTTTCCTGCGTGTCACCTTTAACAACTGCAAGGTTTACGTAAAGATTTGTGAGCGTGAGCTGCTGTGCGCTCGAATCCGCACCTTCAAAGTCGGGCAGTATTATGTCGGGCTCAACACCGTCAAATACCAGCTTTTCAAAGTATATGTAGCTTGCATTAAGGTGCTCGGCAAGGAATTTGCTCAGGAAGCTGTACCGCGGTGCTGAGTAAACCGTAAGCTCGCCGTTGAAGCTGAGGATTTTTTTCTCTCCGTCAAAGCTTACAGTTATACAAGCGGCATTTTCGCTGCCTGCAACCGAAATAAGGCTGATGTTTTCCGACGGGCATATAAACGTAAGGTTGGCAGCGTGTCCTTTAAGTGCAGTGTCTGCGATGCTTATATTGCTTGCGTGAGACGTAAATACACTGAGACTTTCGCATGAAGCAAATGCATTGTCTCCGACGCTTGTAACATTCTTTCCGAGATAAACCTCATTGAGCAACGGGCAGCCTGTAAATGCATTTGCAGGTATGTTTTCAATGCCGTCATAAGCTTCAATATATCTAATACTGTCTTTAAAGCTGTACCAGCCGTATTCCTCAAAGCTTGCTTTTTCTTCAACGGTACCGTTGCCGCTTATTGTAAGCGTTCCGTTTATTTCGTTAAAGCTCCATTCGGTGTTTTCACCGCAGCTGCCCGTTACGGCACCGTAGTTAAAGTGGATTTCAGCGTTGAGTAAGTTTTGGTTGTACGCTTCGTATATGGTTATATTGTTCCAGCTTTCCTCTGAAGAAGTGTAGTAAATGCTTTTCAGATTTGCACAGTATGCAAATGCCATAGCGTCAATGCTGAGAATAGAGTCTGGAATAATGATGCTTTCAAGCTTTTCACAGCTTTGGAACGCTTTGACGGGGATGTTGACAAGTCCGTCGGACAGCTTGATCGATTTAAGCTTTTTACAGCCTGAAAATGCTTCTATATCCCATGATACGACGGAGTCGGGCATATTAACGGCTTCAATTTCGGTGCATCCGTAAAAAGCGCTGCCTATGTCTGTAACCGAGTCGGGGATAATGATTTCTTCAGAAGAGCACATAGATGGTACAGTTATAAGAACGGTCTTTTTTTTGTCAAAAAGCATACCGTCTTCGTTACTGCTGAAGTAAGGATTACTTTGGCTGACTTCTATTTTTTCAAGCGATTTAACGTATTTGAAGTTGCTTTCAATTTCTTTTGTGTTTTCGGTAACGGTTATAGTTTTGAGTGCAGTAATATTGCCTCCTGCCTCAATTGTACCAAAAGGAGAGGATATGTTTTCTACCTCAGAAGGTACTGTGAAATGTTCAAGCTCACAGCCTTGAGGATAGAGCACGAGAGTTTTCATATCCTTGCTGTAAAGTATGCCGTTTTCGTCGTTGCAGAAGTGCGTGTTTTCGGGTGAAACAGTTATTCTTTTCAGCCCGTTTGTGTTGTAAAAAGCAGGTGCATAGTTGTTGGAGGAGTGTGTTTCTTCAACACCTTTGCCTATGTATATTTCGCCTATACGGCAGTTGTTGAAGGCGCAGCTCTCAAGTTTGGTTACCGTGTCAGGAATAGTGATGCTCTCAAAACTGCAGTTTTTAAAGACGTACCTGTCTATTACTGTGATTGACGGTGAAATGTCAATAGTTTTAAGTGCGGTACAGCGCTCGAATGCATCTCTTGCAATTTTTTTGACATTTGTCGGTATTGTGTAGTGTGTCTGCGTATTTGTACTCGGGTATTTTATAAGCTCTGTTTTATCCTTGTTGAACAGTATACCGCTTTCGTCGCTTGAAAAAGCAGGATTTGCTGATGATACTTCGTATGGTGCATTCAGAATATCGCTGAGCGTAACAAGATACTCCGGAATGTATACTGACGTGATTTTGTAATTGTTAACATTTTTGAAGGCTTGGTCTGCAATTGCAATAACCGGACAGCCTGAGATTTTTTCGGGGATGATCAGCTCACCCTCAGCAGATGGGTCAACATAGGTTATTGTGGCTTTGCCGTCAGCTGTTTTGAATGTGAAAAAGCCTTCGGTTCCTCCAAGCGGAGCTTCATCCGGGTCAGCTGTGTTACAGTTGATCTCAAGGTCTGTCAGTGCGGTGTTGCCGCTGCTGATACTGATATTGTTCCATTGCTCCTGCGTGCCTGTGTAATTAACCGTTGAGAGCGAAGAGCATCCCTTGAATGCATCAACACTTATAGAGGTTACTGAGCGTGGAATGGTTATTTCTTCAAGTGCGGTGCAGTTCATAAAGGATTCGGTGCGTATGATCTCTACACCGTACGGAATCTTTACTGAAGCCGCGGGGTTGTTAGGGGGACAAAGTATGAGAAGCGTTTTAAACTCGTTATACAAAATACCGTTTGAGTCACTGCTGTATGCTGTGTTGTCTGCATCAACTGTAATTCTTTTTAGCTTTGTGCACTCTTCAAAGCAATATGTGTCTATTTGTGTTACCGATGCAGGAATCGATAACTCTTCAAGAGAAGAGGGCAAAGTTATGCTTTTGAGCGTAGTTATGCCGTCGGGGATTTGGTAGTCTTGTATCTTCAGCCTTTGGGGAAGTATGGTGATAAGTCCGTTGTTGCTGTCATATATAATGCCGTTTGCATCAGCGAAGAAAACGGTGTTGTTATTTGAAACTGTTGCACTCTCAAGCCTTGTGCAGTAATCAAAAGCAGATATGCCTATTGAGTTTACACCCGCACCGATATGTACTGTCTTCAGGCCGGAACCCTGAAAAGCATATCTTCCTATAGATTCAGTGCTGTCGGGTATTGTTATGCTCGAGAGTCTTGAGCAGGAGCGAAAGGATTCTTCGCCTATTACTTTTACGCTTTGCGGAATGGTTACTGCTTCAAGCTTTTTTGCGTCCATAAAAGCGTAGTTTGCAATATCCGTTACGCTGTCAGGTATGGTGTATGCGGTAATAGTGCTTGCAAGGGGATATTGAACGAGAGTTTTCATATCTTTTGTGAAAAGCACACCGTATTCGTCAGCCGTATAATATTGGTTGCTGTCAGATACTGAGAACGCCGTTACGGACGTACCCGCGAATGCACGCTCGGTTATGTCCTTTAGCGTGTCGGGCAAATCAATATTTTTGAGAAGTTTGCAATCGTAAAAAAGGAAAGAGCCGAGCTTTTCCAAGCCGCTGTTAAGATTTATGCTTTCAAGCGCATTGCAATACTCAAAAGCCTCCATTCCTATTTCACGTACGGTTGAGGGTACTGTTACCGAGGTTATATATTTGCAGAGTCTGAAAGCCTGCTCATCGATTACGGTTACGGGCAGCCCTTCAATCTGTTCAGGTATTGATATATCACCCGAAAGGGAAGTGTCACAGTCTGTTATTGTGATCTCATCTCTGATTACGGAATAAGTGAGATACTCTGTAATATCTTGTGCATAAGCATAAAACGGCAGCATTCCCGCAAGCAGGAATGTTGCCGTAATTATCGAAACAGCTTTGGTGAAAAACTTATTCATATCAGTTATCTCCTTTGAACATAAGTCCAATCTCGATTGTAAACAAGCCGCTGCTGCAGCTCAGGTTTACAAATCCGTCATGTTTTTTGGCTACGGATTTTATGTTTGCTATTCCGAAGCCGTGGTTTGTTTTATCTTTTTTTGATGTTTTTACAGAGTTGTTTACTATTTCCACGTTGCCCGCAACGGGGTTGCTTACGGTTATGAGTACGCCGTTGCTTTGCTCTGCTGAGATTATGCTTATCGGCTTTTCAGCACCCTTCGGGCAGGCGGTTATAGCGTTGTCGAGCACGTTTGAGAGTATGGTGCATATGTCGTTGTTACTGATTTTGGCATAAGGTATCGTGCCGCTGAAATCAATTGTAATACTTTTTTCTGCTGCGTCTGTTGCCTTTGCCGTGATTATTGCATCAGCCAGGTAGTTGCCTGTTGCATACCGTGTTTGTGTAAGTGCAGGCAGGTCGTTCATTTTAGCAATAAACTCCTTGGCTTCATCGGTACGGTTTTGTTCAAGCAGCAGATTTAAAGCAAAAATATTGTTGGTGTAGTCATGTCGGAATCGCCTTATATCTGCATTGTGCTTCATTATCTGTTCGTTATGTTCAAGCTGAGCGTTGAGCATCATTTCGGTTTCCTTGTGCTTGTCCGAAAGCAGATAGTAACGGAATATAATGAAAGCTATGCAGGCAACCACGAGTACGGCTGAGAGTATCATAAGGAAGTTTGAAATGTCCTTTATGTATTCCGTGTTTGTCGCAAGGGTTACCGTATAGTAAGTTGAAAGGTCGGCAAGCAGAATTACCACGTAAACAATGGTCGGAATGTTTTCGAAGAAGTTACGGGGCGGTATTACTTTTTGCTTTGCTTTTGCTATGCAGATTACGAGTATGCATGCTGCATAGAGTGCACAGAACAGCAGGGCAGTAACGGTTTGTGATGTTATTCCGAAGGTGGTCGTTATAATAAGTACCGCAAAGTCAGCCGTTGCGTTCATAATTATACCGAACAGCATAAAAGTCAGCTTCTTCTTTGATTTGAAGAGCAGATAAGGGAACAGGATAAAAGCACCGAGCGAAACAAAATCCGTTATATCTGCGGCAGATGTACTATCTTGTATAAGTATGTGAGGCAGTACGCTTGCTGCGGTGAACAGTATGCCGGTTATTATTACTGCGGCCTTGCGTACGTTGAGTCTGTAGCCGAATATATCCTTGAGCATCAGTGTAACGGCAACTATTCCGAGTACGTTCTTACCAAGCTCGGTTATGCAGTTGAGAGCGGTTGTCATTTGTCGTTATCCTCTTCGGTTTCGTTGTTGTGAGGCGGCTTGCAGTATTGCTTCGGCTTTGATGAAATCGGCTTTTTGAGCATTATCTCACAAAGCTGCGGGTATTTTTTGGGGCTTATAAAAAGCTTTGTGCCGTTGTCAAGCGTTACATATTTGCTGTTGTAGGTTTTAATGTGGGCTAAGTTTATTATAAATGAGCGGTGGATTCGGAAAAAACGGAAGGGAGTCAGCTCATCTTCAAACGAAGCTATTGTTTTGTGGCATTTGAATGTGCCCTGCTTTGTGTGAACAAAGGTGTTTTTGAGAGAGACCTCAAGGTAGTATATATCACTTGTTCTGAATACCTGTGCTTCATCGTTGGTTTTGATTACTACTGTACCGTTTGCCGCATTTGAGCTTATATATTCGTCAAGTGCTTCAAACAGCTTTTCGCGGTTTATCGGCTTTTTAAGGAAGCGGTGAGCCCTTACCTCAAACGCTTCGTATACAAATTCGTCGTACGCGGTAATAAAAATTATATTTTTTTCCGCACCGTGTTTCTGACGTATAAGCCTTGCAAACTCCATACCGTCCGTTTCGCCCTTTTTGCCGCTTACGTCGTCCATTTTGTAGTCAAGCAAAAATACGTCAAAATCATCGGTCCTCTTGATGATATCTCCGTAACTTTCGAAAGTTTCAAAGGTGATCTTTACCGTTGACCTGTCTGCGTAATCGCAGAGCATTTCGCAAACAAGTTCGCGTATTGTTTTGTCGTCGTCGCAGACCGCAATATGCATATTATAATACATCCTTTCGACATAATATAATAATTATATTGTATTTTTTATACGTTTTCAAGCATTAAAAATTTTAAAAGCAACTTTTCATACCCCTAAAATCGCTTTCTGTACCTTTTGACGGTTTTTGTCATTTTTTTGTGCTATAATGTCGGCAAATTACGTGTTTGCTTTAAAACGCAAAAACAATTGACTCGGGAGGTAAAATTATGAGAAGAATCACATCTTTTTTTATTGCGGGCATTTTACTGATAACATGCTTTAATTTTGCTGTCAATGCCGCCGGCACAAGTATGGACAACGCGACACCGATAAACTTCGGCTCAAGCTATTCGGGTACAATTACAGACAGCGATTGTGATCATTATTATAAATTCACACTTTCATCTTCTGGCAGAATTGATCTGCGTTTTTCAGGTGACATCGGAAGTGCATATCTGTATGTTTATTCTGCTGACGGAGATCTGATTTGGAATGACGATGATGCCATAGCAGGTTATAATCAGGCAACATTGAATTACACTGATACATTGGATCTGGCATCGGGTACATATTATTTTCATGTGCACGAACGTTATAGCGGTTGTACCGGTAACTACAGCTTTACGATGAATTATACAGATGCAAAAGAAAGCTTTAAAGATATATACGGCGGTGCAGATAATTTCATCGAGTATGCAAATGATATATCGTTTAATCAAAAATATAACGGACAGATAGCAATCGGAGACAAGGATGATTATTATGCTTTCACTCTTTCATCGTCCGGCAGAATAAATCTTCAGTTTTCAGGTAATATCGGAAGTGCATATCTGTATATTTATTCTGCTGACGGAGACCTAATTTGGAATGACGATGATGCCATAGCAGGTTCTAATCAGGCAACATTGAATTATAAAGATACATTGGATCTGGCATCAGGTACATATTATTTTCATGTGCACGAACGTTATAGCGGCTGTACCGGTAACTACAGTTTCAGCATATCGAACGACTCAACGCCTCCCCCTGCCGAACATAATACTACACCTTCTGTCGACCGTCCCACACAATCGCCCGATAGCGATCCCATCTACGATGCTCCCGAGGATGTAACCGATCCGCCTGTCGACATTGTCGAACCGGATGATGACTACATAATCCCTGACACCGATTCCGATATAGATATTACCATCAATATCTATCTTGATTTTGAGTATACGGTTATCAATAATTACGTTGTTATTGTCAACTATATCGGCGGCGACACATATGTCACTATTCCGGAGTATATTGAAAACTATACCGTTATCGGCGTAGGCAAGCGTGCCTTTAAGGATAAAGGGGTTCAGACCGTCAATATTCCCTCTACCGTTACTCAGTTCGGTGCTGAGGCATTTGATGATGAAGTAGTGCTCGAGTGTATCTCAGGCTCCGCAGCTGAAACTTATGCACTGAACAACGGCTTTGCTCATACTTTGACAAGCAACGAGATTGATGACAACCCGAGTCCCATAGGTCCGATAATACTTGTAGCGGCTGTTGTTGTTATTGTAGCTGTTGCAGGCGTAGTCGCCGTTATCATAATCGGCAAGAAAAAATCTGTTGCATAAATAAAGAGGTAAGTTTTATGAAAAAGATTATAATAACAGTGCTGTGTGCAGCGTTGGCGATATCCGGTGCTGCGACAGCAGCAGTGTTTATGCTTATGGGCGATAAGACCGCATCAATGCTTGAAGATGGTTGTTGGATAAGCGATGCGTCTTATATGCTTGACGATGTTGAAGACTACGGTCTCGGCTTTGTATTCAAACCCTATGATAAAGAATCGGGCGTTGCCGTTTCTCTTGACAGAGAAGAATTTCCTTACGTTATCCGCGACGGTGTGATAATGATGTTCAGATACAACGTTGATGATGGATGTTATGACCATATGTTCAACGCACGTATCGAAAAACCTGAGGCTCAGTATATGGAGGGTTATTATTTGATTATTACACCTGCTAAAGCAGGCTGTGATTATATAAATGTGTGGCCTCCCGAAGAGGCGAGTGACGTGTATCTTCGCCATATCGAAAGAAATTCCGATACGGATTTTACTATCAAGTGCTACTTCGACTATTGGAGCTCGGTTCAGAACGATAAAACACGCTACACCAACGGCTTCTCACGTGGCGGCTTTACGGCAAACGGTGCCGAGTATAAGGCTTTCCGTGAAGAGCTGTTGAGCCTCGACCGTAATATCGTAATATACGAGTTTCTGAATCAGACTGTTGAGTTTGACGACAGTTACGGTAATATGAAGGGCTTTTACTACGATATGTATGATGAAAAGTGGTATTATACTCCGGGTAGCTTGTCGCATTATGATGAAAGCGATGCTATGAATATCAGCTTTGCACACACAGGCGTGTTATCATCAACAGGCTGTGAGGGTGAGTATGAATACGATGCTTCACTTGATGCGCTGGTAAAGAGCGACTCAAGTAATGCCGCTTTCTACCGTGTTACAAGCTTTTCCGATAACGATATCGTACAGCCGCTCTCTTCCGAACAGCAGATGATGCTTGATGAGGCAATAACAAAAGCAGAGCTTTCGACTATCGATTGACAGAATATCTGAAAATTGTCAATAAATATTAGGTCGCAACTTAAATAATGTCATCCTGAGCGCGAGCTAAGAATCTTATCACACACCACGCAGATAATCCGTGATAAAACCTATATCACCGTAAATTACCGCTTTTTGCAAAAAACGGTTGAATTAAAAAACCCACAGTAATATAATAAAAAGCAATTAATTTCTACAATAACGGAGGTAAAAAGTTATGTATTGTCCCGAATGCGGCAGCAGTATTGACGATAATTGCTTGTTTTGTACTGAATGCGGAACAAAGCTCGGTGTTCCTGAAGAGCCGGCTGTTCCCGAAGGGCCGATTCCTCAGCCGCCTGCTCCTTCTCCCGTCCCTTCAAACACACCCGATGCACCTAAAAAGAAGTTCCCCGTCTGGCTGATAATCGTGCTTGCTGTCGTCGGCGTTGCGGTTATAGTTTTCGCATCGGTTTTTGCTTTGAAGGCGTTGGTCGGTAATAAAAAAGATGCGTATGACGGAACAGCAGATTCGTCCTATGCTGATGTTAACGGTGATATGAGCGAAGAAACAGGTACGCTTCCTTCGGAGTCCGATACGGAAACTACGGCTGTTCAAGCAACTGCTGAGGCACCTACAGCAGCACATACCAAAAGCTCTACTACGCAGAAAATAGTTGTCACAAAAGCACCTACTCCAAAACCCGAGTCTACCAAAGCTCCTGCAACTGCGGCGCCGCCTTCGTATGATGACGGCTTTAACGCAGGTTATAACCAAGGTTATGATGACGGCTATGACAGCGGTTACGACAGCGGTTATGACAGCGGATATAATGACAATGACGATGATTGGTGGTATGACGAGGATTATTATCCTCCCGTAAACGGCTATACTCTCGATGAGTTAGAGGTTGCTATGAATGAGTTCCTCTATACCGGAAGCTGGAGCGACCTGAGCGAATACATACTTCCCGGCAGTGCCGATATCCTCGAAATTATGTACGATATCGAGGAGGAAGAAGGCTACGATGATTACGCCTTTTATTACGGTTACTTAGGTGTTAATGAATATTATTACGGATATGATGATATTCCGACTATTTATGATACCGATTATGATTATCATTCTCTTGATTTTGAGGATGAGGATTATCGAGAGAATACATCGTACGGTCTTTACGAAATGGTCGAGTATGCTTTTGATGAAGTTTACGGCGGTAATATGGAGTATTATGATATTTGTTATATGGAAACATTTGCCTATGACGCATTATACGATGATTACGGATTCTATGTATTCGTAATCGAAACCGATTACGGTTGTTTCTTCCTTTGTGAATAAACAGTATTATAAAAAACAGGATGTATTTTACATCCTGTTTTTTGCGCTTTATAGATAATTTTATGTGAAATTAGCACTCTTTGCTTTCGCCGCAGGCAATGTAATTTAACTGCGGCATATATTTTTTCATAAACTCATACTGCTCAACTCCTGTACAGTGGCAGGTAAAGTATGTCATATTGTGTGATGCGAGCTTTGCTGCGTATCCGGTGAGCTTTTCATCAAGGGCGAGCTTTGAGTAATGAAAACCGCCGACGAGTGCATCGGGCTCAAACCATTCGACAATATCCATTATACCTTTGTGTGAGCAACCGCTGATAAGTACACGTTTACCGTTTTCGTTAATAAGAAGATATTGCTCGTGCTTAAAATCGTCAGGCATAAATTCTCCGTTGCACTTCATATTCAGACCGAAGCTGCCGAGGTAGTGATTCCTTACATTTTTATTACATGAATAAAGACTGAGCTCATCATCGATTTCAAGAATATCATCGACAAAAATAATTCTTTTTTCAGTTTGCAAGGCTTTGTCGAGACCTATATATTTTTCAGTGCCGTTGTAATAGTCGCCGAAAGCGTAACGGCTGATGTATACGGGTGCGGTTGTGTTTATTTCAAGGAATCTGCCGAGACCTCCGCCGTGGTCATAATGTCCGTGAGAGAGCACTGCAATATCAACCTTCGTCAGGTCAATGCCGAGCTTGATTGCATTTTCAGCAAAGAGTGAGGTCTGACCCATATCAAAGAGTATGTTGTGTTTCTGTGTTTCAATATAAAGGCTCAGCCCGTGCTCTGCGCTAATGCGACTGTTGTGTGATATGTTTTCTGTTAATGATGTTATTTTCATTACTGTTTATCTGCCTTTTCTTTATATTTGTTAAGTACTGTGTATTCACGAAGATAGAGACTCATATGGTCCTGCGGTTTGGTCGGGTAGGCTGAAAAAACTTCAACAGCTTTATCAATTTCGAGCCATACTGGCATTACGCCGTGGCTGATTTCGGTTTCAGTCAGGCTTTGTTCACATCTGCCTGTGATTTCGCACAGAAAATAGTTGCTGATATACAGCGTTTCAAAGCTGTATTCGTTTACTGTAATAAACGGTTTTATCGGCTTTACCGTGTATCCCGCTTCTTCACGAAGCTCACGCATACAGCAAGCTTCAAGTGTTTCGCCCGGCTCAACACCGCCGCCCGGCGACATATATACATCCTTGTTTTTTTCGTATGTAAGAAGCACTTTGCCGTCTTTTATTATAAGAGCTCGGCTCGATTCGCGTACTTTTTCCGGCGGGTCTGTATAAACTTCCATATATTGATTTACTGTTTCGACTTTGCTCATATCAAATCTCCATTCATAACAGCATATAAATGTGACATACTAATTTCCAAAAGGAGGTATGATTTATGTGTGAATCAAGGTTTTATCTTTGCCGTAAATGCGGCAATATTGTTGGACTTATACACGGTGCAGGTGTGCCGATAATGTGCTGCGGCAGCGAGATGGAGCATCTGCAGGCTTCGACTGAAAACGAGGGCGGCGAAAAGCACAGCCCTGCCGTAACGGTTGAGGGTGACAGCGTAAAAGTAAAGATAGGCAGTGTGCCGCACCCTATGGAGAATGATCACAGCATAAACTGGGTGTATATGCAGACTGACATCGGCGGTCAGCGTAAATGTCTTATCAGCGGTGACAAACCTGAGGCCGAGTTTAAGCTATGCGGCGAGAAGCCGACAGCGGTATACAGCTACTGCAACAAGCACGGACTTTGGAAGACCATACTGTAAAATTAGTGGGTTGCAGCTGATTTTTGTCAGCTGCAACCCTTATTTTTCATCCTAACAGCACATCCGAAACCAGCATTACACAAAAGCCGACGAGCAATGCATAGGTTGCACCTCGCTGACTGCCGTGAGCGTGGGTTTCGGGTATCATTTCGTCGCTTACAACATAAAGCATTGTACCGCCTGCAAAGCTGAGAGCAAAGGGAAGGATTGCAACAGAAACGCTGACAGCAAAGTAGCCGATAAGCGTACCGATAACCTCAACGAGACCTGTTATAAGCGCACTGATAAACGTTTTCTTAGGGCTTACGCCTGCGGCAAGCATAGGTCCGATTATTACCATACCTTCGGGTATATTCTGAAGCGCTATACCGCCTGCGATAAGCAGAGCTTGGGTTGTATCACCCGAACCGAAGCCGACACCTGCAGCGATGCCTTCGGGCAGATTGTGTATTGCTATTGCAGTTACAAAAAGCAACACCTTGCTGAGGTTTGCGTTATGATGCGCCTCTGTGTCGGGACCGACAAGCTTATGCAGGTGAGGCACAAGCTTATCAATAAGGTTAAGACACAGCGCACCCGCAAAAATGCCTGCAACGGTGATAAGTATACCGAATTTTCCGCCGTACTCGATCGACGGAAGAATCAGACCGAGAACTGCGGCGGCAAGCATAACGCCTGCGGCAAAGCTGAGAACAATGTCAGAAAATTTATGAGAAATTCTTTTGAAAATAAAACCGATTACGGAGCCGATAAGTGTAGCGCCGCCGACTCCGAGTGCGGTCAGTAAAACCATGGTCATATGCAATTCACCGCCTTTAAGTTATATTTCGGGCTTGAAACAGGGCATAAACTGCAGTTTAAAGAGGTTTGCCTTATGCTTGCGGTCGATAAGCTCTTTCTTTGCTTCGTCGGCAATATAGCCTGTGCGTATATAAACGTCAAGCTCAGCATAGGTAAAGCCGAGGTTTTCCTCGTCTGTTTTGCCGCAGAGGCCGTCGATCGGAGTTTTGTCAACGAGCTCACGGGGTAAACCGAGCTCATAACCGATCTGTTTTGCTTCTGTTACTGTGATAAATGACAGGGGAGAGAAATCACCTACAGAATCGCCGTAGCGTGTTGAGTAGCCCACCCAGTCCTCAGAGAGGTTGCAGGTGTTGGCAACACGTCCGTTACAGCTCTGGGAAACGGCATAGAGGGTGGACATCCTTATTCTCGGCGGCAGGTTGACCCTTGTCATATTATTTATTTCAAGCTCTTCGGGGAAGTTGTTTAGCACAGCATCTATAGCGGCTTTGACATTTATTTCGTAATGCCTGATTCCGAGGTGGTTTACAAGCAGGTAAGCCATATCAATATCGTGCTGCTCACCCTGAGGCATAAGCACGCCGATAACTCTGTCCTTGCCGAGGGCTTCAACGCAAAGTGCGGCAACAATAGAGCTGTCCTTACCGCCGGATATACCGACTACTGCGTTACAGCCTTTGCCGTTTTTTTCAAAGAAATCCCTTATCCACTGAACACATTCGTTTTTAACCTTAACTGCATCAAACATCAGATTATCACCTCGCGATAAATTTCTTTTATATTATACCATGAGTGAAGCTTCAAGTAAATATACTTTTGAAACCATATTCGTTCAGATCCTTTTTATGCGGTATAAAGCCGCAGTTGCTTTTGTCACTCGTTACAAAAGCAACCAAAAGAACTTTTGAGGTTATAAGTACTCCGCTACGGCTGACGGTTTTAAAATCCGCTCGCTTAAGCGAAATGCAAAAGCGCATTCAGCTTACCATTACGGCTATTTAAGTAAATCTGATTCTTAAGGTTTATTTACTGCCTATGGTCGCCCGCTTTTATCTCATAAAGCGGCTGCAGGATATAACGAAGGTAAACAGATATTTTATACATTGGTTTCTCATGAAAAATTAACAGGCAACACGGAAAGAACCGTGTTGCCTGTTTGGTCAATTTATTTTATTTCTTCTCTTGTGACCCCGTAATTTACGTTTACGCTCTTTTTGAACAGCATATAGTCGTACTGCGGCTTCCACTGGTCGCCAAGGTGAATTTCTTCAAGCTCCGCTTCGCTCAGTGCTGCGTTGATCTCTGCAAGACCTTTGAGCTCTTTATCCTCTTTGTACACATTATCCCAGAATGCGTGGTGACCTATATAGGTGACGCTTGAGGGAATGTATACGTAAGTCATAGCTTGGTTATAGCTGAGAGCATCTGAGCCGATATATTCAAGACCTTCCGGCAGTGAAAGATAAATCTCGCTGAAGCTGTTGACCGATTTGAAGCTTGTGTCGGATATTTCACTCTCTACTTTATAGGTATAGATGTTTTCGAGTGAGGGAGTGTTGCCCCATTGGTCCTTGGGCTCGTGAAGCTTGAAAACAGAGAGTGTTTCCATCTTCTTGAGACCTTCGGGCAGATAGATATCTCTGAGATTTACATAGCTGAAGCAAAGCTCGCCGAGTGTTGTTACGGTAGAGGGTACGACGTACGTTTGAATATCAAGTTTGTACTGCTCTGTCACATCTTCACGGTACATTTCGGTTTCATATCCGTATTTTTTTCTCAGGTATTCGTCGTGGTTACACGGATAGTTAATGAGCACGGTCTTATCTTTATTGTAAAGTACGCCGTCGATGTCACAGTAGTATGGATTGTTTTCGTCTACCTCGATATTCTGCAGTGCCCAGCAGGAGTAAAACGCTTTGCTTTGTATAATCTGAACATCGGGACCGATATAAATAGTTGTAATTTTATCGTCGCAGTTGAGCGCATACTCGCGTATTTCGGTTACTTTTTTACTTTTGTCCTTTGTGAAAACATATTCCTTGGTTATCTGGTCGTAGTCAACTGTTGTTACGTAGTCAACGTTAAGCTCGGTTATTTCACCCGTGTTACTGAATTTGGTCAGACGGTATGTGCCGCTGCCTGTGTCTTCATACTGATATGTATCTTTGTTTGCTATGGCAAGGATACTGAAGTAGCAGGAGAGACTGACAGCAATAACTATCGTAACTATGAAAATAATCTTCTTGAGAGTGAAATGTTTATAAGGCTTATTGATATGCGGCGCGGCAAGACCCGGCACCTGATACGTCCATATTTCGTCCTCGGGAATGTTGAGAGTTACCTCCGGTTCGTTGACGGGAGGCACAGGGATGTCTTTTTTGTTCTTTTTACTCATTATCTGTTGCCTCCTTTCTTAGCCTTTATATCCGCCCGAAACCTTTTCGTTGGCTTCAGCGGCTTTCTTTTCTGTTACTTCGGCACGTCGTTTGAGTACTTCCATAACCTGGTTCTGTTTTTTGCTGTCGTAGTCCCAAAAGAAATAGGGTATTGTCATAAGCACAAAGCCTATTATGTCTACAATAAGCGGAATTGCGATAATGTTTCTTCGTGAAGCATCGACAAAAAGTATCTCCCAGTTACTGTTGAAGCCGTAACGGAGCAGGAAGAGCGGAATAAGCAGACCGATAAACGAAACTATAGGTCCTGTAAACCAGCCGAATACGCCTGCAAAGCTTTCAAGTCTTTCGCCTGAGATATACATCTGATAGTCTGCAATGCGAACATCCATATCGTGACCTGCAGTTGTAGGAACGGTTTTTGTCATTTCCATAAAGAAAAGCACGACAACGCATATTGTACCGCAGAGCACAAGGTTGTCGCCGCAGAACCAGATTGCGGCAACTATTGCAGCGTTACCTAATGCACGGGTGAGTTGGTAGAATATCATGATCTGCTTATATGAGAACCGCTTGAGGAAGTAAGGCGAAAGCAGATCGGGCGGAGTACCCGCAAACGAAATCAGCATAACGATAAGACTGTAGGGCAGACCGCTCAAACGGAATGTGTAGAAATACAGAACCGTTACAAACGGCAGCATACCGTTGCCGAGAGCATCTATCAAACCGACAACGTTCTTGATAAGCAGATATTTGTTCTTGAGAACGCCGAACATACCGTCCCAGAATTTGATCTGCACCTTTTTCTCAACGGGCGGCTGAGGGATACGCTCCTTGATTCTGCCGGCAAAAATCATTGTCATTGCCGCAAGAATGATGAATGTTATCGGAATTACATAGCGGTAAACATTGATGTCTGCCCACTCGTTACGGAGCATACCGATTGCAATCGGCATAACGATACCTACTATCGTGTTGAAAAAGTGTGATATCTTTACGGGATAGCTTCGTACATAAATTCTTTCCTGCAGGTTAGGACTTATGCTCTTTGTACAGGTTTCGAGGTTGTTTGCAAAGCCGAATACGTTGTATGTAGCGAAAAGAAGGTTTGCAACCCATACACGTGTTGCAACGTCGGCTATATTGTAAACGGGAATCCAGCCGATGAGTATTACCATTATACACTTGGGTACAACGTCACAGTAGAGAGAGTACTTGTATCTGCCGTATTTCGGGAGCAGCTTTTTACGCCAGAATATGTTACGTGCGCCAACCCATCCGGTGTACAGGAAATGCGTACCGAAGGTTTTGAAGCACGCCGTGGCGTTCATTCCCTCAAGGCTGTTGAGGTATCGTATAAATCCGCTGCTTGGGTCGAACAGCGACGCAAAGTCGAAGACAAGCGTCGATATACCGAACAGAATCATCGCAAAGTATACGCCGTAAAATTTCTTTTCCGTACGTTTTGGCAAAAATCCGAGATTGTCGCATACAAGCCACCACATGAGTGCCGATATGTAGCCGAGCGGCATATTGATAATGCTTATAATAGAGAAGGTGAGGTAAGGCAGCTTGTAGTGGTGCATAATGAGGTAACAGGCTGAGGCAAAGCTTATGTATTCAAGTACCTTTGAGCCTGCATAGTTACTGCCTACAGCAAGTACAACATCCTTATACTCTTTGTACGGTACGTACTTGCCTTCTGCCGGGGTGTTCCAATGGGTTTTGATTTCGGTGACGAAGTTTTTGACCTTATCCATAGACAAGGTTCTTTTTTTATCGCTCATGGAATCCGCTCCTTGATTTTAATGAATAACATTATATCATATCTAAAAGCCCTTTTACAAGCGATAAATACATTTTTTGATTCGTTATTTAAATAAAAACTGTTGAAATCGACTATAAATTGTGCTGAATCTTTATTTTTAAACATAAAATTTATTGACAACGAAATCTAACAGATATATAATATATTAAAATAATAAATATCGGAGGACTACGATATGGATAACAATTTTAACCCTAATTTCAACCCCAATCCTAACCCCGCCCCTGCACCTGCAGTACAGCAGAGACAGCCTGTATATGTACCGGGTCAGGCACCTGTTACGCCTCCTCCTCCCAAGGCAAAGAAAAAGCTCAATATCAACTTCAAAGAGTTTCTTACACTTCCTTACATACTTATGGCGGTATGCATTTTTGCAGTTGCTTCTGTGCTCCCCGTAACTCACAACCTTGTACTGACTTTGGTGCGCGAGATCTGCGGCGGCAGCAGCTATTATTATTTTGATTCGGATGCTTACAATATTGTAAATGACCTTCTGAATATTGTTTCTCCCTTCTTTTATATTTTGGTTTATGCAGTCTGTGCTTTCTTTGCAAACAAAAAGGTTTCGGGTATGTTTGCTTTTGTCGGTGTTGCCTATATTGCGATCCGTTTGAGCGACATTATTGAGAACTTCTGCGAAACAGTACTTTCTTTTATTATTTTTGCTATCGAAGGTTACTATGTAAATGCAGCCGGCAATGAGGTAGGTGCTGTTCTTTGCTTCTTTATCGGCTTCTTCTGCACAATTATCGCTATTGCGCTCGGACTTGCAGGTTTGATGTTTGCCAATAAGTTTGTCAAAGAGATCGACCTTAAGAAAATGGGCAAGAAAAAGCCCGTTGCTCCGCAGGCTCCCGTTGCTCCGCAAGCTCCCGTTGCACCGCAAGCTCCCGTTGCACCTCAGGCTGACCTTGATGCAAACAACAACTAATCAGTATTATAATACGTAAAAAATCATCAGCAACCCTTTCTTTTTTGGAAAAGGTTGCTGTTTTTTGTGGTTTTTTCTGCGAATATCAAAAAAATTGAATATTAATACTCAGTTTGCAATCTGTCAACAGAATTTACATTAATTTTACGGTTGTATTTTTTTTAATTGTGTGATAGTATTAATACTGTATAAGTAAAAATATGCTCTTTTTTACCGAAAAAGGTGAGATTTTGAAAAAAAACGAAATTTCAGTTGAGAGAAAAAAAGAAAAGAAAAACAAAAAAACAGTTATAGGTATAGCTGTGGCACTTGTAGTCATTGCAGGCATAGCTTTAGGGTTGATATTGCCGGTTGTTATCAGCTATTACAATAACGCTTACGAAAAGGCTGAAATTGTCGAGCGCACCGATGAATATGTGCGCCCCGAAATGGATGAGCAACCTTCGGGTTGGGAGGATGTTACTCTCAGTGAGGATGAGCTCGGCGACGATATAACTATTGAACCGGAAACTTTGCCTAACAGCGTTAATCAGAGCGGAACCGGTAATAACTACAACAGCTCCAATTCGTTCGGAAACTCAGCGAATGCTGTCAGTGTTTACGGCAAAACACCGATATACAAGGTGGAGAAAAAGAACCCCGATATCGAAAACATACTTGTTCTCGGTACGGATTCAAGAGATGTTACGCGTGAACGAGGAAGAAGCGATGCTATTATCATTTTTTCATATAATAAAAAAACTGATGAAGTAAAAATGATATCGGTTCTTCGTGACTCTCTTGTACCTATCGAGGGCCACGGATGGAACAGGATAAATGCCGCGTATTCCTTTGACGGCGTAGGTCTTGCAGTCAATACAGTTAATCAGATATTTGACCTTGATATACAGCGGTTTGTGGTAGTTGATTTCAACGGTGTTAAGGATTTTATTAACAAGGTAGGCGGCGTTGATATAAAACTTACAAAGGCGGAGGCTGAATATTTTAATCGAACAGGTACGCTCGGCAAGCAGGTTGAGGAAGGAGTATGTCATCTCAGCGGTGCGCCGGCACTGACATATATGCGTACGCGTAAGGTTGACAGCGATTTTGGCAGGACAAACCGACAGCAGAAGCTTATACAGGCTTTGGCTAACAAGATACTCAATGAAAAGACATTGCCCGAAATATACGGTCTGACAGATTTTGCATTTAAGCTTATTAAAACGAATATCACTCTTCCCGAGCTGACCGGTGTAATATCGGCAATAGCTAAGACAGATAACGCTGACAGCGGCGAGTATGAGCAGTTAACCGAAGAAAGCACGTCGCTGCAGGAGCATACACAGGTTGAGCAGAATACGATGCGGGAAGATGTTACAGCTTTGGAAGAAGAGATTTCCGCCATAACGGATGAAGCTGAGGTTGAAAGCACAGCTGCTCAAGCGGGCAAGGAGCTGTATATGCAGGCACAGCACGTACCGTATGACGGTGCTTATTCATATAAAAGATATAACGGGATGGCTATAATATCGTTTGATATTGATGATGCCGCACGTCGTATAAACAGATTTATTTACGGTTAACTTTGGAGGCGAGCTCCGTGCTTGATATTCATTGCCATATTTTGCCCGGCGTTGATGACGGCTCGGGTGCTCTCAGCGATTCTCTTGAAATGGCACGCATTGCAGCGGCTTCGGGAATAAGCAGTATTGTTGCAACACCTCACTGCAATATACCGGGTCTTTGTAAAAACTACCGCAGTGAAAAATTAATATCAAAGTTCAATGAGCTGCATGATGCACTGGAACGTAATTTGATTCCTGTTGATTTGTATTACGGTCAGGAAGTTTTCTTTACGGATGACTTTGAAAAACATTTTGAGCACGGAGATTTTTTAACGCTCAACGGCTCGAAATATATGCTGGTAGAGCTTGATTTTGAGATAAGTGAAGAAGAGGCGATAAAAAGCATAAAGCGCGTTGCTTCAACAGGTGTCGTGCCTGTTGCGGCACACCCTGAACGGTACGGCTTTATTGTTGAGCAGCCCGACCGTGCAGTGCAGCTCTGCCGCGCAGGTGCCTTGCTCCAGCTCAACCGAAGCAGTATAGTAGGTGAGTTCGGTCAACGCATATATTCAGCGGCAAAATACATATTGGATAACGGGCTTGCTGATGCGGTTGCAAGCGATGCACACAGCCAATACAGCAGAATACCTGATTTTTCCGATGTGCACGAGGCGATATGCGAGAATTGGTCTTATGATTACGCAGATATTCTTCTAAAAATAAATCCGACAAAAATAATTAAAAATGAAACGGTCTGAAGACTGTTGCTTCAAAGAAAGGCGAAAATCGTATGATAAAATGGCTTCAAAAAATAACTCTGCTGCTGTTTTCCGTAACGCTTGTTGCGTTTGTTGCGTTTTCGGTTATAGACAGGATAAAAACCGATACTACCGTTCCGGTTATCACTGTTGAGTCTGATACGATCGAAATGAGTGTCAGAGACAGCAAGGAGATGCTTCTCAGAGGCGTTACGGCGTTTGATGAGAAGGATGGAGATATTACGGATAAGGTGCTTGTAGAGTCGGTATCAAAGTTTATAACTCCCGGTGAATGTACGGTAACCTATGCTGTTTCTGATTCTGACCGTCACGTTTCCAAGGTCACGCGTACGCTTCGCTATACCGATTACACAACACCGGAATTTTATATGAAGCGTGCTTTGGTCTACTCGGTGGATGAGGATGTTGATATACGCTCGGCCATCGGTGCGAGAGACTGTATTGACGGTGATATCAGCGACAAGGTCACCATAACCGCGACTGATTTTGTTGAGAATACGGCAGGAGTTTTCACTGTGTCCGTATCGGCGGCAAACAGTATGGGCGATATGATATATCTTGATGTTACCGTGCACGTTGAAGGTAATGAGACGATGGCACCTCAGATTCAGCTTGAAAAGAGCCTTATATATGTTAAGAAGGGCGAAACACCTATATTTGAAGACTATATAAAAGAGGTCACGGTCAACGGTGTGCTTATGAAAAATTACAATCTTCTTGTTTCAACTAACTATGACTGTGACAAGGAAGGTACATATAACGTACATTTCTATATTTCCACCAATGAGGGTTACGAGGGCCACTCTATACTTACGGTTGTTGTTGAATAATAATGATTATTTTGTTTCGCCTTAGTGCGAGAGGTGATGAGATTTGAAGAGTAACAGATCGTGGTTTACGATAACTTTTGAATTGAACAGCCTGATAAGAGACCTGGTAAGAAATATATGGGCGATTCTGCTTGCAGGTCTGATTGCGGCTATGGGAGTAAGCATTTTTGAAAAAAGTATATATACACCCAGCTATACAAGCAGCGCGGTGCTTGTAGTACGCTCTAAGGTGAGCAGCAGCGGTGCTTACAGTAACCTGTCGGCCTCGAGTGAAATGGCTACGATATTTACGAAGGTTTTTGATCAGGTATCGATGAAGAATCTTGCGGCTGAGAATCTTGGGCTTGATTCGTTTGACGGCGATATTACCGCAGAGGTAAACGGTTCGACAAACCTGCTGAATATATCCGTCAAGTCGGATGAGCCGGAGCTTGCATTTAAGCTGCTGACATCTGTGCTGGAGGTTTACCCGGAAATATCAGATGCGGTATTTACCAATGCGGTAATTGACGTTATTTCTTCACCTAAAATGCCGACTGCTCCGTCAAATTCCGTGCTTACGAGATACCGTAACCATATCGTATTGTTTGCAATGCTCTTTGAGGCTGGTCTCATAGTGCTGCTGTCGCTGCTTCGCGAAACGGTCAAGGAGGAAAAGGGATTTTCGGAAAAGATAGATTCGCACATTATTTCGACGATCTCGCACGAGCGTCCGCATCTCTCTCTTAAGGAGAGACTTCACCGAAAGAAAAGGTCACTGCTTATAAATGATGCATATTCAAGTCTGAGATTTACCGAGGATTACCAGAAGCTTGCAACCAAGCTTGAATATATGCATAAAAATAAGGGACATAAGGTGTTTGTTGTTACAAGCGTTGCTGAGAATGAAGGTAAGTCTACGGTAGCCGCCAATACGTCATTGGCACTTGCCGGCAGAGGATACCGCGTTGCGCTTATAGACCTTGATGTCCATAAACCGTCAATGTATAAAATATTTGACTACGGTAAGGAAATGAAAAATGAGTTTTCGGACGTGCTTACAAACCGTGTCACGCTTGACGATTTCAGCTTTGTACGTTACAGAAAGACTGATCTTATAATTGCTTTTAACAAAAAATCTCATACAAATAAAAACAGTGAATATGACGCCACTGCACTGAAAAACTGCATTACCGCGCTTCGCGAAAAGGTTGACTTTGTAATTATAGATACTCCTCCGTCATCTGTTTCGGCAGACAGTGTTATGGCATCGGCTTTTGTTGACAGAACGCTGCTTGTTGTAAGGACGGATTGCGTTGCGGTACGTGATATTAACGATGCGATACTCGCTGTATCCGACGCGGGCGGTAAGCTTGCAGGCTGTGTGCTCAACGATGTTTATAAGCCGTTTACACTTTTCGGACAGATAGGAATTGACGAAACCGGTTATCACGGCTACGCGGCATATTACCGCGGTTACTCTAAATACGGCAGAGGCAATTTTGCCGTAGGAGATGCAGATGTGTTTACGGAAGAATCACTCGAAGATAAAACAGATAAAAAACAGGGATAAGGATACCGTATGAAAAACAACAAAAACAACGATGTGAATAGCTCTAATTCACCCGTGGAAATAAGGGTGCTTATCAGTGATATTTGGCGCGGAGTAATCAAGTTCGGCTGGATTGCTCTGGCTCTTGCCGTGCTTTTCGGAGGTATACAGTTTTACAGGAGCTATGTGCGGTATAAACCTGAATACACCGTTTCAGCAACGTTTACGGTGCATACGGAAAACGCTGTGCTTTCGGGTGACAACGGCGTTTCTGCATATTCGTTCTACTATAATAAAAATACCGCTGACCAGCTTGCAAATGTTTTTCCGCACGTTGTCAATAACTCGTTGCTGAAAAATCAGGTGTGCAATGAGCTTGGTGTTAAGTCGATGCCTGCTGCGGTTACGGCAAAATGTATTGCAGATACGAATATGGTAACTCTCACAGCCAAGGGTTCAGATCCCCAAATGACCTATGATGTTCTTATGAGTGTTATCAATAACTACTCTTCCGTTGCCGATTATATTATCGGCCGTACCAAGCTTGTTATGATAAATGAACCTGATATGCCTGACGGGCCTTCCAATACACTGGCGTGGCGTTCTGCTGTGCTAAGGGCAGCGTTGATAGGTCTCGTAATTGGTGTTGCATGGATAATGGTTTATGCAATACTTCGCAAGACGATACGTACTAAGGAAGATATACACACGATACTGAATCAGCACTGTGTAGGCATACTGCCGCAGGTCATTTTCAAAAAGTACCGTCGCCAGATTAACTCTGACATAATACTTACAAATCCCCTTATCGGAAACCATTTTCTTGAAGCCTTAAGACTTCTCAGAGGCTCTGTACAGCAGTGCCTTGATGAAAAGGACAGGGTTGTAATGATAACAAGTACTGCTCCGGGTGAGGGCAAGTCTGTTGTAACGTTTAATATTGCGGCATCTTTTGCTAAAAGCGGCAGCAAAGTGCTTGTGGTTGACTGTGACCTGCGCGACTCCGGAATCGATACAATACTTTCCGGAGATGATTACGGAGTGAAGGTAACAGATGAAAAGAAAACATATACAGTAAGCAGTATTGAAGCGTTGGGCTTCGATATACTCAGTTTTAAAAACGGTGAGGATAATTTGCAGGAGATCATACGTACCTCACAGCTCAAGAATCTTTTTGAACAGATGAAGCAGGAATATGACCTTGTATTTGTTGACACTCCGCCTTGCGGAATTATTTCGGATGCAACAATAATTGCCGGTGCTGCGGACACGCTGCTCTATGTTATAAGACAGGATGCTGTTTTGCAGACCAGCATCAGGGCAGGTATAAATTCCATGCTCGAAACAGAGATAAAATTTGCCGGCTGTGTTCTTAACGGTGCAACAGGTGGCTTTGGCGGCTACGGCAGCTATAACGGGTATTCAGGCTATAACAAGTATTATCGCAGCAGTTATTCACGCAGATACGGTTACGGATACAGTAAAACCCAAAAAACAAAAGCAAACAAATAAGCGGCTGTAATTCTTTTCGGGAGGTGAGTGAGCGAATGAAAAAGCCCGGCGAGTATAATGAGCTGTTTCGCTCTCTCGGCTCTGAGTGGAAATGGCTTCTCGGATATATCTCACGTTATAAGCTTCATATTGCGGTTTATGTGATAATGGGCATTGTTGCTGCAGCGATGGGGCTGGGCGTGAGCGTTTCGTCAAAATATCTTATAGATGCGGTTCTTGACAAAAATGTACATACCATTGTGACCAGTGCGGCTGCTGCAGTTTTTCTGGGGCTGGCACAGATAGTCATAAACGCCGTAATATCAAGGGTTGCTGCAATGGCTGGCACCAAGATAAGCAGTGAAATACGTGAGAATATATACGAGCATATTGTGTTTTCGAAATGGGAGTCTGTAAGACGTTACCATTCGGGTGATCTGCTTAACAGAATTGAAGGCGATGCCGGTGCTGTGGCAAGCAGCATAGTTACTTTTATACCGGGTGTTTTTACCAAGCTTACTCAGTTTGTCGGCTGTCTTGCGCTTGTGCTTTATTATGATCCGACAATGGCGATCTTTGCGTTTTTGAGCACTCCTTTTCTTGCCCTTTCTTCACGTATTACTGCCAAAATGACACGTAAATACAACAAAGAGAGTCGTGAAATGAACGGTAAGCTGATAAGCTTTTATTCTGAGTCTATACAAAACTTGCAGATGATAAAGGCTTTTGATATTACCTCACGATATGTAGAGCAGATACGCCGAAATCTTGCACTTTACAGAAAAATAAGGCTCGATCACGACAAATTCGCTACAATAATGACGGCTTGTATGGCTGTAATAGGTCTTATAGTCTCGTATGCTTGCTACGGATGGGGTGTATGGAGGCTTTGGAACGGCATAATAAGCTTTGGTACGATGACACTGTTTTTGCAGATATCCGGCAAGCTGACAGCCTCATTTTCTTCGCTCGTTTCACTTGCACCGAGTGCAATCTCAATAGCCACTGCTGCCGGCAGAATTATGGAGATCACACAGATGCCTCTTGAAAACGGCGGCGATGCGGATAAGGCGGCTCAAATGAGCGATTCCGTAAGAAAAAACGGGATTACAATAGAATGCGAAAATCTGACATATACTTATGATGACGGCACGGAACCCGTTGTGAAAGATGTTTCATTTATTGCCCGTGCAGGAGAAACAATAGCCTTCGTAGGTCCTTCGGGAGAAGGCAAAACGACGGTTCTACGGCTTGTTTTAGGCTTGCTTGAGCCGGATTCAGGCTCGATTATAATGCGTACGGATGACGGTGAGGCTATCAAGGCTTCAGAGAGCACGAGGCGGTTTTGTTCCTATGTACCGCAGGAGAATGCGGTGTTTTCGGGCTGTATTGCGGATAATCTGCGCATCGTCTGCCCTGAGGCAAGTGATGATGATTTGAAATGCGTTCTTGAAGCGGCAGATGCGTGGAGTTTTATTGAGAGACTGCCGCTCGGCATTTACACATCTGTTGATGAAAAAGGTGTTAATTTTTCAGAGGGACAGATTCAGCGTATATCAATTGCACGTGCTCTTTTGCGTGATGCAGCTGTTATTGTTATGGATGAGGCTACAAGTGCACTTGATGCCGCTACGGAGGAGAGGGTGCTTGCAAATATGATGAAGGCATATCCTAACCGCACACGAATTATAACAACGCACAGACCCAGTATGCTCAGGTATTGTACGCGTATTTACCGAATAAGCACAGACGGCACGCTGACTCAGGTGAGTGCTGAGGAAGCTGCAGGATAATAGTTGTTTTAAGCAGGAGGTGTATATGGCCTTCTGCTTATTTTTTTTAAAGTGAATTACTGTATATTTATATATATATATTGCTTTATTTTTCTTGACGTGATATAATCAATTTGGTTTATTATGATTTATGATAAAATGTGGTGTTGCAGTTATGTTTAAGATCAAGGATGGCTTTATTGTACGGCGTATAGGTCCGCAGACGATGGCTGTACCTACGGGTAAAATGACATCGGAGATACACGGTATGATAGCACTCAGCGAGAGTGCAGTCTGCTTGTGGTCGGCACTTGAAAAGGGCGCGGAAGCACATGAGCTTGCGAAATTGCTGACAGATCAATATGAAACGGATTACGACACTGCGCTTGCTGATGTCGAAAAATTTATTGAAGGCTTGCGTGAGCAGGGGGCTCTTGAATAATGGAATGCGACAGCTTTAATTCAAAATATACGGATTTGCTGGGGAGCTGGGCTAAGGAAAACCGTGTGCCGCTTACAGTAAATTTTGAGCTGACTCCGTTTTGTAACTTCAGCTGTGTAATGTGCTATGTTCGGCTCGATAAAAAGTCGGCAGAAGTTCAGGGCAGAATGCTGACAGCCGATGAATGGCTCGATATTGCTGCACAGGCTAAGGCTATGGGCACACTCAACCTTGCACTTACGGGCGGTGAGCCGCTTACTCATCCCGATTTCTGGTATATATACAGCAGGCTCAACAAAATGGGCTTTCTTCTTTCAATACTGACAAACGGTTCACTTATAGATGAAGCTGTTATAGAAAAGTTTCGTATGTACGGTATGCCGTACAGGGTGAAAATTACTCTTTACGGTGCGAGCGACGAAACATATCTGCGCACCTGCGGCTCACACGACGGCTTTACAAGGATTTCAAAAGCGATAGATCTTCTCAAAGCAGAGGGTGTGCCGCTTACGCTTACCTCTACTGTTGTACACGAAAACGCAGATGACCTGCAGGCGATGTACAGATTTGCGGCAGGAAAGGGTCTCAGACTTCAGCATACGGTCAGTGTGCTTAAATCCTCGCGCGGCTCTGTTAACTCGGTTGCGTCTTCTCGTTTTGCTTTGAGCGATTTCCCCGATGAGCTTTCACTCGAGCAGCTTGAGCGCAGTAAATTTCCTCCGCTTGCCTCTCCGTTTGCCTGGTGTGCGAGTAAGGATGTGTCATTCTGGATGACTTGGCACGGCCATATGCAGCTTTGTGCCTTTATGTGTAAGCCGTATATCAAATATTCGGGCGACATTTCGCATGATTATGAACGTATGCTGTCCTTGCTCGACGACATAAAAAGTCCGTTGGAATGCAGCAACTGCGAATGGGCGGATTTTTGTCAGCGGTGTCCGGGTATTCTCTGTGCAGAGAGCTCGGATCCGGAGAAAACAGAAAAAGGTCTTTGTGATATGGCAAAAAGGCTTTATGAAATATATTTAACTAAAAAAGGAGAAAAGGTATGAAGAAAAAGTATATTGCTCCCGAAAGCAGACTTTTTGCGATCAACCTGAGTGAAAGTATTGCGGTTTCCGGCGGTACATCTGAAATTTCAGGCTCGGCCGTTATCCAGTTTACCGATGCTATGGACGGCTGCAGAACTTACTATTCCGGTATTCAGTCCGCTAAAGTTGAAACTACAGGTACCGGCTTTATTGATTATTATAACGAGCTTATGGGCTACGGCGCAGAGGCGTATTTTAACTGCTTCCGCTATAAGTTCGGATGAGGATCGGGCTGTGCGGTCTGCCGTTTGAGTGGCAGGCGGATAATACGGATTTTGTAAAAGATTTTGCCTCGGAAGATGAAGCAAGTCCGGTTATGAAGCTAAGCTTTGCTGATGCTATGCCCGAGGGATACGGTATACAGTATGCCGATACGCCGACTTCACATCTTCTCAGACTGTCCGGCGGTGAGCTGCTGTGCGCCGCAGATGATTGGAGCGAGGCCACTGTTTATTTCGACAATGACAACAGTGAGTATGCCTTGCCGCTTGCAGCTGTGTGCTCAAGGCTTGCTTATTTCGGCGGACTTCTTTTTCACGCTTCGTGTGTTGAGCTCGACGGTGAGGGTGTTGTGTTTGCAGGATTTTCGGGAGCAGGCAAAACAACTCAGGCAAGGCTGTGGAAAGAGTATCTCGGCGCAGAGATTATAAACGGAGACAAGGTGCTTGTGCGCTTGGCAGAAGGTGAAGTTTTGGCATACGGTCTTCCGTGGAAGGGCTCGTCTGAATACTGCCTGAACCGCAGGACAAGGTTAAAGGCGATAGTAATACCGATGCACTCTTCAGTAAATAAGATAACAAGGCTTGATACGCTCGGTATAGTTGAGAAGCTTATGCCGCACGTTTTTCTCCCGCATTGGGACAAGCGTTGCCTTGAGCTTGCACTTTCTGCTTTTGACACACTGCAGACTGAGATATCGGTATGGCTTCTTGAGTGCAGGCCCGATAAAGAGGCTGTGAAATTGACTTACGGTACGGTTTTTGACAAGTGATGGAAAAATTAGTTTGTTCTGCATCTGACTTTACGCAGATGCTTGAGGATACCTTAAACGACGGTGCTGTTGTACCGCTTTGTGTTACCGGTACAAGTATGCGTCCGTTTCTGCTTGAGGGCAGGGATACAGTGTGGCTGAGCCGCTGCTGCAGCGAAGATATAAAGCGTGGCAGTATAGTGCTTTTCAGACGCAGTGACGGAACGCTCGTGCTTCACAGGATACGCCGTGTAAAGTCTGACGGTGAACTGACAGTTAACGGTGATGCTCAGAGATGGTGCGAAGCTGTTGAGGCATCAAGGGTTATTGCTGTTGTGCGTTATATTGAGCGTAACGGCAGCAAAATAAACTGTTCAGGCGGCGGCTTCAGATTTCGCAGTGAAATATGGCAGATTTCCAAGCCCTGCAGACCCTTTTTGCTCAAGGTTTGGAGAAAGCTGACAAAATGAATTGGAGTAACGGTATGGATGCTCTGAAAACCGAGGTGCTGATATCCTTAATATCGGGCGCGGTGCACGGCTGTGAGCCTGTATTGCCTGACGGATGTGAGTTGAGTGAAGATTTACTTCTTGAGCTGTACAATGTTTCAAGAAACCATGATGCAGCTCATCTTGTCGGTGCGGCGCTTGGCTATGTTGATTGCGTAACTGTACCGAGCATTTACGGAGACAGTACTTTTTTTGCGATATACCGATATGAAAATATGAGCTTTACGCTAAAGAATGTTTCAGCTGCTCTTGAATCGGCAGGTATACCGTTTATACCTCTTAAGGGTGCTGTTATTTCAGAGCTCTATCCCGAGCCGTGGATGAGGACGAGCTGTGATATCGATATCCTTGTGCACGAACAGGATACGGAACGCGCAGTTGATGAACTGACAGAGAAGCTCGGATTCAGTTTAGGTAAAAAGGGAAGACACGATGTGGTGCTTACATCAGCAGAAGGAATTTCGCTTGAGCTTCACTTTACCTTGCTTGAGGATGATGATTTCCGCGATGCATCGCAGGTGCTGTCCGAAGTATGGAGCTACGCTTTGCCCGTTAAAGAAGGCAGTTCTGAGCACAGGCTCAGCAGTGAGATGCTTTGCTTTTACCATATCGTGCATATGGCACGGCATTTTATTTGCGGCGGCTGCGGTATACGTCCGTTTCTTGATTTGTATTTGATAACTGATAAAAATACCGAAAGGTTGCCCTACGGTCTGCTGAAAAGGGCAGGTCTTGTTAAATTCGGTGAGAGCGTGACGAAACTCAGTAATGTGTGGTTCGGGAACGGCGAGCACGATGAGGTAACGCTTGAAATGCAGGAATTTATCATTGACGGCGGTAAATTCGGCTCGGGTGAAAGTCGCCTTGCCGCATGGGAAAGCGTTGCGGGCGGCAAGAAAAAATATGTTGCTTCACGTATATTTCTTCCGTACGACAAGCTCAAATATCAGTATCCCGTATTGGAAAAACACCGTTTTTTGACCCCTGCCTGCGAAATTTGTCGTTTGTTTTCACTTGTGGCAGGAAAAAAGAAAAAAGTGAGAAAAAAGCAATTTGACAGAATAAATAAGCTGTCTGAAGGCTATGCCGAAAAAACAGCGGCATTGTTTGAAAAAATATTTTGATAAAATCAAACTGTTGTGTAGAAAGAGCGATAGATATATGGATAAAAAGGTTCAGACCGGTAATCAAAGCGGATATCGTGTCATCAAAAGATTTTTTGATATAGTGCTGTCGTTTATCGGCATAGTTATACTGCTTGTGCCTATGTTGTTAATTATGCTGATAGTAGTTATTGATGATCCGGGCAGCCCAATATTTTCGCAGAAGCGTGTAGGCAGAAACGGTGAGCTGTTTAATGTTTACAAGCTGAGAACCATGAAAAAGCACACGCCGAAATACCTTGCGACCAAGGATGTGGATGACCCGGATAAGTATATCACAAGAACTGGCAGGCTTCTGCGTAAGCTTTCGATAGACGAGCTGCCTCAGCTTTTCAATATACTCAAGGGTGATATGAGTATTGTGGGCCCGAGACCGCTCATCCCCGATGAAAAAGAGATACATATTCTTCGTGAGCAATGCGGTGTATACAGCCTACGCCCCGGTCTGACGGGTCTTGCACAAATAAACGGCAGAGATCTGGTGTCTGCGCAGAAAAAAGTGGCTTGGGATGAAAAGTATCTGAATAATATCAGCTTTAAAACAGATATAAAGATTCTTTTGGCAACGATTCCAAAGGCTCTTGGCGGTAAGGATGTTTCAGAAGCCTTTGACAGCACCGAAAAAGATGGAGCAACGGAAGGGAATAACTAATAAAAAAAGAAAGAGCGGTGTTACTGTGAGCAAGAAAAAGAATAGCCTCAAGGACAAAAATTTTGCTTGCATTACTATTATTAGATTTTGCAAATTAATTCACATACTTCTTAATATCGGAATATTTGCTGTTTGTCTTGACTTTTACAATTCAAGGTATAACGATTATGGCGTAGGCGATATTAGGTTTATGATATTTGTAGGTTTGTATACGTTAGTACTCTTGTTTTCTTTGAGAACATATAAAGCATATGATTTCGGTATGACAGATAACGGTATATTGATTTATTCGCAGGCACTTGCAGGATTAGTAACAAACATTGCATTTTATGTGGTGTTTGTTGTTGCAAACTCAAAAGTATTTAATCCTTTGCCGTTAGCAGGATTTTTCTTGATTCAGATTATTGCTGATTGTATTTGGACCTGCATAGTAAACCAAATTTATTTCCGGCTTAATGCACCTAAAAAGTCAGTTGTTTTCTATCGTGCACAAGAGAATGTCAGCCATCTTGAAGAAGTTTACAAGCGTGAGAAAAATTTTGAAATTACCGAAGTTGTAGAATGCACGGCGGATTGGGTTGAGCATATAAAAAACTGTGAGGTTGTTTTCTTGGTTGATCTGTCCAAAAGAGACCGCAATCAGATTTTTGAATATTGCATTAAAAATAACATTCAGTGCTATGCATCACCGCATATAGGTGACATTATTATGATGGGTGCAACACATCTTGATATGTTTAGTGTGCCTGTTTTTGAAATCTCAAGAGTAACATTAAATATTGAGTACCTGATTATCAAACGCATAGTAGATATTGTATTTTCTCTGTTTGGAATTGTTGTTCTCAGTCCTGTTATGGTTGTGACTGCGATTGCGATACGTATGTATGATAAGGGTCCGGCATTATATAAGCAGGTAAGACTTACAAAAGATGGTAAGGAATTTAAAATACTTAAATTCCGAAGTATGCGTGTGAACGCGGAGAGTGACGGTGTTGCAAGACTTGCAACAAGCCACGATGATCGCATAACACCTATAGGTAAAATCATCCGTGCTTGTAGAATTGATGAGCTTCCTCAGCTTTTCAATATACTGAAAGGTGATATGTCGATTGTCGGTCCGCGTCCAGAGAGGCCTGAGATTGCAAAGCAATATCTTGAGGAACTTCCTGCATTTGATCTTCGTTTGCAGGTACAGGCAGGTCTTACGGGACTTGCACAGGTTTACGGAAAATACAATACCGAACCGCTGGACAAGCTTCAAATGGACTTGATGTATATAAATAATATGTCAATACTCCAGGATTTTAAGCTTATAATGGCTACTATAAAGGTTCTCTTTATGAAGGAAAGCACCCACGGAACCGCCGAAGGTCAGACTACGGCACTCGTAAAAAAAAATGAGAAGGATTTTGAAAACAAATGAAAATTCTTATCCACACAGATGAATATTATCCTACTTGTGCAGCATGTGCATACAGGATTAAGTCTTTTGCAGATACTTTTACAGATAACGGTAATGAGGTTACCGTTATTACAAGCTCTGCAAATAAGCACAACGGTAAACTCGAAGCTCATAGTGAAAGAATACTTTTTTCTCCTACTGTAAGGATGAAAAAGAAAACCACATTAATGAGATTGCTCAATAATCTTAGTTTTGCGTTTACATCGGTGTTAACAGCATTCAGAGCGGGAAAAGCTGATGTCGTTATAACAACATCACCGCCTCCGCTTGTAAGCATATCCGGATGGTTGATTTCTAAAATCAAGCGTGCAAAACTGGTATATGATGTCCGCGATATCTGGCCTGATGTTGCTATTGAAATGAATAGCTTCGGAGAAAATAGTTTCTACTGCAAACTGTTTACAGCAATAACATCTTTTATGTATAAGCATGCCGATATGGTAACCACAGTTTCTCCCGGCAAAGTTGAAAAAATCAAAGGTAAACTGCCGGCAGACGATGCGAATAAAACCATATTAGTGGGAAACGGTTTTGACGAGAATATTCTGAACAGCAAAACCGATGAAGATATTATAAACAAATACGATCTTGACAGCGGCTTTACATGTGTTTATATCGGCAATATAGGTCTCGCACAGGGTCTTGATTCCATTCTTGAAATTGCGGCTGAGACAAGGCATAAAGATGTCAGATTCCTTTTGTTTGGTACAGGTGCAGAAAAAGATTCACTTGAACAAGCGGCTAAGGAAGCAGGGCTTGATAACGTGTCTTTCTGTGGAGTCATTCCTCATGACAAGGTGTACACGATACTTATCGGGGCTAAACTTAGTTTTATTCCACTCAAAAGCGCAAAGATGAAGGACAGTATACCCACAAAAATATATGAAGCACTCGGTGTAGGCTGCCCTGTGTTCCTTGTAGCCGAAGGTGATGCATGCGATATTGTTAATGAAAGCTGTATGGGATACTGTGTTTCGCCTGAACAAAACAGCAAGTTAATTGAAACATTTGACAGAATGGTTGATTTTTATGATGAAATATGCGTTAATCGTTTATTTGCTCAAAATTTGATAAAGAATAAGTATTCGCGTCGCTCTATTGCTGATGAGTTTGAAATGCAGTTAAAAAAATTGGTGAATGAAAAAGGGTGAATATATATGGTAAATGTTATTGGTCTGGGTTACATAGGTCTTCCTACAGCGCTTATGATGGCGGCACACGGCGTAAAGGTTGTCGGAACTGATTATAATCCCGAGCTGGTTGCTACGCTTAAGAGCGGAAAGACTACATTTAAAGAGGATGGACTTGATGAGCTTTTTGCTGATGCGGTAAAGGGCGGAATTGAGTTTTCAACCGAGTATCAGGTTACGGATACATACATTGTTTCTGTTCCGACTCCGTATGATAAGTTCTCAAAGAAAATAGATGCGTGCTATGTTATATCAGCTGTTCAGAGCGTAATGGCTGTGTGTCCCAAGGGTGCGGTAGTTGTTATTGAATCAACTGTTTCCCCCGGTACTATTGACAAGTATGTGCGTCCTGCAATTGAGGCAAACGGATTTGAAATAGGAAAGGATATTCATCTTGTTCACGCTCCGGAGAGAATTATTCCCGGTAATATGATTTATGAGCTCCTTCACAACAACCGTACTGTTGGTGCAGACGACAGGTCAGTAGGTGAAAAGGTCAAAGAGCTGTATGCTTCCTTCTGTCAGGGCGAAATAGTAGTTACCGACATAAGAACAGCAGAAATGACAAAGGTCGTTGAGAATACATTCCGTGCGGTCAATATAGCCTTTGCAAACGAGCTTGCAAAGATATGTATGCACGATGATATGGATGTTTATGAAATAATAAGAATATGCAATATGCACCCGAGAGTAAATATCCTTCAGCCCGGTCCGGGTGTCGGAGGCCACTGTATCAGCGTTGACCCGTGGTTCCTTGTCGGTGATTATCCGGGGCTTACAAAGGTAATAGGGCAGGCTATGGCTGTTAACGACAGTATGCCGGAGTTTGTACTCGACAGAATACACGAGATAATGATTGAAAACCATATGAGTGATCTCAGCCGTGTCGGTCTCTACGGCCTTACATACAAAGAAAATGTTGACGATTGCAGAGAGTCACCGACTCTTCAGCTGCTTGAAAGTCAGAGCCGTCACCTTGCAGAGCCTCTTAAAACTTACGATCCGTATGTTACAGAGGAAATGGTTGAGCATCAATACTATGATTTTGATGAATTTATTGACAGCGTAGATATGGTTGTTGTAATGGTAGGCCACGATGAAATAAAGCAGAATCAGCACAAGCTTCATGGCAAAATTGTGCTTGATACACGCAAAGTCTGCTCACCCGATATCGGTAAGGTTTACTATATCTGAAGAAAATTATAATTTCTGAGGTCTTTCAATGAAAAAAGTAATGCTTGTTTTCGGTACAAGACCGGAAGCGATAAAAATGTGTCCTCTTGTAAATGAACTCAAAAAACGCAGTGAGCTTCAGACGATTGTCTGTGTAACCGGTCAGCACCGCCAGATGCTTGACAGTGTGCTCAATGCTTTTAATGTAGTGCCTGATTACGACCTTTCGATAATGAAAGAGAGGCAGACTCTTTTTGATGTCACTACCAATATTCTCGAGCGTATCAAGTCTGTGCTTGAGAGCGAGAAGCCCGATGTCGTGCTTGTGCACGGTGATACATCCACAACTTTTGTTACGGCACTTGCCTGCTACTATCTGCAGATCCCCGTCGGTCATGTTGAAGCAGGTCTGCGTACTTATAATATTTATTCTCCTTATCCCGAGGAGTTTAACCGCCAGGCGGTAAGCATTATTTCAAAGTATAATTTTGCTCCTACCGAGATGTCAAAGCAGAATCTTCTGAGAGAGGGCAGATGCGAAGACAATATATATGTTACCGGTAATACGGCTATAGATGCGCTTAAAACAACAGTGCGTGAAAGCTACACGCATCCTGAGCTTGAGTGGGCATCGGACAGAAGACTTATAATGCTCACTGCGCACCGCAGAGAAAATCTCGGTGAGCCTATGCGTAATATGTTCCGTGCGATCAAGCGCATTGTTGATGAGCATAAAGATCTTAAGGTTATTTACCCGATTCACATGAATCCTGCTGTGCGTCAGGCTGCTGCAGAGATTTTTGGTGAACATGACAGATTCCATATTATCGAGCCTCTCGATGTGCTTGATTTTCATAATTTCCTTGCACGAAGCTATCTTATCCTTACGGACAGCGGCGGAATACAGGAAGAGGCGCCCAGCCTTGGTAAACCCGTTCTTGTAATGCGTGACACAACAGAGCGCCCCGAAGGTATTGCTGCAGGTACGCTCAGGCTTGTCGGAACAAACGAGGAAACAATTTATAACGAGTTCAAACGTCTGCTTACCGATGAGCAGGCTTATGAATCGATGTCAAAGGCATCGAACCCGTACGGCGACGGCAACGCCTGCAAACGAATTGCCGATATATTAATCAATTCCTGACAGAGAGGTGTACCCCGATGACGGTGCAGACCCTTATACCCACAATGCATCAAACGGATTTTTCAATTCTTGATAAAATGAATATTCAGACCGATGCAATTGTTGTTAATCAGTGCGATGCTTTTTCAAAAGATGTCTTTGAGCACAGAGGAAGACAGGTTGAGTTTTATTCTCTTCCCGAAAGAGGAATAGGTCAGAGCAGAAACTTCTCACTTATAAGAGCGAGCGGAGACATTGTTCTGTTTGCTGATGATGACGTGCGTTATTATGACGGATATGAGGAAATGATAATAAAGGCGTTCGAGGAGAATCCCGATGCCGATATGATAGCCTTCAATCTCGATTTCAAGGGTGGCACAAGGAAGAGGACAAAAATACAGAAAAATAAACGCATCCGATGGTTCAACTGCGGCAGATACGGTGCACCGAGAATGGCAGTCAAGCTTGAAAGTGCACGAAGACATAACCTTTGCTTCAGTCTGCTGTTCGGTGGCGGAGCGAGATATTCTGCCGGCGAAGACGTTATATTTGCCAATCAGGCGGTAAAATCGGGTATGCATTTTTATGCTGTGCCGATAACGGTTGCAGAAATTGACGATTCAACATCTACTTGGTTTGAGGGAAACAACGCCAAGCTTTTCTATGATAAAGGTGCACTTTTTGCGGCGATAAATCCGAAAACAGCAGTTTTGCGAAGCATACGTTTTGCAATCAGATATTCCAACCTTTGTAAAGAGGAGCTTACCGTAGCTGATGCATTTAAATTGATGCTCAAAGGCAGCAGCGATTTTAAAAACAACCGATAACGGAGATGAGTATAGTGGAAAATCCGAAAAAGAAGATTCTTTTAATAAATAACCATTTCGGAGTCGGCGGAATTGAAACATCGCTTGTTAATATGGCTAATGCACTTTGTGATGATTATGATGTGGATTTGTTGATATATTATCCCGAAGGTGTTATTAAAGAAAGATTAAACCCTGATGTAAGAATACTTGAGACATCACTCTTTTTAAAAGCAATGGCTATGAATTTCAACGAGGCTCTTCGCTCGAAAAATCCTTTGATTATTCTGTTTAAGGTATTCGGTTCCGTGTGGACTAATGTTTTTGATAACAGATTCCCTATATGGATTGCTACTAAAGTGCAGCGTAAGCATAAAGGATATGATCTTGCCATAGCTTATAGACAAGAACCCAAAAACAAGCATTTTATGTCCGGGTTTGTCAGGGTGCTTAATCGTTGCGTAGATGCAAAAATTAAAGCGGCATGGATTCATATTGATGCAACTAAGTACCCTGATTATATTGAGTTCAATAAAAGATATTATAGAGATGTCGATAAAATAATCGGTGTTTCCAAATCTGTTGCTGAAGCTTATAAATCAGTTAATCCTGATTTTGCGGATAAAGTTGATTATTGTTATAACTTTATGAACTACGATACAATTATCGAAAAAAGTCTTGAGGAGCAGAGTGTAGAATATCCTAACGATAAATTCATTTGCTTTTCTGCCTGCCGACTTGAAGAGAAGCAAAAGCGTGTAGTAAGGGCTGTGAAAGCGATTGCTCCCGTGTTAAGAGAACATAATGATGTTATCTGGTATATCGCAGGCGACGGTCCGGATCGCACAAGTGTGGAAAACGCCATTGCTCAGGAAGGGATGCAGGATAGAATAATTCTTCTCGGTAATCTGAGCAATCCATATCCGTATATGAAAAACTCTGACCTTGTAATGCTTCTTTCGTATCATGAAGCAGCTCCTATGGTTTATATGGAAGCAAAGGCTCTTCATGTTCCGGTATTTAGTACGAAGGTTCTGTCAACGGACGAGATGCTGAAAGACGGAATTGAAGATTTTATCTGTGAGAATTCCGAAGAGGGAATAAGAGAAAAATTCAGACAGATAATCGAAAACAGGGCAATGGTTGCTAATGCCAAAGAAGCGTTGGAGACTTATATTTCAGATAATCATCTTTCACTTGAAAAAATCAACGGAATTTTAAACGGATAAATTATTAATAAAGCAGACAGGAGGTGAGCTGATATTGATTAAGATTACAAGTCCGAAAATCCGTTGGGGAATATCAGCTTTACTTGCCTTGCTTATACTTTTTGGCACATATCGCAGTGTGTTTTCTTTGGCGGCTTTCTTGATCTGCTGCCTGATGACCTTTTTTTGTGACCGTGAGTCAACATTGCTGCAATTCTTTTTTGTTATGCCGATGGCGAATATTTTCAGAATAACGCCAACAACACAATCTTTCTTTACAATTCTGATTTTGCTTTATGTAGTGCTGAATTTTGTGTTGCCACGCAAAGCGACACTGTTTGTCGTGCTTTTTGCCGCTTATGTTGTCGTAGGAGAACTGCTGGGCGGAGCTTTTAATTTATTCAGAACAATTAAACTTGTTTTCAATTTGCTGTTTCTTTCAAGTGTTCTGAACAGCGAAGTGAACATCAGACACAAAGAAATATTTTTAAGCTTTATTACGGGAAATATTCTGGCATCGGTTTTTAAATTGTTTGATTCTGATGTTTTTAAGATTTCTTCATATATAGAATTGGAAACAATGGGAAATCCGAATTTAGATAATGTGGTTATTCGTTTTTCCGGCCTCTATAGCGACCCTAATTATTATGCTGTTGGCATGATAATATCGTTGTGCCTTCTTATCGTTTTATTTTACAGAGAGGAAATAAAATCTTTTGGGGCAATTTTGTTTGCAGTGCCTGTTGTATATTTCCTGATTCAAACTTACAGCAAATCTGCGATTATAATGGTTGTTGTCGCAGTTGGCTTCCTTGTTTATTCTTTTCATAAAAAACGCAATTATTTTGCTGTGCTGCTTATTGTTGCAGCAACTGTTATTGTTATTATACTTGCTTTTTCAGGGCGGATACCTGCTTTGCAGACGGTAGTTGATAGATTCCTGGCCAGTGACACTGCAGAAGGAATGGATGTAAGCGGTCTGACAACGGGTCGTGCAGATTTGTGGAGAATTTATCTTAAACATGTAATAACCAATATGGATGTAGGTCTGTTCGGTGAAGGAATAAGTTCTGCGCAGTTGATTTCTCAACCTCCGCATAACACGTATCTTGATGTTCTGTATTATCTTGGAGCTGTGGGCGGAAGTTTGCTTTTGCTGTCTCTTGGGGCGATTCTGGAGCAAAGCAGACTTGTTGCGCTCAGACGAAATTTCCTGAATTACAGTGTGCTGATCTGCATAACCGTTATGTATTTCTTCCTCAGCGAATTGTTTTACTTTGACCCGCCGTTTCAAATATTTTTAGCGTTTACGGTTTTGAATTTGCCGCTTGAATCACACACCAAAAACGAATTGAAGGAAGGTCAGTAATATCGTGAAAAGATATTTTGAAATACTGTGCAGATGGATTCCGATATTAACCAAATATTTTTTAGGTTTTTTGTCGCTTAATCTGTTCCATCGTGACCTGCTGAAAAAAGATATATGGCTTATTACGGAAAAATACGGTGAGGCACGTGATAACGGATATCATTTCTTTAAATATGTCAGGACAAATCATCCTGATATAAATGCCTTTTTTGTCATAACTGACGATTCACCGGACAGAGAAAAAGTGGCTTGTTACGGTAATATAATATCGCAGGATTCAAAAGAGCATATGCTTTATTTTCTTGCGGCAAAGTACAGTATAAGTTCGCAGGTTGCCGGTGCACATTTGTATAATAAGATGATACCGGAAATTTTCAGGCTGTTATCTTTGCTTACCAGAAAAGATCAGAAATGTGTATTTCTGCAGCATGGCATTATGCAGAATGCTATGTCAGATAAAAGGTTTTTTTTCAAAGAAAAGATGAATGACCTGTTTGTAACCTCTACACGCAGAGAGCAGGAATTTGTTGCCAAAGAGTACGGATATCCGCCGGGATACGTTCAGGAATTAGGTCTCTGTAGGTTTGATAACCTTCATCACATAAATGCAGGCGATGAAAAGCTGGTTCTTGTAATGCCGACATGGAGAAGCTGGCTGAAAACTCATACGGGTACAGATGAGGAAAAGCAGGCGTTCTATGAGAGTGAGTATTGCCGGACATATGTAAGTCTGCTCAAGAGTGAAAAGTTAAAAAACACATTGAAAAGAAGCGGGTATAAGCTTATCTTTTATCCGCATTACGGTGCTCAACGCTATATTGAGGCTTTTACGCAGTGTAACAGTGAGTGTATAACAGTTGCGTCAAAAGATAATTATGATGTCCAGGATCTGCTCATAAGGAGCAAGGTTCTGATAACAGATTTCTCGAGTGTTTATTTTGATTTTGCCTATATGGGCAAACCGGTTATTTATTATCAGTTTGATGAAGAAAAGTTTTTTGCAGGGCATTATCAACGAGGTTATTTTTCCTATCGTGATGACGGATTCGGTAAAGTGATTGATAACGAAGATGAAGTTATCGATGAACTGAATGCGATTCTGGAACGGGGATGTGTACCGGAGGATAAGTATGTCGTGCGCAGGAAAGATTTCTTTGATCTGATTGATGATAAAAACTGCGAAAGAAACTTCAATGCAATTCTGGCATTGGATAAAAAAGACAGATAAGTTGAAAAGGGGATTCCCATGTCTGACAGAGCAAAAAAAGCTAAACTTAATATTGTTTCTGTTTTGTTGATGGAGTTGGCAACAGTAGTCAGCGGCTTGATTTTGCCCCGCTTGATTCTGTCTGAGTTCGGTTCGGCAACAAATGGTCTGGTTACATCGGTAAATCAGTTTATTGCTTGTGTAACGCTTCTGCGTGCCGGCGTAGGCGGTGTTACCAGAGCGGCGCTTTACAAGCCTCTTGATGATTGGAATGTGCAGTCAATAAGCGGTATTGTAAGTGCGACAAGCAAATTCATGAGGAAACTGACCTGGCAGTTTACAATAGCACTTTTTATTTTTGCTGCTGTATATCCGTTTTTTGTAAAAGAAGAGTTTAGTTGGTTTTATTCTTTTGCAATGGTTTTGATACTCGGAATGAGTACATTTTTTGATTGCGGTTTCGGTGTATCATATCAGTTTCTTTTGCAGGCTGATCAAAAGAGATATATCATTTCGTTCCTGAATATTTTCGGAGTTATTGTTAATGTAATCGTAGCAGTGATACTGATAAAGCTTGGTGCAAATATTCATATAGTAAAGCTTGGCAGTTCACTTGTTTATTCGGCAAAGCCTTTGATATTGTGGCTGTATGTGCGTAAGAAATACAAGCTCAACTGGAAGGCTGCACCGGATAACCTTGCAATCAAGCAACGTTGGGATGCTTTTGCTCACAATGTTGCAGCTTTTGTCACAAACAACACTTCGGTTATGGTTCTTACCGTATTCACAGATATCAAGCTCGTATCGGTTTTTTCTGTTTACAATATGGTTACGGCACCGCTGCGCACCATGATTGCTTCTATGGTAGCAGGTGTCGAGGCTGCCTTTGGAAATATGGTTGCGCGTGACGAGAAAGAAACGCTTAAAAAAAGCTTTGAAAATTTTGAGTTGGTAGTTTCTGCCGGATCGGCACTGATTTTTATGTGTGTCGGATTTCTTATTACTCCGTTTGTAAAGGTGTATACCGCCGGCGTAACAGACGCACAGTATTATCAGCCTGTATTCGGTGCGGTTATGGCTCTGGCTCAGTTTGTTTATTGTATCCGCTTGCCGTATCAGATGATGGTTGATGTTACCGGCCACTTTAAACAGACTAAAAGCGCTGCAATATGGGAATCGGTAATAAATGTTGCGCTGTCAGTATTACTGGTTAAATTTCTGGGCCTTCTCGGTATTGCAATTGCTTTTCTGGCGGCAACTCTTGTGCGTACTCTGCACTTTGTTATCTATTCGAAAAAAAACTTTTTGCCGGATTGTCTGAAAGGCTTTATTAAACATATTGTCTGTTGCTCATTTGCGGTAGTATGTGCCTTTATTGCCATGAGCTTTATTCCGGATATCAGCGTTAATACATTCCTTGATTGGTTTAAGTACGCTGTAGTAACAGGACTGATATGTCTGTTTTCAGTTGTAGTTTTTTATTTCTTATTTTTTGGTAAAAAAGTGTTTTCAGCTGTTAGGATGCTGAAAAAGAAATAACAATTTTATGAGGTTGAGTATGAGCGGTATGTATTACAGCAGTATCTTTTCTTTTTGTCTGTGTAAAGAAGGTGCAGTGAAAGGTGAGCTTCTGAAGAGGTTTGAGTCTTCACGCAGATTCGGAGATTATGTACTTTTTACAGATAACAGAACACGCATAGATTATGCTGAGTCTGACGGAAGAGCGCTCGCAGTGTTCGGTTATGCTGTCGATGTTTTCAGCGGCAAGAGTGATGGACTTGCAAGAACTATTCTTGATTCGGCAAGTGATATTGACGGTGTTGTCAGACGTGAAGAAAAACTCGGCGGTAAGTATGTTATTTTCTACGCCGAAAACGGCAAGTGTTTCTGCCTTGGTGATGCAACTTGCAGTGTTCCTCTTTTTTACGGTAACGGTGTATGTACTTGTTATACCCGTATTATTGCACAGAATTTTGAACTTGAGAAAGACCCTTATCTCCAGCAGATAAGAGATAGCGGCAAACTGGCTCAACCCATGCCGTATGATACTACTCCTTACAAGGAGATAAAGCGTTTGTTGCCAAATCATTATCTTGATATGGATAAGTGCAGATCTGTCCGATTCATAAATTCTTCAGCAAAACAAAAACGTATTACTGCAAAGCAGGCAGCTGATATAACATCGCCTATGGTTGAGAATATCACTAAAATGTTTAGGTCGGAGTTTAGGCTTTATTGTCCGCTGACCGGTGGTAAGGACAGCCGTGTTATATACGCTTTACTCAAAAAACTTGATGGCAGCAAAGTGGATTCGTATACCGTATGGCTCGATCACCTTGAAGGTGATCGGCAGGATTGGGATATACCGGTAGCGGTTGCAAAGCGCGGTAAAACTGAACATAAGCAGTTGAATCTGGAAGAAATTACACCTGATGAAATTTCGGCGATAGATGATTTGCTTGGTGAAGGCGGATATCCTCCTGAAGCATTTTCTCTTTCCGTTACCATAAATAAACATTATGGGGATGGAGCAATACTGGAGGGTGACATACTCGGTCAGTTGGCACAGTGTCACGTACATCGCAATGTTCCTGCATGGCTGGCAAGCCCACGCTATTTCCGCTGCAAAGTTCATAATTACAGCGACGGTGCGCGTGCATTTATGAAAGAGTGGATGGATGAAGTAAAAGCTTCGGATGAAAAGATTAATATAATGGATCTGTTTTCTGTTGAAAATCGTCTTGGCGTATGGGCTGCCTACACGCATCTGGTGCGCAATTCAATAGGCCTTGTAAACCTGAATAATTTCAATTCGCGAAGTATTATATATGTTTGGACGGCTATCAGCACCAAAGAGCGTATGAGGGGCGATCTTAATGTTGAGCTTATAAAAAACGCCGATCCTGATGCATTGTTTGTGCCGTTTGGTCAGGACAGTAGGATGGTAAAACTTGCAAAATCAAGTGCACTTGCGTACTATCTTTCAACATTTTTGAAGTACTATATTCAAAAGAGAAAATTTAGGTGATTGTTTTGGTGGTGATGTTTTTTGAGTGCCAGTAATCTTGCCATAAACAGCCCAAAACGTAATGTTTCGCTTGACATAGCCAGGTTGTTTGCGCTGTGCTGTGTTATGATGATACACAGCAGCTCGTTCTTTGTTGCAAAATCTGAGCCGGGCAGCCTTGGTTTTATTTCAGGCAACATCTTTGACAGCTTATCGAGGGTTGGAGTGCCGATATTTGTTATGATATCGGGTGCACTGCTTCTTGATGAAAACAAGCAGAAAAGCTTTAAGGATATGCTTCGTGCCGCAGGCAATACGGTGTTTTTGCTCGTTGTTTGGTCTGTAATATATGCGGTGGCTTTTGATTTGGTTTCGCCTTTGATTCACGGTGAAAATGTAAGCATAGTCGGCTTTGTCAAGTCGGTTATTGCAGGTCAGGTGCACTTCTGGTATCTGTATATGCTGATTGCGCTTTATCTGGCAACACCTTTTCTAAGGAGCTTTGTAAAAAAAGAGAATAAGGATATGGTGTTGTTTTATATTGCACTTTCACTGATGTTCGTTTTTTTCAGACCGTTTATTTCAATGCTTGCAGGGCTCAATGACAAATTTGATTTTGCAAACGCACTGCTTGACAAATTTCACGCTGACTTCTTTTCGGGCTTTGCGGCGTATTATCTTACGGGCTGGTATGTTGTGCATATAGGAATTAAAAAAAGCCTGAGAAGGCTGCTTTATGTGACGGGCGCGATATCTGCGGCCGGCACAGTGGTTTTGATGCATATATTCGGTGATTATGAAAACATATATATTGACACCAATATTTTGACTTTTACGGCTTCGGTTGCTGTGTTTACGTCAATTAACAGCATACATTTCAATAAATATCCGAAGTCGCTTGCTCTCTTATCCAAGCTGTCTTTCGGAATGTATATTGTTCATATAATGATCAATAAACCTGCTCAGTTTTTGCTCAGTGGTTTTAATCCAGTTGTGCATATATTGCTGAGGTTTGCAATTGTTTTTGTTTTGTCGTTTGTAATCAGTTTTGTGCTGTCAAAGATTCCGACGGTTAAAAAAATTGTGAGAGTGTAAAAAGAGCTGTAAAAACTGAACTGCCCCAGATTGTGCAGACAGTATAAAAAGAGCTCCTATGGTAGGCAAGATTAAATTTTAGCAACAAACTGATTTCGTTTTTCAAGCGGAGTCAGTTTTGTTTTTAATTGAATTCTTTCGTTATTG
>JAZPYN010000010.1:0-138350 GCA_045544155.1 Acutalibacteraceae bacterium
AATCGGCACGTTTGAAGTCGTAACCGATCCCGAGGTAATAAAGGTACAGCTTGCACTCGACAACGGCTGTACACTTACCTACAGCCAGGTCTACAGTCATATCGGTGAGGACGGTCTTCGCCATTGGACAATGACACGTAAGATACCAAGCGATATCCGTTACACTCTCAAAACCAAGTACGGCTATACCTGGACAACAACAGACTTTACCGTAACAACATAAAGGTAGGGCAGGAGCTTGACCCTGCCGTTAAGTTAAATGTAACCTTGCGGAATGGTCAAGACCATTCCCTACATAATGAGATAATAGATAATAGAGAATATTGAATAGATAATAGTTAAGAGATATCTTTTAAAAATGCACGGGAGGGTTTCCACGCCCTCCCGTTGTTTGTTGGCAAATCTATTTTACGGCTGTAAAATCAATAATTACGATTTTATTTATTGATTGACAATTAATAATTATAATGCTATACTTTTATCTGTATGAATATAAATAATAAAAGGCGGAAAGGGTCGGTATAAAAATGAAAAAAAATATCCTTAAATATGTTGCAATTCTTATATGTTTTGCGTCAATAATTACTGTGTTTACAGCTTGTTCAAATAACGACGAGAAGCTTCTTTTTGAAAAGGGAGGTAAAATTTACTACCGTAAAGAAATAGGTGACGAGGCTTATGAGCTTGTAACCGATGCAAACGGTGTAACAGTAGTTGATGAGCAAGGCAATATGCTCTGGAAGGTAACTGATGCAAACGGTGAAGATCAGACACATCCGGTTTCATTCCCTGCTTTTCTCAATGACGGTAAGACTGTTTCCTGTCAGCAGTTTACAATCAAATGTCCCAAGGGCTGGGAAAGTACAGGTAATCTTAACTTTATACTCAAAAATGCAGAAGAAAAACTTTATATCAATTATTCGTTTATAGGTACCGAAGAAGAAATTTACGCAACGGTTGATGAGCAGATCGTAAAGCTCGAGGAAGCTTTCAAAACACAGGTCGAAGAAGGCACGGCAATTCTTACCAGAAGTACATCTCAGGTTGCAGGCCGCGATGCAACAAAATTCGTAATAGAAACTCTCGGCGAAAACCCCTCTTATCAGGAAGTTTATTATGTAGATATAGGCAGCGGCATTATGCATTTCTACTGCTCCTGCGATAGCGAAGATAAGGGATTCGATTTTAAAGCAATCCTCGACACGATTGAGTACAGAGTTTAAAATATAAATAACCATTTTTGGAGGAGTAATAAATTATGCTTTTTTCACAGGATATCGGAATTGACCTCGGCACCGCCAATACCCTCGTATTTGTTAAGGGCAAGGGTATAGTTATCAGAGAGCCCAGCGTTGTTGCTGTTGACGTACGTTCACAGCCGCCCAAGGTTGTTGCAGTCGGCGCAGAGGCAAAGGAAATGATCGGACGTACACCCGGCTCAATCACAGCTGTACGTCCTCTTAAGGATGGCGTTATTGCAGACTTTGACGTTACTGCAGATATGCTCAAGGCATTCATCAAGCGTGCAATCAGCTCTTCTCCTTTCACAAGAGCAAGAGTTATGATCTGTATACCTTCAGGTGTTACCGAAGTTGAGCGCAGAGCTGTTCACGATGCTGCCCGCTCTGCAGGCGCAAAGTATGTTTCACTTATCGAAGAGCCTATGGCTGCCGCAATCGGTGCAGGTCTGCCGGTAAGTGAAGCAACAGGCAGTATGGTTGTCGATATCGGCGGCGGTACTGCAGAGGTTGCAGTGCTTTCACTCGGTGATATCGTTACATCACGCTCTGCAAGAGTTGCAGGTGATGATTTTGACGAAGCAATTATTGCATACATCAAGAAGAAGTATAACCTGCTTGTCGGTGAGCGTACAGCTGAGGATATCAAAATCCGTATCGGCTCCGCATACGCTTACGACGGTGAGGGTGCAATGAACGTTAAGGGCCGTAACCTTATGGACGGTCTGCCCAAGAATGTCGAGGTTACAAGCGAAGAGATCCGTGAGGCTCTTTCCGACCCGGTAAGCCAGATTATCGACGCTATCCGTTCAACTCTCGAAAAAACTCCGCCCGAGCTTGCAGCTGATATCATTGACCACGGTATTATGCTTACAGGCGGCGGTGCTCTGCTCAGAGGTCTCGACAAGCTTATCGAAATTGAAACAAAAATGCCCGTTCACATCGCGCAGAATCCGCTTGACTGCGTTGTTGACGGTACAGGTATCTGCCTTGAGAACGATGCTCTGGGCACACTCAGCGGAGAGAAGAAAAAGAAGAGGTAATCTGCAATGCGCAGCTTTTTCAGAAGCTCACGCTTCAAGGGCTTCCTCGGCGTTTTTTGCGTTTTGTTATTAGGTATTGTTTTTGCGGCGGTGACCGAAAACGGCGCGTCGCCTGCTTCTGCAGTGCTCGGTACTGTTTTTTCACCGCTCCAGAGGGTATCGGCAGGTATTGCCGACAGCGTGAAGGATTTTTCGATTTACTTCAGGTCTGCAGGCACTCTGTCCGAGCGTGTAAATGAGCTTGAGTCACAGCTTGCCGACAGTCAGTCACAGATGGTTGACTATGAAAAAACAAAGCAGCAATTAAAGCTCTATGAGGAATTTCTTGAGCTGAAAGAAGAAAATGAAGATTTTAAATTTGCCAGCGCTTCCGTTATCGGTATGGACAGTACGGATGCGTTTGGTACTTTTACGCTCAATAAGGGTGAGCTCGACGGTGTAGCCGTCAATAATCCCGTTATATACGGCAAATATCTTGTCGGCGTGGTGGTGAAAACTGCGCCGACTTATTGCGTTGTAAATACGGTACTCAACCCCGATGTCAACGTCAGTGCTTACGAGGTGCGTACACGCGAGTCAAGCTATGTCACAACAAATGTTGAGCTTGCAAAGAAAAGTCAGTGTTGTTTGACGGGTCTTGTGCGTACAACCTCGGTTGCTCCCGGCGGTATCGTATGCACCTCGGGTGTCGGCGGTATCTACCCTGCTGACCTCATTATCGGTGTTGTGGAAGAAGTGAAAAACGACACGACAAATATTTCATCCTATGCGGTTATAAATACGCAGGTTGATTTTTCACAGCTGCGTGACGTTTTTGTCATAACCGAGTTCAGAGGTATGGGCGTTGGAGACGTTAATTAATGAATTGATTTATCAATTCAAATCATGTTGCAACGCAACAAATCATGGCAATATGCCAAATCATGCGAAGCAAATCATTTATATTTTATTTGATTTTTGTAACGCATTAATATCGTAGAGATAGTGGCAGCTGATTTCTTCGTGCCTACGCTCTTTACTCTGTGTATCAATTTTATTGAGGTATTAAAAATGATTTGCCTTAACAGGCATGATTTGATTTCTTCGAAATCATGATTTGCAAAATAATATTTGCATGATTTGCGATTTTTCAAAACGCGTTACTGTAAAGAATTATGATACGAAAGGAGAGAAAAGCAGTGATACCGCAGGCGTGGAAAGAAAACAAACCGAAAATTATGCGCCGCGGGTGCTTTTTTCTCGTTGTAATTGCGTTTGGTATATTGCAGATATCCGACGTATTGCCCACTTTTTTCGGCATAAAGTTTCTGCCGCTCTTACCGCTTACCGTTGTGCTCGGTATGTTTGAGCGTGAGACCTACGGACTTTATTACGGTCTGCTTGCAGGTATTATGTGGGATATGAATGTCGGTGCGGGTGACGGCTTTAATGCGTTTTTCTTCGCCTTTGTCGGTTTTGCCTGCGGTCTGCTTATGACTTATCTTATGATGAATAATCTCATCACCGCAAGTATACTCTGCACTCTCAGTACGGTGCTTTATTTTCTGATCAGTTGGATTATTTTTGTTGCGGCAAAGGGTATAAACGGCGGTGCATCGCTGTTAATTACCGACTTTATGCTGACAGCTCTGCTCAATATACTTACACTTCCGGCTTACTACTACGGTGTTCGTGCGATAATGAAAAAATTCAAGCTTATGGAAAACGATGAGCTTTCTTTTTAATAATTTTTAATTTTTTAAAGGAGTGAGTGACAATGCAGAATAAACCGAAATATTCTAAACGCGGTATTGCTGCCGTTGTCGCTCTCTGCCTTATATTCAGTATTTTTTCAGGCGTGCTTTTTAAAATACAGGTTATTGACGGCAAAGAATATGCAGCTGCAGGTTCCTCGATCAAGGTAAAGACCGTAAAGGTTGAGGGTGCGAGAGGTGAGATCCTTGACCGTAACGGTAATCCGCTTGTTACCAACAGACAGGGTAACTCAATAATTTTTGATTACTCTTACTTCCCCTCGGCTAAAGAGCAGAGTAAACGCAACCAGATAATAAATGCGCTTATAAATATGTTTGAGCAAAAAGGTCTGCCGTGGATTGATAATCTGCCGATAATAATGTCGGCTGACGGTAAGTCCGTACAGTTTGCACCTGACAGAGAAAAAGATATAGACGAGCTTCGTACAGAAATACTTGACCTGCAGAATTATGCAACGGCACAGAACTGTATGGATGCTCTGATTGAAAAATACGAGCTGGAGTCTCTTCCGCTTGCTCAGGCAAGAAAGGTTGCTTCAGTATGCTATGAGATGAGAAGAATTATCTTCTCCGTCAGCACTCCCTATACCTTTGCCGATGACGTGCCGATTGACGTTGTCGCACTGATCAAAGAGAACAGTGCGTTTTTCCTCGGTGTCGATGTTCAGATCGTTTCATATCGAGAGTACAGCGACGGTACATTGTTACCGCACATTCTCGGCAGAGTCGGTTTAATCAGTGCAGAGGAATATCAGGAGAAAAAAGAAAACGGCGAAAAATATGCACTCAATGCGATAATCGGTAAAGAAGGCATTGAAAGTGCTATGGAAAGCTACTTGCGCGGAACTGTCGGTGTCAAAACAATAAGCACCGATGCGGACGGCAAGGTTACGACTGACTACAGTGTTGATCCCGAGCAGGGCAACACAGTTGTAATGACTGTTGATAAAAATCTGCAGGAGGTTTCAAAGAATGCCCTCTCAAAGGGACTCGAGGCATTGCGTGAGGACAGTATGGTTGACCCTGCAGGTGCAGTAATAATTCAGGACGTAAACAACGGCGAAATTCTCGCAAGCTACTCTTACCCGAGCTACGATGTTTCAACCTTTTCGCAGGATTATAAAGAACTGAGCACAGCGACCAATTCACCGCTCTGGAACAGAGCGCTGATGAGTACCTACTCCCCCGGTTCAACCTTCAAGCCGTGTACTGCAATATGTGCACTTGAAGAGGGTATTATCACAAGCGGTACTTATTTCCGCTGCACCCGTGCCTATACTTATCTTAATCACCGCTTTCAGTGTCTGCAAAAGCACGATAGTCTGACTATGAATGTTGTTTCGGCAATCAACGAATCGTGCAACATTTTCTTCTACAATGTTGCAGAGCTCACAAATATTCAGACTATAAACGAATATGCTTCTATTCTCGGTCTCGGCTCAAAAACAGGTGTCGAGCTTCCCGAGGCAACAGGCAGACTCGACAGCCCGGAATACAGAGCATCTCTTAATCAGGAGTGGATGCCGGGCTTCACGCTGCAGAACGCAATCGGTAACGGCGGCAGTATGTTTTCTCCCGTTCAGCTTGTAAATTACTGCTCAACTATTGCCAACGGCGGCACACGTTACCGTCCGCACTTTGTCAAAACGGTAAAATCGGCAGACTATGACGAAACTCTGGTAGATAACAGTGCAGATATCATACTCGAAACCGGTATTTCGCAAAACACCTTAAGTACCGTACGCAGAGGTATGGAGCTTGTCGGTACAATAGGCTACTGTAAAAATGCATTTAAGGACCTGCCTGTCAAAGCGGCGGCTAAAACAGGTACATCTCAGGTTGACCGTAAGATAAACGGCGTTACCCGCACAACAAACAACGGCTTCCTTATCACATACGCTCCTGCGGAAAATCCACAGATCGCGATCTGTATCGCGGCTGAGGGTGCAGGCAGCGGTTCTTCTCTGGCTCCGATTGCCGCAAAGATTTACGACTACTACTTCAACGAAATGGGTACACTCGATAAACCCCAGCTTGAAGGCGGACTGTTACAGTAAATAATGAATTGATTTTAATCAATTCAAATCATGGAGATAAGCGAGAAATCATGGCGGTTACGCCAAATCATGCGCAGCAAATCATTAACATTTTTATGATTTGCCTTACGGCATGATTTGATTTTTGAAAAAATCATGATTTGTAAAAAAGTTTACATTATTTGCGCCTTAAGGCGCATTCGTATAAAAGAAAGGCGGAAAGAATTATGGATATCATGCAGGCAAAACTCGCAGTTATTGAGGCAGGTAAAAAGCTTGTCGAAACAGGACTTATCGCAAGAACATGGGGTAATGTCAGCTGCCGTATAAGTGCAGATGAATTTGTAATCACACCCAGCGGCAGATCTTATGAGGCTCTTACTCCCGATGAGATCGTCACTGTTAAAATCAGCGACCTTTCATACACAGGCGACGTAAAGCCGTCATCCGAAAAGGGTGTTCACGCTTCAGCTTACAAGCTCCGTCCCGATTGTAATTTTGTAATTCACACCCATCAGCTCAACGCTTCGGTTGTAAGCGTTATGGGTAAGGATATGCCTGTCAGCAACGAGGCTTACGCAAACGTACTCGGCAGCGTTGCACCGCTTGCTTCCTACGGTATGCCCAGCACAAAGAAGCTCAAGAAGGGTGTTTACACAGCAATTGAGCAGTATCCGCAGTCGAAGGCAGTTATTATGTCTAACCACGGTGCAGTATGTATGGGTAAGGACTATGACGATGCGTTCGCAATCGCTCAGACTCTTGAGGACGCTTGCTACGAGCACCTTTCAACAAAGTATAAAATTTATACAGACAACAAGCCTGTCTGCTATTCATCCGTACGTGCAGGCTCAAACTTCATCCTCAAGGGTGATGACGGCACCGAGTACGGCTTCCTTATTTCAGAAAGAGCAGACCTCGGCGGTGTTGCTGTTGCAGCTATTCACAGAGATGTTTATATGGCACGTAAGGATATAAACGCTATCGTACAGTCAGGCAAGCCCGACATTATCGGTGCTGCAAAGAAGTGCGGCAAGAGCCTTCGTCCTCTTCTTGATGACTTTGCTCAGATTGCAGGTACAACAGTACGTGTTGCCAAGGATTATGACGAAATCGTCAAGGCACTCAAGGGCAGAAACGCTGTATTTATGCCCGACGGCACAGCACTCTGCTGCGGTCCCGATGAGGATGACGCAAAGGCTGTAGAAATGGTTGTTGAAAAGAATTGCAAGGCTTACCTTGCAGCCGATGCTTTTGATGCAGTCAAGTACATAAGCCGCCTTGACTCCGTTATCATGCACGTTATCTATAAATTGAAGTACTCAAAGCAGAAGAATAAATAAGCAGCGTGCCGCTGCACCCGATACCTCAGGTAATCGGATTTGTTCAGTAACAGCGATAAAACGAGATAAGTAATGCGTTTTGAAAAAACGCAAATCATGCAAAATTAATTTTGCAAATCATGATTTTATAAAAATCAATTCATGCCGTAAGGCAAATCATTATTTGAATTATTAAATGATTTGCTCTCGCATGATTTGGCATAACTGCCATGATTTGTTGCTTAACGCAACATGATTTGAATTGATAAATCAATTCATTGATAAAGAGGTTAATTTATGTTTTCCAAGGTCAGCAGTGTCGGGCTTTTCGGTCTGGCGACTTATATGGTTGAGGTTGAGGCAGACGTTTCCGGCGGTCTGCCACGCTTCGACGTTGTCGGTCTGCCCGATACGGCTGTCAGCGAATCGCGTGAGCGTGTACGCTCTGCGATGAAAAACGCAGGTCTCTCCTTCCCCGTCGGCAGAATTACCGTTAACCTTGCTCCTGCGGACAAGCGTAAGGAAGGTCCTCTCTATGATTTACCTGTTTTTGTTGCTCTGCTTCAGGCTTCGGGTCAGCTCAGGTGTGACTTAACCGGCAAAGCCTTTATCGGTGAGCTTTCGCTCAACGGTAACATACGCCGTGTAAACGGTGCCCTGCCTATGGTAATTGAAGCAAGGCAGAGCGGATTTGAAGAGATTTTTGTGCCTGCACTCAATGCGGCAGAGAGCTGTGTTATTGACGGCATAAAAGTTTACCCCGTCAACAATGTTTTTGAGCTGCTTGCTCATCTCAGAGGTACCGACCCGATTGCTCCTGCAAAGAAAGAGAGCTACTCCGATCAGTATCTTGAGCCCGATGCACCCGATTTCAGCGACGTTATGGGTCAGTATGAGGCAAAGTTTGCGCTCGAGGTTGCCGCCGCAGGCGGTCACAACGTTATGATGATAGGTCCTCCCGGCTCGGGTAAGAGTATGCTTGCAAAGCGCATACCGTCAATTCTTCCCGATATGAGTTTTGAGGAATCAATAGAAACAACAAAGGTGCACTCGGTTGCGGGTGCGCTTCCTCCCGGTGTTTCTCTTATCCGTTCCCGTCCTTTCCGCTCGCCTCACCATACGGTGTCGCCTGCAGGCTTTTCGGGCGGCGGAGGCGGTTCTATGCCGCGACCGGGTGAAATGTCGCTTGCTCACAACGGTGTGCTCTTCCTTGATGAGCTGCCCGAATTTGCAAAAACTACTCTTGAATCCATGCGTCAGCCTATGGAAGACGGCGTTATAAATATTACCCGTGTTGCGGGTACGGTTTCCTACGCTTGCTCGTTTATGCTTGTGTGTGCGATGAATCCCTGTCCGTGCGGATTTTACGGTCACCCGACAAAGCAGTGCACCTGCTCAAACGGCTCAGCAAGCCGTTACCTCAACCGTGTTTCGGGTCCTCTGCTCGACAGACTCGATATTCATATCGAGGTGCCGCCCGTAGATTACGATGACCTTTCTGCAAAGACAAAATCCGAAACTTCGGCAGAAATTAAAAAGCGTGTCGATGCCGCAAGGCAGATTCAGCGTGAGCGATTCAAGGGTACTTCCACAACCTGTAACGCAAAGATGACGCCTGCACAGACACGTGAGTTTTGCGTTGTTACAGACAGAGCAAACGAGCTGCTCAAGAATGCGTTTGACAGACTCGGTCTTTCCGCCAGAGCGTACGATAAAATTCTGCGTGTTGCACGTACCGTAGCCGACCTCGACGGCAGTGATGAAATTGACGTGCAGCATATCAGCCGTGCAATTCAGTTCAGAAGCCTGGACAGAAAGTTCTGGGGAAGATAATTCAAACAGAATAAAAAATTATCAGAAAAAACCTGCTGAATGATAAAAACTTAAAAATAAACAATGCTGTGACTTTGAACGCAGCAGGGCTGACGGGCACATACTTTGTTCGTTAAGCTGAGCGAGCGTCCATAGGCGGTGAATTAAACTTGATTTTCTGATTCACCTTGAGAGCCGTAATGGTACGCGAAATGCACATTTGCGTTTCGCGTAAAGTGAGCGGAAATTCAAACCGTCAGCCGTAGCGGAGTGCTTGTAACTTTAAGAGTTCTTTTGGTTACTTTTGTAACGAGTGACAAAAGTAACTGCGGCTTCACACCGCACAAAAGCAATAAATAATTAAATATGATTTATTAAGTTCCGAACTGCAAACAAAAAATCAGCAGAGAACCCTCTGCTGATTGGTAGAAACTTAATTTAATTTTGTCTGTAGAGATAAAGTGAATAATTCCTAATTCCGCATTCCTAATTTATTTTACTATCTCTCCCGTTTCTGCGTTGATAACCTTTTTGAATACGGCGATATGTGTTGTTGAGATATGCTTATCAATATGCATACTGCCGAAGTACCAGCGCTTGTATTCGCATACGTTGCTCATCTCGTCAAAGTATGCGTTGAGGCCTGTAATTCTTGCGGGCATCTCTGTTTTAAGCTTCATAAAGTTTTTGATTTTTGCAGGCGGCTCGTGAGTAATAATGTAGTCTACCTTGCAGCCCAGCTTTTCGAGTGTTTCCGCACCCTCTGTCAATTCCTGCTTGTTGGGGAATTCACGGCGTGACCACGCACCGTTGTCAAACAGCATATCGATGTCGGGGCTTTCGCCGCCGCCCATTGTGAAGTAGATGTCGCCCTCGATGTTGTATGCCTGACCTCTCATAAGGTGGTAGAGGTTGCCCGAAATATTATGTGCCTTACCGCCGCAGAAAACGCCCTGCTCATATTCGTCGAGCAGCTCAAAGTTCTCGTGTGTGCCGTCGATGAAGCAGATATTGAATTTCTTTTTACCGAGCTGTTTGAGTATTTTTTCTTCGCGTGCGCTTCCGTCCCATATAAATCCGAAGTCGCCGCAGATAATAAGTGTGTCACCTTTTTTAAGGCGGAGCGAATCGAGTCGCTCAAAATCGCCGTGGGTATCTCCTGTTATGTAAACCATAGTTTCACCTTTGAATAATTAATTTTGTAAACGATTCACCGAGCAGTTTCGGTGCTTTAAATATAATACTACATTTTGTGAGGCTTTGTCTATGAAAAAAGCAATAATTTTTTTAACTTCTCTCTGCCTTATTCTGGGAATGTACGCACCTATTGGTGCAAGTGCACTCTATAACAGCCAGGTAAAAACAGAAACGGAGATATTTTATATCGCCAGCCTTGATACGGGTACGGTGCTTTTTGAGAAAAATTCAAAAAAGCAGGCTGCACCTGCATCACTCACAAAAATAGTTACCGCAATCGTTGCACTCGAAAACTGTGCTGACCTTGAAACGGTAGTAACCGCTAAGGAAGAGAGCATACGTATGCTTGACGGTACGGGCAGCTCACTCGGCGGAATCAAGGTCGGCGAAGAGCTTACTATGAGAAACCTGCTTTACTACCTGCTTATCAGCAGTGCCAACGAGGCGGCAACAATTATAGCCGACTATATCGGCGGCGGTTCGGTTGAAAAATTTGTTCAGATGATGAATGATACAGCAAAGCGTCTCGGATGTAATAATTCACAATTTAAAAATCCTCACGGACTTGATGAGGATGGCCACTATTCCTGTGCGCAGGATATGGCAACCTTTGCAAAACACGCAATGACTTTCCCTGTGTTCAACGAAATTACAAACACATCCACCTATAAGGTGCCGGCAACAAATCTTCAGCCGGAGCGTAAAATTATTTCAACAAACTTTATGCTTTCCAGCGGATATAAGGAGTATTATCTGCCCGAGGCAAAGGGTATTAAGACAGGCTCTACAACAAATGCGGGTAAGTGCTTTGTAACAACCGCAACAAAAGACGGCTACAGCTATATCGCCGTTGCAATGAAGGCTCCGTATTACGATTACGATAAGGACGGATATCCCGAGAACTTTGCTTTTATGGATACCAAGGCAATGCTTGAGTGGATATTCGATAATATCAAGCTCAAGGTTGTAACCGACCCGTCAAAGATAATTACAGTTGTTGATGTAAAATATTCAAGCAAGGTTGACCATGTAAGACTTGTGCCTGCAGAGGAATGTGTTGCGCTTGTGCCTGACAGTGTAGATTCAAACAGTGTACTCGTTGAGCCTGTTAAGGATACTGTACCTGCTTTTGTCGAGGCTCCGCTTAAAAAGGGCGACGAGGTCTGTGAGGCGGTTGTCAGCTATGCGGGTGAAGAGATTGCAAGAATAAAGCTTGTTGCTGCAGAGGATGTTGACCGAAATATCTTCCTTATGGTTTTTGGCAAGCTCGGCGACCTTGTAAAGACTACCGGCTTTAAAATTTTTCTGGCAATTGTTGTTGCGGTCATACTCTTTTTTATAGGTGCGAATATATATGTAAACCGCAACAGGAAACGTAAACGAATCAAGGTGTTCAATTACCGAGATATGAAATAAAAAAGGAGCGAAAAATCATGTTAACACCGAAAATAGGCGTCCTTAAGGATATGTACAATCAGCTTCGCAAGTACAATGCCCTGTATAAGGCAGACCTTACCGTGTGGTCACACGAGCAGGGTATGTTTGAAGCGGGCGAGTATTTTATGAAACCCGGTATGGGCGAAATCAGCCTTGGCGACCACTGGAGCACAGGCTATGACGAGGCTCATTTTTTTCGCACCGCATTCACAGTGCCCGCTGAAATGGCAGGCAGGGAGCTTCGCATCGAATTCTTTATCGGCGGTGAAGCACTTGTAAAGGTAAACGGTGCTTTCTGCGGCTCAGTTTCCTGCTCAAAGTATGCTCCCGAGCGCGGCACGATTGTGCTTGGCGGTACATATAATGAGGGCGATGTGCTCAATATCGAGCTTGAGGCTGCAGTAAACTCAATGGAATACTGCGACGAGGCTATGGACGGTGCAAAGAGCACGGAGTACACCTTCCGCACAGCCTATGTCTGGACTCCTGACGAAGCCTGCGAGGGCTATTGGTATGACCTTGAGGTTGCTTTCCAGGCTCTCGAGTTTATCAAGGACGAGCACATCAAATCACTTGTTTATAAAGCAATTGACGACAGCCTTCACGTTGTCGATTACGATTTTGATGAGGCTGCTGTACGTGCTTCAATCGCTGAAGCACGTAAGCTCTACGGTGAGCAGCTGGGCAAAATTCCGTGGGCTGCAACCTCAAAGGTTATCTTCACAGGTCACAGCCATATCGACGTTGCCTGGCTTTGGAGAGTGCAGGAGAGTATCCGCAAGAGTGCACGTACATTCTCAAACGTTGTCACTCTTATGGACAAGTACCCCGAAATGACCTTCGGTCAGAGTCAGGCTGTGCTCTACCAGATGACAAAGGACCACTATCCCGAGCTTTATGAAAAGATCAAGGAAAAGGTTGCAAACGGTCAGTGGGATATCTGCGGTAACGTATGGGTTGAGGCGGACACAAACGTTGCTTCGGGTGAGGCTCTCATCCGTCAGGTGCTCTACGGCACAGAGTTCTTCGAGAAGGAATTCGGCAAGGTTTCCAAGACCTACTGGCTGCCCGACTGCTTCGGCTTTACATGGGCACTTCCGCAGATTATCAACCGCTGCGGTATGACTAACTTCATCACATCAAAGCTTTCTTATAACGATACAAACAAATTCCCGTTCAATATGTTCCGTTGGCAGGGTAACGACGGCACACAGGTTATGGCTCATATGATGCACCCGGGCTACAACGGTGTGTTCAGCGTAAGCGAGCTTATGACTTCCGACCGCGAGTGTAACAACAAGGAGCAGCTTGACACCGCTATGCAGATGTACGGCTACGGTGACGGTGGCGGCGGCCCCACAAACTGGATGCTTGAGCGCGGCAGACGCCTTCAGAACTTCCCCGGTCTGCCCAAGGCAGAGATAGGCCACGTTGACGACTTCTTTGCAATCACCGCAGAGAAGAAGGACGAGCTTCCCGTATGGAACGGCGAAATGTACTATGAAAACCACAGAGGTACATTCACAAGCCAGGCATTTGTCAAGAAGAACAACCGTAAGGGCGAGTATGCAATTGAGCGTAATGAAATGCTCAGCGTTATCGCAGGCAAGCTTCTTGGCTCCGATTATCCGAAGGAGGATATCGAAAAGGCTTGGAAGATGCTCCTTACAAATCAGTTCCATGATATTCTTCCCGGCACATCAATCCACGAAGTATTTGAGGACTGCAAGAAGGAGTATGCCGAGCTTCGTCAGATGAACGGTGAGCTTTGCGATTCTCTGCTTGCCGCACTCAATGCTCAGGTTGCAACAGAGGGCGACAGCCTTATCTGCTGGAACCTTCTCAGCTGTGAAAACGCTATGCCCGTAACTGCAAAGGTTGAGTCAGATTCACTTGTACCTCTCGGTGCTCACGGCAAGGCTCTTCCCTGCACATTCGAAACTGTTGACGGTGAGCTTTATATCACCTTTACTCCCGACGAGGCTCTGCCTGCATTCGGTTGCAAGGTATTTGCGCTCGGCAAGAAAGACAGTACATACGACGCAGTTGTTGCTACCGAGACTCTGCTTGAAAATGCAAAGCTTCGTGTTGAGCTTGATGACAACGGTATCATCACAAGCGTTTACGATAAGGTCAATGACCGCGAGTCACTTGAGGGCGAGGGTAACCTGCTCACAGTTGCGCTCGATAAATGTATCCACGAAACAGCATGGAACCTTGAGATCAACTATAAGAAAAAGGTATGGGAGCTTCGCGAGGCAGAGAGCATCCGTGTGCTCGAAGCTAATGAACAGCGCGGCGTTATCGAAATCGTGCGCAAGTACCACAAATCTGTAATTACACAGAAGCTCATCCTCAACCGTGACAGTGATATCGTCCTCTTCGATACAGAGGTTGACTGGCACGAGAGTGACAAGGTGCTCAAGGCAGAGTTCAACGTTGCAGTTATCGATACCGATGCCACATATAATATCGCTCACGGTGCAATCAAGCGCCCGACTCACTGGAACACAAGCTTCGACTACACCCGCTTCGAGGTTGCCGCACACAAGTGGGCTGACCTTTCAGAGGGCGGCTACGGTGTCAGCGTGCTTAACGACTGTAAGTACGGCTACGATATCCACAACTCCCGTATGAGAATTACACTTATGCGTGCTCCGACCTGCCCCGACAGAACAGGCGACCACGGCATCAGCACATTTATTTATGCTTACTATCCGCATAAGAACGGTTGGCAGGATGCCGAAACCGTTAAAAACGGTCTTTGCCTCAATGTGCCGGTGCTCAGCGCAGTTGCTTCAAAGCAGGACGGTGTTATCAAGAGCGGCACAAGCTTCCTTGAGCTCAGCAGTGATAACTTTGCAGTTGACTGTATCAAGGTTGCTCAGGACGGCAGAGGTATTATCGTGCGTGTTTCCGAAGAGGAGCGCCGCAGAGGTAAGGCAAAGCTCACCTGGAAGCTCGGCGGCACAAAGGTTGTTGAGTGTAATATGATCGAGCAGGATGAAACTCCCGTTGAGTTTGACGGCGAGAGCTTCGAGTTTACCTATCGCCCGTTTGAGGTCAAGACATTCAGAATTTTCTAGTAGGGGCGCCCATCTGGCGTTTGCTGTAAATAAAAATTATATAGGAGTCAGAATATGAACTCAGTTGAAGCTTTCAACAGCAAAATAAAAAGAGTGCTCATAAGTGAGGACGAAATCAAGGCGGCAATCAAAGAGGCAGGCAAAAAAATCAGTGATTCTTATGACGGCAGACCGATTCTTCTTGTCAGTATTCTCAACGGTGCGTTTGTGTTTATGGCAGACCTCTGCCGTGAGATTACCGTGCCGTGTGAAATTGCGTTTATGTGTGCAAAGAGCTACTACAAGAGCACTGAGTCAAGCGGCATTGTAAATATTACAATGGACCTTGAGCAGGATATCAGCGGCTACCACGTAATAATTGTTGAGGATATTATCGATACAGGCAGAACGCTTAACGATGTTGTCAAGCTCCTGCGTGCACGAGGTCCTCTCTCGCTTCGTGTTGTTACTCTGCTCGATAAGCCTTCAAGAAGACTTGTCGATTTTGATCCCGATATGGCACTGTTTGAAATCGAAGACCGTTTTGTTATCGGCTACGGTCTCGACTGCGGCGAAATGTACCGCAACCTGCCGTATATAGCTGAATACGACGAATCAATAGAGTAAAAAAGAGAAGGCGTTGTGTCCTTACGGGTACAGCGCCTGTTTTATTCGCCTTCGGCGAGTTTTATTGCTTTGCAGTTTTATTATGCTTCGCATAGTGTTATTTGGCAAAGCCAAGTTTTTGTTTTTTAACATCGTTTGAATTTATTTGTAGATTTAGATATAATTTATACAGGAGGCGATTTTTTATGGCAGACAGTATTTTGAGAGATAAAGCCAAAGTATTTGCAAAAGATATTATATTTCTTTGCAGAGAAATGAAGCTGATAGAAAAGAATTCGTTTTAATAAATCAGATACTTCGCTCAGCGACCTCTATCGGTGCAAATATACACGAAGCTCAATATGCACAAGGAACAAAAGATTTTATATCAAAGTTGGAAATAGCACAAAAAGAGTGTTATGAAACCGAATATTGGTTAGAGCTTCTTTTTGAAACAAATTGTATATCCGAAGAAAAATACAAAAAGTTACATAACGATTGCGGTGGCATAAGAAGAATGCTGATTTCTTCTTTAAAAACCATTAAGGCAAATCATACTTAATGAATTAAAAAGTGATAAAGTATTATATAATAAGAGCCAACACAGAATTTTCTGCGTCGGCTCTCTTTTTTATAAATTGTCCGAAGGACAATAACACTGCGTAGCAATATCACTACGGAGTAATATAACTCGCCGTTAGGCGAATAAAACTTATGTTTATATTCTGTCTTCAGCTGCAAAAAGAATGAAGTAATATGCTTCAAGTGACTGTATGTATGCTTCCTGGAAATCGGTGTAAGCTTTGTAGTAAAGGGGGTTCTTATCCTCTTTGCCCTCTTCCTGTTTAACCATTGTCATAAACACCAGATATCTCTCGCGTGCTTCATACATATTGTTGAGCCAGAGTGTGAGCTGTTGGTTGCCTACAAATTGGTAGAGCGACTTGTCAGATTTGATCTGCGTTATTGCGTTCTCAATGTTTACGATATATGTGTCGATTGATTTTGAAGCCGCATAGAAATCAGCCTTGGCAAGGTCCTCATCAAACGGATTTTCTACTCCGTCCATAATTCCTACAAGCTTCTGTGCCTTTGCTGAGGTGAGCGTGCCGTCAAGCTCTTCTGTAACGGGCTCGCTGTCGGCAGGCTTTGTTGTGGGAGCTGATGTGGGCTTGTTTTCAGGCGCCGCTGTTGTTTTGTCGGGCTTTGCTGTTGAGCCTGGCTTTGTTGTCGCTGAAGGCTTTGTCGTTGCGGCGGGTTTTGTTGTTGGGGTGCCGGGCTTTGTTGTTGAGTTTGGCTTTTTTGTTTCGCCGTCAGAGAGTGTAGGCTCTTCAATCTCGCCGATATCTGTGTCAACGTTTACGTTGCCGCTGTCAGCAGCCGCATCGTTTGCCGTTGTGTTCGGTCGGCTCGGTATTGTACTGCCTGCGGCATCTGTTACGAGCACGCCACCTTTTTCAGTTACAGGCGGTACATAGGGTATGTACTTTGTCTCGCCCTCTTCGTCTGTTGCAACCTCACCGTTTGCTTCGGTCACAATCTCGAATATTGCGGTTACGCCGTCTTCAAATGAAATTACTTCGGTCATAGGCGGCACGTAAACGTCGCCTTTGTTTTTGTTGCAGGCGGCAAAGCAGAAGATTACTGCAAGAGCTGCGGCAACAACCATAATTTTTTTCATTTTGGTTTCTTCCTTTCTTTATAATTATCTGTTTTTCAAATGCGCTATTATATTTTTTATATTGTTGTCCGTATGAAGTGAAAGCGAAGCAGGCGGAAGGGATTCGAGCCTGTGCGCATCAGATGAGGTGAGAATTTTCATCTCTGACAGAATCGGATGAGCAGCTGTCATCTTGTCAAGGTCACCGCTCATCGAAATTTCAGCAATCTCAAAGCCCATCTCGGGCGTTATCATACCCAGGTTTGATATAACGCTGTAGGATGAACGGTCTATATGAGCAGGGTAACATACTCCGCCGTATCCGTCAACTAATTTTTCGACACTGCTTATCGAAATACCGCTTGCCGTGGTCAGCAGTATATCCTGACTGCCGAGCACCTTGTCAGTGTGGTCCGTAATAAGCTGTGTGCCGAAAATCTCGGGTCGGTTTTTTACAGGCGGTACAGTGCTCAGTACGTAGCTTGAAAATTCCTCTGCCGCTTTCAGCTCTTCAAAAAGACAGACTACGTGCACCTCTTCGCTTGTGCAAAGCTCCATACCCGGTATTACGGTTATGCCTGCCTCTTCTCCTGCTCGCATTGCCGCACCGCAGTTCTGACACGAGTTGTGGTCGGTCAGTGCGATTGCCTGCATACCCATCAGTGCAGAGAGGTTGACAAGGTTATACGGTGTCATATCCTCTTCAGCACAGGGCGAAAGGCAGGAATGAATGTGAAAATCGTAAAAAATACTCATAGCTTTTCTGCAATCTTTACTGCAAGGTTGAATGCGTTTTCTCGGCTTCTCAGTACGATTACTCCGTTTTGCTCGGCACGCATTTTTGCATCCTCGTCAAATGCGGAACTTTCGGTCAGCAGTATGCAGGCAACGTCGGCAAGTACTGCTACGCCTATTGAGTTTACGTTGCCCATAACTGTCAGCCAGCAGTCACCTTCGTTGGCGCGGGACATAACCCAGCTGAGCAGGTCGCCACAGTAGCCGCCCGTTACTTGCTTGTCAGCAGCTTTGTCACCGCAGCAGAGTACTTCAAGAGAAAAATCATCAATAAGATTTTGTACAGTCATTTTTATTTGCTCCTTTATTTTTCGGGTCGGTAAGGTGCGGGAATAAACTCGCGGTCAGTTCCGCTGAGCTGATCACGGAGCCTGAATACGCAGTCCGTTTCCGTTGCAAAGCCGCGCACTATATCGTCAGCAAGTGCCGCGCACGAGGGCGCACCGCAGGTGCCGCAGTCAAGACCGGGCAGTCTCTTGAGAATCGCCTGCTTTTCAGCCATCTTTCTCATCGCCTCGGGCACACTGTCAGCCAGCTTCATTACGTTTGTTGCTTCAAGCGGCTTTGACCAGTACATATCGTCGGGCACATCGCTTGAGTCGAGCCTGTTGCACGAAACGGGCAGGTACTTGCGAAGCCTTTTCATCCTTGCTTTTGCAACATACGGGTTTTCGTATGTAAGCGAGCCTCCTACACAGCCGCCCGTGCAGGCGTTGAGCTCAATAAAATCAATGTTTTCGAGTTTTTCGTCCTCAATCTCGTTGAGTATCTTCATTACGTTTTCTATTCCGTCAGCTGCAAGGCAGTTGTCACGCAGCAGTGCGTTTGCTTCGCCGCCGCTGCTTGCCCAGCTTACACCTATTATACCTGATGCCTGCATTGCATCGACTTCTTTAAGGCGATTCATATGTGAAAGCAGTGCAGGGTATATCTCTTTGATTGCAAATGCGCCGTTAACCTGCGAAGCACCGAGGCATACGGGTGCTTTGATTGCTGTCATCTTCGCAGGACAGGGCGTGATGAAGAATACGCCGATGTCTTTATCCTCAAGACCTGTATCGGCTCTTGCTTTTTCTCTTGCAAGCTTTGCCGCGATCTCCATAGGTGAGTTGAGCGGCACAACGTGGTCAATAAGGTTGGGGAAGTTGACTCTTATAAGTCTGACTACTGCAGGGCAGGCAGAGGAAATTGCAGGTGTCTTTATCTGACCCTGTTCAAAAAGCTTTCTTGTAGCATCGCTTACAAGCTCCGCACCCTTCGATACTTCAAATACGTCATCAAAGCCTATCTCTTTAAGTGCAGTCAGTACATAGTCAACATCGTCGAGGTTGTTGAACTGACCGTAGAGCGCAGGTGCGGGCAGAGCAATTTTATATTTAAAGTTGTTGATTATTTCCAACGGTTCGTGCTCAGCGTATTTTGCGTGGTGCGGGCAAACGTTTATACATTCGCCGCAGTCAATGCAACGCTCTTTGATTATATGAGCCTTGCCGCCTCTGACTCGTATTGCGCCTGTCGGGCAACGCTTGATGCAGTTTGTGCAGCCACGACATTTTTCACGGTCAAGGCGAACGGAATGATAAAAATCAGCCATAGCTTACTCCTTTGAATTTTATATGCTTCGCAGATAAAATTCAGCGATATAAATCCCTTGCGGGATTTTCGATATATTTTAATATACGCCAAAGGCATATGTTAAAATGCGATATGTTGCTTCGCAACGCGATATACGCTGCGGCGTACGAGGATTTATATCATATCGCAGGCGAGAGTAACGAGCCTATATCGCAACCGAATAAAATAAAGGTTATATCGTATTTGCTTTCAGGCAAATATATCGCAGATTTTATGCGTTGATTTTAAGTGTCATTACAGTACCTACTCCGAGCTCGGTCTGTATATCCATTTCGTCACTGTACTTTTTGATATTCGGCAGACCCATACCTGCACCGAAGCCGAGTGCACGAATGCGGTCGGGTGCAGTCGAGTAACCCTCCTGCATTGCAAGCTCCACATTTTCGATACCGGGGCCGTGGTCGGTCAGCACAACCTTTACACATTCGGGTGTGATTTCTACGTCGATTTCACCGCCGCCTGCGTGGATTACGAGATTGATTTCCGCTTCGTAAACCGCAATCGCAGTGTTGCGTACAGCCTCGGGAGGGAAGCCGATATCCTTGAGAGTTTTTTTGATTTTTCCGGATGCTTCGCCTGCGCGTGTGAAGTCAGTGCCGTCTACCACATAATGCTGTTTTATTACCTCAGCCATTGTAAGGATGCCCTCCTCCCCTGAGTCCGTTTTCGTAAAGAATGCCGCAGGAAGTGAACATCTCACGCTTTGTTCTCAGCAGAGGAATTCCGTTTTCTTTGGCAAGCTCAATCATGCTCTCGTCAGGCTTTTTGCCTCTGACGAAAACAATGCATTTCATATCCATCATTTCTGCGGTGCGTACAACCTGCGGGTTGACAAGACCCGTCAGGAGTACAGCCTGCTCCTTGACGTAAGCGAGCACGTCGCTCATCATATCACTGCCGCAGGCGGAGATTACGTCTCTGTCGAGAAACTCCTCACCATAGATAAGCTCAGCCTCGAGCACTTTCATAATTTCGGAAACTTTCATAATCGGTTTTCCTTTCATATATGTTTTTTAAAAAATGCGTGTGAACGCAATGGATTGCTGATTGTTCGGGTAATGTGCTCAGGATTTTTATATCTTTGTTGCTTTGTGCTAAACCTCCTTTTCAAAGGAGGTGGATTTTGCGAAGCAAAAGACGGAGGATTGCTGAAAAATCAATACATCTTTTTCATATTGCCTTTTTTCCATTCCTCATAAAAGGTACGGATTGAGCCTGCCCATATCCCCTTATCTTTAATAACGGATTTGATTACTTGTTTGCATTCCTTCGGGTAATCAAAAATCAGCAGAGTTGCAGTCCACGAGGAAACATACACATCTTCATTGTAAAGCTGTGCTTTTGCAAGCTCAATACCTTCATCGGATGACATAAGAATTTTTATATTTTTCATTATCTGAGCATTTGCCTTGTTAACTTTACTGTAATCAAGCGAAATAACTGTTTCACTGCCATGAGTATGGCAAGCTTCGATATATTTTTCAAGTACGGTTTGCAAATCCATATTATTTACCTCAGCAACATTGCTTCTTTGAAGTCTTCTGCTTTATTTTGCCTGCGATGCTGAACAGTATAAACATAACTGCGTTGACTGCGACAACGCTTGCACCGGTAGGTGTGTCAAAAATATATGCGCCGACAAAGCCGACAAAAAAGCTGAGCGTTGATACAACTGCTGAGCACATCACAACACCGCGGAAGCTGCGGAAAAATCTCATAGCAGTCAGCGACGGGAAGATGAGAAGCGACGAAATAAGAATCGCACCCATAAGCCGCATACCCACAACGATTGTGACGGCGGTGAGAATTGAAACAACAGTGTTGTAAAACGATACCTTTGTGCCCGTTGCCTTGGCAAAGCTCTCGTCAAAGGTCACGCTGAAAATTCCGTTATACATCAGCAGATACATCAGTATAACAACTGCAGAGAGCGCAACGCTTATAATCACGTCAGATCGGTCGATTGCAACAATACTGCCGAACATATAGCTGCCTACGTCAATATTGACGTTGCCTGCAAGCTTTACCGTCAGCACGCCTACCGCAATCGCAGTGCCCGAGATTAGTGCAATCGCGCTGTCACCGTTGATACGGCTGTTTCGGCTGATACGAAGCAGGAAGAATGCCGCCACGATTACAACGGGTATTGCAATTTTAAGCGGAGCAATTCCTGCCGCGGCGGCAACGCAGAGCGCACCGTAGCCGACGTGCGACAGCCCGTCACCTATCATCGAAAAACGCTTGAGCACGAGCACCGAGCCAAGCAGTGCCGCACACAGCGACACTAAAATTCCGACAATAAGCGGCGTGCACAAAATCGGATATGAAAATATTTCTGTTATAGCTGTTATAAATGACATTGTAGTTCACCTGAAATAATGAATTGAAAATTCAAATCATGCAAAGCGATAGTTTTGCAAATCATGCGGATAAAAATTCGCAAATCATGCCGAAGGCAAATCATTTCCTTTTGCAGTTGTTATAGATGCTGTAAGTAATTTTCTGATCTTACTGCAGTTGTTGAATAATACTGAGAAATCATTTTCAGTAATTAACTCTGAATCCTTAAAAATACATAACCAGTATTCTGTCTCATAACACTCTTTCATAGCAATCTGAAACTTATTTATGAAATCTGCACGGCTTGAAGCGTAATTGCCCTCGTGAATATTTGCACCGATACTTGTGCCACACCTTAACAACTGATTTGTAAGGACAGCGCAGTGCTTTTCGTTTTTAACTTTTTCGCATAGTTTTATTATATCTACCGCAAATTTTCGTGACAGAGATATAAGCGGGTTTTCTTTCATTTAAAACATCCTTTAATGATTTGGCTTCGCCATTATTTGCTTTAAGCATGATTTGGCTTACGCCATGATTTGAATTGATAAATCAATTCATTTATCATTACATCTCATACGTTTCCGGACAGACTTCCATAATCTTCTCTCTGAGTGCTATGAAGTCCTCAAGTGCGTCGGGCTTCTGGTTGGGGTTACGCAGAAGTGCTGCAGGGTGGAAGGTGCCCATCATAAGTGTGCCGTTTTTCTCGATAAACTGACCGTGCTGTTTTGTGACCTTGAAGTCGGGTGAGATAATTCTTGTTGCCGAAATTCTGCCGAGGCAGACGATGATCTTAGGCTTGAGCAGTCTTGTCTGCTCTCTGAGCCAGCCTATGCACATATCCTGTTCGGCAGGCAGCGGGTCGCGGTTCTGAGGAGGACGGCACTTGACCATATTTGCAATATAGATATTCTTTTTTCTGTCGAGATCGACTGCGGCAAGGAATTTATCGAGAAGCTGACCGCCTCTGCCTACAAAAGGCTCACCTTGAAGGTCCTCGTTTGCGCCGGGACCTTCGCCGATGAAAAGCACCTTTGCTTTTTCGTTGCCTACGCCGAATACGAGCTTTGTTCTGGTCTTGCCCAGCTCACATTTCATACAGCCCATACAGTCACTTTTGAGCTGTTCCCAATTATCGTACATATCTATACTCCTTAAAGCCGCTCTACGGTAACGTCAAGGTCTGCGATGCGGCTGATATTTTCTTCGTCACAGCAGGTGATGAACACCTGCCTGTTTTCAAAATGGCTTACAACGTATTTCTGTCTTTGCGGGTCAAGCTCGCTGAATACGTCGTCGAGCAGAATTACAGGCTCTTCAGCAGTTACCTGCGAAATTATATTAGCCTCTGCCAATTTCAGTGAAAGTGCGGCAGAGCGTTGCTGACCCTGAGAGCCGAACAGACGGGCACTCTTGCCCGACAGCTCTATTGAGAAATCTTCACGGTGAGCACCGACGCTTGTTATACATCTTTCGATGTCGCTCTCACGCTTTTCGTATAATGCTTTGAGCAGGCTTTCGGCAATCTCTTTTTTGCCGCTTGCCTTTTCTCTTGCGTATTCTTTATATTTCAGCCCGAGCCTTTCCTTGCCCGACGATATCTCGTCATATGCCGTGCAGGCATAATTTTTAAGTGCCTCAAGGTAATTGATTCTGCTGTCGATTATTACCGCACCCTTTTTTGCAAGCTCCATATCCCATATGTCGAGCATTGCAAGCATGGCAGGGTTATCTCTTGCCGCACGCAGTGTCGCGTTACGCTGTGCAAGTGCCTTGTTGTATTCGAGCAGAGTTTTGGCGTAGTTCGGCCTGAGCTGGCTGATTGCTATGTCAATAAATTTTCTTCGCTCCTCAGGGCCTTCCTTTACTATTGCGAGGTGGAGAGGAGTGAACACAACGGCTGTAAATTCGCCCATCATTTTTCTGCCTGACGGCAGTGCGATGCCGTTGAGCGATATGTGACGCTTTTCGTCAATTTTTATTTCAGCTTCCTTATTGCGGTTGCCCGAGAAAAATTCCATTTTAAGTTTTGCTTCGTCACATCCGAAGCGTACAACATCCTTATCACGTATGCTGCGGAAGCTGCGGCAGCCCGTGAAAAGCCAGATGCTTTCGATAAGGTTTGTTTTGCCCAGTCCGTTTTCACCGCAAATTATGTTGACCCCGCCGCCCGGATAATACTCCTTGGCGGCGAGGTTGCGGTAGTTTTCGGTTTTCAGGCTTAAAACCTTCATAGTTATCTGATTATCTTACCTTTATCAAAGAGGATTACGCCGAAGCCGTGACCTGTCTTGCCGCCTGCTTCAACAAATTCTGCGAATGCTCTGCGAAGTGAATTGTCTCTGGGCCACTGCTCTACGGGCAGGTCGGAGAAACGGTCGAAAATTCTCCAGCCGTCGTTGAATTCTTCGCTTTCTTCCTGCTCAAGAAGCTCAAAATCGCGGATGAATTTTGCAGTGTTGCTCTTTTCGGGCAAGAAGTCGAGATACTTATCGTAAAGAAGCCATGAGCCGCAGCCGAAGAGAATCGGGCCGCCGTTGAATTCGTCCTTGAAGAATTCCTGAGCCTGGTTGTATGCGTCAAATCTTACCTCGTCTGTCAGCGGTACGCCTGATGAGGGAATGTGGAAGTTGACGTACTTATCGCCTGCGTGGAGCACGTGTCCGCTTGAGAGCACCTTGCCGTCGTGCTTTTCGTCAAGCTCACGCATCTCAAACTGGAATCGACCAAGTGCAAAACGGTCAATTTCAAACTGACCGTGGAACCAGCCGCCTACAAATGTGCCCCAGCAGTTTTCGCAGTTACGGCACTCGATGAGCTTGTACTTGAGGTCGCACATATGGTCGTAGTACATCTTGTCGGATAGACCCTTCTCACGGTAACGGCGAAGAAGCTCCTCACCGCAGCAGAGCAGGAATGCCATATGCATTGTCGGTGCAGGCTTCTCCATCTTTACTGCGAGCTTTGTTACCTTTTCGAGCGCTTTGCCGAGTTCATCAGCCCACGGGAACATATATTCTTCGTAGATTGCGTCGAGTTCGTCGCCCCACTCTTTGTTGGCGTCAAGCTGCTCAAACACTCTTGTAAAGCAGTACTGAGCTTCCTCGGGGAAGCCGATTTTTTTCATTAAATCACGGTTGAATTCGGAGTTGTGAAGCATAGTTGATAATATCCTCTCTATGTTTAATATAAAATATTTAAAGAACACTTTGGCGATATAGTTGCCTTGCGGCAACTGCGATATATAAATGCGATATAACCTCACTTGCGTTCGGTTGCGATATAAATCCCTTTGTGTTTTTTGGCATATGCCTACGGCGTATGTCAAAAAACATATCGCACCGAAGGTATATCGCGTTGCAAAGCAACATATCGCAAATCCCGCAAGGGATTTATATCGCGTAAATTTATTGAAAATAAATTTACTTTCTGGTCAGCCAGATAAGCATATCTGTTTCGCCTCTGTTAGCGTATGCGTAGTAGGGAATGAGCTTGATTTTCTGCTCGGTGAAGCTGTCGGAGTAGTCAAAGTAAAGCTCATCACTCTCGGGCTGAATAAAGCCGTCAAGCTCAATAGCGGTAACGCCGAGAGCCTCGTCTTTTGTAACCTTTGCAGGTGCTGTCGGGTCAACGAAAAGTGCACGCAGCGGAAGCGGATTGTCAACACCCTCTGCACAGTAGACGATGGGTCCTCGCTGTACGGCGAGCCTGCCTGCACACTGACGCACCATTCTGTTTGCCTGAACAAAACGTATGGGCATATCGAGCACGTACTCGATTACCTCGCCGTCTGTAACGTCAATATAAATATAACCGTCTGCGTTCACTTCGGCTGTTTTGTTCAGCGTATAGCTTCTGCACCACGAGGGCAGGCGGAGCGCAAGCGTGAATTTGCCGTTGCAGGTGATTTTTATTTTACCGCATTCGGGGTAAGCGGTTTCAACCGAAATCTTCTTGCCATCGTCCTCAAAATCGCCGCAGATAAACTGGTGAAGCCAGAGTGTGCTTTCGTTTGCGGAGCAAGCGTATTCGCCTATTGAAGCGATAAGCCTTGTTACGTTGGGCGGACAGCAGGAGCAGCTGAAAACCTCGAGTCGCTGTGTTATCGGGTAAAACGGACGGTGACGGTTATCGTGCGGATTTTTTATGCCGATAAGGTCAACCTCAATTGAGTTGTCATAGAAGAATGACTTGCCGTCGAGCGACAGACCGCAGAGGAAACCGTTGTAAAGAGCAAGCTCCGCAATATCAGCATACTTTCTGTCGGGCTTGATTGCGTACATACGCTGTGCGAAAAGTATAAGGCCGATATCTGCACAGGTTTCGCAGTAGGATGAAGTCTCGGGCAGGTCATAATCTCCGAGGAATGCTTCGCCCACGCAGGTCTGACCGATACCGCCTGTGATGTACATACGCTTTTTTGCCATTGAGTCAAAGAGAGCATCTGCAGCATCAAAAAGAGTTTCGTCGCCGAATGCCGCCGCAAGGTCAGCCATTGCGCAGTAGAGGTAAACGGCACGCACGCTGTGACCTACCGCATCCTTCTGCTCTCTTACGGGCATATGTGCCTGAGTGTATTCGTCGCACTCCTGACCGCGTATGTCAACAAAGTGCTTGCTTAAATCAAGGTATCTTTTTTCACCCGTAGTCTTCCAGAGCTTGACGAGTGCAAGCTCAATTTCTTCGTGACCGGGGCTTTCAAACTCTGCCCACTTTTCGGTTACAAATGCCTTTTCAATCATATCGGCATAGTCGCACATAATTTTGAGGAATTTATCCTTGCCCGTAGCGTTGTAGTAGGCAACAGCCGCCTCCATAAGGTGACCTGCACAGTACAGCTCGTGGTCGTAGCGTGCAGTAAAACGGTCTTCGGGCTGGAAGAGTGTGTAGCAGATGTTAAAGTAGCCGTCGTCCCAACGCTTTGCTTCGATAAGGTCAACAACCTCGTCGATGATTTTTTCAAGCTCGGGTGACGGAGTTTTTTCTGTTATGTATGCGGCACTTTCCATCCACTTTGCAATATCCGAATCCCAGAAAATGTGGGGCTGATTCGGGTCGCCGTCCTTCCAGTCGAGCCTGAATGCGTCGAATCTGCCCGTATCCTTGAAACGGTTGTATACGCTGTGAATTGTGACTTCACGGTTGAGCTTCTGCTTGTCTGCCCAGAAGCCGCCTGTCACAGCCGTGTTTTTAAGAGAAACAGTTTTGCTTACGGTTTTCATATGTGTTTTCTCTCCTTGGTGTTAGTAAAATTTGCCAAAAATGTATTTGACAAATATATTATAATACTCTAATATAACTATATAGAAGATACGCCGTTTTGTCAACGGATAATAACGGATATTTTTATAAAATAGGGAGGTCAATTTATGCTTTACAAGAAAAACTCCGCACCTATGACTCAGGATTTGTTCCGCAATCCCACCAGTGAATACCGTGCCACACCGTTCTGGGCATGGAACTGCGAGCTCAATCAGGAGCTTCTCGACCGTGAGATAGGATATATGCAGGACATGGGCTTCGGCGGATTTCATATGCACGTGCGTGTAGGTATGTCAACCGAATATTTGTCGGACGATTTTATGGGCTTTATCAAGGGTTGTGTAAATACTGCGAAGGATAAGAAGATGCTTGCTTGGCTTTACGATGAGGATAAATGGCCCTCAGGCTTTGCAGGCGGAATTGTTACAAAAAAGAAAGAAAACAGAGAGAAATACCTGCTCTTTACACGCAAGGGCTACGGTACGGGCAAAAGCTCATCAAACGATTCTTCCGCCAACGCAGTGCGTGAGGAAAACGGTTACCTGCTTGCACGCTACGAAGTAGAGCTTGACAGCAACGGCTGCCTTAAAAGATACCGCCGCCTTGCAGATGATGAGCAGAGCGAAAACTGCTGGTATGCATACTGCGAAACTCAGGGTGAATCCGACTGGTTTAACCTTCAGACCTATGTTGACTCTTTGTCACCCGAGGCAATGACAGATTTTATCAACACAACACACGAAAGATATAAGGAGTGCATCGGCGACGATTTCGGTGAGGCAGTGCCCGCAATCTTTACCGATGAGCCGCAGGTTGCACGCAAGAAGATGTTCGGCAAGGCAATTGGTGATACAGACGCGTTTCTTCCATATACAACCGACTTTGCCGATACATACCGCGAGATGTACGGCGAAGAGCTTTTCGATAAACTGCCCGAGCTTTTCTGGGAGCTTCCCGAGGGCAAGGTTTCAGTTACAAGATATCATTATCACGACCATATTGCAGAGCGTTTTGCCCAGGCTTTTGCTGATAATATAGGCGGCTGGTGCGACAAAAACGGCATTATGCTTACCGGTCATATGATGGAAGAGCCGTCGCTCGAGAGTCAGAATGCCGCAGTCGGTGACTGTATGCGCTCCTACCGCGGATTTGGTCTGCCCGGTATTGATATGCTTTGCGACAGCCGTGAGTTCACAACCGCAAAGCAGTGTCAGTCTGCAGTGCATCAGTACGGCAGAGAAGGTATGCTCAGCGAGCTTTACGGTGTTACGGGCTGGGATTTTAAGTTTACGGGTCATAAGCTTCAGGGCGACTGGCAGGCTGTGCTCGGTGTTACCGTGCGTGTGCCGCATCTCTACTGGGTATCAATGAAGGGCGAAGCAAAGCGTGACTACCCTGCATGTATCGGTCACCAGTCACCGTGGTATAAGGAGTATCCCTATATCGAAGATCACTTTGCACGTGTCAACACCGCTATGACAAGGGGCAAGCCTGTTGTCCGTGTGGGTGTTATTCACCCGATTGAAAGCTACTGGCTTCGCTACGGTCCGAAGGAACAGACTGCCGCGATCCGTGAAGAGATGAACGATCAGTTTATGCAGCTTGCAGACTGGCTGCTCTTCAATCTTATCGATTACAACTATATCTGCGAGGCCAACCTGCCTGCTCAGGCGAACGGCACGAAGGTCGGCTGTATGCAATACGATACAATAATCGTGCCCAATCTCCTTACAGTCAGAAGCACAACACTCGAATTCCTTAAGAATTTCAAGGCAAACGGCGGCGAGGTTATCTTTGCAGGCTCTCTGCCCGAGTATGTCGATGCGGTTGAAAGCGACGAAGCAAAGGCTTTTGCAGCAGAGAATACCGTAATCGGCTGGTCTGAAATTCAGCTCGCAAATGCACTCGATGCAAACCGTGAAATCGACCTGCGTGATGACTCAGGTGAGCGTACAGACAACCATATGTATCAGCTCCGTCAGGATGACGGCTGCCGCTGGCTGTTTGTTGCACCTGTAAATAACCATCCTGTGCACTACGGTTGTTGGAGTGAGGATTACACCTTGCGCATCAAGGGCGAATACATACCCGAGCTGTGGAATACCATGGACGGCTCTGTTACGACACTTGCCGCAACATATGTCGGCGGCGATACGTTTGTTGACTTTGAGCTCTATCCGCACGATAGCGTGCTTCTCAAGCTCATTGAAGGCAAGTCCGATGCAAAGCCTGCCGCACGCAAAGAGCGTGTTGAGCTCGGTTACCTGCCGTGTAAGGCAGAGGTTGAGCTTGCTGAGCTTAACGTTGCCCTGCTCGATATGCCTGAGTACAGACTTAACGGCGGTGAGTGGAGAGCAAACGAAGAGATTCTTCGTATCGGCGATACCCTCAAGGCGGAGCTGAATATGAAGAATGAAATTGCAGGTGGTGCACAGCCGTGGCTCTTCGGCAAGCAGGAAGAAACAGAGCAAGTAGACCTTAAGTATACCGTTTATTCTGACGTTGAAATTGAGGGTGTCAGCCTTGCGCTTGAAGACTTTGACAAGAGCAGTATCACCTTCAACGGCAAGGCTGTTGATATGGTAAAGACAGGTTATTATGTTGATGAGTCAATCGAAACTGTCAGCCTCGGCAAGCTCGAAAAGGGTGAAAACACAATCTTGCTTTCACGTTCATTCGGTAAGGTTTCAACACTTGAAGCCGTCTATCTGCTCGGCGATTTCGGCGTTGACCTCAAGGGCAGAACATTTAAGATTACAGCTCCCGTATGTGAGCTTGAATTCGGCGACTGGACACGTCAGGGTCTCCCCTTCTACGGCGGTAACGTAACCTACAAGTGCAAAGTAAACGGCAACGGCGAAGAGCTTGGCGTTATGATTCCGCACTTTGCACAGCCCGTATGTACCGTCAGCGTTGACGGTCAGCGTGTCGGCACTGTCGCACTCGCACCCTATACCGCTTCTCTCGGCAAGCTCAGCGACGGCGAGCACCTTGTTGAAATCACAGCATTCGGCAACCGCTACAACACCTTTGCTTCGCTTCATATGGCTGACCCTGCCGCACGCTGGTACGGCCCCGATGCATGGCGAAGGAGCGGTACACGCTGGTCTTACGAATATAACGTCAAGCCGAGCGGAATAACGGCTGCTCCGATACTTGTACAGTTTGTCTGTGACAAACTGTAACGATATAAATCCCTTGCGGGATTTGCGATATATTTTTAATATACGCCAAAGGCATATGTTAAAAATTCGATATGTTGTTTCACAACACGATATGCACTGCGGTGCACGAGTGGATTTATATCATATCGCAGGCGAGTGCAACGAGCCTATATCGCAATTTCATTAATGAAATTATATCAAATTTTGTGAAACAAAATATATCGCGTGACCGTAAGGTCACAGAATAACAGATATTCCGAATCGTAGGGGGAGGGCTTTCACGCCCTCCTTTTTTATATCGCTGATAAATACGCAGATGTCGGAATTTGCGTTAATTTTCACTGACAGAAAATTGCATAATATTTTTCAAATTTTTTGCTGATAATACTCATAGTTAACATATTATTTATTTGACTGTACGCTCAGTTTGTAGTATTATAAAATATGGTAAAGGTATAATGAAAGGATGATGACTATGGCAGGATACATTCTCGCACTCGACCAGGGCACAACGAGTTCAAGAGCTATTGCTTTTGATAAGCGCGGCAGAATTATGGCGAGCGCACAAAACGAGTTTGACCAGATTTATCCGCAGGCAGGTTGGGTTGAGCACGACCCGATGGAGATTCTCTACAGTCAGTTTCATTCGATTACTTCACTTTTTGCAAAGGGCACCGTAAAGCCCGAGGAGATTAAGGCAATCGGTATCACTAACCAGCGTGAAACCACAATTCTTTGGGACAAAACTACGGGCAAGCCTGTATACAACGCTATTGTATGGCAGTGCCGCCGTACAGCGGATTACTGTGAAAAGCTCAAGGCAGAGGGCCTTGGCGACTATATCAAGCAGCACACAGGTCTGCTTATCGATGCCTATTTCTCGGGCACAAAAATCAAATGGATTCTCGACAATGTGCCTGCCGCTAAACAGCTCGCAGATGAGGGTAAGCTTCTTTTCGGTACAGTTGAAACCTGGCTTATCTGGAATCTCACGGGCGGCAAAGCACACGTGACGGATTATTCCAACGCTTCGCGTACAATGCTGTTTGACGTTGACAAGCTTTGTTGGGACGAATATCTCTGCGAAAAAATGGGAATACCAATGTCAATACTTCCCAAGGCTGTGCCGTCAAGTATGAATTACGGCGTGGTTGCACCCGGTATACTCGGTCTTGAAGCACTTGCAGGTACGCCTATCTGCGGTGCAATCGGTGATCAGCCTGCCGCTCTCTTCGGTCAGGGCTGTTTCAAGCCGGGTCAGGCTAAAAATACCTACGGTACAGGTTGTTTCCTGCTTATGAATACGGGTGAGACCCGTGTTGAATCAAAGAGCAACTTGCTTTCTGGTGTTGCCTGGGGTATCGGTGACAAGGTTGAATACGCACTTGAAGGCTCCGCTTTCAACGCAGGCAGTGTTATCAAGTGGCTTCGTGATGAGCTTCATATGGTTGATACGGCACGCCGTTGCGATGAGCTTGCCGAAACAGTACCCGATGCAAACGGCATCTACCTTGTGCCTGCATTCACAGGTCTCGGTGCACCTTACTGGGATATGTACGCAAGGGGCTGTATTGTCGGTCTGACACGTGGTGTCAACCGTGCACACTTCTGCCGTGCAGTGCTCGAGAGCATAACTTACCAGATGACTGACCTGCTCGAAGCTATGACTAACGACTCGGGTATTGAGCTGAGTGAGCTTCGTGTCGACGGCGGTGCATCCGTCAGCGATATTATGATGCAGATTCAGGCTGACCTTATCCGCACCAAGGTTGACCGACCCAAAACCGTTGAAACGACGGCACTCGGTGCGGCATACCTCGCAGGACTCTGCGTCGGCTATTGGAAGGATACGGCTGAAATCGAGAGCAACCGCGAGGTTGACACCGTATTCACACCGAAGATGGATGCTGCAGAGCGTGACAGACTCTATAAAGGCTGGAAGCGCGCTGTTGAAAGAGCCATGAACTGGGCTGAAGAGGAATAAGACAATGCGTTTTAAAAAACGCAAATCACGCAAAATGAAATTTTGCAAATCATGATTTCGAAGAAATCAAATCACGCCGTAAGGCAAATCATATTTTTAATACCTCAATAAAATCAATGCACATAGGAAATTCCGCAGCACCGAGAAAAGTTGTGTCGCTGTTTAATGATTTGCTTCGCATGATTTGGCTTTCAGCCATGATTTGTTGCTTGACGCAACATGATTTGAATTGATAAATCAATTCATTATTGTTAATAAATTAAACTTTATATAAGGAGTGTATAAAAATGGCAAAGGTTGTTCTTGATTGGAAAACCCTGCACGATTTCACAAAGGATGCATTTATGGGTGTAGGTGTCCCCGAAGAGGATGCAGAGATTGTTGTTGACGTACTTCTCGAGTCCGACAGACGCGGCATCGAGTCACACGGCTGCAACCGTTTCAAGCCCATCTACATTGACAGAATCAATGCAGGCATTCAGCAGCCCGTAACAAACTTTGAAATCATCAAAGAGACCCCGACAACAGCAGTTGTTGACGGTCACCACGGTATGGGTCAGGTCATTGGCTACAAGGCAATGAGCATGGCTATTGCAAAGGCTAAGGAATACGGTATGGGTATGGTTGTTGTCCGCAACTCCTGCCACTACGGTATTGCAGGCTACTACTCAACAATGGCAACAAAAGCAGGCTGTATCGGATTCACAGGTACAAACGCACGTCCTTCCGTTGCTCCTACTTTCGGTGTTGAGGGTATGTTCGGTACAAACCCGCTCACTATCGGTATCCCCACAGACGAAGATTTTGATTTCAATATCGACTGTGCTTCTTCAATTACACAGAACGGTAAGGTTGAATACTACGAGCGTATCGGTGAGGATGTTCACCCCGGTACAATCATCGATACCGACGGTAACCCCGTAGAGGGCGATGCAGGCGTTGCGCTTAAGAAGATCCGCGGCGGCACAGCTGCTCTTACAACTCTCGGCGGTATAGGTGAAGACCTCGGCGGTTACAAGGGCTACGGCTACGCAATGGTAGTTGAGATGCTCTCTGCTGTTCTTCAGGACGGTTGGTACGGCAAGGCTCTCGACGGTAAAGACGAAAACGGCAACATCCGTCCCTACCACCTCGGCCACTTCTTCATCGCAATCGACACAGATCACTTCCTCGGCGAAGACGTATGCCGCAAGAAGTCAGGCGACATCATCCGCTCCGTTCGTGCTTCCAAGAAGCAGCCCGGCCACGACCACATTTACACTGCAGGTGAAAAAGAGTGGAATGTCTGGCAGCAGCGTAAGGACAGCGGCGTGCCGATCAACGAGTCTGTTCAGGCTGAATTCAACAAGGTTCGTGACGACCTTAAGCTCGACTATAAGTTCCCGTGGGAAGCATAATTTTTTAATGTGTCAGAACACAAATCATGCAAAATGAAATTTTGCAAATCATGATTTTGAAAAAATCAAATCACGCCGTAAGGCAAATCATATTTTTAATACCTCAATTAAATCGATACACAAAATAAAGATGGTAGCACCGAGAAAAGCTTAGACACTTGTCTTTGTGTTTAATAATGATTTGCTCCGCATGATTTGGCTTGCAGCCATGATTTGTTGCGTTGCAACATGATTTGAATTGATAAATCAATTCATTATATTTACAAAAGGACGATAAAAATGGATTACGCAAAAGAATCACTCCGTCTCCACTATGAGTGGAAGGGTAAGGTTGAAGTAACCGCACGCGCAAAGGTACAGGACAAGGAGTCACTTTCCCTTGCATACACACCCGGTGTTGCACAGCCCTGCCTTGAAATCAAGAACGATATAAACAAGAGCTATGAGCTTACCCGCCGCTGGAACACAGTTGCAGTTATTACCGACGGTACTGCTGTACTCGGTCTGGGCGACATTGGTCCCGAGGCAGGTATGCCCGTTATGGAAGGTAAATGTGTGCTCTTCAAGGAATTCGGTGACGTTGACGCAATTCCGCTTTGCATCCGCTCCAAGGATGTTGACGATATTGTCAAAACTGTTTCTCTGCTTGCAGGCAGCTTCGGCGGTGTTAACCTTGAGGATATCGGTGCACCCCGTTGCTTTGAGATTGAGCGCAAGCTCAAGGAAATCTGCGATATTCCGATTTTCCACGATGACCAGCACGGCACAGCAGTTGTCTGCTCAGCTGCTCTTATCAATGCTCTGAGAGTTGTAGGCAAAAAGGTAGAGGATGTTACCGTTGTATTCAACGGTGCAGGTGCTGCAGGTGTCGCAATCTCCAAGCTCTTCAAGTGGATGGGCGTCAAGAACATCATTATGTGTGACAAGAAGGGTATCATAGCCACAAAGGACGATATTGACGAGCCCCGTCACGAGATTCTCGACTACACCAACAACGATAAAATCAGCGGTACACTTGCTGATGCACTCAAGGGTGCAGACGTATTTGTCGGTGTTTCCGCTCCCAACGTTGTTACTCCCGAAATGATTAAGTCTATGGCAGACAAGCCCGTAGTTATGGCTATGGCTAACCCCACACCCGAAATTATGCCCGACCTCGCACGTGAGGCAGGTGCCGCTGTTGTCTGCACAGGCAGAAGCGACTTCCCCAACCAGGTCAACAACGTGCTCGCATTCCCGGGTATCTTCCGCGGTGCTCTCGATGTACGCGCAAGTGACATCAACGAGGATATGAAGGTTGCCGCTGCAAACGCTCTTGCAAACCTCATCACCGAGGATGAGCTTTCTGCAGACTACATCCTTCCCAAGGCATTTGACCCCAGAGTTAAGGATGCCGTTGCTGCTGCAGTTGCAGAAGCTGCACGCAAATCAGGCGTCGCCCGTATCTGATACCTCAATTAAGTTGATGCACATAGTAAAGACAGTGGCACCGAGGAAATCAACTGTCACAATCTTTACGCAAGCTCACAATAACCACGGCAGAGGCTTGCCTCTGCCGTTTTGTTTTATATCGCCTGTAAATTTGTTTATCAAAGCCTTCCCTGTGCAAGGGAAGGGGGAACGCCGAGAGGCGGTGGAAGGGTTGTCAGTTTTTCAATCTACGGCAATGCTTTTTATAAAGCCACCGCCCTTACAACGCTTAAAAATGAACTATGCTGTGACCCTGAACGGAGCAGGCTGACAGTGCAATATATACGAGTGAGTGTCCGTAGGCGATAAATACAACTTTAAAGTATGAATTACGTTAATAGCCGTAACGGTAATCGGAATGCACATTTGCGTTCCGATTAAACGAACGGAGTAAAATCCGTCAGCCGTAGCGAAGTGCTTATAGCTTTGAGAGTTCTTTTGGTCACTTTTGTAACTCAGGACAAAAGTAACTGCGGCTTAACGCCGCATAAGCATCGGCTTGCAATTAATTTGATACACAAAATAAAAAATGCACAGCTCTTAAAGTGAGCTGTGCATTCATCTTTTTATTCTTCTGTACAATATTTCTCATTATACGCGGCAATTGCTTTTTCAATTACCGCAATCGCCTCATTCTCGTCCATAACCTCATCTACTGCGGTATCCTTCTTCTCGAGTGCTTTATACACAGCAAAGAAGTGAGACATTTCATCGTAGATGTGTCGGGGCAGGTTGAAAATGCTGCGGTAACCGTTGTAGTTCGGGTCAGAGAAAGGAATTGCAATAATTTTTTCGTCTGCCCTTCCGTTGTCTAACATTTTGATAACGCCTATAGGGTAGCACCTGACAAGTGTCATCGGGTGAATATTCTCGGCACATACAACAACAACGTCAAGCGGGTCGCCGTCGTCAGCATAAGTGCGCGGAATAAAGCCGTAGTTTGCAGGGTAATGAGTAGAGGTGTAAAGAATACGGTCGAGCGAAAGCAGACCGGTTTCCTTATCAAGCTCATACTTGTTTCTGCTGCCCTTGGGTATTTCGATTACTGCGACAAAATCTGTCGGCGTAATACGCTTAGGGTCAATATCGTGAAGGATATTAGGATTCATTAAAAGCGAACCTTTCGGTTATTATTATTCAGCAGCAACAGTTGTTGCATTGGGATCTGTATAGTCAAACTCGTATCTGTCAGCACCGTTGACCTTGAACTTGAGAGCTGTTTTGCCGAGAGAAGCAAGGCTGCCGACACCTTCGACCTCAACCTCGATCTCGATATTACGGTTAAACTCAACCTTAATAACCTCGTTGGTTACTCTGTTGATCTCCATATAGATCGAGCAGCCTGTGTACTTAGCTGTGTAGTTGCCGTCGTACTTAACATACTCACTGAGCTTGCTCATTTCTTCAGCGATCTTGGCTCTGTCGGGGATATCGTAGATCTTGCCGAAGAGGCCTTCGCCTGCCTTGGGGTCGATCTCGTCTTTAAGTGTGATCGTGATTCTGCGTATGTCTTCGTCAACCTCGACATACTCTGTTGTCATTGTTTCGCCTTCGGGAAGATTCTCAGCTGCAGCAGCGTCTCTGCTGGAAGCCTCTTCGTAGCGGCTGAAAGCATCTGCGTTGACAGCGATCATCGGCTTGCCGTTGTTTTTCTTGTCTGCTTCGTCAGCATCTTCGGGAGCCTGGTAAATTGCAACGTCATCCATTGTAAGTACAAGAGGAACGTCTGTGCCCTTTGTGGGGATGAGTTTTGTTATGGGGTCGCCGTATGCAACCTCAGCACCGAGACCTTCGTTGAAGCCCTTTTTCATAAGCTTGACGATTGTGGGCAGAGCAGAAGCAAAAGCACTGTTCTCACACTCAAAGCTGTTGGGGTCGTAGTCAGAAGAGTAGTTGAGCTTTGCCTTGCTGACGTTTACCTGAGCCATAAGTGCGTTGAAGTACTGGAGAATTGCTTCGTTGCTGTTAAGGTCTGTAAGAGCAACTGATGCGGGCTCTCTTGTTGTTTCTGTTGTTTCTTCTTCGCCGCCGCCGACACCCGAGCAGGATGCAACGCCGAGGAATACACATGCTGTGAGCAGGATAGCGAGAATTTTAATAGTCTTGGATTTCATATTAGTGAAGCTCCTTTCGGTTTATAACACTTTGTGGAATTATACCATATATTTTTCAAAATTAAAAGAGATTTACAGAAAAATTTCCGATTTATTTATAATTCTATATAAAACAACCGCAAATCTGCTTTTTATATCGGCAAATCTGCGGCTGAAGTGTTATTTTTACAGTATGTCTGATTAGCAGGAGCAAATTAATATCGCTGTGAATCCTGTAGGGGTCGGCGGTTCCCGACGACCCGTTGTAAATAAAATATCGCTTTAATTCGGATTGTCAAAACCTCCTTTTTAAAGGAGGTGGATTTTGCGAAGCAAAAGACGGAGGATTGTGCCGCAAGGACGACTTAAAGCAACCCGCCCGTCAGGTCACTGAGAAACTTCTCAAACCATGTCTCGTGATGCACGTTTGTCACGGCGTATTCTCCGTCTGCATTTTTTCCGTACCAGACCGTAACGCTTTCTGCCGTTTTGCCCCAAGCGGTGACATATTCAAAGTCGGAATAGAGGCTTGTCCTTTCACTTTTGTCGGGTGTTATAACTGCGGTGAATGTGCAGCTTTCACCCTTTTCGGTTTCGCACACAAGTATGTCATTATCGTCCATACCCGTTTTCCATTTTGCATTTTTCGTCGGCTTTTTCGCAGTTACTGTTATATCCAGCGTGATGCATTCCTCAGCAGGATAAAAAGCAGGCTGACCGAGCTCGTCGCCCAGCAGATTGCAATAGTATATTTTTTCGTTTCCGTTGCGGTCTGTAAAAATGATTTGCAGTATATAGCCCTCATATTTTTCTCTATCCTCGTTTTCCCGTGCGGAGAATACAAAAATCTGCTTGTCACCGTCAACCTTTACTTCGTCAAGCCCTACGTACGGGTCGTCCACTGCATCGTATTCCCATACTGTTCCGCTTGCTTCGTCATAGGGTAGAATGATTTCAGCCTGCGGATACCCGAAAATTGCTCCTTTTATACCTCCGAATATTGCGTATACCGCCATAACCGGCACAAGCACCACTAACCAAATTGATGAACCCATAGCGCCATCTCCTTTCTTTGTCTCAATTTTAACGGAAATAACACCCAAGGTCTACCAACCTGTGTTTACGATGTAAAAAAATCCCTATGTAAACCTGAGTTTACATATTAATAATTGCAAAAAAGGATGACCCACAGGTCGCCCGTTATTATCTGTTTTTGAAATTGCGATTTGGCGGAATAATTAATGCGTTTTTTAAAACGCAAATCATGCAAAATAAAATTTTGCAAATCATGATTTCAAAGAAATCAAATCATGCCGCAAGGCAAATCATAAAATAATATTCTTGGATGATTTGCTGTCGCATGATTTGGCGCAAACGCCATGATTATTCGCTTGTCGCTCAATGATTTGAATTGATTAAAATCAATTCATTAGTTGTTTGAGCAAAGCTCAACGTCACTTATGGTACTTTCCGCCGTTTTCAATCTGAAACGCACGGTAAATCTGTTCGAGCAGCATTACTCTTGCAAGCTGATGCGGAAATGTCAACTTAGACATAGATAGCCTGATGCGGCACTGTCTTTTGATGCTTTCGCTCAGTCCGTATGAGCTGCCGATTATGAATACAACGTTTGCACCGCCGTCTATAGCGGCGCTGTGCATAAGCGTGCTGAATTCGGGTGAGGAATACTGCTTGCCCTCAATACACATCGCAAAGCAGGCGGCACCCTTCGGAATTTTTGCGGCAATCATTTTTGCCTCTTCCTCAAGTGCGGAGTCAATCTGTGCCTGCGAAGGATTGTCGGGCAGACGCACGGGGTTGAGCTCAACAATATCGAGCTTGCAGAATGCACTCAGCCGCTTGGCATATTCTGCACAAGCGGCACGTAAATAATCTTCTTTCAGTTTTCCAAGACAAATAATAGTAACATTCATATTAAAACACCATCATTTTCGGTGTGCCCGTACCTGCGACACGCAGAATGTAGTCGTTGCCTTCTTCCATACCTCTTGCGCACAGTGTGCTGTATGTGCTCTGATAAGCGAGCTCGGGCATATTGTTTTCCTTGCTCAGGTGGCCGAGTATCAGCCTTGTCGTGCCGCTTTCGATAAGGTCGGCGGCAGTTTTTGCACACATATCGTTTGAGAGGTGACCTCTGTCGGAGAGTATGCGGCGCTTGAGTGCATATGTATAGTTGGGGTTATTCTGCAGCATACGCACGTCGTGGTTGGATTCGAGCATTACGAGCTGACAGCAGGTGATGTTGCTGAGCACCTCGTCGGTTATCGTACCGATATCGGTCGCAACGGCAAGTCGGTTGCCGTCGGACATTTCAACGGTAAAACCGAGGCTCTCACGGCTGTCGTGCGGAGTGTGAAACGGGCGGATAAACATACCGTTTACTTCAATGCCTTCTGCCGGAATCACATCGGCAGGGAATTTGCCGTTGAGCGTGCCGTTTGCGGCAAGTGCCTCGAGTGTACCTGCGCTTGCGTATACGGGAATATTGTGTTTTGATGCGAGCACACGTATACCCTGTATGTGGTCAGTATGCTCGTGGGTAACAAAAATTGCGCCGACGCTGCCAATGTCAACGCCGATGCAATCTAATGTTTCGGCGGTGCGTTTTGCACTTACGCCGACGTCTATTAATATTCCGCCGTCGGCGTTGCCTGCATAGCTGCAGTTGCCGCTGCTGGAGGAGTAAAGTGAGCAGAATCTTGCCATAATTTAACCTGCGTTTTCGGTTGCGTTTTCGTCAGGGTCGGGGAATTCGACACGCTGAATATCCGCACCGAGGTTTCTGAATTTTTCAACAAAGTTTTCGTAGCCTCTGTCAATGTGTGAAAGGTTTTCGATTTCGGACTGACCCTCAGCTGCAAATGCTGCAATAAGCATTGCCGCGCCTGCACGAAGGTCGTCGGCACCTACGGGTGCACCGTTGAGCTTTTCGACACCCTGTACGATTGCAACCTTGCCCTCAACGTTGATGTTTGCACCCATACGGAGCAGCTGGTCAACATAGCGGAATCGGTTGTCCCATACACTTTCGGATACAATGCTTGTACCGTCTGCAAGTGCGAGAAGCACTGTTATCTGGGGCTGCATATCTGTCGGGAAGCCGGGGTGAGGCATAGTTTTGACGTTGCACTTGAGCGGTCTGCCTGCACAGCTTACGCGTACAGCCTCGTCAAATTCTTCAACCTCGACACCGCAGTCGATAAGCTTCTTTGTAATTGATTCAAGATGCTTGGGAATAACATTTTTGATAACTACATCTCCCCTTGTAGCGGCGGCGGCAACCATATATGTGCCTGCCTCGATCTGGTCGGGGATGATGGAATATGTGCAGCCGTGAAGCTCGTCCACACCGTAGATTTTGATCGTATCCGTACCGGCACCTCTGATGTCTGCACCCATTGAGTTGAGGAAGTTTGCAAGGTCAACAATGTGAGGCTCACGTGCAGCGTTTTCGATTATCGTCTTGCCCTTTGCTCTTACTGCGGCAAGCATTACGTTGACTGTTGCACCGACGGAAACGGTGTCCATATAAATAACCGAGCCGACAAGATTTTCAGCCTGAGCGTTTACCATTGCGTTGTCGATTGATACGTCTGCACCGAGCAGCTCGAAACCGCGAAGGTGAAGGTCAATCGGGCGTACACCGAACCAGCATCCGCCGGGCATTGAGACCTTTGCCTTGCCGAATCTGCCGAGCAGTGCGCCGAGCATGTAGTATGAAGCACGAAGGTGCTTTGTGTGTTCGTTGGGGACGGTATATGAGTTAACACCTCGGGTGTCTATTTCGTATGTGGTGCGGTTGATCATCTTTACCGTAGCGCCGAGCTGGGTAAGGATTTTGAGCATTATGGAAACGTCGCTTATATCAGGGATATTCTCAATTCTGCATACATCTCTTGCAAGGATTGTTGCGGGAAGAATTGCGACAACAGCATTTTTTGCGCCGCTGATCTCGACACTGCCCTTGAGCGGAATGCCGCCGTTGATGACAATTTTTTCCATCTGCCTTTTGTTCGCTCCCTTCTTCATAATATTTTATAACGAAGCCCTTAACGGGCAGAAACTGACAGAGTTTTAAAATGCGTTTTGAAAAAACGCAAATCATGCAATTTTTTGCAAATCATGATTTCGAAGAAATCAAATCATGCCGCTAAGGCAAATCATACTTTTAACACCTCAATAAAGTTGATACACAGAGTTAAGACAGCGGCACCGAGGAAAGTTTGTGCCATTGTTTTACATTTTTATGATTTGGCTTCGCCATGATTTCTCGCTTGACGCTCCGTGAATTGTTGCGTTGCAACATGATTTGAATTGACTTGTCAATTCATTGTCACGGGCAGAAATATACATAATTACACAATTAACTGTTGTATTATAACACTGTATTGTGTGTTTGTAAAGGTTGATATACACATTTTGTGTGTCGGATTTGGTATTTTGTAGAAATTCACAAAATCCAACTCAGCTTTTTTACGAAAAATTACACTCTGTTAAAAATTACCTATTTATTATTTGCATTTTGTGTGTTATAATATCTTGAAATATTTTATAAAATATTATTATGGAATGGTATGGTGATAAATAGTGAAAGAAGTTATGAGAATTTTTGTTGAGAAGAGAGACGGCTTTGACGTCGAGGCAAAGGGTGTCCTTTCCGATATCCGCTCAACTCTCGGCATCGCATCGCTTGAGAAGGTGCGCCTTATCAACCGTTACGATGTACAGGGTCTCACCCCCGAGCAGTTTGACAGAGCCTGCACCGTTGTGCTCTCCGAGCCCAATGCAGACACAATCTGTACCGAGCTTGTTATTCCCGAAGGCTGCCGCTTTCTTGCAAGCGAGTATCTTCCCGGCCAGTATGACCAGCGTGCAGACTCCGCTTCTCAGTGTATAGCTCTCCTTACCTGTGAAGAGCAGCCTGCAGTTGCAAGTGCAAAGGTGTACATTTTCGAGGGCAACCTTTCCGACGATGAATATAACACAATCAAGTCCTATCTCATCAACCCTGTCGAGTCACGTGAGGCTTCTATGGACAAGCCTGACGACCTTAATATTGTTGCCGATATTCCTGCCGATATTCAGCGTGTCGAAGGATTTATCAACTGGAGCGACGATGAGGTTGCAGCATATCACAAGTCAATCGGTTTTGCGATGACTGTTGCTGACCTGTGCTTCTGCCGTGATTATTTCAAAAATGACGAGCAGCGTGACCCCAGCATCACAGAGCTCAAGGTTATCGACACATACTGGTCTGACCACTGCCGTCATACAACCTTCCTCACTCAGCTTGAGAATGTCAGCTTTGAGGACGGCAAGATGGCAAAGGTTATCGAGGCTGCATGGAATGAATACCTTGCAGTGCGTGACGATGTTTATGCAGGCCGCACACCCAAGAACATAACCCTTATGGATATGGGTACAATCGGCACAAAGGCGCTCAAGAAGGCAGGCGAGGTAAACGATCTTGACGAGAGTGAAGAAATCAATGCCTGCTCAATCGAGGTTACAATTGACGTTGACGGTAAGGATGAGCAGTGGCTCGTTCAGTTCAAGAACGAAACCCACAACCACCCGACAGAGATTGAGCCCTTCGGCGGTGCGGCAACCTGTCTCGGCGGTGCAATCCGTGATCCGCTTTCAGGCAGAGCATACGTTTACCAGGCTATGAGAGTTACTGGCAGCGGTGACCCCACAGCAGCTTTTGAAGATACACTCGAGGGCAAGCTTCCCCAGCGTAAAATCACAATCGGTGCGGCAGCAGGCTACTCATCATACGGCAACCAGATCGGTCGTGCTACAGGTCAGGTTGTTGAGCTCTATGACGAGGGCTATAAGGCAAAGAGAATGGAAATCGGTGCAGTTGTCGGTGCATCTCCCAAAGAGAATGTCCGCCGTGAGACTCCTGCTCCCGGTGACTGTATCGTTCTTCTCGGCGGCCGTACAGGCCGTGACGGCTGCGGCGGTGCAACAGGCTCCTCCAAGGCACACAATACAGAGTCAATCGAGACCTGCGGTGCAGAGGTACAGAAGGGTAATCCGCCCACAGAGCGTAAGCTCCAGCGTCTTTTCCGCAACCCCGAGGCTGCAAAGCTTATCCGCCGCTGTAACGACTTTGGTGCAGGCGGTGTCTGCGTTGCAATCGGTGAGCTTGCAGACGGTCTTAAGATCGAGCTTGACAAGGTAACCAAGAAGTATGACGGTCTTGACGGTACAGAGCTTGCAATCTCCGAGTCACAGGAGAGAATGGCTGTTGTGCTTGATGCAGGCGATGTCGAAAAATTCTCCGAGCTTGCCGCAACAGAAAACCTTGAGGCAACAGTTGTTGCAAAGGTTACAGAGGAAGCAAGACTCGTTATGTACTGGAGAGGCGACAACATTGTCAACCTCAGCCGTGCATTCCTCAACACAAACGGTGTCACACAGAAGGCAACCGCAGTTATAACTTCACCCGATGCAGACAAGAATTACAGAGAGCTTGTTCCCTGTGTTCTTTCCGATAAAGAGGGCGTTGAGGCTCTCAAAGCAAACCTCGGCAGACTTGAGGTTTGTTCACAGATTGGTCTTTCCGAGCGTTTCGATGCTTCAATCGGTGCAGCTACAGTCAATATGCCCTTCGCAGGCAAGACTCAGCTCACACCCGAAGAGGCAATGACAGCAAAGGTACCCGTACCCGGCGGCAAGACTGACGCTGCAACAGCAATGAGCTACGGCTTCATTCCTGCGCTCAGCCGTTGGAGTCCGTTCCACGCTGCAGCATACGCAGTAACAGAGTCACTTGCAAAGCTCGCCGTAACAGGTGCAGACCCCTTCAAGGCAAGACTCACATTCCAGGAGTACTTTGAGCGTCTTAACACAGTGCCCGAGCGTTGGGGCAAGCCCGCAGCAGCTCTTCTCGGTGCTCTCACAGCTCAGCTCAAGTACCGCACACCGTCAATCGGCGGTAAGGACAGTATGTCAGGCTCCTTCAACGACCTCGACGTACCGCCCACACTCGTTTCCTTCGCAGTTTCAATGACAAAGGCAAGCAAGGTTGCTTCCGCAGCCTTCAAGTCAGCAGGCAACAAGGTTTACCTTGCAGAGCTTCCCGTTGATGCTGATACACTTCTTCCCGACTGGGATAAGGCAAAGGCACTCATCGCAGATGTTTATAAGGCAGTAAGCGAGGGTACAATACTCAGTGCAAGCGTTGTAAAAGAAGGCGGTGCCGCAGCCTGCGCATGTAAGATGGCATTCGGTAATATGTTCGGCTTCGACTTTGCAGACGGTCTCACAAAGCGTGAGATGTATGCTCCGCTCGTAGGCTCATTCGTAATTGAGTGTGCAGGCGATGCTCCCGTAGCTGCAAAGCTCCTCGGTACAGTTTCTGACAGCGGTGAGTTCACTCTCGCAGGCGAGAAGGTTGCAACTGCTGACCTCGTAAGCGCATGGACGGCAAAGCTCGAGGGTGTATTCCCGACAGACGCTGTTTCTCCCACAGGCGGCAACAAGGTTGCTCTCTTCACCGAGCGTAACACAAAGGCTCCCGCAATCAAGGCTGCAAAGCCGAAGGTTATCATCCCCGTATTCCCCGGCACAAACTGTGAGTTTGACACAGCACGCGCATTCGAGAATGCAGGCGCAGAAGCAGAAATTCTTGTTATCAAGAATCTTACCGCTTCCGATATCGAGCAGAGTATGGAGGCTTTTGTTAAGGCAATCAACGCTTCTCAGATTATTATGCTTCCCGGCGGCTTCTCCGGCGGTGACGAGCCCGACGGCTCCGGTAAGTTTATCGCTACAGCTCTCAAGAATCCGAGAGTCAAGGAGGCTGTAACAGCACTTCTTGAGCAGCGTGACGGTCTTATGCTCGGTATCTGTAACGGCTTCCAGGCTCTTATCAAGACAGGTCTTGTACCCTACGGTAAGATTGTCGACACAGCTCCCGATGCTCCGACCCTTACTTTCAACAACATCGGCCGCCACGTTTCTCATATGGCTTATACAAGAGTTACATCCGTCAAGTCACCTTGGTTCTCAATGTGTGAGGCGGGCGATATCCATGCAGTGCCGATTTCACACGGCGAAGGCAGATTCGTTGCAGACGAGGCTCACCTTCAGCAGCTTATCGCAAACGGCCAGATTGCTACACAGTACGTAGACCTTGCAGGCAACGTAGCAGACGCTATGCCCTACAACCCCAACGGCTCCGTACTCGCAATCGAGGGTATCACAAGCCCCGACGGCCGTGTCCTCGGTAAGATGGCTCACAGCGAGCGTAAGGGCGACAACCTCTACAAGAACGTTCCCTACAACAAGGACCAGAAGATATTCGAGTCCGGTGTTAAGTATTTTAAATAATTAATGAATTGATTTATCAATTCAAATCATGTTGCTTAAGCAACAAATCATGGCGATAAGCCAAATCATGCGGAGCAAATCATTAATATTTCATAATTTGCGTTTTTAACGCATTAATATCGTAAAGACAGTGGCAATTGATTTCCTCGTGGCTACGCTCTTTACTTTGTGTATTAATTGTATTGAGGTATAAAAAAATGATTTGCCTGACGGCATGATTTGATTTTGTGAAATCATGATTTGCAAAATAAATTTTGCATGATTTGCGTTTACAACGCATTATTAATTAACAAGATTCAGAAAGTTTGGTAATACTATGAAATACGCAGTAGTTTTATATGACGGAATGGCAGACTATCCCGTAGATGCGCTTGGCGGCAAGACTCCTATGGAGCTTGCAAAGAAGCCCCTGTTTGACCATATGGCAAGCAAGGGTGAGGTAGGTCTTGTACGCACAGTTGCTGCAGGCCTCAAGCCCGGCAGTGACGTTGCAAATCTCAGCGTGCTCGGCTATGACCCCGCAGTCTGCTATACAGGCCGCTCACCGCTCGAGGCTATCAGCATCGGTGTTAAGATGAGTGATACCGATGTTGCTCTCAGATGTAATGTCGTAACTCTTTCAGACGAAGAGAATTACGACGATAAGACTATGATTGATTACTCCGCAGGCGATATCTCCAGTGAAGATGCCGCAGAAATCATCAAAACCGTTCAGGAGCATTTCGGCGGCGGTGAGTTTGATTTCTATCCCGGTGTCAGCTACCGTCACTGTCTTATTCACCACGGTGGTACAACTCAGCTCGGCACAATGACTCCGCCTCACGATATTTCCGACAGAGTTGTTGGCAGCTATATCTCAACCGCACCTTCAGCCGAAAAGCTGACAAAAATGATGCGTGAGAGCTATGACCTGCTCAAGGACCATCCCGTAAACAAGAGAAGAATTGCCGAGGGCAAGCGCCCTGCAAATTCAATCTGGCTCTGGGGTGAGGGCACAAAGCCCCAGCTTGAGAATTTTGAAGAGAAATTCGGTATGAAGGGCTGTATCGTTTCTGCTGTCGACCTGCTCAAAGGTATCGGTATCGGTGCAGGTATGCAGGTGCCCGAGGTTGAGGGCGCAACAGGCTATATCGACACTAATTTTGAGGGTAAGGCAAAGGCTGCCGTTGAAGCACTCGAAAACGGCTGCGATTTCGTTTATATCCATATCGAAGCTCCCGACGAGTGCGGTCACAGAGCAGAGCCCGAAAACAAAGTACGCTCAATCGAGATTATTGATGAGAAGGTGCTCCCGATTCTTCTTGAGGCACTTGAGAAGTATGATGACTACAAGGTTATGATTCTTCCCGACCATCCCACACCGATAAAGACCAAGACTCACGCTTCCGACCCCGTACCCTATATGATTTACCATAAGAAGGGTGAGAAGGAAAGCGGCGTTGAATCAATCAACGAAAAGACCGCCGAGGCAACAGGCAACTTTGTTGATTTCGGTCCGTCACTTATTGAACATTTCTTTGAAGCATAAACCAATTCGCAATTTGTAATGTGTAATTCCTAATTATTATGCTTGCTTTACCAACCTATTTTAAAATGAAAGAAGCCGTGATTTTAAAACGAAGCAGGTTGACGGGCTTGGGCATTGCTCATTAATCTGAGCGAGTGTCCGCAGGCGGTAATTTAATCCTGAAAAGTCTGCTTTGTTTTTATAGCCGTTGCGGTATCGGAATGCACATTTGCATTCCGTATAAGCGAGCGGATTTTCAATTCGTCAACCGTAGCGGAGTGGCTTTTAAAAGTTCTTTTGGTTACTTTTGTAACGAATGACAAAAGTAACTGCGGCTTTATGCCGCATAAATTTATCTGAATTTGATAAATCAATGTACAATTCGCAATTTAAGGAGAGTTTTCTTTATGAAAGAAAATTACAGAATAGAAACCAAGTGTGTTCAGGGTGCTTACGAGCCCAAAAACGGTGAGCCGAGAGTGCTCCCGATTTACCAGAGCACAACCTACAAGTACGATACAAGCGAGGCAATGGCAAAGCTGTTTGACCTCGAGCCCGGTTATATGTATACCCGCCTTGCAAACCCTACAAGCGATATCGTCGCACAGAAGATCGCTATGCTTGAGGGCGGTGTTGCCGCAGTGCTCACCTCTTCGGGTCAGGCGGCTAACTTCTTCTCACTCATCAATATAATGGGTGCGGGCGACCACTTTATCTCTGCCGCAACAATCTACGGCGGCACGTTCAACCTCTTTAACGTCACAATGCGTAAAATCGGTATCGACGTAACCTTTGTTGACCCAAATGCAAGCGAAGAGGAGATTTCCGCTCTCTTCCGTCCCAATACCAAGGCTGTTTTCGGTGAAACAATCGCAAACCCCTCACTCGACGTGCTCGATATTGAGAAGTTTGCACGTGTTGCCCACGCACACGGCGTTCCGCTTATTATAGACAATACTTTCCCGACTCCGATTAACTGCCGTCCGTTTGAATTCGGTGCAGATATCGTAACCCACTCCACAACAAAATATATGGAAGGTCACGCAAACACTATCGGCGGTGTTGTTGTAGACAGCGGCAATTTCGACTGGGAACAGAACGATAAATTCCCCGGTCTTACCCAGCCTGACGACAGCTATCACGGTGCAGTCTATACCCGTGATTTCGGCAAGGCAGGCTATGTTACAAAAATCGTTGCACAGCTTCTGCGTGACTACGGCTCAACTCCTTCTCCGCAGAATGCATTTTATCTCAACGTCGGCCTTGAAACTCTTGCACTGCGTATGGAGCGTCATTGCTCAAATGCACTCAAGGTTGCCGAGTACCTCGAAAAGAACGAGCAGGTTTCCTGGGTCAACTACCCTGCACTGCCTTCCAACAAGTACTATCCGCTTGTTCAGAAGTATATGCCGAACGGCACCTGCGGTGTTATCTCATTCGGCGTAAAGGGCGGCAGAGAGAAGGCAGAGCAGTTTATGAATTCTCTCAAGCTTGCCGCAATCGTAACTCACGTTGCAGACGCACGCACCTGCGTGCTTCATCCTGCATCCTCCACTCACCGTCAGCTTAGCGACAGCGAGCTTGTTGAGTGCGGCGTTTCACCCGACCTTATCCGATTCTCCGTCGGTATCGAAAATGTTGACGATATTATCGAGGATATCCAGCAAGCTCTTGATGCAATCAAATAAAATGCACCGTAAGGTGCAAATAATGTAAATTTATAATTTTACAAATCATGATTTTGTAAAAAATCAAATCATGCGACAGCAAATCATTAATTAATGTCATATACTCGGGATATTATAAAAATGATTTGCCTTACGGCATGATTTGGCATATCGCCATGATTTCTCGCTTGCCGCTCCATGATTTGAAATGATTAAAATCATTTCATTAATATATTTTAAGGTGATAATTTTTTTATGAACACTAACAGCAGAGTATGCGCCTATATAGACCTCGATGCAGTGCGCTCGAATGTCGCCGCCGTACAGTCAAGAGTCGGTGACGGCGTTAAGGTTATGGTAATTCTCAAGGCTGATGCTTACGGTCACGGTGCTGTGCCGATTGCAAAAGCTCTTGAGGATAGCTGTGCTTATGCCTACGGCGTTGCTACTGTCGAAGAAGGTCTGCAGCTTCGCACAAGCGGTATCAGAAAGCCGATCCTTGTGCTCAGCTACGCATTCCCCGAGCTGTTTGAGGCGGCGATACTTAACGGTATCGACCTTACCGTTTTTCAGTATGAAACGGCAAAGCAGCTTTCCGATACGGCACTCAGGCTCGGCAGAAAAGCAGGCGTTCATATCAAGCTTGATACGGGTATGCATCGCATAGGTCTTATCCCGTGTGACGAAAGCCTTGAGGAGATAAAGCAGATTGCCTCTCTTGAGGGTATTAATATCAAAGGTGTTTTCTCTCACCTTGCCTGTGCTGACTTTGCCGATAAGAGCTTTGCAAATGAGCAGAGAGAGCTGTTTGCGAGCTTTACCGAGCGTATTGAGCAGGCGGGCGTGCATATTCCTCTGCGTCACCTCTATAACTCTGCTGCTATTATGGATTTTGACGGCGGCTGCTTTGATATGGTGCGTTGCGGTATCGTTACCTACGGTCTTGACCCGTCAGACGAGGTTAAGTTTGAAAACCTGCCGACAACTCCCGTAATGCAGATCAAAAGTCATATCGCATATATCAAAAAAGTGCGTGAAGGCGATACCGTCGGCTACGGTGCGGCATTTATGGCAAAGCGTGATACGCTTGTTGCTACAATACCCTGCGGCTACGGCGATTGCTATCCGCGTCTGCTTACCAATAAGGGCAGGGTGCTTATAGGCGGCCACAGTGCTCCTGTTATAGGCAGAGTCTGTATGGACCAGTTTATGGTCGATGTTACCGATATCCCCGAGGTAAAGCAGGGCGATGAGGTAACTATCGTCGGTACCGACGGCAACCAGAGGCTCACCGTTGAGGAGCTTGCCAAAACAGCAGGCAGCTTCAACTATGAGTATGTGTGCGATATTACAAAGCGTGTGCCGAGGGTTTATGTCGGAGGTAAGTAATTCAGCTTTGCTGAATTACAGCGATATAAATCCTTACGGATTTGCGATATGTTGCTTCGCAACGCGATATGCCTTCGGCGCGATATGCACTGCGGTGCGCGAGGGGATTTATATCATATCGCAAGCGAGTGAAACGAGCTTATATCGCATTGAGCGTAAGTTCAATATATCGCGTGACCGCAAGGTCACATATCGCAAAAATGTAAAACTCGATATGTGCCTGACGGCACGCGAAAATCACCACGATTAAACCATCTATATAATAGATGTTTAATAATAATTATAATTTTTTAAGGCGGTAAAACCGCAAACTGAAAGGAGACAGTCTGAAATGGACGACCCCGGGCCTAATACTGCAACTTCCCTTATTCTCAAAATCGTATTGCTTTTAGTTCTTATACTTATCAATGCGTTTTTTGCAATGAGCGAAATAGCAATCATCTCCCTCAACGATGCCAAGCTTGAAAAGCAGGCGCAGGAGGGTAACAAAAAGGCTAAAAAGCTTCTCAAACTCACAAGCAATCCCAGTAATTTCCTCTCGACAATCCAGATAGGCGTTACACTCGCCGGCTTCCTCTCCTCGGCATCTGCTTCTCAGAGCTTTGTCGAGCTGCTTTCGGGTGCCCTGAGCGGCATTGCAAGCAAGGTCAATATACCTATGTCGGTAGTTGAAGGCTTCAGCCTTGTCGTAATTACGCTTATCACCTCGTACTTCTCACTTGTGCTCGGCGAGCTTGTTCCCAAGCGAGTCGCGATGTACAATCCCGAGAAGATATCTTTTCGTATAGCAGGTGTTCTCACCGTTGTGGCGACCGTTACAAAGCCCTTTGTCAAGGTGCTTTCACTCTCAATGAACGGAATCCTCAGGATCATAGGCATTGATCCCAATTCCGAGCCGGAAGAGGTTACCGAGGAAGAGATTCGTATGATGGTCGATGTCGGCGGCGAGAAGGGCGTTATTGAAGATACCCAGAAGGAAATGATTAACAACATATTTGAGTTTGACGATATCGATGCAGGCGACATTATGACGCACCGTACCGATGTTTCTGCTGTCGAAATCAATGACCCGATTCAGGATGTTGTTGAAATTGCGGAGAAGGAAGGCTATTCCAGAATCCCCGTATACGAAGAAAGTCTCGATAAAATTATCGGTATTGTCTATATCAAAGACCTTATCGGTTATATAGGTTCGTCTGTGCCTAAGCAGGAGAGCCTTCGTAAAATTATGCGCGAGCCGTACTTTGTGCCCGAGTCAATGAAGTGCGGTATGCTGTTTCAGGAGATGACGGCACGCCGTGTGCAAATGGCAGTTGTTGTCGATGAGTACGGCGGCACAGCCGGTATAGTTACTCTTGAGGACCTTGTTGAGTCGATCGTTGGTAATATTCAGGACGAATACGACAATGAGGAGGAGGAGTTTTCCGTTATTGACGAAACTACCTTTACCGTTGACGGTACAACCTCTATTGACGAGGTCAATGAGCATGTCGGCGTCAATCTTCCCGAGGATGAGTACGATACTATCGGCGGCTTTGTGATCAGCCTTCTCGGTTATCTGCCCAAGGATGGCGAAATGAATGAGCTCGATTACGAGAATCTTCATTTCACAATTCTCAACCTTGAGGATAAGCGTATAGGTAAACTCAAGGTCGAAATCCGTCCGGTAGAAAAGGACGATGACGAAAGTGACGATGAGCAGCCGTATCGTCTCGGCAGACGCCGCAATAAAGATGAGCAGGACGACTGATTATGCCATTATCTGCCCTTGCTTGACAAAACTCATATAATTAAGTTATTATAAAAGTACACTTTTATCTTAAAAAGGAGGATACATAAGTGAAAAAGAGAAACATTATCGCAATTCTGGCATCTCTGGCTGTTGTGCTGTTTGCTTTTGCAGCGTGTAACGGCAACGAGGATGATGTCACCAACCCCACTATCGTCGGTGATGACGGTCAGGTTTATCAGGAGGTAACCGAGGTCGTAACCGATGCTGCAGGTGAGCCTGTTGTCGGCTCCGACGGTGAAACCAAGGTCGTAACCGTTACAAAGCCCATAACAACCGAGCCTGACAAGGCTGTAAACGCAACAACAAATTCACAGCAGGGCGCAACCGAAGGCACAACTACCTATGAGGATGTTACCTTCCCTGAGGGCGAAAAGGTTGAGGTCGAGGTCGATAAGGACGGCAGACCCGAAGACTGTAAGCTTGACAAGATTACAAATTCTACCGCAAAAAACAAGGCATTCTATATCAACGGTATGGTTGTCACAAGCGAAAACTACGGCATTGTTGACACAGGTGTCACAATAAAGCTTTATATGAAGGATTCACGTGTTGCTATGGAAATGCCTATGGGTGTTACTACAATGCGTATGGCTTACGACGGCAAATCCGTTCATATGATTCTGCCTGCAACCAAGTACTATTTCTCACAGCCTGTTGAAAACGGCGATACAGGCGTTATGGATGAAACTCTCGGGATGTGGGATTCGATCGCCTCCGAAACTATGGAGTATGTCGAGACAACAAATGTCAAGATCAAGGGCAACGAATATGTCTGCGAGTCTTATTCCGACGGTCAGAATATCAACAAGTACTACTTCAACAGCAAGGATGAGCTCAAGCGTATTGAGTTTATTGCCCCCGATGGTACAACAAGTATTTTCAAGGTAAATGAGTGCTCGTCAAATGTTGATGACAGCATCTTTACTGTTCCCAAGGGCTATAAGCCTCTTACAGAGGATGCTCTCCAGGGTATGATTGGCAGTATGGGTATAAGCTGAAGTGAGTAAAAACGTTCTTATCACAGGTGCCTCCGGCGGTATCGGAGGTGCCTGTGTGCGGCTTTTTGCCGCTTCAGGCTACAAGGTTGCCGTTCATTATAATTCTGATGAAGCTTCGGCAAAAAAACTGGTAAGCGAGCTTCGCAGTAACGGCTGTGAGGCTGTTTGTGTTTCGGCAGATCTGCGGGATGAGGCACAGGTGAACCGTATGCTTGCCGATATCGAGTCTCAGCTCGGCTCTGTCGATGTTCTTGTCAATAACGCAGGTGTTTCACAGCAGAAGCTGTTTACCGATACTACTTTTGCCGATTATGATTTTGTTTTCGGTGTCAATATTCTCGGTACGGTCAATTGCTGTCGTGCCGTGCTTCCCGCAATGATTCGCCGTAAAAGCGGCAGAATTATCAATGTCTCTTCAATGTGGGGTGTCAGCGGCGCTTCGTGCGAGGTGCTCTATTCCGCATCAAAGGCGGCGGTTATCGGCTTTACCAAGGCTCTTGCCAAGGAGGTCGGTCCGAGCGGAATTACCGTCAACTGTATTGCACCGGGTGTTATAAACACAAAGATGAACGGTAATCTAACCAATGAGGATATAGCCGCTTTAAGCGATGAAACTCCGCTTTGCCGTATAGGTGAGCCTGAGGAGGTTGCACACGCAGTTGTTTTCCTTGCGTCCGATAAAGCTGCATTTATTACGGGCCAGATACTTAGTGTTGACGGCGGATTTATAGTGTAATTCTAATATTATAATAAAATTACATAAAAATGTGTTGATTTTGTTGAAGTTTTATGCTAATATAAATAATACTAAAGTAATATGTGCGTGTTCAGCACGCAAAACATACAAAACGGAGGAACAGATATGGCTAACTGTCCAAAATGTAATGCCAAGCTCAGACTTTTCGATTGGCGTCCCGAGTGCCCCAAGTGCGGCGTAAATATGGTTTACTACGGTATGGAAGAGCGTCTTCTTGCCGATGCGGAAAAAGCTGAAGCAGAGCATGCAAAATTCCAGAAGGGTCTCGACCGTTTCAAGGCTTCCTCTATCGGCGGCGGCCGCCAGATTGCCAGACTTGTACTTTCAATAATTCCGGCTATCGGTCTGGTTCTTGGTTTCCTTCTTCCGGCGCTTTCCCTTGCTACTATCAATCTTTCAAATATCCCCTACTACGGCGATAATGTAATTAACGTTAATATTGTCACTGTCGTAGAGTTCTTTATGAATTATTTCGACGTAAACGGTCTTCTCGGCGTTATCGGCTCCGACGTTGTCGGTACACCGTTCATCCTGTTTGCCGTTTCAATTGTCTTGCTCGCCCTTTCCGTCGTTATGGGTATTCTCAATTTCGGCAGAAACTTCTGTTCATCCAAGGCTTCTTCCTGCAAGAAGAATATTGTTGTCAGTGTTCTCAGCATGGTGCTGGTGATCGCATCAGGTATTGTGTTCGACGTATTTGGCAGCAGCATCAACAGCATCTTCCCGACATTTATCGAGGCAAATATCGGTATCGGCGTTTTTGTAACAGCTGCTCTCCATATTCCGGTTATCGTTCTTAACCTTCTCCTTGTCAAGAATCCTATAGTCGTCAAGTACACTGAGCTTCCCACATACGGTGAGGCTGAAGAAGAAGCTCCTGCAGAAGAGGCAGTTGCTGCTGAATAATTTCAAATCAAAAATAAAAGACCGTTGCTCGTCTGAGCAACGGTCTTTTTTAGTCTTTAAACGCTTCTGTAATCTTTTTAAGCTCGGTGGGGATGTCAATGCTCTGCGGACACGAGGGCTTGCATTTTCCGCACGCACGGCAGAGGTCAGCCTTGCCGTCAAGTGCGTTGTATGCTTCCTTAGCACTTCGTCCGCCCTTGTAAACAGTCGAGTTGTATGCAGTAAAGCATTCGGGAATATTTACACCGAATGGGCACGGCATACAGTATTCACAGCCCGTACAGCCAACAAGCGGCATTGTGTGCCACAGCTCGTCAGCCTTTTGCAGTGCCTTACGTTCATAAGGTGTGAGCATACCGATATTGCTTCTCTTGGCATAGCGGAGGTTGTCCTCAACCTGCTTCGGGGAGCTCATGCCGCTGAGCACTACAGCAACCTCTTCTCTGTCCCAAAGGTAGTTGAGTGCAAGCTCTACCCTGCTCTTCTTTTTTGGCAGTACGTTTTTGACTCTCTCGGGCAAGCCTTTTACAAGTCTGCCTCCTCTGAGAGGCTCCATTATAATACAGCTCATACCCTTGGCATAAGCGTATTCAAGTCCTTCTATACCTGCCTGATGCTTTGTATCAACGTAGTTGAGCTGAATCTGGCAGAAATCCCAGTCGAAGTAATCGACGATCTCCTTGAAAAGGTCAATATCGTCGTGGAATGAGAAGCCGAGGTATTTTATCTTACCCTCTTCTCTTGCCTTAACCATGCTGTCGATTACATTGTACTTGAGCACCTTGTTATTCCAGAGGTCCTTGTTGAGTGTGTGGAGAAGGTAGAAATCAATGTGGTCTGTCTTAAGTCTTTCAAGCTGAGTCTCAAGTCTCTGCTCAAATGTAATTTCGTCTGTCAGGTCATATACAGGACACTTTGTTGCAAGGTAAACCTTTTCGCGGTAGCCGTTGCCGAGAGCTTCACCTACAAATTCTTCACTTTCACCGTCATGGTAGTAATAAGCTGTGTCAACGTAGTTTACGCCTTCGTCAATAGCGTGGCGAATCATTTCGGTTGAGGTCTTGCGGTTAATTTTTCCTCCCTTTTCGGGAAACCTCATACAGCCGAAGCCGAGCGGAAAAACTTCAACGTTAATGCCTTTAAATTTTCTTTTCATATTCTCTTACTCCAATCCGAAGTATTTTGCGGCGTTGTTATAGGATACATCCTGCACAAGCTGCTTAAGCGTCTCCATATCGTCGGGGTAAAGTCCGTCCTCAACCATATCACCAAGCAGACCGCAGAGAATGCGGCGGAAATACTCGTGCCTCGGATAAGAAAGGAATGATCGTGAGTCTGTAACCATACCGACAAATTTGCCCAGCACAGAGAGGTTGCCGAAAGCCTTCATCTGCTCACGCATACCGTCAAGGTTGTCGTTAAACCACCAGCCGCTGCCGAATTGAATCTTGCCCGGTGCGTCGGAATTCTGAAAGTTGCCGAGCATTGTGCCGAGCACGTAGTTGTCCTTCGGGTTGAGTGTGAAAAGGATTGTACGGGGCAGAAGCTCCTCTTTTGCAAGGCTGTCAAGGAAGCGTGAAAGCGGCTGTGCAATCTCCTTGTCGTCTATTGAGTCAAAGCCCGTGTCGGGGCCGATTTTGTTGAACATAAGCGTGTTGTTGTTACGCATCGGGCCTATATGAAGCTCCATAGCCCAGCCTCTGCGTGCGTATTCCTTAGCCATTGTGCGAAGCAGAGCAGTGCGGTATGCGTCAAGCTCGTGCTGTGTGAATTCGCCGCCGACTCTGCCCTTTTGGAATATTGCCTCAAGCTCGTCTGCCGTGGCCTCTGCATAGGGCACGTAGGTGAATGCGTGGTCGCTTGCGCAGCAGCCCATTTTTGCAAATGCTTCAATTCTCTCGAGCAGAGCTTCTTCGAGTGCTGTGTAGCTCTCGATTTTTCTGCCGACTCTCTCTTCAAGTGAAGCGAGCCACGGTATGAATGAGGGAAGCTCAATTGAAAGTGCCTTGTCGGGACGGAATGCAGGTATAACCTTTGTCTTGAAGCTATCATCCTGAGCCAGAAGCACGTGGTATTCGAGCGAATCTGCAGGGTCGTCTGTAGTGTAAACGCAGGCAACATTTGAGCGCTCTATAAGCTCACGGGGTGTGAAGCCGCCCTCGTTGATTTTTGCGTTTGCTTTTTCCCATATTTCTTCGGCTGTTTTTGCGCTAAGGGGTGTGTCAATGCCGAAGTAACGCTGAAGCTCAAGATGAGTCCAGTGATAGAGCGGGTTGCCGGGTGCGTAAGCGAGCATTGTTGCGTATGCTACAAATTTGTCGTGCCAGCTTGCATCGCCCGTAATGTATTTTTCGTCAATTCCGAATGAGCGCATTGCACGCCACTTGTAGTGGTCGCCTGCAAGCATCAGCCAGGCGATATCGGAAGGCTGTTTGTTTTCATAAATCTCTTTGGGTGAAAGGTGACAGTGCCAGTCAAAAATCGGCATTTCATTTGCCGCGGCAAAAAGCTCCTTTGCTGCAGGGTTGTTGAGAAGGAAATCCTCACCCATAAACTTTTTCATAATCATCTCTCCTTCTTATAATATCAGAGTTGATTTATTGATTTATAAAACCTCCTTTTGAAAGGAGGTGTCACGGCGTAAGCCGTGACGGAGGATTGTCTGAACCGTAATAAGATATCGGTATTTATTCTTCATATATGAAGTTTTTGAGATATTCTATATTGGCTCCCAGGTCAATACTCAGTACGGACTGACCCGAAACGTTTTTGCTTTTCCACGTGCCTTCTGCGGGCACACTGCCCTGCTCGATATCATAGTGCAGATATCTGAGCAGACCGTTAATTGAAAGTCCCGTAAGTGCCAAGGGTGACATATCCGTTTCAATCTGGCTGACAACGTCGCTGAGTATTTCGTACAGCTTTACGGGGTTGGTCTGTTTGCAGTTGCCGATTATTGCCGTCATTACCTTTCGCTGTCTTTCTGTGCGCATAAAGTCCGAATCGAGCTTGCGTATGCGACAGTACCAGAGCGCCTCTTTGCCGTTAAGATGTACCGCTTCACCTGCCCGAATATTCTCCAGGTGAACGGCGTCACGCATATATTTTGCCTCTTTTTCCGTTATTTCAACGGTAACTCCGCCAAGTCCGTCAATAATGCTTTCAAACATTGTGAAATCGACAAGCATATAGTGGTCGATCTTAACGTTGAAGTTATACTCAATGGTGTCCATTACCATCTGTGCACCTCCCCAGGTGCAGGCGGCGTTGAGCTTGGCACTCTTTTTCTTTTCGGGGATGTATACGTAACTGTCACGCATAAACGATGTCAGCTTGATTTTCTTGGTCGCAGTGTTGATTGATACCATCAGCATCGTGTCCGAGCGTGATGTGTCATCGGGGTTACGGCGGTCAACGCCTATGAGCAGTATGTTTTTGACACTTGAGCTTTGCATAAGTGTGTCGCTGTCAAGGAATACGTTGTCGCTGTGTCCCGTTTCGGTGTAGTTCACACTGCTGAATGTGTGGTATACGAGTGCCGTACCCATACCTGCAAGCAGAACGACAATAAGAACAATTGCCTTTATTGCACGGAAAAAATTGCTTTTACGCTTTTTCTTCTTTTTGGGTGGCTCTTCGGGCTCAGGTTCGGGTTCTTCGGGTATGTTTTCATAGTTACCGCTTTCAAACTCATCGAGGTCGTAATCGTCGTAGCGGTCGGTCTGTCGGTTGCGGCTGATATAAATATCCTCTTGAGTACTGCGCGGAGTGATGTAAATATCTTCCGATTCAATCGGAGCAGTATTGTTGTTGCTGTCACGGCGGGGCTTTTTGCCGCCGACGTAAATATCTTCCAAAGTGTTATCGTCCTTTTTGTGATTTAATAAAATACAAGCGGATCTGTAAGCCGGGTTCTGTCGTTTAAGGCAACTATCTTTCTAGGCGCTGCGTTGCCGCAGTGCTCAAGCCACCCGTCGGAGTATGGGCCGAGCAAGCCACTCCATTCGGTGTTGCTTCGGATAGGGTTTACAGGGCCGTACAGTCTCCTGCACGCCGGTGAGCTCTTACCTCGCCTTTCCACCCTTACCCACGTAAGTGGGCGGTATATCTCTGTTGCACTTTCCCGGAGGTCACCCTCGGCGGCCGTTAGCCGTTATCCTGCTCTGCGAAGCCCGGACTTTCCTCGTCGGCAAGGGTGATAAGTCCTTACCGCCGCAGCTGCCCGATCCGCTTGCAAATATATATTTTATAATAAAAGTTTCTTTATGTCAATTAATAATAATATATGCAGATACATATAATTAAAAAAACAAAAGCTAAGGGTGGCAAGATATGGATTTTCACTCACTGAGCATCAACGATACACAAAAAAAGCTTAAAACCGACATAAAAAACGGACTGAAAAAATCCGAAGCGTTAAAAAGGCTGAACGAGCAGGGAGAAAACAAACTCAGCGAAAAAAAGCAGAGAAATATTATCCTGCGTTTTCTGTCTCAGTTTAAAGACTTTATGGTTATCACTCTGATTATCGCGGCTGTCATATCTTTTTTTACCGCTTATCTCGAGGGTGACGGCTCTTATATAGACCCCATAATAATTCTCGCAATCGTAATACTTAATGCCGTTGTAGGTGTTGTGCAGGAGAGTAAAGCAGAGCACGCAATCGACAGACTTCGTCAGATGTCAGCACCCGAAGCAACAGTTGTGCGTGACTCGCAGGTGCTCAAGATTCCTGCCTGCGATGTCGTTGTCGGCGACGTGCTTGTGCTCAGTGCAGGCGACTGTGTTGCGGCAGATGCAAGGCTTATCGAGTCTGTCGGACTTAAAACAAACGAAAGTGCACTGACGGGCGAAGCTCTGCCTGTCGAGAAAGATCCGCATCTTTTGCTTAATGCCGAAGCTCCGCTTGCTGAGCGGTGTAATACAGTGTATGCAACCTCAACCGTGCTCTCGGGTCACGCAAAGGCGGTTGTTACCCATACGGGTATGAATACGCAGATTGGCAGAATTGCCGATATGATAGGCAGCGAAAAATCACCGCTTACACCTCTGCAGTTACGGCTCGAAAAAATCAGCCGTACCCTTGGTCTCGGTGCTGTCGCAATCTGTGCGGTAATATTTCTTCTCGGTGTTCTCAGGCATGACGGTCTGCTCCCGAGCTTTATGCTCTCTGTCAGCCTTGCTGTTGCGGCAATCCCCGAGGGTCTGCCTGCCGTTGTGACAATTGTGCTCAGTACGGGTGTATCAAAAATGGCAAAAAATAAAGCAATAATCCGTCGGCTTACCGCAGTTGAAGCGCTCGGCAGTGCTACATACATCTGCTCGGATAAAACAGGCACGCTCACACAGAATAAGATGACTGTCTGCCGCCTTTGCTCACCTTACGGTGAGGTCACTGCAGACTCTGACGAGGGTAAAAATTTACTTAAAACAGCTGCACTTTGCTGCAATGCGTCGTTAACTGACGGCGAGCCTACGGAAGCCGCAATAGTACGTGCGGCAGCTCAGCAAAAGGTTCTGATAAAAAATGCATCAAGGCTTCGTGAAGAACCTTTCAGCTCAGAGAAAAAGATGATGACCGTCGAAGTTGAATTTGACGGCAGCCGCCTTGAAATAGTCAAGGGCGCACCCGAAAAAGTATTGGCGCTCTGTCGCTTTGCGGGCAACGCTTATATGCTAAATAACAGGCTTGCCGACGAGGGCTTGCGTGTGCTTGCCGTTGCCTCACGTGAGAGCGGCAGAATGTTTGAATTAATCGGACTCATAGCTATCGAAGACCCGGAAAGGCGTGAGGCCGCAAAAGCTGTAGCACTTTGCAAGCAGGCAGGTATAACGCCCGTAATGATAACGGGCGATAATCCCCGTACCGCCTCTGCAATTGCCGCAAGACTCGGTATTGCCGAAAAAGGTGACGAAGCCGTTACAGGCGCAAGGCTCGATGCTATGAGCGACAAAGAGCTGTGCGAAACGGTAAAAATAAAGCGTGTTTTTGCAAGGGTGAGCCCCGAGCATAAGGTGCGTATCGTAAAGGCATTGCGCGCAAACGGCGAGGTCACCGCAATGACGGGTGACGGTGTAAACGATGCGCCTGCACTCAAGGCGGCAGACATAGGCTGTGCTATGGGTAAGGGCGGCACCGAGGTCGCAAAGGGTGCGGCGGATATAGTGCTTGCCGATGATAATTTTGCAACAATTGTCAAAGCCGTGCGTGAAGGCAGAGGAATATATGACAACATAAAAAAGGTTATTCATTTTCTGCTCAGCAGTAATATCGGTGAGATAATTCTCATCTTTTTTGCAGGTCTTATGCACCTGCCGACTCCACTGCTTCCTATTCAGCTTCTGTGGATTAATCTCGTTACGGATTCGCTTCCCGCTATGGCGCTCGGAGTTGAAAAAGCAGACAGCGATATTATGACCCGACCTCCTATTGACCCGAAAAAAGGTCTGTTTACAAAAAGCGGTTGGCTTGATATTGTGCTCGAGGGAGTGTTTATCGGTGCGCTTGCCTTGCTCGGCTTCACTTTGGGCAGAGCCTTCTGGGGTCTCAATGTCGGCCGTACTGTTTGCTTTTGCACAATGAGCATAGGTGAGCTTGTCCACGCACTCAATTCACGCAGTAAGTATTCTCTTTTCAGCATCGGTCTTTTATCAAATAAGCGTATGAATGTTGCCTTTACCGTCTGTATGCTGCTCCAGCTCGGCGTTGTTATGATTCCTCTGGTCGCTTCCGTCTTCAGCGTAGTTACTCTCACATTTGTACAGTGGGCAGTTGTCGCCGCCCTCGGTCTTGCATTACTTGTGGCTGTCGAAATATCCAAGCGTGTAAAATCTTGACAAAAGCGATTGAGGTAAGTATGATTGTAAAGGCGATTCACGAATCGCCCGCAGTTATGTTATAACGAAAAGGATTTTAATATGAACAAAGATTTTGTAAAGAAAGAGCTTACCCCTTTGCTCTTGCGCCTTGGCGTGCTGGCGGTGATTTTTGTTGCCGTTGCACTCAATTACGACAGGCTTGTCAATATCGATGTGCGTGCTCTGGTTGCCGCCGCACCGGGTGAAGCACTCGCTGTCGCAATCGCAGTCGGTATCTTCGGTCTCAAGGGTCTCACTTTTGTTATACCCGCAATGCTTGTCTATGTTTCAGTCGGCATGGCTTTTGATACGGTGACCGCAATTCTTATCAGCCTTGCCGGTATCGCCCTTGAGGTAACGGTTACCTACTGGCTCGGCAGAGCGCTCGGCGGTGAGTATGTTGCCAGGCTTCTTAAAAAAGTCAAGGGCGGCGACAAGATTCTCGGTATGAAAAATACGTCGAAGTTTTCAACCGTATTTGTTGTGCGTCTTGTCGCGCTTCCTATCGATTTTTCAAGTCTCTTTTTCGGCTCGATGAAAAATCCTTTCTTCCGCTACGTGCTTTTTTCCGTCCTCGGAATAGCTCCGCGTGTAATTGCGTTTACTCTGCTCGGTGACGGAGTTTACGAGTATATTCCAATGCCGCTGATTGTAAAAGCCGTGCTTATTCTCGTGCCGGTTGCCGCCGTAGCTTTTGTGATCCGTTGGCTTGTTACACGCAAAAAGAAAGCGGCAAAGACCCCAAAAGCCTGATTTTTGGGCTGTTTTGCTGTAAATACAGTGTTTTTTTCTTTTATTTATATTAAAAATACTATTGATATTTTTGTTTATATGTGTTAAACTATTGCTGTACGAATGATTTGACTGAAAGAGTGGGCTCTGCCCGCTCTTTTGTTTATTCATATCGATTTTACAATGTAAGGAGCGATGATATGGCAGGCAAAGGTAAGGGCGGCAACACTGTTGCGGCTGTAACAGCAATCGCTGAGCCGATAGCTGAGCAGCTCGGTCTCAGGCTCTGGGATGTACGTTTTGTAAAAGAGGGTGCAAACTGGTATCTGCGTATTTTTATCGATAAGGAAGGCGGTGTCGGTATCGACGACTGTGTGGCAATGAGCCACGCTCTCGATAAGCCTCTTGATGAGGCAGATCCTATCGAGCAGACCTACTGTCTCGAGGTCAGCTCTCCGGGTATCGACCGTGAGCTTACTCGTCCGGCACACTTTGATGCCTATATCGGCTCACCCGTAGTCGTAAGGCTTATCCGTCCGCTTGAGACAGGTGAGCGTGAGCTTCACTGTACGCTCGATTCTCACGATGCGGGCAGCTTTACCGTCACACTTGATGACGGCCGTACACTTGTTATCGAACGCAAAGAAGCATCGTGGGTCAGATTAGATGACTCAAATGCGATTTAAAAATGCAAATTAACGAAAGGATTGATATATCAAAATGGACACTAAAGAATTTTTTGAAGCTGTGAGACTTCTTGAGAAAGAAAAAGGCATCCCTGCAGAAATTCTCTGTGAGAGGATCCAGGCTGCTATCGTATCTGCGATCAAGGGCGAATACGGCAGAGATATCGGCTACTGCGAAATCGACTTTGCAAGCGGTGCTATGGCTGTTTACCTTCGCAAGAACGTCGTATCCGAAATCACAGACCCCATTACAGATCTTCTTCCCGAAGAGGCTGAGCGTTATAAGGCAGGCGCAATCCCCGGCGATATCGTCGAGATTCCGCTTGAAACAAAGAGCTTCAGCAGAATCGCTGCAAGCACAGTCAAAAACGTTATCCGTCAGGGTATCCGTGAGGCTGAGCGCAGCCAGATCAAGCAGGAGTTCCAGAGCAAGCACAATGAGCTTGTAACAGTCAAGGTTGTAAATATCGACGCAGAGTCAGGCAATGCAACGGTCGAGCTCGGCAAGGGTGAATCCATCCTTCCCAAGACTGAGCAGGTGCCCGGCGAAGAGCTCAAGGTCGGCGACCTTATCAAGGTTTACGTTGTCGATATCCGCGAAGGCGAAAAGAGCGGTGTCAAGGCTATGATCTCCCGTACACATCCCGGCCTTGTCCGCAGACTCTTCGAAGAAGAAGTGCCCGAAATTTTTGACGGCACAGTTAAGATCCAGGCAATCTCCCGTGAGGCGGGCTCTCGTACAAAGGTTGCAGTGTTCAGTGCAGACGAAAATGTTGATGCTGTCGGCTCCTGCATTGGTACAAGAGGTGCACGTGTAGGTAAGGTTGTTGACCTTCTCGGCGGCGAAAAGATTGATATTGTCAAGTACAGCGAAGACCCGGCTGAGTTTATTGCCGCATCACTTGCTCCCGCTGATGTTATCAGCGTTGAGGTTCTCGACGATGCTCCCAATTCCTGCCGTGTAGTTGTCCCCGACAACCAGCTTTCACTTGCTATCGGCAACAAGGGTCAGAATGCCCGCCTTGCCGCAAAGCTTACAGGCTGGAAGATTGATATCAACCCCGAAAGCGGATTTTTTGAGATCAAAGAATAACATAAAAGGGTGAGATAATTGAATAAACCCGTAAAAATACCAATGCGAAAGTGCTTGGGCTGCGGTGAAATGAAGCCGAAGCAGGAGCTTATCCGTGCGGTACGCTCTCCCGAGGGCGAGGTATCACTCGACCTTACGGGCAAAAAAAACGGCAGAGGCGCATATATCTGTCGTGACAGAGGCTGTCTCACCAAAGCAATCAAGGCAAAACGGTTCGAAAGAGCTTTCGGTTGTGCTGTTGAACAGCACGTATATGACAATCTGCTCACACAGCTTGAGCAGGATTAAGGAGGAAAACGTATGGCAGCAATTAAATACAGAATTCACGAGGTCGGTAAGGATTTCGGCAAGCCCAGCAAAACAGTACTCGAGCTGCTTACAAAGTATTTTGATGACACAAAAAATCATATGACGGCTCTCACGGATAAAGAGCTTGATATAATTTTTGAAACATTTACACAGCAGTCTGCTGTCAAGAGCTTTGACGAGTATTTTGCAACAGCTGCAGAGGTAAAGCCCGAGCCCAAGAAAGAGGCTCCCAAGGCTGAGGAAAAGAAGCCCGAATCAAAGAAGCAGGACGGTAAGAAGCCCGAAGCTAAAAAGTCCGAAGGCAAGCCTGCGGTAAAGCAGCCCGAACAGCCCAAGAAGAAGGAGAAAGACCGTTCAGGTCCCCTTCAGGCAAGAACAAAGGGCGAAAAGAGAACTATCGACACACGTGCAGACAATGTACAGCTCGAAAAGTACAACGAGCATTATGAGAATATCGTGCCCGTAAACAAGTCACAGGGCATTCAGGATTCTGCTGTCCGTAAGCAGAAGCTCAACCAGAAGTCCAAGCAGTACCGTAAGCAGGGCACACGTACACACCGCCGCGAGACTGAGCAGGAGAGAATCAAGCGTATCGAGGCAGAGCGTGCAAACAAGAAGATTACGGTTGTCCTTCCCGAGGAAATCACTGTCGGCGACCTTGCTCTCAAGCTCAAGATGACAGCCGCAGAGGTTATCAAGAAGCTCTTTGCCCTCGGTCAGATGGCTACAATCAACGATATGCTCGACTTTGATACAGCAGAAATCGTTGCAACAGAGCTCGGCGCAAAGGTACAGAAAGAGGTTGTCGTCACAATTGAGGACAGAATTATCGACGCCACAGAGGACGACGATACAAATCTCGAGCCGAGAAATCCCGTTGTTGTCGTTATGGGTCACGTTGACCACGGTAAGACTTCACTTCTCGATGCTATCCGTCACACCTCCGTTACTTCAACCGAGGCAGGCGGTATCACACAGCACATCGGTGCTTACAGAGTAAAGGTAAACGGCGAGCTTATCACCTTCCTTGATACTCCCGGTCACGCAGCTTTCACATCAATGCGTGCACGCGGTGCCAAGGCAACCGATATCGCAGTCCTTGTTGTTGCCGCAGATGACGGTATCATGCCGCAGACTATCGAGGCTACCAACCACGCAAAGGCTGCAGGTGTCCAGATTATTGTTGCAATCAATAAGATGGATAAGCCCGATGTCAACCCCGAAAAAATCAAGCAGCAGCTTACTGAGCACGAGCTTATTCCCGAAGAGTGGGGTGGCGACACGATTTGTGTTCCCGTATCTGCTCATACAAAAATGGGTATTGACAGCCTTCTTGAGTCAATTCTTCTCGTTGCAGAGATGATGGAGCTCAAGGCTAACCCGAACAGAGCTGCAAAGGGCAGCGTTATCGAAGCAAGACTTGACAAGGGCCGCGGTCCTATCGCAACTCTCCTTGTTCAGAACGGTACACTTCACGCAGGCGATATCATCGTTGCCGGTACTTCAGTCGGCCGTGTACGTGCAATGGTTGACGAGCACGGCAGAAACGTCAAGGAAGCAGGTCCCTCCTGCCCCGTTGAGATTATGGGTCTTGACGAAGCTCCGCAGGCAGGTGACGTTTTCGATGCAGTAAGCGACGAGCGCCTTGCAAGAGAGCTCGTTGAGCAGCGTAAGCAGAAGCTCAAGGATGAGCAGTTCAGCTCCGTACAGAAGGTCACGCTCGACAACCTCTTCTCCTCACTTCAGGCAGGCGAGGTCAAGGACCTCAACGTTGTTGTCAAGGCTGACGTTCAGGGCTCGGCAGAGGCTGTCAAGCAGAATCTTGAGAAGCTTTCAAACGACGAGGTACGCGTACGTGTTATCCACAGCGGCGTAGGTGCAGTCAGCGAGAGCGACGTTATGCTTGCAAACGCATCCAACGCAATCATCGTCGGCTTCAACGTCCGTCCCGACCCTGCTGCTCAGGCAAATGCAGAGCGTGACGGTGTCGATATGAGAATGTACAGAATCATCTACGACTGTATTGAGGAGATCGAGGCTGCTATCAAGGGTATGCTTGCTCCCAAGACACGTGAGGTCGTACAGGGACGTGTCGAAGTCCGTAATATCATCAATATTTCTTCCGTCGGTAATGTTGCAGGCTGCTACGTGCTCGACGGTAAGGTTACACGTAACTCCAAGATCCGTGTTGTCCGTGACGGTATCGTTATCACAGAGGACGAGATGGGCTCACTCAAGCGCTTCAAGGACGATGTTAAGGAAGTTGTTTCCGGTTACGAGTGCGGTATCGTTCTCAATAAGTTCAACGATATCAAGCTCGGCGATATCTTCGAGTCCTTCATCATCGAAGAATACCGTGACTAATTAATTGAAAGGTAAATGCAGGGGCTGGCGAAACTTACCGTCAGCCTTTGCCGCAAAGAATATGGCAGGATATAAATCTGACAGAGTTGCGGAGGATATCAAGCGTGAAATAATCGCAATCATCCGTGACGAAATAAAAGACCCCCGTGTTCAGGGCAAGCTCCTCACCGTTATCCGTGTTGAGGTTACGGGCGACCTTTCCTATGCCAAGGCATATATCAGTGCTATGGAGGGTATCGATGCGGCTAAAGAGGCTGTTGCAGGCCTCAAGAATGCCGCAGGCTATATCCGCCGTGAGGTAGGTCAGCGTCTCCGCCTTCGTAAAACTCCCGAGCTTCGCTTTGTCGCCGATGACTCAATTGAGCACGGTATGAGCATAGCAAAGATGTTAAACGACTTAAATAACTGATTATTCAATGCGTTTTGTAAAAACGCAAATCACGCAAAACAAAGTTTTGCAAATCATGATTTCGAAGAAATCAAATCATGTCTGTCAAGGCAAATCATTTTAATACCTCAATTAAGTTGATACACAGAATAAAGATAGAAGCACCGAGGAAATCGACTGCCGATATCTTTACCTCTTAATATCTCAATAAAATTGATGCACACGGGAAAATCCGTATCACCGAGGAAATCTCAAGTCATTGTCTTATATTTTGATGATTTGGCTTCGCCATGATTTCTCGCTTAACGCTCCATGATTTGTTGCTTCGCAACATGATTTGAATCGGTAAACCGATTCATTGTTAATTTTAAAAAGGAGGGAAGAGCAATGCTTATTGATATCAGCAGTGCAGTTTCTTTCTTGAAGTCCCACGACAATTTTACAGTCCTTACCCATGCTCACCCGGACGGAGATACTCTCGGTTCGGGTTTCGGTCTTTGCCTTGCGCTTCGTGCACTCGGCAAAAAAGCAAATGTTGTCAATAATGAGGAGCTTCCTCCGAAATTCCGTTATCTTGATATTGAGCCGCAGGATTTTGAGGAGCAGACGGTCGTTGCCGTCGATATTGCCGATGTGTCGCTTATGGGTAATGACATAAGAGCAAAATATGAAACAAAGGTAGACCTTTCTATCGACCACCACGGCTCAAACAGGCTTTTTGCCGGGCTGAATTATGTCGATTCATCTGCGGCTGCCGCTGCTCAGATTATTTTTGAGGTTGTTGAGCAGCTCGGTGTTGAAATTACACCGCAGATGGCAGACTGTCTTTATACAGGCATTTCTACCGATACGGGCTGTTTCCGCTATGCAAACGTTACACCCGCTACCCTCCGTACAGCGGCAAAGCTTATGGAACTCGGTGCGGCTGCAGCAGAAATAAATGTTCGTATGTTCGAAACAAAAACAAGAACCTATGCTGCTCTTGAGCGACTTGCTCTTGACAGTATGCAGTTTTTCTATGACGGCAAGTGTGCGCTTATTACAATCACACGTGATATGTTTGCTAAAAGCGGCTCTGACGAAAACGAGTGCGACGGAATTGCCGCAATCTCCCGTCAGATTGAGGGCGTGCTTGTCGGTGTCACAATGCGTGAAAGACGTGACGGCACTTATAAAGCCTCTGTCCGTACACACGACCCCGTTGATGCAAGTGCAATCTGCTCAAGACTCGGCGGCGGCGGTCATCCCAATGCGGCAGGCTGTCAGCTTCCCGGCACAAGAGAGGAAGCCACAAAGCTTCTCATAGACACGATCGGTGAGTATTTATGACAGGTGTAATTTTTCTTGACAAGCCCAAGGGACTTACCTCGTTTGTTGCCGCAAACAGGGTGAAACGCACCCTCGGTGCAAAAAAGTCGGGTCATACCGGTACGCTTGACCCTATGGCAACGGGCGTGCTTGTTGTTATGCTCGGCGGCGCAACAAGATTTATAGAGTTTATCAATTCGCACGATAAGGCTTATGAGGCAACGGTGCGTCTCGGTGTTACAACCGATACGCTCGATATCGAGGGCACGGTACTTTCGCATACCGAAACAAGCTTTAAAACAGCGGATTTTGAGTCGGCTATGCTCAGCTTCCTTGGCGAAATCGAGCAGGTGCCTCCGATGTATTCGGCAATAAAAAAAGACGGCAAAAAGCTCTATGAGCTTGCCCGTGAGGGCATTGAAATAGAGCGTGAAAGCCGTAAAGTAAATATCTATTCGCTTGAATTGACGGGTGCTGATGAAGCAAAGCAGGAGTTTTCGTTCCGCGTCAGCTGCTCTGCAGGCACATATGTACGCTCGCTTTCATCCGATATAGGTAAAAAGCTCGGCTGCGGTGCGGTGCTCACTTTGCTTCGCAGGGTCGAAGCACACGGTGTCGGCATTTCGCAGTGTAAAACGCTTGAAAAAATAAGTGAAGCCGATGTTGTCGCACTCGATACACTTCTTGAGTATCCGAGTGTTACCGTAACAGCGGCGCAGGCACAGCGATTTTCAAACGGCGGTGCACTTGACCGAAACCGTATCCATTCACCGCTTGAGGATGGTATACTTAAAGTCTACTCACCCGAAGGCAGGTTTCTCGGTCTTGGCGAAGCAGATGCTGACCGGCTTAAAATCAAGCGTATTTATTCCGAAACCTAAAGGGTAACGAATATGAATAATAAAAAAAGAGCAATTGCTCTCGGCAATTTTGACGGCATTCATAAAGGCCATACTGCGGTTATAAATGCGGCTGTACAGGCGGCACGTCAGTGGGATATGATACCTACCGTGCTGATTCTCAGCCCTCTGCCTTCTTTCGTTATTGACGGGCGGCAGGCACCTACACTTTTAACCGAGGCTGATAAGGACAAGTTATTTGCCGATATGGGCGTTGAGGTTGTCAGAATAGATTTTTTAAAAATTAAAGATTATGCACCGCAGGAGTTTTTTGTAAAAATTCTTGCAGGTGAGCTCAATGCAGGTATGCTCAGCTGCGGCTTCAATTACCGCTTCGGTAAAGGCGGCGAGGGCGACAGCACTCTGCTCGGCTGGCTGTGTGAGATTACGGGCATTATGCTCAGCGTTACACCTGCCGTCAGTTGCGGCGGCGAAGCCGTAAGCTCAACACGCATCCGTGCGGCAATCGAGGGCGGCGATATTGAGGCCGCAAACGAAATGCTCGGCAGAGAATTCGGTTACACGCTCGAGGTTGTACACGGTGACCACCTCGGCAGGTCGCTCAACTGCCCGACTATAAATCAGCTCTTCCCCGATGGGCTGATTGTGCCCAAATACGGTGTCTATGCGTCACGCACCTGCGTTGACGGCAAGTGGTACCGCTCCGTTACAAATATCGGCAGACGCCCTTCGTTTGAAAATGACGAGCAGCGAAGCGAAACACATATCATCGGCTACGACGGTGAGCTGTACGGCAAATCTATAGAGGTGCGCCTGCAAAAATATAAGCGAGCCGAAATGAAATTCGAGTCGCTCGACGAGCTTAAAGCACAGCTTGAAAAAGATAAAATGTGATTAAAATCGTAGGGGCGACCTGTGGTCGCCCGCAATAAAAAAGCTGTAAAACTTATCGGTTTTACAGCTTTTCTTTTTATTCTATTGTAATTCTTACTTCGCCGTTTGATATTACCGAAAGCGTGAGAGTTTTGGTTGCTTCATTCCATTCGGTTTTCATTGTCGCGCCGTTTTTGCCTGCGGCAGTTACTGTCGGCTCGGTTTCAAAGCCCGAAATCTCAATTACGGATTCTCTGAAATTCTTCGGGTCGCTTCGCTTTTCGCCGGCAGCATATTCGCGCATAAATTCGTCCTCGCCCTCAAGTCCGTTGCAGACTTCGTCGGTGTCGAGTCGCAGGTTGCAAAGGTCAATGTCTATCTTGCCGTCATCCTCGTTGAATATTGCGTAGGTGTGGGCAACGAAGGTTGTGCTGAGCTTTTTGCCGCTGTCGAGTGTGTAGTTTACACTCTGCTCGCTGTCAATCGTTTTGTTCTCGTTGCTGTTGAATATATAAATATAATCATTAATATCAAACAGCACACCGTCGCCCTCATAGGTTTCTTCATAATGTTTATTGAAGAATTTCACCTTGAGCGGGTTGATAAACAGCAGATTGAAGAAGTAAGACCAGTCGGTGAGAATTTTGCTTTCGGGTAATACCTCCTCGGGGTCAGAGTAGATAGGCAGGATCGGCAAAATATAATATCTTGCCGTTGAGGGTACCCACGTCTTGGTGCAGTCGAAGTATATGTTTTCAAACTTCTCCTGGAAGAAATTAAAAGTGTCGCAGTAAAGTCCCTGCAGAATGTGTGCATCGTTACCGCTGAGTGCGTAAGCTCTCGGGTTGGACATCTTGTATGCTACCTTGATGTTTGACTTTACTTCTTCCTTGTCAGGCACTGCACCGTTTAAGATGAGCTGATAGATAGGGTAAAGCACCTCGTAGAAGGTGGGCGTGAGAATTACCTCACCGTCAACAAAATGATACAGTCCGCCTCTGCTGAATGTGCCCTCTATCGCGTAAACCGTTGCACCTCCGACAAGGTCAGCAATCATATCAATGCCGAAAAGTGCAGGCGGATATTTAGCTGTTGTGATAGGATCAGGCTCATTCGGGGCAACGCCGAGGTCGTCATACTCAATAAAGCCTTCTTCATACCAGAGGAAGTTTTCAAGGTTTACACCCCAGTTGCCGCATACATCGTCAAGCCAGCAGCCGAAGATATTTGACTGGCTTGCAAAGTGCCTGCCGTGGCCGTTGTGCTTATCCATAATAATTATATTTTCGGTGTTTGCCTTGAGCAGGTCGTAAAGCTCTCTGTCCTTGAGAATATGGTTGACGTAGTTTGCTTTTTTCCAGTAGATGTATTCCATATCCTGCCAGATGAAAAGACCGCCGTTTTCGGCACAAGCCTTGATACAGGATTTCATACGTCTGAGAATATTTTTGTTAACACCCTGGTCGTCAGTTACTTCGTCATAGGCGAGCTTTTCATTTGTAACACCGTTGGTTGAAAGCTCAACCTGCACAAATCCCATCATGGAGGGATGCTCCTTGAATACTGTAGAAAGCTCCTCCTGAGTAAAGGGGTCACGGGTCTTGTTGGTGCAGAAGCATTCGGACTGGCAGACGATAGGCACACCTGCCGCATCTGTTATTGTCAGCAGCTCGTCCCAGAATTCAAGCTGTCTTGCGGGTGTCATATCCGTTGGGCCTTCGTCTATGTAAATAACTGCAAAGTTTCTTACATCTTCGGGCAGTGCAAAGTATGTCTTGATTGCATATGAGGCAAAGGCTTCACCCGTCTGCGGACCACCCCATATCGGGCAGTTTCTTATCATAAACAGCGGATTTTCTTCATCGACATACATACGCAGACCGTCAACCTGCTTGCGTGTGCGCAGTGGAGTCTGAGTTGTTTCAAGTTCGGGCAGTGCCTCGTATGCGGTATTGGTGCTGTCTGCCGAAGCTACGGGCAATGCTGCCGTGATTATCATAATAATGCACAGTGCAATGCTTAAAATTCTTTTTTTCATAAATCAATTCTCCTTGATTTTACCGAGCAGCCTCTGAGCGGCTGTACGTACCCTTATATCGTTGTGATTAAGCGTTTCTTCGGCATATCTTCTGTATTTTTTCGGGTCCTTACTGTTTGCCATAACATTCAGTACAAGTGCCGTCAGCCTTGCAGGACGCAGGTAGTTGCCGCCGAGGATATCGCGGTAAGGCTCACAACCTTTTTTGCCTGCGGAAAAAGCCTTATAAAGATTATCAATATAAAACAGCTCTTTTTCTTCCTCTGTCATTTCTCTCGAGTCAAGGTGGCTGTTGAACGGACAGCAACGCTGGCATATATCACAGCCCCATAGCTGAACGCCCATAGCCTCTGCCGAGGCTTCGTCAGATAAATCTGTACTTTCCTGCAGGCTCCGTATGCATCTGTTTCTGTCAAATCCGTCGGTAGAAATACAGCCTTGCGGGCATACTGCTTCACATATGCCGCAGGTGCGGCAAAAAGCCGCCATTTCCGGCTTTTTCAGTATATCGTCAACGGTGGTTACTTCCTTTGCGTATACACCGCGTACAGCGACAATTTCAAGTGCCATACGTGTGCCGTAACGCTTGTTTGCAATAAGCGTGCTTCTCAGCGGCACACCAAGCCCTGAATGATAGGCAATGCTCTTGTAGGGCAAGGTGCAGTCAACCGTCTCAAAGCCTTCTTCCGTCAGCTTCTGTACAAGCTCCTTGCGTAAAAAATATGCACGGTTTGATGCAACGTAGTAGCTGTCGACAAATGCATATCCCTCGGGAGGAAAATCAAGCTGAGTGTAGGGCAGAGCAAATACGGTGTAGGTCACACCGTCAACCGCAATGCTTTCCCATTCCGCTTCTTTACCGAGAAAGGAAGAAATAAACTCAATATAATCAGTCATCGTTTTTCGGCTCTATAATTTCTCTTGCAATATAAATCGGTCGGTTTTTGCTCTGCTCATAGGTCTTTGCAAGGTACTTGCCAATAATTCCTATGCTCAGCAGCTGAAGTCCGCCGATGAGCAGCAGAAGGAAAATCAGCACCGAGCCCTGGCTGAATATCGCCGTGGGGCTGAGCAGGCAATAAAGTCCCTTTATGCCTAGATAGAGGAAAGAAATTACAGCCATAGCTATGCCGAGTGCGGTCGGAATTGCGAGCGGTGCGGTTGAGAAAGCAATAATTCCGTCGATTGCGTATTTGAAGAGCTTCTTGAATGACCACTTGCTCTCGCCTGCGGCACGCTCCTGTACTTCATACGGTATATATTCGGTGTTGAAGCCGACCCAGGAGAGAATACCCTTTGAAAATCTGTGGTATTCGCCCATTGAGAGTACAGCCTCGGCAACACTTCGGCGGAATGTGCGGAAGTCGCTTGCACCCTGCACAAATCTTGTGTCGGATACCGAGTTTATCAGCTTGTAAAAGCTCGACTTGAAGAAAGTCAGTGTGCCGCTTTCGTGACGCTGTTGCTGGTAAGCCGCAACGCAGTCAAGCTCGGGCACCTCGTCAAGTCGTTTTACCATATACGCAACAACCTCGGGTCTCTGCTGAAGGTCAGCATCAATAAGGCATATGAGCTCGCCCTTTGCGTGCTCTATGCCTGCGTACATTGCCGCCTCTTTGCCGAAGTTGCGTGAGAAGCTGACAATGCGTATGTTGCCGTCAGCCTCGGCGTGAAGTCTTTTAAGCTCACCGAGTGTGTTGTCGGCAGAGCCGTCGTTTACAAAAACGCATTCATAGCTGTAGCCCTCAGCATCAAATACAGCTTTTGCTGTTTGATAGAATAAAGCTACGTTCTGTTCTTCGTTGTAACACGGTACAACAAGTGAAAGTTTCATTTTTTACTCACTGTCCTTTTGGTGTTTGTGGATATAAATAATGAATCGATTTATCGATTCAAATCATGTTGCGTTAAGCGGGAAATCATGGCGAAGCCAAATCATTAAATTATAAAGACAATGGCTCTGACTTTCCTCGGTGTCGCTGACTTAACTTTGTGTATCAACTTTATCGAGGCATTAAAAATATGATTTGCCTTACGGCATGATTTGATTTTTTCAAAATCTTGATTTGCAAAATTTCATTTTGCATGATTTGCGTTTTTTCAAAACGCATTGATAATTGATATTATATATCAAACTTAATTCCTGTCTGTTTTCTTATCTGTTCCATTACGGCGCTTACGGCAAGTGCCATACGGCTTGCCTCTTTGTATCTTTCTGCGGTTGCTTCGGGCTTTGTAATGAAGTCATAGAAAGCCTGTGCTTCGTGTGACATTATCACGTGCTTTTCAGTTTCACCTATAACCTCTTTCGGCTCACTGCCCTTGCGGCAGAATGAAATATGGTTGAGCTGTGAGATTGAGCCGATTGTAACCGTACCTTCATCACCGAGAATCTGACTGCCGCAGAAATCCTGTGAAACCTTTGACCAGGTCATGGTCAGCAGCATATTGTCATACTCAAAAACTGTTGTGCCGCCGCTGTCTGCACCGCTTTCGAGAAACCTTGCGGTGCTGATGATATTCTTCGGCATACCGAAAAGGTCAAGCGCAGGGTAGATGCAGTAAATGCCCAAATCCATCAGACAGCCCGTAGCAAACGCAGGGTTGAAAATATTCGGGTTTTCTCCTCTTTTGTATGCCGGATATTTTGATGAAAGCTGTGAAAAATCGAAATGTGCCGCAGTAATGTTACCCAGTGCCTGAAGCGATGCCTTGAGCTTTGGCCTTACGGGGCTGTGCATATACATTATCGCTTCCATATACACCCTGCCGTTTTCTGCGGCAAGTGTCTGCAGCTCATTAAGCTCGGCAGGTGTAACCGTAATCGGCTTTTCGCATATTACGTGCTTGCCTGCACCGAGCATCAGCTTGCACTGCTCATAGTGCAGCGAATTCGGGCTTGCGACATACACAGCCTCAACATCGCCGCAGCGTGCAAGGTCGTAAAGGTCGATAAACACACGGGGCGCACCGAATTTTTCGGCAAGTGCCTTGCCTTTTGAGTAGCTGCGCGAGTATACGCCGAAAAGCTCAAGCCCTTCGACAAGCTCTGCTCCCATTATAAATTCTTCTGTAATCCAGCTTGTGCCGACAACGGCATACTTCATTTCTTTTTCAGTCCTTTTAGTCTATATAGTCACGGTAAAATTCGTTGATATAGTCTTTTACATCTTCTCTCGTACCGTTAAACGGGCCGGGAGTTTCCATTTTGAGCGATACTGTTGCGGTTGCAAGCAGAAGTGCCTCGTCAATTTCAAACTCCTGTCTTTCGCAGATGTATGCACTGAAGGTTGTGTCGCCTCTGCCTGTTCTGCCGCTTAAGTTTCTTGAGCGTATGGGGCAGGTGTAGAAATCGTCACCGTCAAATACGAGAACCTCTGTGTTGTGGGTGATGACAATTTCATCTGCACCCCACTCGTACATAATTTTTGCAGCCTCATGTCTGTCAGCTGTGCCGGTGAGCACCTCTGCCTCTGCAGCATCAGCCTTGAGGTAGGTGATATAGGGTATGATATCTTCTTTTTCGTCCCAGTCGCGAAGCTCCATTGTGCCGTCGTCGTTTACGTGGCGGAGGAAGCCCTGCAGATCAACCGCAACAGCTGCCTGCTCCGAAGCTTTAATTATCATATCGCTGTCAAAATCGCCGTATACAAGACCCGCAAAGTGAATTACATCAGCCTCTTCGTCAGGGATATCCTCTGCAGTAAAGGGCGTGCCTGCACTTTCGCATACGCTGTTGCGTCTTTCTTTGTCAGGTGTGAGGTAGGTGTTTACCATATTACAAGCGCTCTCGCCTGCCGAGCAGAAAATTGCCTCAGGCTCGACGGCAAGCTCAAGCACACGTGCTCTCTCGCTTACGGGCAGTTTTGTGACCGCCGCAACATCGTGACCGAGTGCGGTTGCCGCCGCTGTTGAATAGAGTATCGCACCGCCTGCAAGCTCTTCTGTGTTGCCCTCACAGTCGGTGTTTATGTCGTTTGTGATGTGACCGATTATAATTGATTTGTAGCTCATCTCTTATTCAGTTCCTTTTCAAATTCTTCTCTCAATTCTTCCTTTACCGTACCTTTAAGCAGGTTGAGCTTGATTATTTCGCGGCACTTTGAGTAATCCTCGGTCATAAAGTCGCCCGAGATTACGTTTGCGCTCTCAAGATAGAATTTGTTTGCCGCAATACGGTCAATTATCTGCTGATAATAGGGACGCAGGCTCTTTTCAAGTGCACGCGGTGTTTTAATTTTTGCGTTCAGTGCAGGTGTGAGCTGAGTCTGGAACCAATAGATACCGTTTGTCTGCTCGTTGTTGAAGTGCATAAGCACCTCTGCGGCAAACACTTCTGGCTTTTTTCCGTGAAGCACGGGGTTCCACGGGAGTATATGCTCAACCTCTTTGCACCACGGCTGGTAAGCGTTGCGGTAGTTGACGATAAGGTAACGCTTGCCTGATTTACGTATGTCGCCGAAGGTGATGTCGCTTACGTGTTCAAAGTCAGTGTAAGCGTACTTTTCAGGCGCAAGATATTTTTCGATAAGCTTTACTACCTCTGCATCGTCTGCAGGGTACGTGAAGCTGAAAGGACCAATCTTCTGGTTGTAGTATTCACGCATATCGAAGATGAAAAACTCACTGTCGTTATCTTCAATCATTCTTCTCATGCTCTCAAGACCTTCTGCGAGCGGAGCACCCTTTGCAAGACCGTGGCTGAGCACTATTCCCTTCTTCTTGTCGCCGCAGTAGCGTATGCAGAAGTGGCGCACGCCGTAGGCAAACTGTGAGTAAAAAGTGCCGTCCTGACAGCAGGCAAGTGCAGTCATACCGTAGCTGCCTGCGTTGTGTGTACCGGGCATAATTACCTCGGTAAGTTTAACGTCGTCTTTGATGTATTTCATCCACTGTTTGTATATCATATTTTACACTCCGGAAGCTGATAAAATTTGTCGATTTCTTCTTCGTTTCCTGCTTTTTCTTTCTTAAGGTTTTCGCTTAAAGCTTTGCAAAGAGAATCATCATTAAGAAGTATCTCAATTTTTTCTGCAATACTCTCGGCATTTATTTCGGCGAGCAGAGCTGTTTTGCCGTCTGTCAGCTGGTCATAAACCGTCGGGAAGCTTGTGCATACAATCGGCTTTGCAAAAATTTTTGCCTCGTCAATCGCAATCGATTTGCCCTCGGAATACGAGGTTTGAACATAAATATCACAGTTTTTGATGTAGGGATACGGGTTTGCCCGCTCACCAAGCAGTATGAATTTATCTTCAAGTCCGAGCTGTTTTATCTGCTGTTTTATCTGCTGTTCAAGGTCACCCGAGCCGATAGCAAACCACTTGAATTTATATCCTTTATCGCTGAGAATTTTTGCGGCATCAACCGCCATATCGTAGCCTTTCGGCGGAGCAAGTCTGCCGACTGTTAGTATCTTCGGTTTACCGTCAGCCCCAAAATCGTCAATCGGCTTTTCGGCAAATTTTCTTACTGCTTTTGCTGAGGTTATGTTTTCTATTACCGTAAGCTTTTCGCGGCAGTCGGGGAAGACTTCGGCGAACGAAATAAGACACTCGTCTGATATAGTGACAATACGGTCAAATTTTTTATAATATTTTCCGTCAAATTCAGGTCTGTTTATAAGCTTGCGGTAGTCACAGTGTACATAGGCAATTTTTTTGTCTGCACTGACACAGTCGGCACAGAAATACGTCGAGGTTTCTTCGAGGTATGCTATCGCTGTGTCGTAATGCTTTGTCGGTGCGGCCATAACTTTTTTAAGACATTTCCAGCTTTTGCCAAGGTCACCCGAGCTTACCGTCTTTGAGTAGGCTGTTCGGTTGAGTATATGGGAAACATTGAATTTTTTCAGGCAGCCTTTGATATACTCTAAGGCACTACCGTCAAAGCTCAGATATTCTTCGCCTGCATCTATGATGTTTACCTGCTCAGGCACATCTGCAAGGAATGCGCCCTCTTTTCTGAAAAGCAGCAAGTCAACATCGTAGGCGGAGTAGTCAAACAGCTGAAGCAGTGAGATAAGGCTTTTTTCAGCACCGCCTACACCAAGCTTCGGCATTATAAACAGCAGCTTTTTCATTTTGTCGCCCTACTTTACATATTTTTAAGTGCTTCGCCTGCGGCAAAGCTGAGCTCTTTCTTTGCGGTAATTACCTCTGCAAGAGTGCTTCGCATCTGCTCACGGTTTGTTTCAAGCTCTGTAAAGCACTCAAAAAGTGCATCGGCAGAGTTGATTTCTGTTATGCTTCTTACACATTTTTCTTCGCCGAAAAGGTCTTTGGCAATTCCTCTTGCTTTAATGCTGTAGCTTAGTGCGTAAACGGGCACGAGGTTTGAATATGCGGCAATCGTTGCGTGAGTGCGTGCGGCAATCAGCATTTCGCATTCCGATATATAGCCCTTATACTGAGCGGCTGATAGATTGTCAGGCAGAATTACCGTGCGTGTGAGATCAGCCTTGTCCATTATTGATTTCATATAGGTGTAGTCATTATTGTTACCTGAGTCTATCATAACGTGAGGAATCAGTACGGGAGTGTAGTCGGTTTCTTTTTCAAGTCTTTCAAGAAATTTTGCAGCGTAGTCCGCAAGTTTGGGGCAGCGTTTAGCAACAAGCGGGCTGAAGTTGAGACCCAACATTTTCTCTGCGGGCTTCTTTTCGGGCTTTTGCGTTTCAAGTGTAAATGCAGGGTCGGCAAACAGCCTTACGTTTGTAAGACCCTTTTCTTCAAGCACCTGTTTTGTAAGCGGTTCACGTGCGAATACTGCATCAATACTGCGCAGTGTTATAAGCTTTTCTTCGCTCAGGTCCTCTTCGCCCACCGAACAGCCCCAGAGCACTACAGGTTTGCCGAGCGCTTTAATTTCTGCCGTGATACTGCGGCAAAGCTCGTTGTCACCGTAGCAGAAGGTGTCTCCGCCTATGATAAGGCAGATGTCGTGCTCTCTTGCAAAGTCAATTGCTTCGGAGTATGAAGCACGGTAATAATAGTCCGAGCGGTGAAGGATTTTGTAATAAAAAGCGTTGATATATGTCTGTACAAGTCCAAGACGCTGTGCCTTCATACCTCGTACGGTAAGACCGGGTATGTCGGAGAGTATCATATCTTCTTCGGGATTATATGAGAGCAGAGAGCACTCGCAGTCGGGGAATGCTTTTTTCAGAATATTGACCGTAGACCGCACTATCGCTTCACAGCCTCTGTTAAAACAACCCGAGTGGTCGTAGAGCAGAAATCTCATTGGTCAACTTCCTTTCTGTATCTTTTTCTGTAGCCAAAGCACGGCAAGCGTCATAAATACACTGCGCTTTGCAAATGCTGTTGCGAGCAGAGTATATATTGTGCCGTTGTTTCTCTTTATGTAATCTGTCGCACAGTCGAGCTTTTTCATTAGCTCTTTATCCGCAAAGTGCCGCTGAATTGCCTCTTTTGCATTCTTTCTGCTATGTGTGTAACAACGCTGAAAGAAGTCGGCAAGCTCAAAAAACAGGAAGGCGGATTTTTCCGTACGTACTGTTTTTTCGTCAAGACCGAGCGACACGAAAATACGCATCTCATCGTCATCGGTATTCAGAAGCTCCTGCATTTTTTTGTCCGAGTGCATAGCACTTGTTGCTACGTTTATATAGAAATATCCGCAGTTTCCCGCATATACCGCGCGTGAGCAGTGGGCGAGAAAATCAAGTACAAAACGCTTGTCCTCGCCTATTCTGACTCCCTGCGGAAACTGAATACTGTATTCTTCTATAATTGAGCGGCAAAAAATTTTTGACCATACGCTGTTGAGATTTCCGTCGGAGAGCATCTTACGGGCAATTTTATCTGCAATATCTCTTCCTTCAAAAATTTCTCCGTCTTCAAACGGTGAAACCGGTCTGCGGTCGCCTTCATATTCGAGAGTAAATCCGCTCATTGCCATATCACACTCGTTTGCTTTTGCCGCACTCAGCAGCTTTTCAAAATAGTCGGGTGCAAGTATGTCATCAGCATCGGCAAAGCCTATGTATTCGCCCGTTGATTCTTTTATACCTGCGTTTCTTGCTGCACTTACACCGCCGTTTTTTCGGTGGATTACAACTGTGTCTGTGTGAGTTGAAGCGAACTCATCGCAGAGCTGAGCACTGCCGTCGGTAGAGCCGTCGTCAACAAGTATTATCTGCATTTCGGATTTCACTGTCTGCACAGCAAGGCTGTCCAACATTCCTGTCAGATACTTTGCGGCATTATATACGGGCAGAATTACGGATAAGCTGTACATTGAGCGGCTCCTTAGTTTTCAATAAAGTCGTAAAGTATGTTAATGCTTTGTGCGTTGCTGTAGTCACGTGAAAGGCAGGCTTTACTCAGAGCTTTCTGCTTTTCTTTGTCACCGAGCAAAGCTATAAGTGCATCGGCAACATTCTCTGTACCCATAGGGCAGATAATTCCGTCTGTTCCGTCTTCAATATGACCTCGGGCGGTCTCAAAGTCGGTTATAAGCACGGGTTTGCCGAGCATCTGAGCTTCTCTGACAGTAACCGCCTTACCTTCGTAGCGTGAGGGCTGTGCATAAATATCGCACGCCGCCATATACGGGTAAGGGTTGGATTTTTTGCCGAGAATTATCATCGTGTCTTCAACATTGTTTTCTTTTATTTTTGAACGGATCAATGCTTCGTCGGGACCGTAGCCTATGAGATACCACTTGAACTTACAGCCTTTTTCTTTCATTAGTCTGCAGCTTTCCGCGGCAAGGTCAAAGGCTTTTGCCGCTGTGAATCTGCCGACGGAGAGAATTGCAGGTATATCGGAGTCAATACCCTCAGCTATATCTTTAGCCGCCTGAGTGCGTACAAATTCGGGTGAGAGAATATTCTCTATTGTTATTATTTTATCGGCAAGTGACGGATATACCTTGCGGAATGAGTCTCCGACCTCGTCGGAAACAGCCGCAATTTTATCGAAAGTCTTCCACACCTTTTCGTCTTTTTTAAAGTCCATTTTTGCAACGGTGTAGTCTGTGTGGATCCATGCAATTTTTTTGTCCGCAGTTACTTTTTTTGCGGCATAATCGTGCGGCCACATAAAGCTTACCGCAACGTCATACCTTTTCTTCTGTGCGGGCATATTTTTTACACAGCTTCGCCAATAAGATGACAGCAGAGCAAAGGTTGCAGTGTCTGAGCTACCGTATTTTTTTGCTGAAATTATGCGGTTGACCGCACGCTTGATACCTATTACGGGCGTTGCTTTTATTGCAGAGGCTATCGGCAGAGTCATTGCGGCGCACTGCTTTATTTCGGGCAGTATATTGCAGCGCTTGTTTACAAGCTCCAGCAGTTCTCCGCCTACCTTAAAAAGCTGCAGGTCAACGTCATAGCGGTCGTAATCAATTTCACCGAGCAGTCCGAAAAGGCTGCGCTCGATTCCGCCGATTTCCATTCCGCCGCTGATTATAAGAAGCTGTTTTTTCTTCATTGTCAGAATCTCTCCCTAATTCAAGTAGAGGAATTTGAACAGCATTGTGTTGTTGGGTGTAAAGAAGTCGCTTGCGTACCAGTTGAGTCGGTTTGCACGTGCATCGATTATGAAGTAGATAATGTATGCACCAAACAGTATGAAAGAGAAGAAACGGTACTTTCCGCTTCGCAGCACGGCAACAAATACGAGCGCCATAAGCAGTACTACATATGCGTAGGTATAAAAAGCAAATCGGGCAAATATCCAGTTGTAGAAAGCAAGCATATAGATTGCAGAGTGAACAAGCGAAAGGTTGATGAGTATATCCGCTACAGGGCCGAATTGCCGTACCTGCTTAGAGAACAAAGCGGCAAGTACAGTCGGCATTATGTTAAATGCGACTCGCAGAATATTTGCGCCGCCAGAAGAGCCGCCTTCTTCAAACCAGCCGTCGGCATAGACAGAGTAAGAGGTGTCTTCAAGCAATGTGAGGAACGAAGGCAGGAACATACTTACGAGTATAAGACCTGCGACACCGACTGCCACAGAGATAAGAGCGGGCGGAGACCATGCTCTTCTTCGGCAAAGGAAGTAGATCGGTATCATGATCAAGGCTGATGAATGTATCTGCGAGGCTATAAGTACTATTACCAAATATTTCCAGAAATCTGTTTTCTTGGCGGAGAAGAGATATTTTGTGCCCAGCAACAGCAGGCCTGTAGCAACATACTGCCGTATGCCGTTAAGGGTTGAGGCAAAAATTCCCATCGTAAAGAAAAGAAAAACAGACAGTGTGTAGTCAGCAGAGTATTTATAGAAAAGCCATATCATCGGTACAAGCGTGACGATGGAGCATATCATAATAAATACCGACGGGTCAGCCTCTGCCTGATGAAGTATATACTGGAAAAGCTGGAAAAGGAACGCTTTATCACCTATGACAGGCATCTTCATACCGTTTTCGGCATCAAGATTATAGGTGTGAATGTAGTAAACCGTATCGCCGATATTGTTTCGCAGACCGGAAAACAGCACGGCAGCAGCCAGCGTTATAAGAACGCCGAGTATGTTCGGGCGTCTCCTGCCCAGCGCATTATAGGTACGGCTCGGCACAGCCTGTCCGAACCATGCGCCAAGCATACTTATAGAGAAAACCATAATTAGTGTGGGTGTCATTTGCTCTTATTTTCCTTTCGCAAATGTTTGTGTCAGTTATTAAAATTGGGTACAAGCTCAAGCAACAGCTCACGTACGTTTGTCTTGTCAGCTTCTCTGAGCTTTTCAAGCCCTGCTTCAAGCTTTTCGCCGCTGAATTCTACGGGAGGCAGCACAAAAATCTTGTCGTTTGCAGTGAGCTGCATTTCCGTCTCTTCCTCTGCGAGAGTAAGCTCTTCGTAGAGCTTTTCGCCCGGACGCAGACCCGTGAATTCGATTTTTATATCTTCATACGGTCTGTAGCCTGAAAGCGTAATAAGCTTTTCAGCAAGTGAGGTTATGCTTACGGGGTCGCCCATATCGAGTACGAATATTTCGCCGCCTCTTGCAATACCGCCCGCCTGTACAACGAGCTGAGCCGCTTCGGGTATAGTCATAAAGTAGCGTGTGATGTCCTTGTGTGTTACCGTTACGGGGCCGCCGTGTGCGATCTGCTCCTTGAAGATCGGAATTACACTGCCGTTTGAGCCGAGTACGTTACCGAAACGTACGGCGGCAAAGTGAGTGCCTGTATTCTGGCGCTCAAAGTACTGTATGATAAGCTCCGTAACACGTTTTGTCGCACCCATAACATTTGTCGGGTTAACAGCCTTGTCGGTTGAAAGTATTACAAACTTGCTTACCTTATGTTCAACTGCCGCCTTTGCAGTGTTGTATGTGCCGAATATGTTGTTTTTTACTGCTTCGCAGGGGCTGTCCTCCATAAGAGGAACGTGCTTGTGAGCTGCGGCGTGGAATATTACCGACGGCTCAAACTCTGTCAGCACTTCGTCTAGTCTTTTCGGGTCCTGTACTGAGCCTATGCGGATAAAAAACTGTACCTTGCCCTGATACTTGCGGTCGAGCTTGTTTTTGAGCAGGAAGGCATTGTTTTCGTAGTTGTCAAATATTACTATTCTTTCGGGCGCGTATCTTGCAACCTGAGTGCATATCTCCGAGCCGATGGAGCCGCCTCCGCCTGTTACAAGTACCGTGCGGTTTTTGAGGTAGGAGCAGATATCATTGTTGAGCGTTACCTCGGGTCGCGCAAGCAGGTCTGTTATCTCGACGTTTCTGATCGTGGGCTCTGTTACGCTTTTTTCGTTTATCTCCTGCAGCGAAAGCGAGGTTTTGAGTAAGCAACCGGTGCCGATTGCGAGCTTGAGTATGTCGCTTTTACGCTCGGGTGAAGCAGAGGGTATGGCGTATATTATCTCGTCCACCTTGTATTTGTTTGCAAGCTCGGGAATTTTTTCGCAGTTTCCCCTTACGGGTATGCCTTCAATGTGTCTGCCTGCCTTCATCGGGTCGTCATCAACAAAAACAACAGGCTTACCCAGTGCAAAGGCAGTCGCCTCAAGCTCTTTGAGTATAGTCTGGCCCATATCGCCCGCGCCTATTATCATAACGCGGCGGCCTGCACCTCTGCGTGAGCCTGCGGAGCGAGCTTTTTTTGTACGGCGAATCATACGGTATGCAAGGCGTATACAGCCTGTGCAGGCAATGATAACAAGCATTGCCGTAAAATAAATGCTCAGGCTGAGTGTGTGCACATTAAAAAGCTCAAAGCTGTCGCAAATAAAATCTGCAGCAAGGCAGAGCAGAGTGGCTACCGTGCCGGCACCGGCGCAGCGTATCATTTCGTGAAGTCCGGCATATTCCCAAAGGCTGTTGTAAAGCCCGAAGAATGCGTATACCGCAATAAAAATTACGGTCGTATACAGTGAGCGGCCTATGAGAGTCTGTACGGTTTCATATTCGAGGGGAGCGGGATAGTATTCGATTATGCTTGTGATGAGGAATGTCAGATTTATAAACAGTGCATCGAGAAAAGCTACGCCTGCCCTCCTTACAGAGATTATAAAAAGCGCTGCCTTTTCGTCATGCGTTTTTTCGGAAGAGAAAATATTTTTCAAAATTGTTTGCCGCCTTTCGTTTTTAGTCGGAACTTGGCTATTATAAACTTATTATATTATAAAACTAAAAATAGATATTGTCAACACAAAGTGCTCAGTTGACAAAATACGGTACAGATGGTATTATCAAACAAAATACTTTCAATAAAGGAGAGCGTTAAAATGGTTGGTCTGGGCAAATGGGCTTGCACGGTAGATTCTATGCTTTTCCGTGGTGAAGCTATGGTAAATATTCTTGAGAAGGACGGCGCATACGATTTTGAGCTTGAAATTTCAGGCGTTGATATCCCCGAATATACTGTAAAATCAGTCGATGTCGGTGAAAATCACCTTAAAGCGGTCATCAATGTTGCAATGCTCGGCAAGGATGCAGAGCTCGATATTGATTTTGATGACGATTCCTTCACAGGCATCCTCAAGATTCCGTTTATCGGTAAGATCAAGCTCAAAAACGGTCACCGAGTCTGATTTTCGGTAGTCTACTTTACAGTAAATGCGGTATGTACGGCAAATCAAGCTTTGCATACCGCTTTTGTTTTATATTTTGCTTTGTTGAAAAAATAATAGGGCTGTGCTATAATCGAATAAATATTGCATGAATTTCAGTCTGAGGTGATTTTTTGCGACCCGTAAAAGACATACTGCGTGAGGAATACTGGAATATTGCTTATCGTTTCGGCGGCGGAATGCTGCCTGACGGCAATGGTGAAGCTTTTGCTGTTTTGCCCGAAAGTAAACGCTATTGGTATGCCGATCCGTTTCTTTTTGAGCATGGCGGCAAAATATATCTCTTTGTCGAAATGTTTGATAATGTTACCGAAAAAGGCTTGGTCGGTGTATCGGTGCTCGGCTCAAACGGATTCAGCGTGCCTGAGGTCGTGCTCGAAGAAAGCTTTCATCTCTCCTATCCTTACGTTTTTGAAGAGGATGGAGAAATATATATGATGCCCGAAACAATGGGAGACGGCTGTGTTCAGCTCTACAAGGCTGTTGATTTTCCGAAGAGATGGCAAAAGCATAGGGTGCTCGTCAGCGAAAAAGGTCTGGTGGATACCGTTATCTGCGGTGAATGGCTTCTTGCTTCACGTGTTACCGACTCCGTAAAAAAGGAAACGCAGCTTCAGCTCTTTAATATGCATACCGGTGAGGCTCATCCTGCAAATCAGCATATTGCAGGCAGCCAGCTCAGCCGCGGTGCAGGCAGAGCTTTTGAGTGCGGCGGCAAGCTGATACGACCTGCACAGAATTGCTCGGGCGGTGTCTATGGCGCAGGGCTCGTATTTTATTCGGTCGATGAAATTTCAGATACCGCATACAGCGAGACAGAGGCTTTCAGGCTTGAACCGTCACAGATAAATCTCAGCTCGGGCTCACCTGCCCGGGGCGTGCACACTTATGCACGCTGCGGCAACCTCGAAATCGTTGATATCAAAAAATACCGCTTTAATTTCAAGAGAATTTGCTGGATACTCGGCAGATATCTCGGCAGATAAACGGAGAATTTTTTATGAAAAAAAGACTGCTTTTTGTAATGGAGTCGATGAAGGGCGAGGGCGGTGAGCGAAGCTTGCTTACGCTTCTTCAGCTGACAGATTACAGTAAATATGATGTTGACCTTATGCTCTTTGAGCCGTCGGGTCTGTTTTACGGTATGCTACCCGAGCAGGTCAATGTGATCCCATTCGGACCCTTATACGATAAATTCACTAAGCCTATGATAAAAAGCGTGCTCTCTCTTTTGCTTGGCGGTAAGCCTGTGCTTGCACTGAAAAGGCTGATGTATTCACGTACGGTAAATTCTTCGGTCAGTTCATCACTTACCCGTGACCAGCTTGCGTGGAAATATATGAGGAGTTTCTTAAACGGCAACGGTAAAGAGTACGATGCGGCAATAGGTTACCTTGAGGGTAAACCTAATTTTTATGTTGCGGACTGTACAAAAGCAAAGACAAAAATTGCCTATGTTCACAACGATTACCGTAAGCTTGAAATGGATACCGAAATTGATAAAGATTTCTTCTCAAAGGTCGATTATATCGTTACCGTTTCAGAAGAGTGTGAAAAGGTTCTTCACGAAACCTTTCCGCAGTACTCCGAAAAAGTCCGTATGATCGAGAATGTAACCATGCCGGAAATTCTTCGCAAAATGGCTGAAGAAAACGTCACGGATTTTGCAAAAAAACCGGGCGAAAAATCGTTGCTCACAATCGGCAGACTTTGTCCGCAAAAGGGCTACGATATGGCAATAGATGCGGCAGAAATTTTAGTTAAAAAAGGCTATGATTTCAAGTGGTATTCTATCGGAAAAGGTGAGCTCAAAGAAGAGCTTTTGCAGAGGGTTAAAGAAAAGAATCTTGAAGAAAAATTTATCTTTCTCGGCGAAAGAGCAAATCCTTATCCGTATCTTGCAAAGTGCGATATATACGTACAACCCTCGTATTTTGAAGGGAAATCTATTGCCTTGGATGAGGCGAAGTGTCTTTCAAAGCCGATAGTTGCAACTGAGTTTACAACCGTTTATGACCAGCTTGCCGACAATGAAACGGCGTTGATTGCCGAAATTAATGCCGAGAGTATTGCAGAAAAAATCGCTCAGCTTCTTGACGACGAAAATCTTGCAGAAACTCTCAGCAAAAACCTTAAAAAAATAAAGCACGGAAATGAAGAAGAAGTTCAAAAATTCTTTGCACTTTTAGGTGAAAAACAATGATGATTTTTTTATTGGTTTTTGTCAGTGTTTTGCTGATAATTTGTCTTTGCTTTTTTGCGTCGGATGCAGTGCCGATGCTTCTTACATGGCTGAAGCGTATACACATCGGAAGATACACCGACAAAAAAGACTGGTACGAAAAAGCGGTAAATGTTGCGAGAAAAAATATCAAAAAGCTGCCTAAAATTCCCGTAACCGATAAGACAGCTTATACTCTTATTCCCAAGCTGAAGGGCGATTATTACAATTTCTATTTTTCATCTTGGCAGGTTGCGTCGCTTCTGCTTGCCGATTACGATAATGAAGAGACCCGTAAGGCGGCTTACCGTTTTTTTGATAAAGAGGATTGGTCGGACAGAAGCTATAAAACAGGTGCAGGCTACCTTTTTTATGCTATGCTGCAAAGCGGCTTTGCCGATGATGAAAAATTCAAAGCTGCGGTCGATGATTATATCGCAAAGGTTTTTGCCGCGGCAGGTGCAGGCACTCTGCCCTATGTGCTTGAGTATAAGGAGCACTATGTCGATACTCTCGGTATGGTCTGTCCGTTTTTGATCAAATATCATCAGACTTACGGCTGTCCCGAAGCTTTTGAGCTTGCAAAGAGACAGCTTGATGAGTTTTACGCTTACGGAATTAATGAAAGAACAGGCTTGCCTGTCCACTGCTTCCGTCCCGACAATAAAATGCCTTTGGGCATCTACGGCTGGGCCAGAGGCTGCGGCTGGCTTGCACTTGCGCTTGATGAATGTCTCGGTTTGCTCGATGAGTCGGATGATTATTATGGTACGTTAACACAGCGCGCAACCGCACTTTGCGAGGCTCTGCTGCCGTTTCAGAATGAAAACGGCAGTTTTAATGCAATAGTCGGCGTGCCGTTTTCCCGTCAGGAGTCTTCCGCAACCGCAATGATAGGCGGCTTACTTCACCGTATGGGCTATACTGAGAAAAGTGAAAGATGTTTTAAGTTTATTATGAGTGTTACCCGAGTCAACGGCGAGGTAGATTTTGCTCAGGGTGATACAATGGGTATCGGTAACTATTCAAGACGTTTTGAGCCGATGCCTGCTGCCCAGGCGTTTGCTCTCAGACTCTACGACAAAACCTTTGAAAATTCTTAATAAATTTGCGACGGATTTTGTAATCCTTCAAGTTTAGCATTGTGCTTGTGGTAAGCACAGTGAAAGGAGGATGAATTTAGTTGAACAGTGTTCTTGTTTGCGACGATGATGTTGCAATAGTAAATTCAATAGAGATCTATCTCAAGCTTGAAGGCTTTGAGGTCTTTAAAGCCTTCAATGGCAAGCAGGCTGTTGAAATCGCACAGTCAGAGGAGCTTGACTGTGTTATTCTTGATATAATGATGCCTGAAATGGACGGGCTACGTGCTACGCTGAAGCTGAGGGAAAAGAGCAATGTGCCCATAATTATGCTCTCTGCAAAAAGTGAGGATACCGATAAAATTACAGGTCTGGGCTTCGGTGCGGATGATTACGTCACAAAGCCCTTCAATCCGCTGGAGCTTGTTGCAAGGGTAAAATCCCAGATAAGACGTTATACGAGCCTTGGCGGCAGTGTAACTGCAGAAAGCTGTATTTCCACGGGCGGGCTTGTTATTGATACGGCGGCACATACCGTTGAGCTTGACGGTATGCCCGTTAAGCTGACTGCAACCGAATACGGCATAATTGAATATCTTATGATAAATCTCGGTAAAGTGCTTTCCACAACACAGATATATGAGGCAGTATGGAACGAGCCGTCTTTCTCGACGGATAAAACGGTTACCGTCCATATACGCAGGATAAGGGAAAAAATTGAAATCGACCCGAAAAATCCTAAATATCTTAAGGTGGTGTGGGGCATTGGATACAAGATCGAAAAAATTTAAACGCGGCCTGTTAAAAGGAATGTGTGTGTTTCTGTGTCTCGTCTGTGTCGGCACATCTGTTTTGTCGGCAATCAATGTTGCGGATTTTGCGATGCGTGCAGGCTATTTTTACGGGCTGGACAATTTCAGCTCCGATCCGAAAAGCACTCTTTATGACCCGAGGATTTCGTCCGATTTTCTTCGGGAGATCGGATTTTCTTATTATGCAATAAAGCGTAATATTGTTACCTATCACAACGGTGAGATATTTGAACAGGATAATATAGAATCGCTTTTGAGCGAAAAGCGCAAGCTTATTACGCAGGATTTGTTTAACAGCTATCTCAGCAACTGCCGTGCTCAGGCAAATGCATACAATAAGCACCATGCCGCAGTGTCCGAGAGTGAGCAGACAACATCTTATTCATATGATGAGGTCGTAACCTATGTCGATTATGCCGGCGAGCCACATTACTATCATTCCGAATATGATGTCGAGTATTTCAGAAACGACAATGCCTATATCGTCAATGATGACGGAACGGTAAGTGTTGACGAAGAATATGTTATGTTGATGGCTCAGATGGATGCCGAGGCGAGGTCAGACTGGGATACGGTAAGGTATGAGAATGAGTATAAATATCTCAATTCATATCTTTCCCAGCTGAAATCACTTGAGTACTTTGTTGTTAACAATGCAACAGGCGAAGTCTTTACAAACAGCAGCTTTGCTACGGCGGCAGAGTTTTCCAAGGCGTACAGTGATGATACCTGGTTTGTATCTTCATCCGATAATTTCAGCACCGTTATGGCGGGCAGAGTTTTTGAAGACTTAAGCCGAAGTACTGTCTCGGGCGATAATTCCGTTTTCGGTTATCATACCGATTCAAGCGATATCGTTCAGACAAAGGACGGTATAATTCTCAGCCCTACGGCATATATAATTCACTTTTTTGCTCTTTTACGCTATGGCTATTACCGTTATATGGCGCTGCCGTCATATAACTATGTTATCGGCTCTACCGATCTTTTCGATACCGATCCGTTTACTATATGGCTCAGCTTCGATTATTCACGTGCAGATTCTTCCGACCCGTTTGTTAGTGTCTGGGAGAATTATACCGAGTCTGTAGGTACACTCGAGCGAAGTATTACAGCCTGCCTTGTTTCATTGGCATTGGCTCTTACGTTCTTTGTCATCTTTTGCTTTATAAGCGGCAAAGGGCACAAAGGCTCAGCTGCCGCCCTCAGACGGCAGGATAAAATTCCGGGCGAGCTTCATTTTATTTTTTCTGCAAGTGTTTTCGCCTTGGCGTTTGCGGCCGCAGTGTATCTGTTGATGCATATTACTCGTAATGATGAGTGGAGAGCAATTATCAGTGCGGGCTGCGTTTTGCTCGCCGTTATCGGCATCTCTTCGGTTCTAAATATGGTCGCCTCTCTTAACCGACGCAGGCTCAATAATACACTGCTCGATAATCTTCTTGTTCTTCTTCCGTTTAAGCTGATTGCCAAAATCTATCGGCGTATCAGCCGCAACAGTACACAGCTCAAGGACGGCGTGCGCCGATATTTCAGGTTTTTCCTCCTGTTTTATTTAGCTGCGGTTGCCGTATGTGTTCTTCTATTGTTTACCCATTCTGTTCTCGTTATTTTCGGCATAACAGGTCTTGTTCTTGTCAATATAGTAATGCTTCTTGCAGTGTATTCTTATGCCAAGTCTCTCGATAAGATCAGGGATACTGTTTCACAGGCACAGCAGGGCAATTTTGATGTTGAGTTCGACTGTGCCAATATGCCTGCACCTATGACAAGGCTTGCTCACGAAATTGAGGATATGCGTGAGGGTATGAAGCAGGCCATTGAAGCCGGAATCCGCGATCAGCGTACAAAAACCGAGCTTATCACAAATGTTTCTCACGATCTTAAAACTCCGCTGACTTCGATAATTACCTATACCGACCTTATAAAGCGGAGCAATATTGAAGATGAAAACGTTCGGGGCTATGTCGATGTGCTCGCTGATAAATCTCAGCGGCTGAAAAGGCTCATAGAAGACCTGACCGAGGCAACGAAGGCTTCAACGGGTGCAGTGGAGCTGCAGATTGTCGATGTAAATCTTCACGAGCTTGCAATGCAGGCGGTAGGTGAAAATGCCGACAGGCTTGAACAAAGTAATATCGATGTGCGGTTTACACCCGTTAGCAGTACTCCGATCGTTCGTGCCGACGGTCAGAAAACATACAGAGTTTTTGAAAATGTTATTTCCAATATAGCAAAATATGCCCTTGCGGATACCGTAGCCTATGTTATGGTCGGCGTGCAGGACGGCTTCGGTATAGCAACCTTCAAAAATATTTCACGCGAGCCGCTGAATATTTCAACCGATCAGCTGATGGAGCGCTTTGTCCGCGGCGATTCTTCCAGAAGCGGGGAAGGAAGCGGGCTTGGGTTGTCGATTGCACGCGATCTTTGTGCACTTCAGGGCGGAAAATTTGATATTTATATCGACGGAGATATGTTTTCTGCAAGAATTGCACTGCCTTTGACCGAAAATATCGAAAAATATCAAAAAAATGAAGAAAACCAAAATTGAGAAATTCTGATAAAAACCGGAAAAATTAAGTCAAAATAAGTTAATAAACTGAAAAAAACCGATGAAAATTTGCAAAAAATTTTCATCGGTTTTTATTGATAATTTGTGAACGTTTTGAGACATAGGAGAGAAAACGCCGAATATTCAGAAAAAAATATTAATTATTTGCATTAAAACCTGTCAAATTCGTCGCGATTTATGTAATAACCCACAATAAAGCTCTTGGTTTCAACTACAGAAGAAACACTGTGATATTCATAACGTCTGGGTGAATTTGCAATACGATTGTAGATGTAAATTTTGCCGTTATAGTTTTCAACTGCAAAAGCGTGAATGGGCGAAAAGAATTTTCTGCCTGTCCAGCAGAAGATGATTCCGCAAAAGCCGGGCTCAAATTTTTCACAGAAGCTGCGGAAATTTCTGTCGAGGTTTACGGGCAGATAGTGAGAAGAAAAGTAGCGGAAAACCTTTAAAGGATGTACGCCGAAAATGCCGAGCGGAGTTTTAGCTTTGATATAGATCTCACGTGCGGTATCGGTGAGCGGAACGGCACGGTTGAGGAGAATCATAAGATTATATACCGCAATTATTCCGCTGCCGACACCGGAAAAGGAACGCAGACCAAATTTCATTTTTGCCGTTTCGTGGCGCACGTGACCGTTGACAATACTGTACGGCTCGGCAATATGCTTATTGTGTTTAAAGTTGCTTTTTTCGAGCATCAGACAAGTTCTTCCTTAAAGTTTATTGTAAGCTCGTCGTGGTCGAGCCTGAGCTTTGTAAGCTTAACGCCTGCGGCAGTGAGCATACGCTTGGAGGCGCGGGTGCCCCATGTGTCAGCATATTTGTCAGAGAGATAAATTACCTCGTTTATGCCGCACTGAATTATCGCCTTGGCGCACTCGTTGCAGGGGAAGAGAGCGACATAAATCTTACAGCCGTTGAGGTTGCCGCCTGCGTTGTTGAGAATTGCGTTAAGCTCGGCGTGGCAGACGTAAGGATATTTTGTGTCGTAATTGTCGCCCGAGCGTTCCCAAGGAAAATCTTCGTCGCTGCAGCCGAGGGGGAAGCCGTTGTAGCCGACGGACATAATTTTGTTGTTTTGGTTGACAATGCAGGCTCCGACCTGGGTGTTAGGGTCCTTGCTTCGCTTTGCAGAGAGCATTGCGATACCCATAAAATATTCATCCCAAGAAATATAATCCTGACGTTTAGGCATAGTATAACCTCCGTTCGGTTGAGTTTGTCAATAATTATTATACAGTATTTTGTGCGGATTGTAAACAATGTTTTTAAGAGGGGCGACCCCGTGTGGTCGCCCCTACGCAATCCTCCGGCACGGCATATGCCGTGCCACCTCATTTCAAAAGGAGGTTTTGACAAAGTAATTTACAGCGATGTTATTGCGGAGTGCTTGTGAAAGAGAGAGCCGAGGGCGGGCGAAAGTTCAGCGTTACGGCGTGATTAATATTGCTAAAAAGAATTAAATTGTTAATTTTTTGTAAATTTTATGGTTTTTGACAGTTTTTTGATGCTTAATTTTAGTGCGTTCGGAGCATATTTTTGGGGTAAAAAGTACTTTTTTTCGGGTGAAAAACGAAGGGATTCTGAGCTGAAAAAAGGGGTAAAAAAGAGCGGATTTCTGCGGTGATTTTCGCAGATAAAAAAGCGATTTAACGGCTGCTGAGAGCAGCTTTTTCGAGGGTAAAAACGGGGCGGAAATGAGGCGGTTGAAGCTGTGAAAAAAGGTTGATATCAAGGCTTTTTCGGGTGGTTTTTGCCACAGCGGGCGCAAGGTGATTTGTGCATTGCTTACTATCAGACGGCGAGCGGTTTCAGCAGTGTGCACAAAGTTTGAAATTTTGGGGTAAAAATGTGCCGAAAATGTTGACACAGAGCCAAAAACTTGTTATAGTAAAACCGTATCACTATATATATTACTATGTCTTGTGTCTTGTGAAGGCTTGATACACAAAATGTTGAATTTCGATCCAATGTTGTTTTTCAGCGGCGGTTTACGAGCGGCATTTCGGTTGCCTTTTCGGGGCGAAAACAGCAGCTTTTTTCACATTGGTCAGGGTGAAGAAAGTCGGCAGTCAGCACAAGGCGGGTAAGGCTTCGCTGCGCGCGGTGTCGGTATGCCGACGGTCAGGTCGGCGGCGGTGCTGCGGCCGAGTTTTCCGGTGGCGGCAGCGGCGAGGTTCTCGTAGGGGATGGGTCTCCCGTCCCGAGCGGACGAAATTTCAGTCGGAGCGGGGGACGTGTCCCCTACTCGCAACCGCATGGTTGCAAAGCTTTTCAATAAGCGAGCATACAAAATCTGCCGAAGGGCAGGAAATCCCTCGGTCACCTGCGGTGACAGCTCCCTTTAGGCAAGGGAGCCAAGGGCGGACGGCCAATGACCGCCCCTACGGTGGAGAGGAACGTTCAAAAAACGGACGAATACAGCTCGCGTGTCTGAATTAAGCTGAAAGGCTAATGAGCAAAACACATTATGCGGCGTTTTGCCGCATTTACCGTCCCTGCGAAATTTTAACCGGAATAATCAGTGAGGTTTACACCTCATCCGGCGGCGGTGCCGCCACCTTCCCCTCAAGGGGAAGTCTACTCCCTCAGGACGGACGGCCAATGGCCGCCCCTACGGTGGAGAGGAACGTTCGAAAAGCAGGCGAACACAGTTCGCCCCTACGCAATCCTCCGTCACGGCATACGCCGTGCCGGCTCCTTTCAAAAGGAGCTGAGGCAAACCTGACAGGGGGAGCAGAACTCCCAAGGCGGACGGCCGATGGCCGCCCTACGGTGAACCCATTAGGGGGAACCAAGGCTTTTCTTAGGGAAAGCAAAATATTCTCACAAGGAGGAAAATTCGATTATGAGAATAACGAAGAAAATTCTCTCATTGCTGCTCGTAGTTTCGATGCTTGCATCGTTTATGGCTATGACAGGCTTTGAGGCGAGTGCAAATCTGCAGAATCAACAGAAGACAGATTTCGGCATTCATTTTGATGACACGACACGTAAGCTCAAAGTGCTTCAGCTGCCCGATATTCAGACATCGGTCAGCGGCGGCTCTATCAGTGAGCGTACGAGAGAGACTATCCGCTTGCTTATGCAGCGCTACAACCCTGACGTTATCCTGCTTACAGGTGACCAGACTCAGGGCGGCAGCACTTCAACAAAGTCACAGTGGGAGAGTGCGGTCAACAGAGTATACAACACATTCTCGCCGTATATGAAGTCGGACTGTAAGGTTATCGCAGTACCCGGTAACCACGAGTACGATTTCGGCTCACTCAACCACCAGTGGGAATACCAGATGGGTAACTTCTCGTACTTTGTTGATTGGGATAACAACTTCAGTACAATAGACCTTGACGGTGCACCCGGTGCAGGTGTTGTTACAGTCAGCGCAAGCTCGACAAACAAGGCCGTAGCGCTCAACTTCGCCATGATCAACTCAAAGGGTGACGATGAAGACGGTTACCTTCGTCCCGGCGGAGACAACGATACCGCATACCAGCAGATAGTTGACTGGTACACCAATATGAACAACACACTTGCAAGCAGCGCATACAGCTACAAGGCACAGGTAACGGGCCAGGCTTCGGCTTATGTCCCCACACTTGCTTCGCAGCACGTTATCCTGCAGGAGATATACACCACAGGTGCCATGATTGCAGGTGACGCTACAAACGGTGTTGTTACACCCAGCAGATATACGCACCTCACAAGTGCAACGTATGTCCGCCTTGACCCTGCCAACAACCCGACAGGTGCAATGAACGAGGGTCCCTGCCCGACCTGGCTTTACAACGGTGCAACACGTGCTCTCTACGATGCACTTAACAACCCCGGCAACTGTCTCGGTATGGTATTCGGTCACGACCACGACAACTGGTTTGACGTTACTGACGATAACGGCTTCCGTTTCATCATGGGTGGTGCTCTTACACAGGAGAACTACAACACAGACGAAAACCCGAAGGGCCGTTACTTTGAGTTCACACTCAACGACACAACAGGTGACGTTGACATGACAACTGAGGTCAAGAGCTACACACAGCTTGCAATCGGCAGCAGTGCAGAGGTTGACGAGGACCGTATCGAGGCTATCAACGGCGACGGTGTTCAGCTCGTAAACACACTTTCTGTTCCGAAGACTGTTTACGTCGGTGCAGCAGAAAACCTTGCAGACGTACGCGCAAAGCAGGAGTTTGGTAACGTAGTACAGACACAGCTGCTTGACTACAAGACGAAGCTGCCTTACGACCAGGACCTTGCGATAAGCTACTGCCTGCCCTCGGGTGCAACGGGTGTAACCTTCAGCGCACACAGAACGCAGGCTAATACGCAGGCAACAATTGTTGACCTCGGCACAGAAACGACGAGTGAGGGTGTGCTCTACAAAAAAGCTATTAAGGGCGAAAGCACACTTACCGCGGGCGAATACATCAACTACTCCGTAACCTATACATACAACGGTGTTAAGTACGAGATTCGCAACAGCACGGTGGTTGAAAGCATCAAGCAGCCCGCCGGTTATAACGACTGGTTCCGCGGCTGGCGTGAGAGAAACAATTCCAATAACTATGTTGACCTTGCATATATCAGCACACTTTCCGGTGCGAATGCATACAGCTACTCACGCGAAACATCGCAGAACAGCGATTACTTCAACTCCAACACATACTACAACTACTCACTTATGATTGCCGACGTTGACCAGTCATGGTACAACAAGGCAGGTGACGTACGCTTCAGTATGTTCCGTTACAGCCCCTCTCGTGTTGAGGTTACAGAGGGCCACGTTTCACAGCGTGCTATTTATGCTTCACCCGTAACGGATATCTACCTTGATGCAGCTGCACTCAATAAGGTATCCGCAACGGACAGCAGACTCGACACAGGTGTCAGCATCGACTTCTGGATTCAGAAGGACCTTGACAGAGGCTTTAACGAATATGTTGCAGGTATCGGCTTCTATGCCGGCGACCAGGACTATGTTCCCGGCGGCGCAACAATAGACCCGAACGACCAGTACGCCAGCTACAACGCAGCCGTAGTGGCTGAAAACGGCTCGACAGGCTCGGACGGTGCACAGGATAACGCAACAATATTCCTTTACGATTCATATGCTAAGCAGCAGAGCCTTAACGGACTCGGCACAACACACGTCAACGCAAACCTTTCTGCCGAAAACCTTATAGGTAAGATGGCAGGTCAGTATGTCGGTTATCCCCTTGTAGTCGATTCCGAAGCGGCTGCACTGGCACTTAACGGACAGCAGATGACGATGTTCACCGGCGTACGTAACAAGGGTAACTCGGACGGCGGCTACCGTATCCTTCTTTATGCGGTATCTCCTTTCCTTATTAATATCCATACCTATGATAAGGGCGATCTTCGCGAGCTCACGATGAGCGAGCTTATGAACCCGCGTAAGCAGAGCGACTACCCCAACGCTACACAGCAGATGTGGGACGCTTATATGTCTGCTTACCAGAATGCTCTTAACTGCTACGCACAGATTAGGACAAATCAGACAGATATTACAAACTTTGATACAGCACTTGAGAGTGCTATTGCAGCTCTGCTCAACTCCAACAAGGGTAAGCCGGACGAGAGCAACCTGCTCAAGGGCACAAGCCAGTTTGCATCTATAGATGTTCCGCCCATCATTTATGTAAGCGGCTCAACGATTCAGACTGCTGCACCTTACACAGACCGTACTATCAGGTTTGATGTACCTGCAGGTGCAACAAACGTAAGCTGTACGGTAGTTAACGCAAACAACGACAACGTTAACTCAGCTGTTACAACATCAACAACCCAGAGCGGTACTCACTTTGAGACTACCGTTACAGGCGGTACCGCAACAGCAGGCGGCAGCATTTACTACAAGCTCAGCTACACGTTAAACCAGGACGTTAACAACGACGGTAAGCTTGACACATATTCTCAGTACGCGGCATCCTATGTTAAGGGTGTACCGAAGACAGAGGGTCTGTGGGTAACCAAGACAAGAAGAAACGGTGGTTTCTGGAACGCTAACGCATCGAAAAACACCAGAATCCATCTTAAGGCAACCGTTAATCTGGAGAGCGGTGTTCTTGCTTTACGCGGTGTTTCAGGTATCGTTGCTCTTTACGGCGGTGTTCAGGGTGACTCCTTCCACACAACCGTTGTCAACGGCACAACCAACGAATACACACGTTACGGCAGTGAGAAGGTTTATTGGTCAGTCGGTACGGCTCACCAGTGGCCGAGCACCAACAGCTATGCTACAGCTAACAATGTTGTTTTCTTTAACGACAGAGATCCTGCTAAGCTCAGCTATACAACTCATAAAGATGCTTATTACAACGGTTTGAGAAATTACACCGAGAACAGCGGCTCACGTGACAGTGATGAGTACATCGTAACTCATATCTACTTTGACCCGCAGGCTACCGGCGCAAGCAGCAGAGCTCAGCTGAAAATGACACTTACCTCTATTGACGACGGTAATGAACCATATGTAAGAAGATATTGGGACAGCAATACTTACTATGGAAACAATTACGGCGGTAAATATTCTGAAAACGATATCGGCAGCACAGGTATGTTTGTTTTCTCCGGAACAGGAAACAACTGGGAGAATACAGATAACAACGTTATCGAAGATATTGCAGATAATGCCGTTTATACAATGTACATTAATACTGCAAATGCTTTGTCAAGCTACCAGACATCATATTCCCGTATGATTCTTCAGTCTGAAAAGTCAGACGGCGGCGACTACAACTACTCTACAATAGGTTTTGGTTTCGTTCTTAACAGAGTTGACAGAAGCCAGGCTCACCAGGCAATCAAATGGGCTACAGGTCAGGAGCTTGTTGAGCCCTCCGCACTCTTTAATGAAGACGATATGGACCCCGCATGGTGGGCACAGTGGCGAGGCGAGATAATGAAGGCTTACACAAAGTGCGGTAACCTTTGGGAAACTACCGACTTTGACACTTCACTCATTATCAACCTCTGGCAGAACCCTGTTTATAAGGACGCTGACTACAGCAGACTTGTAAACACACTTAACAGCATTACAGGTAACGCAGTTGTGAACGAGAGTATCACAAACTACGAAACACTTACATTTGCCGTAAGCAGCGGTGATGACCAGCGCTATGCAGGCTCAAGATACGCTAAGGAAATGTTCCTTAACAACGCTGCTGACCTTATTTCAACAATCAAGAACAGAGTTACTGTTTACAGTGAAACAGACTCTAACCTTCTTGCTGCAAGTGACGCTGCAGGTAACCTCGGCGATGCTCACCTTGATAAGCGCTTCCAGAGCTACATCGACGACTACGCCGACGACCTTCAGGAGGCTTGGGATAAGCTCCGCCTTGCTCCTGCTGACTACACTTACTTTGATAAGTACGCAGGCTACTACAGCGCAGAGAACGACACCATTACGTTTATGCGTGACGAATATGCAGGCTACAACAACGACGGTGCCGCTAAGAACTACGCTAACGAAAAAGCTCTTGCAAGCGGTATGTACACATACACGACATACACCGCTTTCAAGAATTCACTCAACATTGACAGAACTCTCAAAAAGCCCAGTGAAAATGCTGCTATAGGCTCTCTTCCCAGACTCTATCCGCAGACCTTCACCTACAAGAACGTAACCGCACCTGCTGTTGCAGACACAACAAGCTGTCTCTACAACACAGCACGTGACGCTTACGAGGCTCTTGAGTTCCGTAAGGCAGGCGAGTATTACAGCGCAAACGGTACTTACACCGAGGGCGGCGTAACATACTACGCTAACTACAACAAGCAGGATAGGGGTGCAAGCTACTACTACACACCCGTATTCAAAACAAGCTATAACACACTCACAGCCGACATCGTTAACGCAGGCTACGTTGTAACCGACAACAAGGTTAAGCCCACATACACTGCAGGCAACAACGGTGACATTGACAACGACGGTGCTTACGATGAAGGCGAAATCTGGGTAACCAACGGTACAGGTGAGTACATCAAGGCTATCAACCCCTGGACCGATGCTTCATGGGGCGGCGCAAGCTACGGCTTCAAGAACGCTTATGAAGAGCACATCTCCAACGCAACAAGCACATATCAGACAACAAATGACAGCTCCAAGTGGGTTCTTGCCCTCTATGTCGAAGCTGAGATACTGCCCGATATTGCTTCTGTTGACTACTACTACGATAAGCTTGTTCCTTCAAGCTTCGATCTGAGCCAGCTCGAAATTCAGCAGCACTCCTACGCAGAGTATGAAAAGGGCGGCTCAGGCTATGATGCTCTTGCAGGCTACATCATCTATGATGCAAACGGCAACGAGCTCAAGGACGGCGCACAGTGGTACACCGCCGACACATGGGCAGAGTACCAGACTGCGAAGGTTGCACAGCCCTCTATCATTGACGGCGCAACACTTAAGGAAAACCAGGATGCTATCAACTACATGACTCAGATAGTTTACCAGAAGAGAGCTGCTCTCCAGCTCAGACCGATGGATGACTTCAGAGTCAACGAAGAAAACGCAATCCTCGGCGAGACAACATTTACAGAGATCAACACTGCAGCAGGCGTTTACAACACCGAGATCGCCAACAAGGTAGTTAAGGTGTTCAAGTCACGCTACGATGCTCCGCAGTCTCGTGAACAGGTTCAGGGCAACGCCCTCTACTTCACAGACCATCCGTACTACACAACCGCATACAAGAACAGTATGGATGCTGCATACAAGGCACTTCAGGGCTACTCAGGCAAGCCCATGGCTACAAACATCGCCAACTACAAGACCGCTGTTGATGAATATGTAGCTCTTTACGGCACAAGAGACAATAATCTCAACGGTGCTGATTACTCAGGCCTTACAATGATCCTCAACAAGACCTGGATTCCCACATACGAGCAGTACGGTGAGGGTAACAGACCCGAAAACAACTGGGCTCTCGGTATGGAGAACACAGGTGCTATGTGGTACACAGCCGAATCCTGGCAGGAGTACTACAACGCAAGAGAGGCTGCAATGAGCTTCTTTGAGGGTCAGACCTCCTACAGCACTCAGTCCGGTTACAACCAGGCTTACGGCGACAGCGGTGCTAACGGTATTGCTACAAACGGCCTGCTGGTTGACAGCCAGGGCGACGGCGCAACAAATGTCGAAGGCTCTATCAACAAGGCTACTTATGACCTCCTTGTTGCTTACTACAAGCTTGCATACAAGAAGGTAAGCGACTTTAACGGCACTATTTCAGGCATTACAGGCACATACGCTTCAATCAACGAGCAGCTTGATGCTATGCTCCTTGAAAAAGAGAACGAGACAGTTGACGTTGTTATAGTTAACGCTGCAGGTCAGCTCGAGACAGTAAAGAAATCTGTCTACAGCCCGACTCAGATCGCTCTTGCACGCACATTCAAGGATAATATCCTTGCACTTGCAAACGAGGACCTCGGTCCCAACTATACTACATACGTCAATGCAGTAAACAACTACAAGACTGTTATTGAAAACCTCGAGGCAGCTCCCATTTACCTTGACGGTTGGAACGGTATCTTTGCTCACCTCAACGAAAACGCAGGTGAAACAGTTACAATTTCCGGTTCCGCTACTATGGCTACCTACTTCAATGCTGTTTACGGCGAAGATTTCAAACCAGCAACTATCTACGCTGAAAACGGTCAGTCCATTAACAGCATTTTCTCCAACAAGGATATGTACGATGGCTTCGGTCTTACAGCTAAGCAGGGTCAGGCTCAGTACAACACACTTGTTACTAACCTTTATAACGAGCTCAATGCTGCTTCCTTCACACCTGCACAGGTAACACGTGCAGCAGACGATGCAAACGCTAAGCTCAACGAAAGCACAAAGGTTGCTTACGACCCGCTTCAGCTGAACGGCAGAGACAAGGTTCTTGAGACCTCCAAGTTCACAGCTGATTCTGTCATAGCAGCTAAGGCTGTTATCAATGCCACAAAGGCAAACAAAGTAACTCTTTGGGACACTAACACTACAGTTACAGGTTACAACGACAACGCAGGCACTGTTGTTGACGGTACACTTGCTGACGAGATATGGGCAGCAGTCGGTCTCACCAACGAGACAGACACCAAGGATTACGACGGTGCAGACCGTGACAGCAGATACAAGCTCGTAGAGGGCGGCCAGTTCCTTGAGGCTCTCAACGATGCTCTCGAGTACGCTAAGGGCGAGCTCTATGACGAGAACGGCGAAATCAAGACATTCGAAGTTCTTTTGGGCGACGGCACACCCGTTGATCCCAATCCCCAGCTCTTCACAGATGATTCCGTACAGGAACTCCTTGATGCTATCGAGGCAGGCGAGGCTGTTGACGGTACAACCGTTCAGGCTGATATCGACCAGATAGTATTCGATATCCTTGAGCAGACAGATATCGACAACAAGATAGCTCTCAAGACTTCTGCAGGCGACTTCTACGGCGAGCTTACAAGCGTTGCCGAGGACGACGGTCTTAAGTACAGACCTGCTGATTACAGATTCTTTGAAGAAGAGCTTGCAAAGATGTTTGACGGTCAGACAGACGGTGCTATGGAGCTTGTCTACCAGATCTGGATAGACAACGGCGACGGCACATTCACACTTGACAACGAGCTCGGCTCAAAGTACTTCACATCTGACACATGGACTCCTTACTACACAGCTTACCTTGCAGCTACAAGAGCTGACAAGACGCTCACATCTAAGGATCAGTCCATTATCAACGACCATACAACAACTGTTTACAGCACAAGAGAGGCTCTTACATGGAAGGGTCTTGATGACAGCACACAGACACTTATCGATTCTATCGGTACTCAGATAGACTCACTCAGCACAGCTCTTGTTACTGTCAACACATATCAGAACAGTGTTATAACTGTTCTTGAGGACGGCACACGCGTCATCACACAGCCCACCATCGGCTCGATCGAGCTTTCACCCTACGGCGATGTTTCTCACATAACATCACTTTGGGAGAGCTTCAGAGCTAACTACCTTGAGTCGGGCGAAGAGCTTGACGTTACAAAGCAGCAGGAGATGCTTGATAATCTTGTTGAGATACAGGATCTTCTTGCTCAGCTTGAAACAAAGAAATTCGATGTTGAAGAGAACAACGAATTTACAGTAGGTGTAAGAAACCTCGTTGACAGCTTTATCGCAGGTACCTATACATTCAACGGTATCGGCTCCGGCGACGGCGTAGGCACCTACACCGCTGACTACCTCACAACCGCTGACGGCACAAGCATTTCTGCAACAGAGCAGAACGTACGCAGCGCACAGCAGGTAGCTATTCAGAACAAGCTCAACGCTATTTACACTATCCTCGGTTCCAACTTTGAGGTCGGTGACGTTTACATCGACTACTCAACAGGTGTTGCCGTAAGATACGAAACAGCTCTTGAGGCTGTTAATGCCCTCACAGAAGACCTGTTCAACTACGTAACAGGCACACGCGCACAGTACGCAGGCTTTGCTCTTGATATGAGACAGAACATGTATGACTTCCTTTCAACGGAGATTACAGTTCTTGTCCAGACAAGAAGAGCAGCTACAGACCCGCTCTATACAAAGGTGATTCCGATGTTTGCAGAAGGCATACGCGACAACGCTATGCTTGCAGTCAACGGTGACGGAGCGGAGGATCTGGGCGTATTCGGCACAACCGAAAGCTGGCCGACAATCAACCAGCTCGACGATTCAGTCGGAATTACATTTAACGAAACTGTACATCCCGATCAGCTTAGATTTATGACTCCCGATGAAAACGGTGATTATGTGGAAGCATTGGTCGGTAGCGAGATCGTAGCTATTGCAGGCGGTTACTCATACCTCTACAATGACTCTCTCAGTGCAGTAAATCCCCACTATACAGCAGCTCTTGAATGGCTTACAACTTCAGCTGTTTATGATACAGGCTCAGAGATATACTTCCTTGCTTCTCCTGCAGGTGAAGTAAGCATCGAGGATTCTGTATTCGCATACACAATGAACGCTGTGCCTGCAAGAACAGACGGTGACTGGTATACAAACGGTTACGGTATCGATATCATGCAGGATGGTTCTGTCTACTACCTTGCTGCAGGTGAAGACCCCGAATCCGTAACAGGCAGCTCAAACGGCGGCTGGTTTACAGACACGACCTTCAGTGCAGTTATGGAACAGAAGACTGCATCCGAAGAGTTTATTGCATACTCAGGCCTCAGCTACGGTTCAGGTCCCGAGGCAGCTGAAGTCATGACACGTGTTCAGGAAGAAGCAACCGATTTTGGCGTATGCTGGAACACAGCTAACCGAGAGGCTCTTGTAAGCGCTATCAAGAATGACCAGAAGGACGTTGACACAGCAACAGCTACAATGTACGAAAAGCTTTGTGCACTTCAGCTTCTGAAGGCTACAGATGCTTACAGATACGTTGCAGGCCTTATCTATGATGCTCTCGGTCTTGTTCCGACATGGGATGAGGACAATAAGGAAGACATCATAATAGTTGACAGCCAGGTTGGTACAACAGAAGAAAACCCGATGGGTGGCCGAGTATTTAACCTCGCTCTTCTCAGCGATCTTGATGACCCGAGCACACCGGACCTTGACTACACTATCGTTACAGATGATGACGGCAACGTTTCTTACTACTCAACAAAGCTTCCCGGCAGCTATGACGGCGGCGTTGAGGCAGTTGAGTACATACTCGACACTGTATTTGCAAACGAGCTTGTTTCAATGTACACCATTGATAAGGCTGAGCTTGTTACAGGTGATGCAAACAGCGTTAAGTCAAGAATCATTGCAGAGCTTGAGAAGCTTGGTCTCGGCCTTGCCGACCTGAGCAAGATCTCATCGCTCACACATGCATTCCTTTACAACAACCCGAGCAACTCGTCCGCACTCGGTTCATTCAAGATGAACGATAACGGTGTTGGTGAGCAGTTCTTCAGCTCAACTCACGTAACGCTCGGTACTACAGGCAACGCATTCATCTACAGAAACGACAAGATAATGCAGGGTGCAGGCAGTGCATACCACGCAAGCGGTTTCTATGATTTCACCAAGTACACTGATGCATCTCTCAGAGCTGTTATCAAGTTCCTTGGCGATAACGACATCATCAACGCAACAGTTCAGGCTAACGCCAACAACTTTAACATCACCAACAAGACCGGTTTTGATATCGACTTTGATCATACCGTAGACGGTGATACACTTTACAACACTCCCAAGACCCAGCAGGCGATGATAGATAACATCTACAGAGAGCTTGTTACCGTTATCAATGCTCTTGAGCTGCGTAAGGCTACAACAGACACACTTGTTGAGGCTATCGGCTCAGGTAATACAATTATGGTTGATGAGTCTCTCTACGACCATGAGGCACTCGATGCAGACGGCGACAACATCTGGAACGAGTTTACTCAGGCTCTTGCGAATGCAAAACAATATGTAGACGTTACGATCATCAACGAGACTCAGGTGCTTGAGGCAGAGGACAGACTTGAGAAGGCTATCAAGGCTCTCGTACTCTATGTCGATACCTTCGCTCCCGTTGTTACGATTCACAACACTCAGAGCGACCTTAACAAGTTCTATGCAGAGCACGCTGAAGAGCTCAAGAACACAATTACATCAGCAGACAAGATGGTAACTGCTTCCTACATGACTCCTAACCTCGGCGGTTACACACTCTATGTCTACACCAACCAGCTTAACCCGCAGATCGTTGTTTCACTTAAGGATACAACTTCTGCACTCAATGCAGACGGTTCACAGAGAACTGTTACGACCTCCAAGCCCGAAAAGATGACAGTTTCTGCTCAGGCTATGAACGGCGTATCTGCTAACGTTATTGCCCCCGTTCACGATGCTGTTACAGGTATGGCACTCAGCTCTGAGCTTGTAACTCTCAGCGGTGCAACAACTGTATCTGCTCAGACCGCTAAGAACGAAGCAGGCGGTTACGATGCTGATTCTGATGCATACATCATCCTCAGCCCGCAATTCGCTGACGTTAAGGGCACACAGCAGGCTGCTGCATACACGATCGCTGCTACTGACTCCGCTGTTACAAAGGATGCAGAGACAGGTGAAATCTCATCAACTGCAAACGGCGCAACAAGCTTCAACTATGCAAGCGATGACAGCCTTATTGAAACAACAGAGGACGGCAAGATCACGGTATTCGTTTACTATATGAACGCAATGCCCGCTGACGGCTCAGACGACGGCGTTAACGCTGACGGTTCGGTCAACAGCTCCGCTATCCTCACATACCGTGAGCATAGCAACATTGCTGACGGTGAGTGGACAAATACCTACGGTCTCGTAAGAAAGTTCCACAGCTCAGTAAGAAACTGGGAATTCAGTGATTCACCCGCTACTCTTGCAGACGGCGCATCATATGTTGATCCCACATTCGGCGAGAACAACTTCGGCAGCTTTATCTACACACTCGATCCCGATGCAACATCAGGTCTTGACTATGTAATTGCTAAGACATACTTTGAGGAAGGCGAAGCTGCAGCTAAGGATGCATTCATCAGTGCACTTAACTCAAACAGCGAATATATCGCAACATTTACTCAGAATATGAGTAACGCAGATAAGTTCAGACCCTTCGGTGCAAACCAAAACTGGGATCAGCACATGGCATTTATTGACAACGGTACGCTCCTGTTTGCTCACGTTGCTGACCGCTTCGGCAACGTATGTAACAGAATCATTCAGGTAAGCAACTATGATCAGCTTAATCCTGTACTCACAGCCGACGGCGCAGGTGCTGCTACAGTTACAGAGCCCGGCGGTTCAGGTATTGCAAAGGTTGACCTGTTCAATTACATGGGTACTCAGGGCAGCTCACTTTACATCGACTATCTGTTTGATATGCTCCACATTGATGACTTCACCTACGTATCAGAAGACAACACCTTCACAATCAAGACAGGTGCTGCTAACGCAGGCAAGCTCTTTACGGTTGCAGTAACAGATAACGCAGGTAATGTCGGCTCAGTCGCAGTAAATGCAGATGAAAACGGCGATATCGTACTCACAGCAGTTGAAACATACGACAACGTTGCCAAGTATAAGGCTGATCCTGCAAACGTTGAGGTTAACACAGGCGAGGACCTTGAGGTAATCGAGTTCGTATTCAACAGCAACGAAACAATCAAACTCAATTATGTTGAGCCTTCTTCAATCGTAAAGGCAGGCCCCGACGGTAATGTCTTTGCAAACAAGAAGAATGTACCGCTTAACATCATTGTCAAGTCCGGTGTTGAGGCTATCAGGCTTTACAACGTTGCTGCAGGCACAGAGGAGATCTGGACTGCTGACAACGCAACTGTTACCGATAACGGTGACGGCACAAGCACATGGACTGTCAAGTACACCTTCACAGAGGGTACACACAGCTACACCGCAACCGCTAAGGTTGACGGCGAATGGGAAGCAATGCCTGTTGCATTCAGCTTTGTTGCTACAACAAAGACTGTTGAAGTCAAGCTCATCGTTGCCGGTATCGGTAAGATCCGCTTCGGCTACAACGAAGGCAACTACAGCAACGTTCCCGTAATGTCCAAGAAGACTGTTCCCTACGGTTCAGTTGTTACTCTTGAGGCTGTTCAGACTGAGGTCGGTTCAGACTTCTACTACTGGACAAATAACGGCTCCAACAGAATAATCAGTGCTTCTACTGTTTATAAGTTCACAGCTGTTACAAACATGGATCTCACATCTCAGTTCACAACAAACGATTGCTTTGACAACGATAAGAAGCTTGTTGTTTACGTTAACAATGCTGAGAATGTTGTTGAAAACTTTGAGCTTGCAGACGGCGAGGACTACACGGTTCCTGCTGCTCCGTCACTTCCTGAGCATGTATTCAAGAAATGGAGCATGACTAAGGAAGATATACTTGCAAGCGACGAGAAGATGATAATTGTACGTCCCGTTTACTCACTTGTTGTTAAGAACACAGTTACCCTCACCGAGGGTAACTGGACAACAACAGGTGCCGGCGAATACGAATCTGTTGACAATGACAGAGCACTTGCAAGCATCAGTGCTTCTGCAACAAACGATGCAGGCGAGAGCTTCCTCTACTGGCTTGATGCTGAAACAGGCGATGTTGCTTCCTACAACAGATCATATTCATTCCACGTTATCAAGGACACAGAGCTTACACCTGTTTACGGTGATGCTTCTGCTGTTGTTCCTGCTCCCGTAGCAAGAATTTCCACCATTAAGTATGACAGTGCCGCAAAGAAGGTAAACTTCTACGCTGAGCGTTCCGTACCTGCAGGCTATGATCTTATCAAGACAGGTATCATCGTTACAAAGACTGCATCTGTCGGTACTGATGAAGAAGCATTTATTCTTGATGCTTCCGGTGTAGGTAACGGTTCGTCTACAAGCACTGCTGCCAACGGTTACTATGCAGGTGCTGTTTCAGCTCCGGCAGGTACAGTTGTATATGCAAGAGCTTATATCGTCTACCAGAATGCTGACGGCGATATCATAACTGCCTACAGCCCGATTGCTTCCTACAATGCATAATCATTGCTTTTAAGCAATCAACCAAAAATTAAAAGCAGCTCACCCAAAATTGGGTGGGCTGTTTTTGAGAGAGGAGAATTTCTTTGTACGAATTATCTTTTTGGGTTAAGCTTTACAGCGGCTTTTTTAAGTGGTTTATTTCGCTGATTCTCGGTATATCAGTAGCAACGCCGTTGCCGTCTTATAATTTTGCTGAGCCTGTCGGTGAGACACTTGACGTTAAGGTTATGAGCTACAACGTATATATTGCCGGTGCAGGTAAAAAGTCGCCTGAAAACCGTGGTGAGCTTGTTACAAAGACAATCCGCGGTGAAATGCCCGACTCATTCGGTCTGCAGGAGGCTGATATGGCATGGGTCAACCGTGTAAGCAAGGCTATGCCCGAGTATGCTTGGGTTGGTGTCGGCAGAGATGACGGCGCAGAAGGCGGAGAGTTTTCACCCATTTTCTATCTTAAGGATAATTACACACTCGTTGACAGCGGTACTTTCTGGCTTTCAGAAACACCCGATACACCCTCTAAGGGTTGGGACGCTATGTATAAGCGTATCTGCACATGGGTAATCCTCGAGGAGAAGGAAAGCGGTAAGCGCTACGCTCACATGAATGCACATATGGACCATATCGGTGTTGAGGCACGTGAAAACGGTGCAAAGCTCATCGCTGAGAAAGCAAGCGCGTTTGATATGCCCGTAGTAGTTACAGGTGACTTCAATACAGATGAGGGTACAGATGCTTACAACACAATTGTTGCAGCAGGCTTTATGGATACAAAGTATGCTGCAGACGAAACAATGTCCATGGGCACATACCACAATTTCGGTTTAAAGAATGTCGAAAAGAAGGGCGCATCCCCTATTGATTTTATCTTTGTTTCATATGCAAAGGCAAAGGTTGAGAGCTATAAGGTGCTCAGCGGTAAGGTCGACGGTGCTTACTCATCAGACCATTATCCCGTTGTTTCAAAGATGAAGCTCAGCTATGAAAAGCTCGGAGAGACAGGCATCAGAATAATGTCTTACAATCTTAGATTCAAGGAGCCGCTGAAGCGTATGCAGGAGCTTACAGATGTTATTGCAACCGTCAGCCCTGACATCATCGGCACTCAGGAGGGTACACCTGACTGGATGCATCTCCTTACAACAGAGTATGCAGGCACTTATGCACACGTAGGTGTCGGCAGAGATGACGGCGTGAATGCCGGTGAGCACTCAGCAATTTTCTACCGCACAGATAAGTATACAGTTGTAGACAGCGGCACATTCTGGCTGTCGCTTACTCCCGATGTGCCGTCGAAGGATTGGGAGTCTGCCTGCAACCGTATCTGTACATGGGCTGTCTTTGAGTGTAAGGCAGACGGCAGACAGTTTGCCGTGCTCAATACTCACCTCGACCATGTCAGTGTTGAGGCTATGACAAACCAGGCGAAGCTCGTTGCCGATAAGGCAGACAGCTTTGATATTCCCGTTGTAATTACAGGTGACTTTAATGCAACCGCTGACAGTGAGGCAATAAAGCTGATGACCGGCAGAGGCTATGCAGACTGCTGTGTTACTGCCCCCGTTACCGATAACTCAGGTACATATAACGGCTATGAAGAGGGCAGAGACGACTATGAGCGTATTGATTATTGTTTTATCAACGGCGGTTTTGAGGTTACAAAGTACGACGTTATGGACGGAATCTATGCATCCGACCACTTTGCTATCTACTCTGACCTTCTTTTTGCGGAGGAGCAGGCATGAGCAGGCTTATTTTAGCCTCTGCCTCTCCAAGACGAAGGGAGCTTATGGCATTGGCAGGCTTCGATTTTGAGGTTATAACGGCAGATGTTGACGAGGTGCTTGACCCGTCTCTTGTGCCCTGTGAGCTTGTTATGAGTCTTGCTTTTCAGAAGGCTTCCGCTGTTGCCGCACAGAACACGGATGCAACCGTAATCGGTGCTGATACCGTAGTTGTGCTTGGCGGCAAGGTGCTCGGCAAACCGCACGGCGAAGATGAGGCAGTACAGATGCTGCGTGATCTTTCGGGCAATACCCACGAGGTATATACAGGCGTTTGTATAATCAAAGGCGACAAGGTGCATAAGTTTTATGAGTGCACTAAGGTTACCTTCTGGCCGCTTGAGGACGAGCTTATAGCTGAGTATGTTGCAAGTAAAGAGCCTATGGATAAGGCGGGTAGCTACGGCATACAGGGTAAGGGATGTGTGCTCGTAAAAGGCATAGAGGGAGACTATTTCAATGTTGTAGGCTTCCCGGTGGCACGATTTTGCCGCGAGATTAAAGCTTTTGCTTGACAAAAAGCAAAATAACATATATAATTCAATCCGTAATTTGAAATTGAGTTTCAGTTTCAAATTACGGATTTTTTATGTTTGGAGTATTAATATGTCTGAATATAATACAAAGCAGCGTGAAGTGCTGCTCAAATTCTTTACTGATAATGCAGACCGCCATTTCACTGCCGCCGAAATTGAGCTTGCCCTCGCACAAAAGGGTGAAAAGCTTGGTAAGGCAACCGTTTACCGCAGGCTTGAAAGGCTTGTTGAAGACGGTGTGGTACGCCGATTTGTTTCGGACGATGCAAGGGTAAGCTGTTACCAATATGCAGGCGGAGAAGCTTGTAAAAATCACTATCACCTCAAGTGCCTCAGGTGCGGTGAATTGTTACACGTGGAGTGTGATTATCTTGATGAAATGAGCAGTCACGTGTTTAAACACCACGGATTTACCGTTGATACACAAAAAATTACTATTTGCGGAGTGTGTGAAAAATGCGCAGAAGTTTAAAGGTATTATCTCTGCTGATCTGTGCGGTCTTGCTTGTCGGCTTTGCAGCTTGCGGCACAGAGTACGCCGAAAAGGGAAAAGGAAAAATAAGTGTAGTCTGCACTCTGTTTCCGCAGTATGATTTTGTTCGCGAAATAGTCGGCGACAGGGCTGACGTAACACTGCTCCTTACCCCGGGTACAGACAGCCACAGCTACGACCCCAGCCCTGCTGATATGGTTAAAATAAACGAGTGCGACCTGTTTATTTATACGGGAGATACTATGGAGGCGTGGGCTTCGAATATAGTCGGCTCACTCGGTGAAAACGTCAGTGTTCTGAATCTGATGAAGTCTGAAGAACATACTCACACCTCTGCGGGTCATATTGAAGAAGAGCACGACCATTCTGCCGACCCGCATATATGGACTTCACCCGTAAATGCAATGGAGATAGTACGTGAAATTTGCGAAAATCTGGTCAAAATTGACCCTGCAAACGCAGAATACTATAAAACTAATGAAGAATCATATTTGAAATCACTCGAGTCTCTTGACAAGGAAATCAAGGGAATAACGGCATCTGCAAAGAATAAAACTATTGTAATGTGTGACCGATTTGCAATGCTTTATTTCTGTCAGGAGTACGGTCTTGACTATATAGCTGCGTTTGATGCCTGTACATCAAACACTGAGCCCAGCCCTGCCGTAATAGTTGAAATCACAAAGGCTGTTGAGCAGAATAATATTCCTGCCGTTTTCTGTGCTGAGCTTTCAAACCGAAAGGTTGCTGAGGCTGTAGCGCAGCAGACGGGGGCCGAGGTGCTTGAGCTTCATTCCTGTCACAATCTTTCGGCAGACGATTTCAATGCAGGTGAAAGCTATCTTTCGCTTATGACGAAAAATGCCGAAAATCTTAAAACAGCATTAGGTGTAAAATGATGAAAAAAATAGTCGAAATAAAAAACTTAACAATGAGCTATGAGCGTGTTGACGTGCTTAAGGATGTCAGCTTCTCAATTAACGAGGGTGAGTGGCTGAGTATAGTCGGCGAAAACGGCTCGGGCAAAACAACACTTCTCAAGGGTATTGCAGGTCTGCTGCCTGCAAAGAGCGGCAGTATTGGTTTCGGCTGCGGTCTTACACGCAAAAAAATAGGCTATCTGCCTCAACAAACGGCTGTGCAGCGTGATTTCCCTGCCTGCGTGCACGAGGTTGTGCTCTCTGGCTGTACAGGTGGTGCAAAGCTTCTCGGTATGCGCTCGCGTTCAGATAAAAAGCGTGCTCACGATGCAATTCATGAGCTCGGTATAGAGCATATTCACCACCGACCCTACTGTGATTTATCAGGCGGTCAGCAACAGCGCGTGCTGCTTGCACGTGCACTTTGCGCAACGGAAAAGCTGCTTCTTCTCGATGAGCCCGTGACGGGTCTTGACCCGATCGTTTCAGCGGAGCTTTACGAGTCGGTAGCAAAGCTCAACCGTGAGCGAAAGGTTGCGGTAATTATGGTTTCGCACGATATAGCAGGCGCGGTTAAGTATTCGGATAAAATTCTTCACATAGGCCAGGGTGTTGAGTTTTTCGGCACGACAGAGGAATACCTTGCAAGTGACCTTGGCAAAAGGTTTGCAGGCAAATAAACGAGGAATGATTATATGAGAAAAGAAATGGATATCAGTAAGTGGGAAAGAAAAGAGCACTTTGAGTTTTATTCAAAAATCGCTACACCGCATTACTGTGTTGCGTTCAATATTGATGTAACAAAGCTGCTTGCCTTTACAAGAAAAAACAAAATATCTTTCTATTATTCGCTTATATATTTATGTACACAGTCGATTAATGAAATCGACGAGTTTTTGCTTGAAACCGAAGATAACAAAGTTTTTAAAATTGAACGACGTGTACCTTGCTTTACCGATCTGAAAAAGGGCGCAACGAGCTTTCATATGGTGTCACTTCCCTGCGAGGGAGGTATTGCCGATTTTGCTGTTAAGGCAAGAGAGGAAAGCGAAAAAAATCCCTTGTCGGTTTATTCTCTCGGCGGTCTGAGAGAATCGCAGATAGTATTTTCCTGCATCCCCTGGGCGGATATTACAATGTGCTCAAACGAGCGTGATTATACCGACCCGAAGCTGAAGGACGATACCGCACCCATTCTCGTGTGGGGCAAATACACAGAACAGAACGGTAAGTATATCATCAATATGACTCTTGATGTGAACCACCGTTTTATCGACGGATATTTTGTCGGTCAGTTCGTGCAGAAGCTTGAAGAAAAGATATCAGAGCTTGAATAAAACCGATAAAAAGTTTCAGGGGATTATTATGGTTGGAATTCTGGATGTAGGCGGCGGATTAAGAGGAAATTACACAAGTGGTGTTATCGATTATCTGCTTGATAATTCTGTTGATATTAAATATTGCCTGGGTGTTTCTGCAGGCAGTGCAAATCTCATAACATACATAGCAGGTCAGCGCGGAAGACTCAAACGTTTTTATGAGGAATATGCATTCGAAAAAGAATATATGGGTATCGGTAATTATTTGAGTAAAGGAATGTATATCAACCTTGATTATATTTATTCCGATATAACAAACAGTTACGGTAAAGACCCGTTGGATTTTGATGCTGTTACAGTATCAAACAAAAAATTTGTTGTTGCAGTAACGGATGCATATACCGCTGAACAGAAATATTTTTACAAAAGCGATTTTGCCTATGATGATTTCACTTTGCTGAAAGCAAGCTGTGCAATTCCTATTGCAACACACCGACCGGTTTCATTTAAAAACGGAATGTATTTCGACGGTGGTGTGTCTGACCCTGTTCCGTACAAAAAAGCGTTTGAAGACGGTTGCGATAAATTGATTATCTGCCTCACACTTCCCGTAAACTATAAAAAGTCCGCATTCCCGAAACAGCTTGTCAGAATCTTACTTCCACGCTATCCTCAGATTGCAAAAGCTGTAGCAATGTCGCATACGGTTTATAACGACAGAATAAATGAAATTCTGAAGCTCGAAGAGCAAGGCAAGGTGCTGATTCTCAGTCCGAAGGAGTGCTTCGGAATTAAAACGGCAACCAGAGATAAGCAGGGTTTAAATAAACTGTATGAGCTTGGATATAAGGATGCCGAAAGAATAAAAGAATTTTTGAGGTAACAACAAATTTAAATATACTGAAAAGTATTACGCTGTTAACCAAAAACCCGGCAGATTAAGACCAATCTGCCGGGTTTTACTGCTTATTTCTTTACGAAAGAGTTACAGTCAACACATTCAGGCATTGTCGGGTTAGCCTCGTGAGTGCCGATTGAAACAGTGTCGAGTGTGCAGTAGTTGGAAGTGTTACAGTGATACTTGCACTGTGAAACGCTGCAACGGATGCACTTGTTTTCCTTATCACACATCATTTTAAATATCACCTCCGCGTTAATTATTGTTGCCGCATGAGGCTGATATATTCTTTTTGTTGTTGCAAAATTGCCGACAATATGGTATACTTACATTAAGTATACTTGCTGTATCATAATAAAAAATCGAATTTCATTATTTTTATGAGGTGTTTTTATGAGAAATAAATCAAACAAGCATCTGGGTATTGAGATTGATCCTGAGCTTCACGCAAAGCTGAAGTATATTGCAAAGCATGAGGAGAGAAGCATAAATGCGCAGGTGCTTTACCTTGTCAGGCAGTGCATAAAAGAGTACGAAACATTTGAAGGTAAAATAATAACAGATGAAGAATAACAAAAAGCCGCCATTTTTAATGGCGGCTTGAGTTTCATTTTTTGCTGTTGCTCAATGACGATTTTATAATATCAACTGAAATTTTATCGCTGAAAAATTTCAGCGTGCCTGCAAGACGCTGAAGCGGAGTCGGGTTCCATTCTTCGGGCTTTGCGGGATTAATGCCTATACTTTTGAGCAGTGGTGTAATTTTTCTGAATCTTTTTTCAAATTCGGTTGAGTTAAGATTTTCTTCTTTACTCCAGCCGACCTCTGCGACAGCCGCAATACGTGGAAAAAACATATAGCAGAGCTTATCAAAATCGCAGATGTATTCAGTCCATATCGGGGCTTCGACACCGATTATGTGCTTCTCCATAACGGGTGCGATGCCTTTGAGTACGGGGTTGAAATTATATGTCTTTTTAAGCGGTGTCATATGGTAGGGATAGTCGCAGTAATAGTGGTAAAAATCACTTGTGATGACATTTCCGCCTCGGTTTGCGTGGCGCACGCTGTGCTTTTTCGGGTCAAGCCACATCTGTACGGTTGCTTCATCGGTCAGCTTGCCGCCTGCAAGGCTTTCATTCCATACGGTTGCCTTTTTGCCGTGTTTTTTCAGGTGCTCAATAATCTGCTTTGTGAAGTGCCACTGAAGCTGTGCAAAGTTTTCAAAGCCGAGCTCGGCTTTTTTTGCACTGCATTTCGGGCAAGCTTCCCATCGGTTAAATTTGACCTCATCACCTCCGATGTGAAAACGTTCATCGGGGAAAAGAGGTATGATTTCATCAAGCAGCTCACAGACAAAGGTAAGCGTGTTTTCGTCACCGACGCAGAGTGCATCTTCAAAAATTCCCTGCTTTGTCTGTACGGGTATCTGCAGCTTACGGCAGGAAAGCTCAGGGTATGAGCTGATGATCGCCGTCGTGTGTCCGGGTATATCAACCTCGGGTACTACTGCCATAAATCTCTCCTTGCAGTATGCAACGATTTCTTTTATTTCTTCGTGGGTGTAGTATCCGCCGTAGCGTTTGTTTGTATGCATTGAGCCGAAATCGTCGCCTTTACGCCACGAACCTTTTTCGTTGAGCAGAGGAAATTTTCTGCTCTCTATTCTGTAGCCCTGGTCATCGCTCAGGTGCCAGTGAAAAGTGTTGAATTTCAGAAGTGCCGCCGCATCAATAAGTCGCTTTATTTCATCGATGCTCTGCATATGTCTTGCACTGTCGAGCATAAATCCGCGGTACTCAAACCTCGGCTTATCCTCAATATCCATACACTGTATAACTGTGCCCTGCATAAGCTGTTTAAGTGTCTGCTCGGCATAGAAAAGCCCCTTTTCTGTCTGCGCAGTAAGCGTAATGGAATCGGTTTCGGCACGCAGAATATAACCCTCACTGCCGAGAGATCCGTTTGGTTCGATACGGCGGATTATATTGTCTTCTTTTGCGACGATACCGCCTTTGTATGTAATTTTTTCGGGAATCGGTACGACATTTATCATTATATGTCAGCTCCTATGTATGGGGATTTACTCCCCTTGAATTTACCTGTCAATCCATATTGTTGTTATCGTGCGTGGTAATGACAGTTGCACCTGCAGACTCTGTACGGAACAGCAGAGAGATGCACCAGATACCTGCAAGGGCGACAAGCGTGTAGACGATACGGCTGGCGATAGATGCCTGGCCGCCGAAAATCCATGCGACTATATCAAACTTGAAAAGTCCGATACTGCCCCAGTTGAGTGCACCGATAATTACCAGCGCAAGAGATGTTTTATCCAGCATTTGTTTCACCCCTTTTCAACCGTTGTACGGTCGGTAATAGCATTACCGAAAGGGTAAAAATTATGCATTAATAATGCGTTTTTTTAAACGCAAATCACGCAAAATTTATTTTTGCAAATCATTTTTTTAATGCCTCAATAAAGTTGATACACAAAGTTAAGATAGCGGCACCGAAGAAAGTTTGTGCCGTTGTCTTTATGTCTTAATGCCTCAATAAAGTTGATACATTTAAGATAGCAGAACCGAGGAAAATTCAATCCATTTTCTTTATGCTTTAATGATTTGGCTTCGCCATGATTTGTTGCTTAAGCAACATGATTTGAATTGATAAATCAATTCATTGTAATATATTATTTATGCGTTTGCCATAGCCGAGATTGCTTTTCTGAGAAGTTCTATAGGCTCGTCACCGGGCAGGATCTTGAGCGCGATATACGGCTTGGCACCTTTGGCAACGATCGAAGCACGCTTGCCCATAGTTGTTATCAGTGCGGCAACCTTGCTCATATCGGGTCTCTCAAGGTAGAGGTGAAGCACCTTCATCTTCTGACCGATTTCGTAAATTCCGAGCTGCGCGGCAGAGTTGCGCAGGAGAGAAACGTTGATAAGTCCTGTTACACTCGGCGGTGGGTCGCCGAAACGGTCGATAAGCTCGTCGAGCACGTCATCTGCATCGGTTTCGTTTTTGATGTCGGCAATTCTGCGGTACATTGCGAGCTTCTGCGGCACATTTGAAATATATTTTTCGGGAATGTGTGCATCAACACGCAGGTCGATAAGGCATTCCTTTGTCGGCTCGGTCGGCTCTTCGCCCTTCTCCTCGCTGATTGCTTCACCGAGAAGTTTGACATACATTTCGTAGCCGACAGCCTCCATATAGCCGTGCTGCTGTGCACCGAGCACGTTACCTGCGCCTCTCAGTTCGAGGTCACGCATAGCAATTTTGAAGCCGCTTCCGAATTCGGTAAATTCTCGTATTGCTTCAAGTCGGTGTGTTGCAATATCGCTCAGCTCTTTGCCGAGTGTGAATGTGAAGTAGGCACTTGCCCTTCGTGAGCTTCTGCCGACTCGTCCTCTTATCTGATGAAGCTGTGCAAGACCCATACGGTCGGCGTTTTCAATAATAAGTGTGTTTGCGTTTGGCACATCGACACCTGTTTCGATAATCGTTGTGCATACGAGCACGTCGGCTTCGCCCTCGAGCATCTGCTGCCATACTTCGCTCAGCTCGTCCTCGCTCATCTTGCCGTGGCCGATTACGATTTTTGCATCGGGCAGTGCATCGTGAAGCCTTGCGGCACAGCGCTCAATATCGTCAACTCGGTTGTGGATATAGTATACCTGACCGCCTCTGCGAAGCTCACGCTCGATTGCCTGAGTAATGATATCGAGGTCGTATTCGATAACGTAAGTCTGCACGGGATGTCTGTCCATCGGTGCTTCTTCGATTGTGGACATATCTCTTATACCCGACATAGCCATATTGAGCGTACGCGGTATCGGGGTTGCAGACATCGTGAGCACATCGACTGCAGGATAAAGCTCTTTGAGCTTCTCTTTTTGCTCTACACCGAAGCGCTGCTCTTCATCTATTATAACCAGACCGAGGTCTTTGAACTTTATATCTTTTGAAATAAGTCTGTGTGTGCCGACAATTATGTCGAGCGAGCCTCTGCGAAGGTTTGCAAGAATTTTCTCCTGCTCCTTGGGTGTGCGGAATCGTGATATCATATCACATTCAATCGGGAATGTGTCAAAACGCTTTTTGATTGTCTGATAGTGCTGCATTGCAAGCAGAGTAGTCGGCACAAGGATTGCGCACTGCTTGCCGTCGGCAACACACTTGAATGCCGCACGCAGTGCAACCTCTGTTTTGCCGAAGCCAACGTCACCGCAGAGCAGTCTGTCCATAGGATGCGGCTTTTCCATATCACGCTTGATTTCGGCAATACAGCGAAGCTGGTCATCCGTTTCTTCAAACTCAAACCTGCGCTCAAAGTCACTCTGCATATCAATGTCGGGCGAGAATGCGTAGCCCTGAATGCTAAGTCGCTTTGAGTAGAGGTTTATAAGCTCTGCCGCCATATCTTTTACGCTTGAACGTACTCGTGAGCGTGTCTTTGTCCAGTCATCACTGCCGAGCTTATTGAGCGAAACAGTCTTTGTTTCACTGCCCGGACCGATATATTTTGTAACAAGGTCAAGCTGTGTTACGGGCACATAGAGTACACCGTCTTTTGCGTATTTTATTTTAATATAGTCCTTTATCATACCGTCGGCATTGAGGCTGTTTATGCCGTCGAAAATGCCGATGCCGTGTGTTGCGTGTACAACGTAGTCGCCTCTGTGAAGCTCGTCGAGGCTGTTGAAGGTCTGACCCTTGTTTTTCTTTTTGGCTTTTCTGAGTGAACCGAGGTTTGCCTGCCTTGACCCGTAGGTGATTACGATTGTCTTTGCAGCAGGATACTCAAAGCCGAATGAAAGACTGCCGTTGATAACACTCACACAGCCTGAAGGGAACTCAAGCGGTGATACGGGGAAGTACATTGTGTTGATTCCCTCGTCCTGAAGCTCCTCCACAAGCGATTTTGCAGCCTTGTCAGTGCCTGCAAATACAACGGCTCTGTATCCCTTGGATATAGCAGGGCGGACATCTTCGATAAGGTCGGTCAGCTGACCTGTCCACGGCGGTAACTGCCTTGCAGAGAGTGTTACAAGGCTTTTGACGGGTGTATCAAAACTGCCTCGGGGCAGATTATCAAGATATACCGCGTGGCGTTTTTCATAAATTGAGGTAAGCTCTGCGAAGCTGAGTGCAAACCTGTCCATTCCTTTGGAGAGCACTCCTTCTTCAAACATAGCTTTTATGTCTTCGTGCAGCAGTTTTTCGCTTGATTCAGCGTGAGTTTTTACCGCCGAGGTTTCGCAGACAAAGAGCATATAGCCCTCTGCGTGCTCGAATACGGTTGCACCGCCGTTGCCGAGCAAGGGCAGATAACGGTCGAGCGATTCAATTCGCACACCGTTGCGTATTTTTTCTATATCTTCGTCGAGCAGAGCCTTTGCCTTTACAGAGCCCTTACCTTTGAGTGTCGCTTTGTGCTGCTCAATGATTCCTATAAGCGATTCAGGGCTTTCGTACAGAATTCCCGTTGCAGGTGTAATCATAACCTGACCTATCTGCTCGGTGCGTCGCTGTGTATCGGTTTCAAAGTATGCTATGCTGTCAACCTCTTCGCCCCACAACTCAATTCTTACGGGGTTTTCAAGTGACGGCGGAAAAATATCAATCAGTCCGCCGCGGATTGCAAACTGGCCTCTGCCCTCAACAAGCTCGCACCTTGTATAGCCTGCGGCAACGAGGTCATCGGCAATCATATCAAGCGGTATTTCGCTGCCGACATCTATTACCATTGTGTTTCTGCGGAGAATGTGAGGCTCGATTGTCAGCTGCATTGCCGCTTCTGCACTCATTACAACGGCTTCAACAGTGCCCTGTGCCATTGATGAAAGCACGCCGAGCCTCTGCTGCTCATAGTCGTGAGAGTGTGCCTGAGTCGGTCTGAAGCTGAAATCGCCTGCAGGGTAGAGTGCGGCGGCAGTACCCATTGTTGCAAGGTCGCTGACTGTTTTTGATGCAGAGTTTTCATCGGGTGTGATGATGAGTGCCTTCCTCTTCTTTTCAGCACAGAGTGAATGAATAAAATGCACCTTGTGAATGTGAGAAAGGCCGAGCATACCCATAGGCAACATCATTTTGTCTATTGCCCTTGACAGCTCACCGTATTCAAATAATCCTTTTGTGAAATTAGCTATGCCTGACATTTTGCCTCCTGAAAAAACGGAACGGGTTTATTTTGAATTATTAATGTGTTTTGAAAAAACACATTTTTAATACCTCAATAAAATCGATACACAAAGCAAAGATTGCAGCACCGAGGAACGTTATGCCATTATCTTTGTGCTTTTAATGATTAGCTGTCGCATGATTTGGCTTTCAGCCATGATTTTTCGCTTTTGCTCAATGATTTGAATTGATAAATCAATTCATTTTTATGATTTAACGCCGAAAGGCAGGGAATGGTTTAACCCACCCCCTGCGATATTAAAGTAATAGTGAAAAGTGAATAGTGAAAAAGTTTTAATGGCTGAATTTGCTCATTGCTTCGTCGATTTTTCCGTCGGTCAGATAATCGAGCGCTTTGCAGGCTTTTTCCATAGCTTGCTTCATCGGCGGTATTTCGTCTTTAGTGAACGATGATAGCACGTAATCTGCAAGGTCATAGTCGGGGTGCGGCTTTTCGCCTACACCGAGCTTGATTCTCGGGAAGTTGTCACTTCCAAGGTGCTGTATAATGCTCTTTATGCCGTTATGTCCGCCTGCGCTGCCTTTACGCCTGATGCGAAGTCCGCCGCAGGGCAGAGAGATATCGTCAAAAATTACAATTACGTTTTCGGGCGGAATTTTATAAAACTTGCAGGCTTCGCCTACCGCCTCACCGCTGAGATTCATAAATGTCTGCGGCTTCATAAGCAGGCAGCGGTGACCGTTTATATCTGCCTCGCCGACGGTTGATTTGAATTTGATCTTGTTTATCTTCACGCCGAGCTTATCGCTGAGCATTTCCATACAAAGCCAGCCTGCGTTGTGGCGCGTATTTTCGTACTGTCTGCCGGGGTTGCCCAGACCGACTATGAGATATTCGGGTCCGCCGGAGAAAGCTTTCTTTTTGAATATCATTTGCTGTTTTCCTTTATTTTTTCTTCGAGTTTATCAAGCCACTTGTTTGCTGCTTTGAGGGTGTAGAAGGTGTGCATCTCCTCACGGGGAAAGCGTGCCATATAGCTGAGCACTCGGTTGCGCTCTGCTCTTGGGTAATACCAAGTTTTTTTTAGCATATCGTGACGGAGAATTTCAGGACAATCCTCAGGCATATCGGGTCGGGGCTTGCTGTGATATTTTATGCGGCGTTTTACAAGGTTGCGGTAGCAGGCAGGGCGTGAAATATCCATAAAAATCACGCAGTCTGCCGCTTGAAAACGCTCTTTAAGTGTTGAGCCGTAGTTGCCGTCGAGGATCCATTCTTCTTTCTCAGTCATCCTTTTGACTTTTTCAAGCCATTGCTCACGGGGAGTTTTATTCCAGCCCGGCTGCCAATATTCAGCGTCGAGGTGGATGAGTGGCAGCTCAAGCAGCTCGGCGAGTCGGCGTGCAAAAGTAGTTTTTCCGCTTCCGCAGTTGCCGACTATTATTATTCTTTTACAGTCTCTTACGCCCATGCGATAAACCTCATTCCCTTTTTGATTTTTGGGGTTATACCGTAGTGTGGTTTTTAAAACTATTATAAAATGCGAACCTTAATTCTAAATTAAAATTATCATTAAACATTAAATCTGAACAGAACTATGTCACCGTCCTGCATGACATATTCCTTGCCTTCGCTTCTTACAAGGCCTTTTTCTTTGGCAGCTGTCATTGTGCCGCAAGCCATAAGGTCATCAAATGCGACAACCTCTGCACGGATAAAGCCGCGCTCAAAATCGCTGTGGATTTTACCTGCAGCCTGCGGAGCCTTTGTGCCGCGCTTGATTGTCCATGCTCTTACCTCGGGCTTGCCTGCTGTGAGGTAGGAGATAAGGCCGAGCAGGTTGTAGCTGCGCTGGATGAGGAGGTCAAGGCCGCCTTGCTCAATGCCGAGGTCGGAAAGGAACATCTCCTTTTCCTCCTTGTCGAGTGAAGCTATTTCAGCCTCAAGCTCGGCACATATCGGAAGTACCTCGGAGCCTTCTGCCTTTGCGATTTCGCATACCTTTACATAGCCTTCGTTTTTGTCAAGTCCGTCAACAAAGTCCTCTTCGCTCATATTGCAGGCGTAGATTACGGGCTTTGCTGTAAGCAGAGTTGACTGTGAAAGAATTTCTTTTTCATTTTCGTCGCACTCAATGTTGCGTGCCGGTGTGCCTTCTTCAAGATCTGCCTTTACGCGTTTGAGGAATTCAAGCTCTGTTGCAAGAGTTTTGTCACCCTTCATAGCTTTTGCGGTGCGGTCGATACGACGCTCAATCATTTCGATATCGGAGAAGATAAGCTCAAGGTTGATTGTTTCGATATCACGCATCGGGTTGATACTGCCGTCAACGTGAATAATGTCGTCATTGATAAAGCAGCGTACAACATGTACGATTGCGTCAACCTCGCGGATATTTGCGAGGAATTTATTGCCGAGGCCTTCACCCTTTGATGCACCCTTTACAAGACCTGCGATATCTACAAACTCGATAACTGCGGGAGTGTACTTGTCAGGGTTGTACATTTCGGCAAGCTTGTCAAGTCTGCTGTCAGGTACGTTGACAACGCCGATATTAGGCTCGATTGTGCAGAATGCGTAGTTTGCAGACTGTGCACCTGCGTTTGTGATTGCGTTGAAAAGTGTGCTCTTGCCTACATTAGGCAAGCCTACAATACCGAGTTTCATTGTGTTTTCACCAATCCTTAAAATATGATAATCCACTATAACTATACAATTATATATGTTTTTATAGAAAAGTGCAAGTGGAATTTGATATTTTGCGGTGTTCTTGTCGGCATTGACAATACGGTCAATTTGTTATATTATAATATAATAATTCTTTCCCGGGGGCGTTTTATATGAAAATGAGACCTGAGCACGAGAAAAAGGCAGCGAAGGTACTTGGTGCAGTTGCTCCGTTTTCCGCTCTTTCAGTGCAGAAGCTGACGGAGCTTGTGCAAAGCGACGGTGTACAGCTCAAGGAGTTTGCTGTCGGTCAGCAGGTTTTTCCCTGCCGCAGTGTCAAGGATTCGCTGTGTGTTTTGCTCAGCGGCGAATGCAGAAGCCTTTCGGGCAAGCGTATTGTGTCTGTCAACGGTGAGGGCGCTCTGTTCGGCGCGGAATTTCTTTATACCGGTGTTAATACGGACATAAAGGTTGAGGCTTCTCAGATGTGCCGCGCGCTTTTTGTAAGCCACGATACGGTAGATATGCTTGTTGAGGACAGCTCTGATTTTGCACGCAGCTATATTGCATTGCTCAGCCGTCTGCTTGTACAGCTTTATTCAAAGGTGGGCTCGGGCGATAAGGCGCTTAAGGTGCTTGCGGAATATCTGCTCTCACGTCCCCGTAATGCAAAGGGTGAGGTTTCATTGCCGCAGGATATGTTAAGGCTCGGCAAGCTGCTTGGTCTTGACAAAAGCTCTTTTTTCAGGGCTGTGGATGTTTTTAACTCGTCAGGTGCAATTGTGTTTAACGGTACCTCAATATGTATTGCAGATGAAGAAAAGCTGAAGAGCTTTATATAATATTTACTGCAAGCGACACCAAGTAACTTTATTTTCAGCATATGGGTGAATATAATCAATGTGTTTTGAAAAAACACAAATCACGCCGTAAGGCAAATCATATTTTTAATACCTCAATAAAATCGATACACAAAGCAAAGATTGTAGCACCGAGGAACGTTATGCCATTATCTTTGTGCTTTTATGATTAGCTGTCGCATGATTTGGCTTTTAGCCATGATTTTTCGCTTTGCTCAATGATTTGAATTGATAAATCAATTCATTACTGTTCTATCATAATACAGAAAGTAACGTAAGGAAGGTAAGAAGATGTCTATTTTTACAAAAATTTTCGGTGACTACTCAAAGAAGGAACTCAAGCGAATCACTCCTCTAAAAAACAAGGTGCTCGACCTTGAAGATGAGTATTCAAAACTCAGCGATAAGGAGCTTCAGGCAAAGACTCCCGAATTTAAATCAAGGCTTGAAAAGGGTGAGACCCTTGACGATATTCTGCCTGAGGCATTTGCTGCCTGCCGTGAGGCTGCGTGGCGTGTGCTCAAGCAGAAGCATTACCCGGTACAGATTCTCGGCGGTATCGTGCTCCATCAGGGCAGAATTGCCGAAATGAAAACGGGTGAAGGTAAAACCCTTACAACTACTCTCCCTGCCTACCTCAATGCTCTGAGCGGCAAGGGTGTGCACATTGTTACCGTTAACGATTACCTTGCACGACGTGACTCTGAGTGGATGGGCAAGGTCTACCGATTTATGGGCCTTACAGTCGGTCTTATCGTGCACGATTGTGACAACAAGCAGCGCCGAGAGGCTTATGCTGCCGACATTACTTACGGTACAAACAACGAGATGGGCTTTGACTATCTTCGTGACAACATGGTGCAGTACAAAGAGCAGCGTGTACAGCGCGGCCATAACTTCGCAATCGTCGATGAGGTTGACTCAATTCTTATTGACGAGGCACGTACTCCGCTTATCATTTCGGGCAGAGGTGAGGCTTCGACCCAGCTTTACGACCTTGCCGACAGGTTTGCAAAGTCACTCAAAATGGTTAAGGTACGCGAGGTTGACAATAAGAAGGAAACCGTTGAATCAGTCGGTGATGACGGTGACTACGTTGTTGACGAAAAGGCACGCACCGCAACACTTACAAAGAGCGGTGTCGAAAAGGCAGAGCGTTACTTCAACGTTGAAAACCTTATGGACGGCACAAACCTCACAATCCAGCACCACATCAACCAGGCTATAAAGGCAAACGGTGTTATGCGCCGCGATATCGATTACGTTGTAAAAGACGGCAAGGTGCTCATTGTTGACGAGTTTACAGGCCGTATTATGCTTGGCAGACGCTATAATGAGGGTCTGCACCAGGCTATTGAAGCAAAAGAGGGCGTAAAGGTCGAGCACGAAAGCAAGACTCTTGCTACCATCACATTCCAGAACTACTTCCGTATGTTTGACAAGCTCTCGGGCATGACAGGTACAGCAAAGACAGAGAGCGTTGAATTCCAGGAGATATACAGCCTCGACGTTATCGAGGTACCCACAAATAAGCCGATGGCACGTAAGGATAACCCCGATGTTATCTATAAGACCGAGCCTATCAAGTTCCGTGCAATCCTCGACAGAATCGAAGCTTGCCACGCAAAGGGTCAGCCCGTGCTTGTCGGTACGATATCAATCGAAAAGTCCGAGGTGCTCAGCACTCTTCTCAAGAAGAGAGGCATCAAGCATCAGGTTCTCAATGCAAAGTTCCATGACAAGGAAGCCGAGATTATTGCCCAGGCAGGTAAATTCGGTGCCGTTACAATTGCTACAAATATGGCAGGCCGCGGTACCGATATCAAGCTCGGCGGTAACGAGGAGTTCCTTGCAAAGAGCGAGATGCGCCGTATGGGCTACACCGAGGAAATGATTGCCGAGGCAACAGGCTTTGCCGAGACGGACAACGAAGAAATACTTGAGGCACGCAAGACTTATACAGACCTTGAGGCTAAATATAAAGCAGAAATTGCAGACGAAGCTGAGCAGGTACGAAAGGCAGGCGGTCTGTATATCATCGGTACAGAGCGTCACGATTCAAGACGAATCGACAACCAGCTCCGCGGACGTTCAGGCCGTCAGGGTGACCCCGGTGAGAGCCAGTTCTTCCTCAGCTTTGACGATAATGTAACACGTCTTTTCGGCGGTGAAAGAGCTCAGATGATGCTTGAGCGTCTCAACGCTCCCGAGGATATGCCGCTTGATACAAAGATTTTCTCCAACATTGTTGAAAACGCACAGAAGAAGGTTGAAAGCAACCACTTTGCAATGCGTAAGAACGTTCTCCAATATGACGATGTTATGAATCAGCAGCGTGAGCTTATATACAAGCAGCGTAACCAGGTTCTTGACGGCGATGAGCTTAAGACGGCATTGATGAAAATGCTTGTTGACAGTATCGGCGATATGGTCGATCTCTATCTTCCTGCAGAGGCTGACCCGAAGGATTGGAGCATAGATGCACTGCGCCAGTACTTCCTCGGTTGGCTTACAACACCCGAAGATTTTGCCGACGGTGTTGATGACCGTGACGAGGTCAGAAAACTGCTTGTCAAGCGCGGCGAAGAGAGATATAAGGCGAGGGAAGAGGAACTTGGTCAGCTTATGCCTCTGCTTGAGCGTAAGGTGCTTCTTGACAACGTTGATGCAAAGTGGATGGATCACCTCGACGCTATGGAAGAGCTCAAGCGCGGTATCGGTCTGCGTGCATACGGTCAGAAGGACCCTGTTGTCGCATTCCGTTTTGAAAGCTACGATATGTTTGACGATATGACTGCACAGATAAGACAGGATACTATACGTATGCTCCTTACTGTTCAGGTCAGAACAGAGGATGACACAAAGCGTGAACAGAAGGTGAAGGAGGTTGCAACAAACGCAGGCGGTGACGGCACGGACAAGAAACGTCCCGTACGTAAGGCTGCAAGCGAGAAGGTCGGCCCGAATGCACCCTGTCCCTGCGGCAGCGGCAAGAAATACAAGAAGTGCTGCGGCTCACCTGCCGCACGTGCACAGCAGAAGTAAAATATAAATCACATATCGGTGAAGGGGCGGTAATACCGTCTCTTCGCTGTTTAAATAAAGAGGTTATCTCTATGTATCAGAGTCTTATTGATTTTTTCAAAGATAAAAGCGTGCTTATACTCGGCCTGGGCAGAGAGGGCAGGGCAACCCTTGCTTTCCTTCGCCGTTACTATCCCGATATGCACATTACTATAGCTGACAAGAATCCCGTCAAGGTCGAGGATGATAACGTCACTCTCATCTGCGGTGAAAATTATCTTGATTGTATAAATGATTTCGATATCGTTATGCAGAGCCCCGGTATATCACTGCGTGATGTTAAAATAAATGAAGGCACAACCGTTACGGGTGAGATGGATTTGTTCCTGCGTTTTGTGCCCTGCAAAAAAATTGGCATTACCGGCACAAAGGGCAAAACCACTACCACAACTCTCGTCTACCGTATGCTTCAGGCAGGCGGCGTGCCCAGTATGATTATGGGTAATATCGGCACACCTGTTTTTGAAAGCCTTGATGAAATTGAGGGTAAGGTTGCTGTTATCGAAATGAGCTGTCATCAGCTCGAGTTTTCTCACGCGTCACCCGATGTTGCTATTTTTACAAACGCATATCCCGAGCATCTCGACCACTACAACGGATTTGAGGGCTATATCGGTGCAAAGCTGAATATTATCCGCTATCAGAGTGAAGATAATCTCTTTATTTCCAATGCAGACCAGCCGCTTGAGTCGGTTGTCGGCAGTCTTGATTTTGTGCGCTCACGCAGAGTCAACGTCAGCCGTAAGGCATACGAAAACGATGAGTTTTTCCGCAAGCTCACTACTCTTACCGAGGCGCTTCCCGGTGAGCATCAGTGGCAGGATATTTTCTTTGCCGCAACTGCCGTGCGTGAGTTCGGTGTAAGCGACGAAGCTATCGAAAAGGCTGTCAGCGAATTCGGAGGTATCGAGCACAGACTCGAGAAGTTTGCCGTCAAAAACGGTATCAGCTTTTATGACGATGCTATTGCAACTATTCCCAATGCGGTTATCGGCAATGTAAAGGCACTCGGCAACGTCGGCACACTTATCATCGGCGGTATGGACAGAGGTCTTGACTACTCACAGTTTGTTGTCGAGCTTATGAGTGCACCGATTGATAACCTTATCTGTATGCCCGAAACGGGTTATAATATCGCAGACGAGCTTGAAGCGAAGGGATGCACTCTTAATATCGTGCGTTGTGAAACTCTTGAGGAGGCTGTTGCAAAGAGCTTTGAACTGACAGCTTCGGGCAAAGCCTGCCTGCTTTCTCCTGCGGCGGCAAGCTATAACCGCTACCGCAATTTTGAGGAGAAGGGCAACGCTTTCAAGAAAATGGTTCAGGAATATTGATTATTTAAAAAGAGGAATGTAGGGAACGCTCTTGAGCGTTCCGGTAGGCTTTATCAGACTTTGCGGAAGGGTCAAGACCCTTCCCTACATATCCGATAAATTAAGAGAGATATTATTGATTATGTTTGATGTTAAAAAAAACGCCCCTGAAGAGCTTATTGAAAATGAAAAGGCGATAGGTCTTGAAATAGATTCGCTTACTGCCGAAAATCCGCAGGCGGCACTCGAAAAAGTGCTTGGTATTTTAAAGGAAAACGAAGAGCTTTTTTCTCATTCAAGGGCGGTCAGTGCCTGCCTTGCAAGGCTCACAAGCCGTTACCTTATGCACCGTAAAAATAAGGATAATATGGTGCGTGTTATTGCGGAGAATGAGTATCTTCGCCGCGTTTATTTCGGCTCTCTCAATACTTATAAATATTCGCTTATCTTTACTGCAAAGCGTGTAATGCGCAAGGGCGATGTTGAAATCAGTCGCGAGATAATTGAGCTGATAAAAAACAATCCCTACCGTGACGATACGGCAGAGGATTACAGCGAGCGTTTTTCGTGGAAATTTATAGCGAAAAAAATCCTCGACTCGCAGGAGGAATATCTGAAATTAAGCGACGAAATTGTTGAACTGCTGAATCAGTGAAAAACAGAGGCTAACACTTTCCTCGGTGTCTCAATGTACGATAGCATAGCAGCTTCATTGAGGTATTAAAAATGATTTGCTTCGCATGATTTGATTTTTTACAAAATCATGATTTGCAAAATAGATTTTGCATGATTTGCGTTTTTTAAACGCATTAAACAAAAAGAAAGAGGCAGAAGCTTCCCTCGGTGCCTCGATGTATGATAGGGAATCAATTTATCTGAGGTAGTAAAAATGCAGAAGATGATGAGCCATATGCGCTCGGCTATGGAAAAATACAATATGATAACTGCAGGCGACCGGGTTGCAGTCGGCCTTTCGGGCGGCAAGGACAGCACGGCTATGCTTGTTGCGCTTGCAAATATCAGGCGTTTTTATCCCGAGCCGTTTGAGCTTGTCGCAATCTCGCTCGACCCGTGCTTCGGCGGTGAAGAGACGGATTTTTCTCCGCTCCAGAAGCTTTGTGATGAGCTTGGAGTCGAGTACATAATCAAGCGTACGGAGCTTGGCAAAATTATTTTTGAAACACGTAACGAAAAGAATCCCTGCAGCCTTTGCGCAAAAATGCGTCGCGGTGCACTTCACGATGCGGCAAAGGCGGCAGGCTGTAACAAGGTTGCACTCGGTCACCATATGGATGATGCGGCAGAGACTTTTATGATGAATCTTTTGAACGGCGGTCATATAGGCTGCTTTTCGCCCGTGACATATCTTTCGCGCAAGGATATTCACGTTATCAGACCTATGATATTCTGCCGTGAGAGTGAGCCTGCACGAATCTGTCGCAGGATGGAGCTGCCCGTTGTCAAAAGCCGCTGTCCTGCAGACGGCGTGACGGAGAGGGAGAGTATGAAACAGCTACTCTCGGGCTATGAAAAAAAGTACGGCGATATCCGCTCTAAAATTATAGGAGCTATGCAAAGAAAAGGAATTGACGGTTGGGGGTATAAAAATGAGGAAGATTGAAGCAATTTTATTTGATATGGACGGAGTACTTGTAGACTCCGAAATTCCGCTTATGAAGTGCTGTATCAAGCACCTCAAGGATAAGTACGGAATAGAAGCAAAGCTTGAGGATTTCAACGATTTTGTCGGTATGGGGGAGGATGCCGCAATCGGCGGAGTTGTTGAGAAAAACGGCGGCACATATCTGCCGCAGATGAAGGACGAGTGCTATGAGATTTATATTCAGCTTGCGGGCACTATTGTTGATGCCGCACCGAATATGAGCAACGTACTGCCAGAGCTTAAAAAGAAATACCGCCTTGCTGTTGCTTCTTCTGCGGACAAGCGTAAGGTCGACACGAATATCAGTGTACTTGGTGTTGAAGAGAATGTTTTTGATTCGGTAATCACAGGCAGTGACATTACAAACAAAAAGCCCGACCCCGAGATTTATCTCAAAGCGGCGGCTTCTGTCGGCGTTGCACCCGAAAACTGTATGGTTGTTGAGGACGCTGTTGCAGGTGTGCTCTCAGGCAAAGCAGCAGGCTGTTACGTTGTAGGTGTCAAAGGCAGTTTCAGCAAAGATGAGCTTATTGCCGCAGGTGCAGACGCTTACGTCGACACAACCTGCGATATAGTTGACATACTCGCCGAGTTTTGATAAAATTTAAATACAAAATTAAAGGAGAATAAAATATGAAAAAAATAGTTTCTTTTATTCTTGTAACAATACTTCTTTTCAGCCTTTCTGTCGGTGCTAACGCAGTTGACCTCAGCTCTCAGATTAAGGACCTGCGTGCAAAATTTCAGTCAGGTGAAGGTCCCGTTGCAGGCGACTACTCAGTAGATTATATGTATTACTCACCCGTAAAGTCCGGCGATACCAAGAAATATCCGCTTGTCGTATGGTTTCACGGTCTGGGCGACGGTAACTACGCAGGCGAGCAGATTGACAAAAACTACGTCGCTTTCTGGGCAAGTGAAGAGTATCAGGGCCGTTTCGGCAACGTAGACGGTGCGTTTATTCTTGCCATACGCTCACGCGAGGAGTTGAGCAACACATGGGAGAACTCAATGATTTTACCTGCGCGTGCCGCAATTGACGATTTTATAGCAAAGAATAAGAATAATATAGACCTTAGCAGAATTTATGCCGGCGGTTATTCAATGGGCGGTAAGATGGTTTATAAAATGGCTGTTGCATACCCCGATATGTTTGCCGCAATCTTCCCGATATGCCCTGCTTGGTCACCCTCAAAGACTCAGGCTGAACTTATCAAGGATATTCCCGTTTGGCTCACATCCAGCAGTAAAGACCCGATTGTAAATTATAAAAACAGTGTTGTACCCGGCTGGAACAATGTCTGCGCAACAAGTGCTGTTGCGGCTGATTGCAGGTTTACAACTCTCGGTACAGCACGTATGGGCGACGGTACACCCTGCAAGAGCAATCACTATGCATGGTTTGCAGTAAATAACGATATGTTCGGTTATGACGGCAAAGCATATCCCGATTCTTCAACTGTTGACGGTACGGGCAAAACAGTTGACCTTACAAGCCCCAACGGTATGATCTCTTGGCTTTACTCACATACATCCGACTTTGACGGCTCAAAGGCAACGGATATGGGCAACCTTGAAGGTCAGGGTGACAGTGGATTCCTTGTGCTTATTTTTGATTATTTCCACTATGTGATCGAGTTTATTAAGAAGATTCTCTCAATGCTCGGCATTGCTTAACGGAATAAAATAATTCAACCGCACTGCGTTCAAAATTTGAGCGTAGTGCGGTTTTTAAATTGCTTAGTTTATACTGCCGTCCCATAAAGGCATATTTGATATATACTCGCTCTTTACAGCAGGCACATAATATGTGCCGTAGGTCTTCATACCGGGAAATTCCTTTGCGATATCTCCCTCATTTTCAACCTCGACATAGAATCTGTAATAAGGCACAAGCAGCTCGGAAAGGGATGAGACATGGTAAACAAGCTCTGCTTTTTTTACGTTTTCTTTTCCGCTGAATCCGGTATAAACACTCGTCACGTAATTACCGCTGAGTAATAAACCGAGTGCTTCATCGGCTGTGATTATCGGGTAAACTCCTATGGCTTCATCCTTGCTGCAGCTGCGTGAAATATGCAAGCTGCCGTTTTCATCAGCCCAAAAATGCACACTGTTGAAATTATAGCTTTTTATCTGTTCTTCAGCATTGCCTGAGCCGTCATAAAACGAAAGTGAAAATGAACGTCTGCCGTAAACGTCATAGGCACCGAGAGATATATCCGCAACGGGCTTGCTCATACCGAGAAAATCCGCATACTCTTTTTTTAGATATTCCGCAGTTTTCTTCAGCTCATCAAGCGAAGCATAACGGTCAAGCGTATAACCCGACGGCAACACATCCTCACCGCTGATTTCAACGTTCAGCATCATCCATATATTAAGTTCAATACGAATGTTTCCGCTTTCGATATAATAGCCGTAAAAGCTGTCGTATACCGTTTCTTTTATGTCATTTGCCGCCATGTTTATACCGAACTTTGCGGCATATTCAAGCAAAATTTTCTTCATCTGCTTTGCATTGTAATCGGGATTTGCGCCCTCGTTATAAACGGAGTTTTTGTAAACAGGCAAGCTCTCGGGAGTTTTTTCCTCGGTCCACGGGTTGCTGCTGATCAATTCATCCGCACTATAAGCCCAGTGAGCCTCCATACTCATTCCGCCGTCAAAGATGTTGCCGAGGGTAAGCACAGGCAGTTCTACAGGCGGATGTTTTTCTTTATCAAAAAACAATCCTAAACCTGCCGTAACCGTTACGGCAACGCAAGCGGCAACGGCACAGGCCTTAAGCCAAATTTTATTTGCTTTCTTTTTGTGTTTGGGTGCAGCCTGCTCAATATACTCATCGTTTATATCTTCAAGCGCATACAAAAGTCTTTCGCTTTTCATATATTTATCCCTTCCTCCTCAAGTAATTTTTTCAGCTCATTCCTTGAGCGGAGCAGTATCATCTTCACCTTGCTTTCACCCATACCGTATTCGTCGGCAATTTCTTTTACCGTGCTCATATACCAGTAACGCCTTACAAATATTTTTCTGTTTTGCTCGGGTAACTCTGCAAGGAAAGCGTTGAGCGTTTGTGTTATTACAAACTCCTGTGTGATATCTGCCGCAGTGCTGTCGGGTATGCACTCTGTCAGCTCGTCAAGCACTGCCGCAACAGCAGAGCCGCCACGCTTTTTTGCCGACATTTTTTGGTATCGGTTAAGCGCAAGGTGACGCGTAATTCTGCCAAGATAAGCCGAGAGCTTTGTCGGCCTTGTCGGCGGAATATTATTCCAGGCTCTGTAGTATGTATCGTTAACGCACTCCTCCGATTCGCCGTCATCGTGCAGAATACCGTAAGCGATTGTATGACAGTATCTGCCGTATTTCTTCTCCGTTTCTTTTATTGCGTTTTCGTCACGCTCAAAATAAAGCCCGATTATATGTTCATCCTGCATTCCGCTCACCTCCTTGTGATTTTTAAAAGGCCTTTCACCCATAAAGACAGAAAAAAGGTGCTGTCCGTCACATAATTGGTTATATTCTGCAAATTTAATACATTTTTTCACAAATGTAAACTTAAGTTGCTGGTTTTTGTCCTAAAACTGTTGTATAATTACTATACAGTAAACTCATATTGCGTTGTTGACACTGGATTTTTTGCTTATATCAATGTACGATAGAGCTGTAGGGAAGGGTCTTGACCCTTCCGCAAAAATCTGATAAAACCTAACGGAACGGTCAAGACCGTTCCCTACATTGCGCTATCAAGGAAAACGATATAAATTTTAAAGTTGAATATAATTTACAGGAGGTAAAAAATATGTTAACAAGAATCTTTTCTTTCATTATGTCAATTATTATGGCAATCTTTCCGTTTTTCGGAGAAAAGAATACTGTCAGTAACGAAGAAGTTGCAGAAGCGGTAATTTATGCGGTTGAAAACAAGGATGCATCTGCAATGGAAGCCGTTATGTGTAAAAACATTAAAGACAATTTTGATGACCTTACAGGAGAAATAAATAAAATGCTCTCCTATATTGAAGGCGATATTGAAAGTATTTCTTGGGAAACTGGAGGTGGATATTCAGAAAGTGATGGAAGAGGTAATTCTATAACACAAAATCATCAAGACTTTGAAATAATAACAACCGAATGCGCTTATGGGATTTCTGTTGTTGTTGAGACATACAACTCGTTTTCATCCGATGAATTAGGAATACGCGCAATTGGTTTATATACCTTAATCAAAAACACTAATCTTAATAGTTCACAGGAGTATGTTTACGGAGAAACCTTATATAAAATTTTTGCAACCGAAGGTGTTAAAGATTGGCATGATTAATGCAAAATAACATCTTTTAATCTGAAAGCTCCCGGCAATAGTCGCATAGTCAAAGATAATATGAATTATTAAACATACAAAGCCGAGGCGGTAAACCTCGGCTTTTGATATTATCTGAAAATGTTGTTTAAAAACTTTCTGATATCGATAAAAGCAGTTGCAAATTTCTGCAACACCATATCTAAGAAATCGAAGAAGCTGTTACCGCTGTCGGTCGGCGCTTCTGTTTCGCCTGTAGCGGTGCTGTCGAATACAAAGGCAAATCTTCCGCCGGGTGCGGCATCACCGTTCCGGTAAAATGCGGTTGCGTCTGCACCCTGAAGATTATCTGACCACTTGAAGTTGAATTTTACTTCTTTACCGTTAAGTCCGAGTGCTGTTCTGGGCACTGCAAGCTGAAGCACATTGCCGTTTACGGAGTAATCAACCTTGCAGACCTCCTCAAAATCGATACCGCCGAGCGATTTTTCGAGGGTTGCCTTGCCATCCTTCGGAGACTCTCTGTTGATAAGGAACTCAAAGCCCTCCCAGTTGGATGAAACACCGCTTGTGTCGGTATCGATAAGCAGTCGCATCCAGTCGGGGTCGGTTGACGGTGTGAGGTCATCGGCTGTTCTGACATAGAAATAAACGTTGGTGTCGTCATAAGCGACCTTTGCCTGGACAATATCATTGCGGAATGTATTGTTAGTGTAGTGATAGCCTTTCCAGCCTGCACTGTCACGGTCTACGCCGTCCTGATAGTGATTGTACTCGGGAAGCACACTGTTCCACTGCGAAACAGAGCCGTTTATATCAATCGTTTTGTTTGCATCGGTTTTCGGCAGAGCGTCCGCACCCTTAAAACGGCGGACATTCTCGACAAGCTGATAGTAATAATGGTCTTTGAGTACACCTGCACTCGGCTCGATATCGCGGCTGTACTCAGGGCTGAACTGGTCGGGGAAGGCATTTTCGGTTCCCATCCAGTTTTCAAATCTGCCTGCAATCCACTCGTTGAAGCCCGTAACAAATATAATTTCGGGGTCCTGCGCAATAGCATAGTCCCACTGCTGCTGGAAATTAAGGCCGTAAAGCAGGGAATTCTCAATATTTTTATCAACGGTTATTTCTTTACCGCCGTAGGTATAGGTGTATGAATAATCGCCGTCGGTAAAGCTTCTGCCCTGCACTGTGCCGACAGGACTGTTCATCGCAATAAGTCCGCTTTCGTTGGCATTCTGTGCAACGGAAACGCAGATTTCTTCAGTGCCGCCGAAAAGCTTTTTGCCGAATTTTGTCTGCGGATAATCGGAGCACCAGCCCCACGTATCCTTAAAATATCCTGTGTCGCTCGCAAAGTATGTAGATTCGTTATCGCGGAAAGTGAAGAAGTTAAAAATCTCTCTGTCTTTCGGTACGGTAAGGTCAAGCGAAGCAACATCCGCCATAAGCATGGGCTTATCATCCCACATAAACCAGAAGTCGCTGTATCTGCCTTTGCTGTAGAGGTTATCGTAAATATCATAGAGCTGAGTACGTGTTTCATCTTTACCGCCGAAATTGAGAATAAAAGAAACATCGGGAGCATCGACACCGTCTGCCCTTGCTTCGCTCCACACCTTGAGCAGGGTTTCATAAGCCTCAGTAAACACAAGGGTTGAGTTTGTTGTGTCAAAGAAAACAACGTCAATATCCGCATCGGCAAGCAGCTCCGCGTGCTTACGCAGAATATACTCATCCGTATTTGTATAGAAGCCGTAAAGCGGCTCATCCCAGAAATAAGGTCTGCCGTCATAGGTGCCGCCCCATGCAGGGTGGTCCCAATCGTTTACCGCTTCGGGGTATTTGTCGAGCACGCTGCCCGTTGTAATCGGCTCGTGGTCATTTATCCACGGGTAGTGCCATGTCCAGTAAAACATGGCAACATATTTATCCTGCTTCTTGCCGCCTACATCGTCACCCATAGAAAGTGTACGACCCAGACCGTCAACCGCAGTCCATGTGGACGGATTGATTTCACCGCCAGCGTTTTGCTCTTCACTGTCAGGTGCAGAAGCGGCATTTGCCGTTATACCGAATAAAGTAAGAAGACATAAAACAATTGCACATATTCTTCTGAAGATCATAGCGATTCTCCTTTCAGATACGGTTTAGGTTGATTATATATTAAGTAAGGCGAATTTTCAACAAAAACGAAGCCGATTAAAATATAAATGTAAACGAACCGTATATGCATAGCAGAACAGTCATTATGATACCTGCAATAACATTCTTTTTGTATTTTAATCCCTTTGACTTAAGCACAAACCCGAAAACAGTTGATGCAATCGGCACCGGAGTCAGCAAAAAGAACAGCCACATATTTTCAATAAATAATCCGTTTACGGTTGATACCGTATTAACCAAGACTAATGCACCCAATATAGACAAAAGAGAAGCAACAAACAATATAATCGACATAACTCTCCATTTATTCGTCACAGGACTATCTATGGTTTTTGTAGGATTTTTATACATGTATGAATAAAAAGCTGAGTTTTCTTTAAGTTCACTTTTACGCAATATAAAAGCTTGTCCGCCAAACTGAAAAAGGAGCCATTTGCCAAACTGTTGTATTTGTTCTATGTCGGCATAATAACATTTTGATTCTCTTACTTTTTCGTTTTCACGGTAGATATTTATAATGATATAATCTTCAAAAACCTTGTACTCATATACCGACTGACATATTTTTTCAACATTTTTTCTCCACGCTTTGTTATATGCAATTATTCGCTTGATATGAAAAAAAGTACCGATAAAAACTATACCGACAGCAAAACCTATCAGAATTTCGGGTGCAGATAAAAAGATAAGATACGCAATCAACGCTACACAAATCAATCCAGAAAGAACAGGCTTTCTGTACAATCCTTTTCCTTGCAAACTCTGTATTTCTTTTATTTCGTCCTTTGTAAAATTAAACCTATATGTTTCGTCGGGCAAAATATTATCAGCTCGCTCATTGCCGTCAAAGCCTAAAATATCATCAACCGAAACATTAAAGATTTCTTTTAACCTTATTAAATTATCAATCGTCGGAACGGTCTGATTCTTTTCCCAAAGGCTGATCGTCTGCCTGCTTACAAGCATTCTTTGCCCAAGCTCATCCTGCGACAAACCGAGCCGCTTTCTGTATATCTGAATTTTTTCGCCAACCGTCATAATAATCGCCTCCTGTTGACTGAGTTAATTATACCAAAATGTTACACAAAAATAAAGAACATACTGCTTGATTTTGTCAAGCGGCACTTGCAACAGCCGCTTTTTGAGCAAAAAGCAGACTCATCCGTGAGGATGAATCTGCTTGGGTGTTATTATCATTTCGCATTTTCCTTCAATGTTTTACAACTGGCAATTAACATCCTTCTGATTCGGCCGCAGAGGTTTCTGTATTTTTTGAAGGTTGCTTCATCGATACCCTTTGTGTTAAATAATAATTGCAACCACCCTTCGGTTTCACTACATTCTTTCAGGGAAATCTCAAATTTAGAAAGCATATCAGCTTTGCTTTGTCCGTAGTTTGCTTCACGGATGTTTGCATAAACGCTGCTTGAACTTTTGCGGATTTGGAAAAGAGTATTTGATGGCGCCTTAATCTCGTGGCAAAGCAATTCTATTTCTGTTGCAAGTTGTTCGGAATACATCAGCAAATAATTTTTTGACATACAACCACTCCTTCCAAAAATATTATACTGTTTTTTTGAAAGCAAATCAAGGCGAAGCCTTGTATATCATCTATTCCGCAGGAATTGCATATCATCAACACGCAGTGTTGCATCTCAT
>JAZPYN010000011.1:0-64562 GCA_045544155.1 Acutalibacteraceae bacterium
TCGGTACCGCTGCCCGGCTCCTGACCGTCAAGTACAGTGTTGTTTTCTTCTGCCATTTTGTCTCCTTTTTACGGATAAGGTCATCCGCTCCCCGTTTATACGCACACGGGCAAACGTATTTTGATATGAAAAAAGACACCCTGCAAAATGCAGAGTGCCTGAATTCAACTATGAAATTATAAAACAGAGAATTAAATTCCTCTAATATCAGCGAAGATGCATTCACTTGATTCGCATCTTATTCTGTAAGATGATCCTTTTTCTTCACAAATTATATTTCCGCCACATCGAGGACATTTTTTATCTGTTTTTCCAAACTTACCAAAATCAGAATCAGCAGACATCAAAAGCTTATGCTCATCCAAAGTGGTATTAATAGCCATACAAAGTCCTCCTTATAAATTTATTGTACTTTATCGTTATTCCGCTTTCTTTGGCTCTTTCCAAGGCATCAAGTATCAGATATCGCCTATCTTCATCCGAAAGATTAGGGCAGTTTTTAGCAGCCATATAGCTTGCTCTAAATTCATCATTCCAAGAACCTACAGGAACGTCAGTGCCACGATATGCCCTATGTCCATAATATTCATGAGCAAGTGCAGCTCTTTGTGACATTAAATCCCTTGGATGGTTAGATTTTGTATCCGGTAAAACATCACCGCACACTCGAATTTCATCCAACACATCGTCATAGCCGGTTCTTCTTCCTGAATTAAATTTAAAGACATGCTCATTCGCACCAATAGCTTCTATATCTCGCTTTAAACTTTCTATTTCCAAATCTGTCAATTTGTGACTTGGCATCGTTCTTAAGCCGTTAGGTAATTTTCTCGTAACGAGACTTCTTGGCTCTATTATACCATTTTCACCCGAATTGTCAACGTTTTTGCTGTAATCATTCAGCTTGTTATCATCTGTCTCATAGCCGTTGATATCCTCTAATTCGGGGTAGTATGTACCGAGGCCGTGACGGCAACGGGGATGATAAAGTCCCTGCTCCATAGCCTGCGACAACAGCATATAATCGCCGTCTTCCTGTGTACCGCCGGAATAGACATCATCAATCAGCACTTTACCCTCAAACGGCTTGCAGAGGTCGCACGAGGTTGAATGACGGGAGATTATGACAAGTGTTTCACCTATCGACTTACGAAACTCGCCCTCACCGACCATATAAGCACGCTGATTAGCTGTACGCACCGCCATAGATGCATAATCGGCGATATTAACACGCCTGCCGTCCTTATACTCAATGCAGTTGAGACTTTTTTCTCAAACTAAAAACGAGACTGTGAAAAGCGAAAATTCACAGCCCCGTTTTAGTGCTAAATTGTTATTCCTCCATCTGTCTGCCGAGAAAGTTTGCGGCAACCTGCACGAGCTTGATATCAGCTGCAGCAGGTACAGACACCTTATCGTCACTGAGCATCACTACAGCGCCCGAAACATCTCCCGCTGCGATAATCGGCGAAGCCACACAAGCTTTTCTTTCAACCCCTATTGCCGGTGTCATACCATCACCCTCACGCTTGGTTACAAAGCTTTCACGACGTTCCATATAATCCTCAAGCTCTTCGGAAAGCTGTCGGTCAATAACCTCTTTTTTTGAAACACCGGCACAGGCAATAACCCTGTCACGGTCACAAATCAATATAGGGCTGTTCGCACCTCTGTACAACACTTCTGCATACTGGGTCGCAAGCGTCGACAGTTCACCCACCGGCGAATATTTCTTGAATATAACCTCCCCGTCCGGCGCAGTAAAAATCTCCAGCGGGTCGCCTTCGCGGATACGCATTGTGCGGCGGATTTCTTTTGGGATGACAACCCTGCCGAGGTCATCTATACGGCGTACAATACCTGTTGCTTTCATAAAAATATCTTTCTCCTTGCTTTACATTTATACGGACGGCAGATTGCCGCCCCTACACAATTTTTGAAATCGCGTTGTTAGGATATGTAAATCGAGGGGATTTATTCTGCATAATTTGCATCAAATAAATTTCCATATATATGTTTTGTTCTGCAAACAGATATTTTTGTACATCTCAGCATATTTTTAAAAAAAAATTACCAAAGCCCTTGCTCAATAACAGCAACAAGGGCTTTGGTTTTTTGTTTTAGCAAGCTTTTGCAACCGGCATCAACCAAAACATAAGCAAAGTAAAAAGAAAATGACCTCAATTTCAATCCCCCAGAGGGGGTAAGGTAGTATGGGTCGAACCGACCTTCTTCGAGTCTGTTTGTTTCAATCCCCCAGAGGGGGTAAGGTAGTAATTTTAAGGAGGATGCAATTATGGCAACAAAGGAGTTTCAATCCCCCAGAGGGGGTAAGGTAGGAGTTTTACAGCACACAGGTAGCAAGCGCAAAGATTTCATTAAAGAGGTTTCAATCCCCCAGAGGGGGTAAGGTAGAATATGTCAATATTCGAAAAAAAACATATGAAAAAGTTTCAATCCCCCAGAGGGGGTAAGGTAGATGAAGTTGTTCGTGGAAATTCAGCTGCTGCTTCGTTTCAATCCCCCAGAGGGGGTAAGGTAGAGGGCTAAATTATGACATCTCAGATCACAACAAGTTTCAATCCCCCAGAGGGGGTAAGGTAGTCTTGCACCAAGAAGGCAATGGCTAACATTGTTATGGTTTCAATCCCCCAGAGGGGGTAAGGTAGAGCAACATTTAGTTGCAGGGACATATTAACACACAATCTGTAGCTTGTCAAGATGATAAAATTTCACAAAACTCTCATTTCATTTAGTCACAAATACGTATCATATTAAAGCCAGTGCTAATTTTTTGCTGTTTTGATACAACAAAAGAAGCTATGGCTAAATGAAAGAGGCTGTTTTGTATAAAGAGCTACAAAATATACGGGTCTTCTGTTTTGGTTTTGCCTATTTCTTCTTTTTGGGCATAAGTTACCGAACCCAGTTTATAAATAATTACCGAGTCATGTTCCGGGTCAATAATTGAGGATAATTCCGCCTTCAGCTTATTGAGCTTGCTTTCCGTTATTACGCCCTCAAAAGCGGAGTTTTGCACGGGAATAAGATATTTTTTTGTTGTTTTCATAACCTTGCCGACACGTTTAGCGGCCACATCATAAACCAATATAACGAACATTATCTCACCTGCCTGAATGACGAATAAGGCTTATCGGACTTAAAGCACAAAGTCAGCTTATAAACCTCCGCCTTGATAACCTGCCTGTAGTTGAGCTTTTTGTCCTTCTCCGTAATAACCGTATCGAGCTTATCGTAAAGAGCCTTTATGAATATACGCTTTCCCGTTTCGGTCAGGAGCACCGCTCCGCTTTCTTCACGGACGAAATGTTCCCGTTTAATCATATTTCTGTTGATGAGATAAAGAACGGTTCTGTCAACAATCAAAGGCTTAAAAAGCTCTGCAATATCCAAATTAAGCGAGGTTTTCCTGTTGTTTGTAGCGTGGAGAAAGCCTACTCTGATATCGAGCGGTGATTTATTGATCTCGGTTGCAATTAAATTATACAGCACACAATTTCCGAAGCTGAGCATTGCGTTAAATTCGTTTCTCGGCGGCCTGCGTGTCCGTTTGCCAAAACAAAAATCCTCATTATCTATAAACTTATCAAAGCATGAATAGTACAGCTCCCTTGCCTTAGCCTCAAGCAGGAGTAAGCTGTCATAGCTTTCTGCCTCCTTAATCTGCTGAGCTATTATATAGCTGTGCCTAACAGCATCATCAAAAAAGCTGCTCGGGTTACGTTTATTATAGTATCTTATATTCAGCCTGAAATTATGAACCGAACCTAACACAAACTGCTTCGCAATTGCAAGGCGACGTTCACTGTCAAAATAAGCGTTAAGCTGTTGGTGCGTTACCCTTGGAGATTTGAGAGAGGAAAAAGGAGTAAAGGTGCCCAGCATATTGCCGCTTTTATCAAAAATGTTCACCTCTATTCCGCTTTTGGATGCTTTTTTAAAAAAGCCGCTGTCCAAAACAACGTCCGAATACACGTTTATAACGTCAACCGTTTCAACCGGTATATTGCAGCCGCCGTTATCGTTTTCAAACAGCAGCGAATAATCCTTTTGGCGGAGTATTCCGTCGGTTAAAATATCTCTCGCTTTTCTGCTGCTGTAAAGCTCGGACTCATGCCATAGCCTATAAAATGTTTTTGGCTGCGCATTTGCTTCAACGGCAATTATCCCCTTTTTATCAGCCTCGAATCTAAAGCCGAGATACTTAATTTTAAGCGGAGAATCTATTTTATATTTTTTCTCATTAATGTTCAATTTGAGTTTTTCGGAAAGAAACCGCCTTATCTTGTCTGCGCTTTTTCTTATTTCGTTTAGCGAATTTGCAAATATAACAATATCATCAGCATAGCGTATAAATTCAATATTGTTTTCCTCAAGATAAGCATCCAATCGGTTAAGGTAAATATTGCACAAAACCGGGCTTAACGGAGCGCCCTGAAGAATACCTTTTTCCGGCTGAACAGCCACGCCGTTTTCGATATACGGCATTCGTGCGAATTTCATAATCAGCGATGTAACCTTGCCGTCTTGCACGGCATCGGCAACCGCCTCTTCCAGAACACCGTAATCAATATTATCAAAGCAAGCAACAGGGTCAATTTTTGCCGCCAAGCGGTAGTTGCGTGCATTAATACAGTAAAGCTCAACCGCTTCGCCAACACCTCTGCCTTTACGGTAAGCAAAGCTTTTCGGCGAAAACTCAGCTTCGCATATTTCCGCTATTGCATCTGCAACGGCATACTGAACAACGCTGTCTATTGCGGTTAGTTTTGCCAAACGCCTGTAACCGCCGTTCTTTTTTGCAGAAGTAAACGCAACGGCGGGCATCGGTTCATAATATCCTTTGTTCAGCTCTCTGCACAGCCTTTTTCCGTTAATATCAACCCATGTCACAGCTCCCGAAGCGCTCATACCGTCCGCACCTGGTTTAAAATTCTTGGTCTCCAACAGCCTTGCTTTGTCAAGCAAATACTCTTCGTTTGCAATTTGTTTCATCATCACAAATTCACCTCATCGGCATTCTACCATACTTTACAGATAAACGCAATTATTATTTAGTTATAGCTCATTTTGCTGTGATAAATGCGTGTAAAAATCAGTGATTTTTTAGAGCGAAGTTTGTTTATGACTAAACAGAAAAGCTGTTTTATGAAAAAACCTCACCTTGACAAGCTATAAGTTGTGTGTTATTATGTTCATACAACAAAATGTTGTTCTACCTTACCCCCTCTGGGGGATTGAAACTTCAACAGTTGTTGTTTCAGCAACTGTTGTGTCTACAACTACCTTACCCCCTCTGGGGGATTGAAACAAATCATAGCCTTGATTTTTTCCGTTAGTTGATCTACCTTACCCCCCTCTGGGGGATTGAAACAAATTACTAAAAACGCTACTACGAAAAAAACTTTCTACCTTACCTCCTCTGGGGGATTGAAACACTCTGACGTTATAATCTTTTATCCAGAGATCCTACCTTACCCCCTCTGGGGGATTGAAACTCAACTCCTTCTTGAATTTAGATTGTCAGATTATACATCTACCTTACCCCCTCTGGGGGATTGAAACTCTCGTCTGATATGTAATCATTGAAAAATTCCTACCTTACCCCCTCTGGGGGATTGAAACATAGTTGACAAGTTCAACCTGAATTTCCGGAAACGCCTACCATACCCCCTCTGGGGGATTGAAACCTTTGATTCAAGTGCCCTATCTACATGGTTTATACCTACCTTACCCCCTCTGGGGGATTGAAACAAAAGCAATTAAGCTCTTCACGGTTTCAGAGCATCTACCTTACCCCCTTTGGGGGATTGAAACGTGCGACCTTTGAAGGTCTTTGCTGTGAATGTGATAGCCTACCTTACCCCCTCTGGGGGATTGAAACTTTACCAGTTAAAGTTTGCTTTTTGAATATCTCTCTACCTTACCCCCTCTGGGGGATTGAAACTTTTCCAGTTAAAGTTTGCTTTTTGAATATCTCTCTACCTTACCCCCTCTGGGGGATTGAAACTTTTCCTTAGCCTTAGTCGTTGTTTCAACAGCCTTCTACCTTACCCCCTCTGGGGGATTGAAACAGAACTCTTTGAGTTCCATGGGGGTAGGAATTGCCCTACCTTACCCCCTCTGGGGGATTGAAACTATCAACCCAAAAACAAGACCAACGAGAAATGTCTACCTTCCCACTTTCCTGAGGATCGAAACGGCAGAGAATTGTCGGCTCCTTTTGAAAGGAGCTGTCGCGAAGCGACTAAGGATTGTCTGCCTTACCTCGCCCCTGCGGGAATAATTCGCAATTATGCAAGTTAAAATTAAAAACGACCGTTAACCACAGCTTTGGTGGTAACGGTCGTTTTGCTTTCGAGGTATATACACAAGTAAGATTCTACAGCACATTTCCCGGTGGCAATGTTTATAAATGTAAGCTTTATCTTTTGTGCATTTTAGGCATTGTGTACAAAACGTTGTTATGTTAAAATTGTAATATATATAATAAAAAGGTGTATTTATGGTGAAACAAGCAGAAAGCTCAAACAAAACCTGTATAATGTATAACGACAGCATTGGTTACTATATCGTGCCGTTTAAAATCAAGAAGCATAAGTATTCTGCACTCAAAAAGCACCTGGCTAAGCTTAGTGCAAAGGATAACGATGCTTCGGAAAACCGTTTTCGCAACTGCAGATATATTTTTAACAGTATAAGAGATATTTACAAAAGCTGCAGCTACTTTAAGATTGATTTTTATCTTCTTAGAGCTGAAATGGTTGACGGCGAGATGGCTTTTAACAAAATAATTCCGTTTGAGTCAGCGGATGAAGGCAAACGTTTCTCTGCGAGGGTTGACGAAATATCTGCTTTTGTGATGGGCAAATCAAAAGGTTATCTTATATTCAAGATCAACTACTGTGATATGACCCTAGAGCAAATAGAGAGCTTTACTTACTTTTTCAGACATATCGCCAACTCTACACCTTTCGATTCAACCTTTGCTCAGGTTTCGTGCCACATCCTTGGTGTGAAGGATCACAAGGACTTTAAGGAAGATAAAAATGACTTTGTCAGTCTTTTTTACTATATGCCCCTTAAAAACACATATGTATGCGACGTTTTACAGCTTATATGCCGTAAAATACCCGAAAACAGCCGTGACTCTCACCTGATTTGCCTCGGCAGAGGCTACAAGGACCTCGGAATGACAGAAAACAGCTATATAAAAGACAGTCGTCATGATATGGAGCTGAAATCAAACAAGTATACGACATGGATAGGAAGTCCGGGCATTTTGACCTGTGTGCTTGAGGAAGATAATAACTTTACCCGTTACACACAGAGTAATATTGAAAATGACCATCTATGCCTTTATCTGACTCTGCAAAATCAACGTCATACGTTGCTTTACTTTATGACTGATGCCGTAAAAGACAAAAAAAAATCTGGCAAACTGATAAAAGCGCAGCGTAAGCTCAACGATTTTAAACTGGCAGAGTCATTTAAGGTTGTTTCAAACGAATACTCATATCAAAACATTTATGAGAAAATGTACGAAATACTCGATATAGACAAGCTGGCAGAGGATATCAGCGATGTTTCAGCTAATGCATCTGAGCAGAAAAACAAAAACATTGAGCGTCTTTTCAGTATTTTTACCGTTATTGCCGCAATTGAAACATTCTATAATATTTTCGGCGTGCTTGTGCCTTTGATTGCTGATGCAAGATACGGAGATATGGCAGAAGATTTCTGGCTGCAGATTATTATTGCAGTTGTATGTGTCGGAGTATCATTGCTTTTGACGATTCTATGTTTGTTTATACCTAAGCTGTGGCAAAAAAGAAGTTAGAACTTTTTCAAGGAGATAAAATGCAGATTAAATTAGTATTCAATCCCGATGAACCTTTGGCAATTCCACTTAACTACAACTATCAGCTTCAGAGTGCTTTATATGCAAAGCTGGCAGAAATTGGTGCTTCCGATTTCTGGCATAACAACGGTTTCGGTGATACTGAAACATTTAAATTCTTTGTTTTCAGCCCCTTGTTGGGAAATTATATTATTGAAGACAAAAAAATTGTTTTCACCGATACATTTTCGCTCGAAATAAGAAGCCCTTTTTTCGATTTCTGTGATGATTTGCAAAGAAGCTTTGAGCTCAACCCGTCAATCAAGCTTTTTGATACGGTCCTTCCGATATCAGGTGCATTCCTGACAAACAGGCATATCAATGAAGAAACTGCCTGTTTCAGAACGGTTTCGCCGATTGTTTTATACACAAGAGATGAATATGACAAAATGCATTTTATTTCTCCCGCTTCCTCTCAGTTCGTTGACCGGCTACATGAAAACTTCTACAAAAAATACAGGACAGCATTTGATACGCAACCACCCGAGCTGGAAATTCGGATAACGGAAATCGGTAAAAAGGTTGTAACAAAATATAAAGAAGTATGGCTTACCGGATATAACTGTGACCTTGATATTACTGCACCATCCGGAGCATTGGAGTTTATTTACGACTGCGGATTAGGTGAAAGAAACAGCCAAGGTTTCGGATTGATGAAATTACTATAAAGGATGTATAACTATGAAAACGGTAAAGTCATTTGTGGGCGGTCACTCGGTAATGATTTTCAAAGACTGTGTTTTTGATGAAAAAATCAGGAAATACCGTGGCGGAACTCTTGTTGCGGAAATTCCGTACAGCGGCAGGCTTCTAAACGCTTATTTTAAGCAAGACGATGCTGAAGCTATAGTCTACGGTGAGATCGAAATTCCGACAAAAACTCCGCCTATATATACCGATGTTGACGAATTACCTGATAAATCGGAATGTGATTTCTGCATTGTTTCTGCTCTTTATGTGGCTGCCTGCAAAGAACTGGGAAAAGACACATCAAGGCTTCTGACAATCGGTTCGCCTGTGGCAGATGACGCAGGACATGTAATCGGAACAACAGCATTAAACAGAAACTAAACGAGGAAGATAATATGGCTGCAATTATTTCTTTTTTAAGCTCGTACAACGATAAAAGCACACTAAAAGAATATAAGCTACCTGATGGGGAAAGCATTTTAAAAGGCACCTTTACAAATGAGGTGCCGATAAATTATCTGGTAAGCAGAGCAGTTGAAGAAAAAGAAAAGGACGAAAAAATCAAACTGATATTTATAGTTTCCAAGGTTGTATTTCAACATAAAAACCCTATAGAAATAGTTGAAAACGTTAAGGACGACAAAGGAAACATAATCAGCCGAAAAATACGTTCATATAACGGCAAGGACAACCAAGGAATAAGTCAATACGAATACTATTGCAGCTGGTTTGCTGAGTTGATGGCTGCCGATAAGTATAAAGATGTCGGATGGGAAATAGTTACTGTACCGTACGATTATCGTAAGGATGATGTAAATGTTAATCCTCTCAGCGATTTTGAAGTTGCAAACAACCTGTATTTAAACATTTCGCAGGCTACAAAGGCAGAAAAGAAAATTTATATCGATTACACGGGTGGTTTCCGTGACATGAATTATCTTGTTGCCACACTAATACAGTACTTTAAAATAGTGGGAGAAAAATGTCGCAATATAGTATACAGTGCTCAGAGCGGAACGCTGAAAGAGATCAACTACATATACAAAATCAATGAAATAATCCGCGGAGCAGATGACTTCGTTTCGACCGGCAATATTACTCAGTTGAAAAGTTTTTTTGAGCAGACGGCCGAAGAGACAAAAACATCAAATTCACGCGTTTTAAAAATCATTAACAGTATTGATAAATTTACGAAGGCATTAAGCATCAGTCAACTCGATAAAATAGACGATTACAAAAAAGAGGTTGAGACAAGCATTTCTGAGTATGACATGAACAACAGCTCTTCTGATTTGTATACCAGCATTTTTACTCTTTTGTTTGACAAAATCAAAGAAAGCCTGCATATAGGCTCCGATAAAAAATGGGGGTACATCGAAATTGTAGAATGGTGTGTTGATCACGGATATTTACAACAGGCATTTACAATTTATGTTGAAAAAGTTCCTCAGATTTATCTTGATGCCGGAATAAAATACAAACTACCTGAAAAACAAGCTCAAAAGACCGATATGCAAACCAGAGGAAAAAGCACAGAGAGTACACTTTTTTATTCTGAATTTTGGGATTCTTTCTGTTCCATCGGAAAAATTTCTGAAGAATTTGCCAAAAAATTAGAAGCAACATTTAAATTTAATGGTAAGTGTTTTGCTTATAAAAGATTTATTTACTATGACATTGAGAAATCAGATATTTTTTCCGATGAAGAGAAGGAATGTTTAGTAAAGTTCAGAGAGGAAATTAAAGAGCATAATTTCAGTGAAGCATTTGCTGATTTCGGAGTTTATATTTCACAGAAAACATTAGAAGATACTGAAAACAAGGAAAGTTTACTGTATAGGACAGTTTTTTATGACTGTAAAAAATTGGCTTATCATCTGCTAAAGAAGTACATCGGTACAGAGAAATTGAAATTGACTGCAGTAAACAGACTGGACGCAAAGTATTCTGATTTGTCATCGATTATGAGAATATATCTTGCCGTAAAAATAATGAGAAATCATATGAGCCATGCCATCAGCGAGGGGAAAACACAAGAAAAATCAGCTATCATAAAGATATTTGAACAAGAAGGACTTTATGAGCAAACTGCGATTAAAGATGTGTTCGGATATTACAATGCATTGGCGCTAATAAAAAAAGGTATTGAAAAAACTAAGAACATTGAAAAAATAGCCTTATTCCCTTGAGTTAATATATATGGAGGAAAAACAAATGTCTGAGAATAATTATTGTTTAGCTTTATATGATTTCGCTTCAAAGCAGGAGTTTATTTACAGAACTTCAAAAATCAGAGAGATTTCAGGTGCTTCAGCATTGTTAGCTGGAATTTTCAAGAAGTTTCCGCAAATGCTTGATAATAAGGTTAATATGAAATACGATTTTTTCAAATCGTTTACACTCGCGAGCTTTGCTGAAAGCAACATCGATGCTGAGGTTCTGTATGATGGCGGCGGAAGCTTAATGGTTCTTTTCAAATCAAAGGACAAGTATATTGAAGCTAACCGATTGATTTCAAAGAACTTATTGATAAATTATCCTTCACTTTCTTTAATTGCTTGTTGCGTACCTTTTGGCGGTAACTTTAAAACAGACAGAGCTGCTCTTTATACTGAAAGCAGCAGAAGAAAAAACTTTTATCCGGCAAGCGATCTTTCTGCCGTTACACCTATGTCGCAGATCGATCCTATGACATTTTTGCCTGTGACTCAAAAAAAGTCTTATCCTTATGAACAGTCACTTTCAGCCGACAGGGTTGCAAAGCAAAGACATTTCAATCCCAAAGAAGATGATAAGCTCGAAAATTTGGAGGGCATGACTGCGGTAATTTATATCGATGGTAATGCTATGGGTCAGAAGCTCAAAAAATGCGAGAGCGAAGATTACGATAACGGTGTGGCAATGCTCAGAAGTTTTTCTGAAAATGTTAACAGGTTGTTTGTTACCGAGCCGCTTAAAGCTATATCCGAAGCTGTAGGTGATACAGGTTACCGTCAGGTAATCGGCGGCGGTGATGAAATAACAATAATTTGTAAGGCTGAAAAAGCTTGGGAGCTCGTTTGCAAGTACTTTGAAACATTAAGCAAAGAGCCACTGGAAATAATCGATGCAGCAGGTGTGGTTGTTGATAAGAGTGAGTGTAAATCTTGTGCAGGTATAGCAGTCTTCCATTCAAAAATGCCCTTCAGTATCGCTTATGAAATAGCTGAAGCTGCATGCGAATCAGCTAAAGAAAAATCACGTATTGACAATGGAAATTATATTGATTTTTATTTCTGCCATTCCGGTATAACAAATGATTTTATAACCCTAAGAGAAAATGAGCAAAAGCATGCTACAGCAAGGCCATATAATATTAATGAAGCAATAAAAATGTTTTCTGAGAAGACTCCTGTTTTGCAGAGCGCAGAACGATCAAATGTAAAATCCTTGGGCAGTGCCGCACAGGAAAGTTACGAACGCTATTTATTTGAAGTAAAGCGTGTTAATGCTTATTTACATCAGAGTTCGCAAAAGCTTACAGGTACAGAAGAGGAAATGAAAGTAATATACGATATGGCTGAGTTTTATGATCTTTGGTTTGCAAAGGAGGCTGAAGCAAATGAAAAAAATTCTTGAGATAACGTTACTTTCAGATCTTTGCGTTGGTGTCGGAAAACATTTTGCAGCTACAATAGATCTAGACACAGCTACTGATCGATACGGAATACCGTATATTCCTTCAAGACGGCTGAAGGGCTGTATGCGCGAGGTTGCTCAAATGATTGATATCAGTGCAGAGAAAATCGATGCAATCTTTGGCAAAAGCGGTTCAGAAACTACCGGTTCACTGTGTTTAAACGATGCAAAAATAGAAAACTATCATTCTGCTGTCAAAGAGCTCGAAACGGCAGAATCAATCTCCCCTGCTGTTGTCACGGAGTTGTTTTGCTCGGTACGAGGCGAAACAGCTATAGAAGATAATACAGCAAAGAAAGGAACCTTAAGATTTATAAGAGTTGTAAATAAGATTTCTCCAATAAATTTGCAGCCTATGAAGTTTGTTTCTGAAATAGAGTTTGATGACAACTTAGAGCCTGATATTGCAAGCATCTGCAGTGGTCTCAGAAACATCGGATATCACCGCAACAGAGGTCTGGGCGCTGTTTCGTGCCGGCTTATTGGGAATAAAGATGGTTTTGAACTCAATTGTTTTGAGTTTGAAGACGATGCGGAATATGAATTCAACTATCTTGCAGAATTTCAGAATGACATAATACTTCCGTCAAGCGATTCAAACAGTACTTTGGATTTTGTTCCGGGTACCGCCGTAATGGGCGCTCTAGCTTCAAAATATTACGGCTTGGATTTTAACGATGTTTTTCTTTCAGGTAAAGTTCGATTTGGAAATCTCTGTGTCTCAGACCAAAACGGAACCTACTATATTCCTGCACCCAGGTTTTTAGCCGAAATAAAAGTACCTGTAAATGATGGCGACAAAGGCATAAAAAATCTTATTGCTGATAATGATAAAAGAGAGCCGGGCGAAGAGGTTCCACAATACAAAGTACTAAAAAAAGGATATGTTAATTCAGCACACGGTTATAGAAAGCCCAGAATGAAGGTTGTATATCACAATGCAATTTGTAAAGGCGGAGAAGGCCTTTATACACAGCACTGTTTATGTAGCGGACAAATTTATAAAGGTTCAATTACTGCGTGCGGAAGCTTGATGAAAAAGATTTACCCGTTATTTGCTGATGGTACAATTTCTTTTGGCAGAAGTAAAACAGCTCAGTATGCCCGTTGCAAAATCCATCCTCTGATTCCGTCAAAACGTACTGATGATACAGTTGTGTTATCGGCAGGTCAGACTGCAGCTTATGTGTGTGAATCAGATATAGTTTTGACTAACTCAGCAGGTGTGTTTACAACGGATATATCTGCATTGATTGCAAGTGTAGGTTTACCGAACGGAATAAGGATTCGGAAAGAAACGAATATCGCTACAAGAGTGGTATCAGGATATAATGCCAAATGGAATCTTAAAAAGCCTCAGTTTCCTGTCATTAGTGCAGGTAGTGTAATTGTTTTTGTTGCCGAAGAAAATGCAGTTAAAAATGCTGTGATGTATATTGGCGAAAAAACAAACGAAGGTTTTGGAAAAGTCAGACTTCTTCCTGATGCTGCGAACTTTGCTGTAGATAACATAGAATCCGAATCCAAATTGAATTCAGCTTCGGATGATTTATTGGTTGCAAAAATAGAAATGAGAAAGCTCGATGGCAGAATTATTGGAAAAGCGATATCCCACAGCCAAGAAACAGGTTTTGAAAAAAGAACGGTGCTTAACTCCTCTCAGGTTAGCAGATTGTTGCTTATGTGCAAACAATCTGTTGATTACTCTGATTTTGAAAATAGAGTTAATAGCATAAAAACAGATTCTGTCCGTGAAACAGCAAAAAAACTTTTGGGTAAATCAAAAATTGAATCAATTATACAAGACGTAAGCAAGGGTACTTATTTTGAAAAAATGTTAACAGACACTTCAAACATGGATGAAGCTATGGTATGGAGTAAGCAGAAAAAGTACATACTTACATTCCTGACTGTTGCGAAATACAGATTGAAGGAGGCTAAATGAAAGTGAAAAACAGAGTGTATTATAGAATTGATATCAAACTGCTTTCACCTCTTTCTGTCGGATCCGGTGAAAATACTCAAACCGATAAGGATGTTATTGTTGACAGTTTAGGAAATCCATTTATTCCTGCAACTGCAATTGCGGGTGTGTTAAGGAGTTATATCAAAAACAAAAATCAAAAAACAGCAGACAATATTCCTCTTGACAGTGCTATCTTTGGATACATTTCTTCAGAACGGTTAACTGAAGATGAGAATAATCATTCAGAGAATCCGAGTTGTATAAGAGTTTATGATGCTTGCTGCACTGACGGAACGACTTGCTGTATTACTACACGTGACAGTGTTAAGCTCAAAAATAAGATAGCAGTAGAGAGTGCAAAGTTTGATATGGAAGCAGTCGAGACCGGTGCGACATTTACCGGCTATATCGAATTGATTTCCGATGAGGCGTGGTGCATTAATGCTGTAGAAGAAGCTTTGGCGGCTGTTAACATAGGCAAAGTTTCTATTGGCTCAAAAACGAGCCGTGGTTATGGCAGACTTGGCTTGACTGTAAAAAAACGGATTATTTCCGATGTCCAAGAGTGGCTTAAATTCAAAATGTTTGAGAACGAAGCATGGGCCGAGGCAGAAAAAGTAAATCTTGACAACAGAGCGGAAATATTTGGATTTACTGTTCAGTTGGAGCTTATTGGCGGTATTTCTGTAAGAAAGTACATGACAACTGTCAGTGATAACGATGAAAGTATGCCTGATTACCAGTCTTTGGCACTTGAGTCAAAAGCAGACGCAGCAATAATCCCCGGAACATCCTGGGCTGGTGCATTCAGAAGCAGATTTTCTGAAATCATTGATTCAGATACGGTAAAAAGCGTGTTTGGTGAAGTTGATTCCAAAACTAAATATACGCAAAAATCTAAGATCGTTTTCAGCGAGAGTACTTTTTCTGGAGGCACTTATAAAATTTCTACACGAAATGCCATCGACAGATTCTCCGGTGCAACAAAAGATGGTGCATTATATACTGAGAAAACGTATTATTACGGTTCAACGGAATTGAACATCTCTTTTCAGGATAAGCCGAATAGAAATGTTTTATGGGCTTTGGGTGTTTGTTTGGCTGATTTACATAACGGTTTTCTTGCTGTAGGCGGTCTCACTTCTATCGGAAGAGGACTGTTCAAAATCACATCGTTAGAATTTAATGGCAGACAATTAAATGTTGATAATTTAGCAGAAGGAAATATTGATGAATGGGTCAAGGAGGTGTGCGGATAATGAGCAACAAAATGAAAGAACAGCAACTTGCAGAAAAACTGCAGAACTTGAACAACAGGTTTATTCTTACTATCCGAACCGATAAAGCTGACTTTGAGACCGATATATACAGTGTTGATAATTTACTTGAGGTAAGGGCATTTAATGAAACCGGTGAATTCAGAGCATACCGCAGCCTGGTTGGCGAAGATTTTAAAGTCCGTGAAATTGAAGGTAACGACAGTATATATGCTGACGGTTATTTTGATGAAAGCCACTATCTTGATATAGATAACGCTAAAACCAATGAAGTAAATGACGGTTTTGTTTATACAACCGGCGGCGGAAGATTTACGCTACCTTCTCCGGCAGGAAAGATGTTGAAGGTAAGATATTATTATACTTTTGATGAAGATGGTATCGCACGTAAAAGCGATTGGCGTCTTGTCGGATTTACGGATAAGGAGGGTGAGTAATGGCAAAACTGTATCCTGACTATAATAATAAATTTATAAACCCTTACAATTTCGTTCCGTTAACCTCTCAGGTTGAAAGAAAACAATCCGAAAATGATGCAAACGAGAAAACCTTGAATGGATATATATCCTGCTCATTGAAGGTTATTGATATGCTTGCACTTCCTGACAGAAGTGCAGAGGATAAAGCCAGACCGCGTTGTTACGATTTTTATAAAATCGATGGTAAACCTGTTATTCCGGGCAGCGAAATCAGAGGCTGTATAAGAGCCGTTTACGAGGCATTAACCCAAAGCTGTTTATCGGTCATAAACAACAATGTCCTCACAGGAAGATTGCCGAGCCTACAAAACGATATCAAGCCTGGTGTATTAAGGTACGAAAATGATAAATGGGTAATATATGAGGCTGTTAAGCTCAACCAAGCACAGAGAGATAAAACCACAGAAAAGCCTCTTTTGGAAAGAGAGTGGATCAAATCAGGCAACGATCCAAAGCCGAAATTTAAAAAAACATATTTCTACATTCATGCAAACAAACCTGTTTACAGTTGTAATACCAGAGACATAGAAGACTTTAATGCTTTGCTTGATATATTTATTGATAATAATAGCGATAACAATAAATTTTGTTCAATTTTAAAAGGGATGAAAAAAGCCATTGTAATTAAAAGCGATATTCCCGTTTTCTTTAGATTAAAAAATGGTAACTTGAACTATTTTTCACCTGCTCAGATTTCACGTCAGATGTTCAAAAATACCGTATCTGAGCTTCTCGGTCCTCACTCTAACAGTTGCGGACAGGAAAATGGTTATTGTCCCGCTTGCCGCCTTTTCGGCACACTTGGTAATAATAAGTCTACTTTATTCCCGCTTGCTTCAAGAGTGAGATTCAGCGATGCAGTGGCTAATGAAAACGTTGTAATTCATGACAGCTATATTAATCTTCCGGAGCTATCCTCTCCAAAGATTACATCGGTAGAGTTTTATTCTTTCCTTGGCGTTGAGCAACGAAATGCAAAACAGTGGAATTACGATGATTACGGCGTGTCTCTCAATGGTCGCAAATTTTACTATCACAGCAAGCCACAAAATGATAAAGAACTTGGCGAAAGGTCACTGGCAACAAAGCCTGCTTGTGCAAGTGATAATGGCAAATTTTCTTTCAAGGTCTATTTTGATAAAGTAAGTTTGTCGGAGCTTAAGAAGCTTCTTTGGGTTCTTACTGTTGGTGAGAATGATCCGCAAAGCAGAATGATGCATAAATTAGGATACGGAAGACCCGTGGGCTACGGCAGCGTTAAAATAACAATTGACAAAGTAGTTGAACGAAGTATTGAAAACGGAGCGTATATTCTCTCGGATAAGAGCTTTGACGATTATGAAGTAACGGATTCTGTTTTCGCCGAGAAGAAAGCTCTTGGCAGCTTCAAGCTGATTGCAAATTACGATTATGTGAGCGGTAAAACGGTGGCATATCCGATTGCAGATGACGGCCAAAACGATAAGAATTCAACAGCTTCACATAATTGGTTTTCAAATAACCGTCAGGGCAAACTATTTAAATATGTGTTGCCTAAACTGACGGAAAATCCCGATGATCTGCTTTTGCCGGCTATGGTTGCAAATCCGACAAACCAAAATGGTAATGATATGCCCTCAGGCAAGACGTATGTTAAGCATAATAAGCCGAAAAATTTTGATTTCAGTAAATTTGTCGAGGGCAGAGAATATAAGGCTACCGTTACTGATATTTATGAAAAAGGAAATGATGTATTTGTATGGGTTGAAGTGCAGGGCGAAAAGGCAAGCATTAAACTCAAACCAGATTTCTTCAAAAAGATAAACTTAAAAAACAGTAACGTGATTAAGGTGCTTTATAAAGGCAGAAATAAAACCAATCCAATTTTCCCGTGTTTCTGGGTTAAATGATTGCAAATTATATATTGATTTTTTCACATGATAACTGATAAAATCATAATTGCCCGACCTGAGCTTTGAGGCTCAAGTCGGGCGTTTTTATTTGAAGCTATATTTCTTTTCGAATTTATTCCGGAATGACTCTTGAAATTCTGAAAAGGTTCTTAAAGAATGAAACGATCTTCTGCCAGAAGCCGGCATTTGATTTAAGTTCTTGAGTGTCGGACATTTCGTTGCCGTCTGCGTCAAGCACAGCCTCACCGTTTTCGTCAACAATTGTTGCTTTGACGGTTGCGTTGCCGTTTGCGACAGATGTCATTTTGCAGGTCAGACCATCTGCTGCAGGAGCCATATCGAAGCCTGCACCCTCAACAGTCCAGAGGATAGTGTATCCTTCGGGTAATGTTACCTCGCCAAAATCCGCGTGAAGAATGAGTGTATCACCGTAGTTGACAGTTGTTGTAGAAGGTGTTTTGATACTGATACCGGTTGCTGTTGTGAACACAGCCTTGACGGTTGTGTTTTCTTTTGCAACAAAGCTGTATTCAGCATCGGTCGAAAGCGTTTTGCCGTTTGAATCAACCCATTTTACAAACTCTGCAGTAACAACCGGCTGTGCGATAATTGTTACATAGTCGCCGCTTTTTACTGTAAGCGTGTTTGTGACATAACCATCACCTTCAACAGATGTGGTTATTGTGATTTCTCCGTTTTCAGCATCAAGCTTCTGGTCGGGAACTTCTTCGCCGGAATCAGTTTTGAGTGTGTATTCCTCAAGTTCAAAATCGTACGCAGGAACATCGCCTGTAAACTCTTTACCTTCAGTGATTTCAACATCGAAGAAGTTGACTCTTTCCTGTTCGCCAAGGTCGGGGTCTATTTCAGCTACGGTGTAGTCCATTGTGCCTTCGTCATTACCTATAAGCTTAACTTCGTAATCACCGTCAGACGGAAGCCAGAAGGATTTTGAATCGCCGTCAACACTCATAACGATTGCGTTTTCTTTTGCGGCAATCTCTTCATCAACAACGTTGTTTACGATTCTGCCCACTACCTCGCCTGTTTCGTTGTCGATAACCTCAACATCAACAGGGCAGTTGACGGTGTTTTTATAAGCTTTTCGTGTCTGCTTGACTTGAGATTCACTCATAGACATCATATATGCGCAATATGTTTCAGCACAGTGTGAATCTTCAAAGTAGCCTTCACTGGTTGCTAATATTGTGTTTATTGATGCTCCCAGCAACGGCCTCATTATCGTAATTGCAGCTTTTGCAACTTCAGGAGTCATTGTATTTACTTTGTCAAGCACTGCATTAGTTAAGAAAAATTCACAGAACTGGTTATAAGTTTCACAAGCACCCGGATATAACAAACAAGATACAAACTGAGACAATCCGGATAAAAACTTGCTGTTGACACCCGCTTTTTCACCAACAAGCGGACAAACTGCGATTTGGAAGAATTCCCAAGGAGTTATATCATTAAAAGGAAGATAACTCATTTTTTTGTTGTAAAAATCATAAGGTGATTTCACAGTGCTTGTAAATTTCTTTACAAGTTTATATACTTCCTCTTCGCCGTTCTTATACGGTGCATAGTTTTCCCCATTGGTAAGCACCCTAAAAACAGGATTCATATTGCTGTAGTATGCGGAATAATTTGATGTATTTGTTCTGCTTGGCAAAACATATGTTGTACCATATCTGCCGTATTTCCATGTTGCAGGCATAACCTTTGTAACAAAATCTTCGGGATTTACAATGTTGAATATACGCTTGTATTCAGCGTTGTTCCTTTCAGGTGATGACGTTGAGTTCGGTGTAGCAAAAGCGTAGGTATATATGTTTTCCTTCAAAGCAAACTGTTCGTTTTTAATAAGGTCTGCCGCAAAAAGGTTTGCCGTTGCCGCACCACGGCTGTGGCCTGTTATAAGGAACTTTGTTTTGGACTTATCAAGATTCATATCCTTGATGTAATCCATAAGCACAAGCTTCATTGAAGTTGCCGCGCCTTTGAAGCCTTGGTGCGTTGCGCCTTCGCCGGGGTCAAAGTTTGAATACCACTGTTCGTGATATGAACCGATAAAGCCCATAAAAATAAGCGTATATTTTTCACCGTTCACAGTAATTTTTTTGTGAGTTATAAAATGATTGACCGATGTTCTTTCTTCACTGAGATTAACTACAGGATTTTCAAACCCCAATTCTTTCAGTGCTTTTTTCATAACCGTATTCTTGCCGTTGCCGTCGCCGCTTGTGTAACCGACTACGGTAAACTGTGAACAAAGGCGGGCAAGGTCATGGTTGTAAACCGCAGAATCCTGCGAGAAGCTGCTGTCTGCAATGGTAGCGTTTATGGTTACACGTCTATAGTCATGATCATCGTATTTTATGTAGTAGTCAATATTTTCGCTTACAACATTGCCAAAACCGGAGAAATTATAATGAATCGTGGCAGAGGTTAAATCTTCGTTACGTGAACCGATTGAGATTTTTTTCCACTGCTCCTGTGTACCAGTGAAGTATACGTCTGTGAGGCTGTCGCAAGAATAGAACGTCCAATTACCGATGGTTGTTACGCTGTCGGGGATTGTTATGCTTGTGAGGCTGGTGCAATATTCGAACGCACCATCACCGATGGTTGTTACGCTGTCGGGGATTATTATGCTTGTAAGGCTGGTGCAATATTCGAACGCTTCACTACCGATGGTTGTTACACTGTCGGGGATTGTTATGCTTGTAAGGCTGTCGCAATATCGGAACGCATAATTACCTATGCTTGTTACGCTGTCGGGGATTGTATAGCTTATTCTTGTGTTACCAATAGGATATTGAATAAGTGTTGTTTTATCCTTATTAAACAGCACACCGTAACTGTCGCTTGAATAATATTTGTTATCTGCATCTACCTTTATGCTCGTAAGGCTATCGCAATATTGGAACGCATAATTATCTATGCTTGTTACGCTGTCGGGGATTGTTACGCTTGTAAGGCTGTCGCAACCATAGAACGCAAAATCACCGATGGTTGTTACACTGTTGCCGATTGTTATGCTTGTGAGGCTGTCGCAATCTTCGAACGCAGAATCACCGATAGTTTTTACGCTGTCGGGGACGACATAGCTTATTCTTGTGTTACCGATAGGATATTGAATAAGTGTAGTTTTATCTTTGTTGAACAATACACCGTAGCTGTTGCTGGAAAAATATTTGTTATCTTCATCTACGGTTATGCTTGTGAGGCTGTCGCAAGAAGCGAACGAACCGTAACCGATGGTTGTTACGCTGTCGGGAATTGTTACGCTTGTGAGGTTGTCGCAAAAACAGAACGCATAATTGCCGATGGTTGTTACGCTGTCGGGGATTGTTATACTTGTGAGGCTGGTGCAATAATTGAACGCAAAATCACCGATGGTTGTTACGCTGTTGCCGATTGTTACGCTTGTAAGGCTGTCGCAATATCGGAACGCATAATTACCGATGGTTTTTACACTGTTGCCGATATTGACAGATTTGATATAACTGCGGTATGAATCCCACGGTACAGATGAATTATATGACCAATTTGTCATCGCACCTGTGCCGGTGACGTTGAGCACACCTGTGCTTTTATTCAGTGTCCACGTAAGATTATTGCCGCACTTACCGGAATAATCATAAGACGGAGTAGGAACGGTTGTTTCTTCCTCCGGCTCAGGAGCCTTGGTTGTAGTTTCAACAACAGGCGCGGTTGTTGTCGGCACCGGTGCGGTTGTTGTCGGCTTTACTGTTGTAGGTACGGTAGTTGTAGGCCTTACCGGCGGCACCGTTGTAGGAACAGTACCCGGCTCCTCTGTTACAGGAACTGTTGTGGGTTCTTCATAAGGTAAGGTTGTTGTTTCTTCCGGTATTTCGTCACCTGTTTGATTAAAGTGAATGTTTGCCGAAGTCAGCGATTCGTTATAAGTGTCAATTGAGATTTTATTCCATTCCGCTTGCGTACCGGTGTAGTATACATCCGTCAGGCTTGTACACCCATTGAAAGATGCAGCTCCTATAGCAGTTATGCTTGCAGGAAGGGTTACGCTCTCAAGAGCGGCACAGCCGAAGAAAGTATAGTATCCGAGGGCAGATACTCCATCGGGTATTACAATTTCCTCAAGTGAAATGCAGTAGTAAAAGACGCAATCACCCATACCGCTGACAGATTCTGCTATATCAATTTTTTCTATAGCAAAACACTCACAAAACGCCATATCGCCTATGTAGGTAACGCCTTCTGATATTTTAACGTTTGTTATGCTTTCAGCATACTGAAGCCACGGGGTAGGGCTTTTGTCGAAATCATTTTCGTTGTAATCATACATTGCTCCGGTACCGCTGATTGTCAGTGAGCCTGTGCTTTCGTTAAAGCTCCATGTCAGGTTATCACCGCATGTACCGGAATAATCATAAGACGGAGTCGGAACGGTAGGCTCCTCCGACTCCGGAGCCTTGGTAGTAGGTTTAACATCAGGATATTCATCCCTACCGTAGCAAGAAACACCGGCTGCGGTCAACGGCTCGTTATAATCACCTATTTGAATTTCATTCCATTTTGAAAGAGTGCCTCCATAATGCACGTCTTTAAGATCTACGCAATTATTGAACGCAGAATTGCCGATAGACACTAAACTTTCAGGAAGCATTACCAGCATAAGATTGGAAGCACAGTTGAACGCATTACCTACAATCGTAGTTATACCGTCCTTTATAATTACAGTACGTATTTTTTCACCGAATGAGTTCCACGGCGGTCTATCGTCGAAGATAATCAGACCCGTACTCGTCTCACTTTTACCCGACATTTCACCTGTACCGCTGATTACAAAAATACCGTTGTTACCGAGTCTCCAGGTCACGTTATCTCCGTAAGTACCGCTCCATGCGGAATTATCAGGCATAGTATAGTTGAAAACAATATTCGCAGAGGTTAACGGTTCGTTATCGTCATCTATTATACAAAAGTCTGTCCATCTCTCTTCTGTACCCGCATAATAAACGTTCTCAATGTTATCGCAATTTTCAAACGCACCCTGTCCGATATAGGTTACATCTTTACCTATTGTTACGCTCGTAAGATTTTTAAAATCGTCAAACATATAACGAGGTATATCTGTAATATCATCTTCAATTACAATGCTTTTGACAAATAATAAATAACTGTTCAAGTCTAAACTCGGGCCACTGTCTTCCCACGGATACTCAACAGAACCGCTGCCGATAACAGTCAACTCCCCATCAGCAATATCGAGCGTCCATACAGCGCCTGAACCACAGACGGATGTAACAGAAGGAGTAGATTCAAAATGAACCGCAGCAGAACTCAAGGCATCGTTACCGACACCAATTTCAATATTACTCCATTCTTCCTGCGTACCGGTATAGTATATATCCGTAAGCTGAGTGCAACCGGCAAACGCATAGTCACCTATACGCACAACACTGTCGCACAGAGTAAGACTTGTCATATTTTCAAAGCCGTAGCAAACATAGCTACCTATGCCTGTTACTCCGTTACCGATTATCGCTGACTCAATATCGCTTGTAGAATCACTCCACCACACATCTGACGGAGAAGCGCAATCCGGTATTTCACCTTCACCTGCTGCAATCAACAAATCACCTCTGACTTCACAATCGAGAGTTCCAAAGCCAACATGCATTGTTGCATCTGCTTTAAAGCCAAACAGGCTCGGCAATTCGAGTCCGACGAAGCCACTCAATGGTGCGGCGGTCAGGGTCATAACTACGCAGAGTATAACCGCTAAAATCCGTTTGTAAGTTTTCATTGTTTTTTACCTCCTCGTATAATCAAAGCAATTATCTGTATACAACAGTGTAATCGTCGCAAAAGATATTGTCAGGGCTTGTTTCAGAATCCTTTATTGTAGAATAGTAACCTATAACAAGGTTTGCGCCTACATTGACTTCAGAATACCACAAGTCACCGGACTCGTTAATATCTTTAATCTCAACCGTGTCTGAAGTTTCCGGATTAACGTGATTGGTTAAATAATATGTGGTAGTCTCATCTGCATCGTCGTAATATGATGATATATAAGAATAGCTTTTATCTGTATTAACCCAAACATCAAACACTCTGTTTTCATATGCATCGCCGGCCTTTGTCACTCCTGATTCCGGAATATATGTATACAGCACCTCATTGCCGAATATAATTCCGTTATCACCGTAAGCGTGGCTGAAAATTTCTTCGTTTATGCTCTCGCTGAGTCTGATATTCAGATATTCTACTGAATTATTCTTGACATTGTATTTTACCAACTCCTGATGAGAAAAACGAGAACCGCTTCCAGCGGGAACCATAACATTTTCTATGGCATATAAACTGCCGTCGTTAGCAGGCTCTAAAATATGAACACTTGCAAAGTTCACTTCATTTTTTTCTATATCGTAAATATAGCTTCCAACCTCTTGCGAGCGCGAAGTAATAATTAAACAGCCGTCTTTGTAAATAGTATGATAGCACGTGTTCATTATTCCCCATATTGTATTACCGGCACCGTCATCGGGAAGGTATGTAATTGTTTCTGTTTTCCCTGTGATAAGGTCAATTTTACACAGCTTTAAAATATTAGCCTTTTCCGAGCGGAATTCATCATAGCTTACATCATCAATATAAAAAACGGTATTATCCTGTCTGTAAACAACCCAACCGTTTCCGAAGTAACTGAAGAGCTTTTTCTGATTAGTACCGTCAAGGTTCATGCTCCAGCATTCACACTGAGCAAACAAAATAGACATAGGCTCACCCTCAACATTGTCTGTTGTGGTTTCATAAATGTCATTAATTACGGTGTAATAAATAATGTTATCAATAATCATCAAGCGAGGCGCTGTTTTCTGATTGTTGAGCATACGCATTTCTTTGCCGGGTTCAACAATTCCGATACCGTTTGTTGTTGCAACGAAATCAATACCGTCGGCAGAGTAAATAGCTGAAGCTGATTGGCTGTACTGAATATCAAGGTCTGCAACGGGAGAATCAGGAATTTGTGTTTGGCTTTCAACATCGGTAACTGATGGCGTTTTCTTCGATTGTGATTCCGCTGTGTAATCATTACCTTCCGGATGAGCGCAAGCAGATAAAACAACACTAATAATAAGAGCAACCGCACATAACTTCAAAATTGTTTTACGATACATTTCATCGAACTCCTTTTTGACATTTAATTCTTCGGATAAATCATAAATATACATTTTATTTATTATATCACAAAAAAATCAAAATTTTCGCATTTTGGTACAGAAGCAGGTTTTAGAGGTATGAAAAGTAAGCTTTGTGAAAAATTCGGTAAAATACGGACATATTTCAAGCATACATTTAAGCTGATAAAACATTTATCCGACAAAATTTTTGATTAATATTGATTTTTAGCAAAATAATATTATAATTATAATATCACAATAAGGGAGTTTAAAATTTATGTCTGCCAAAAAAGCAAAATGCAAAAAGGCAAAAAAGGTACTTGGGGTAATTGCCATACTCTTTGTGCTTTTTGTTATTGCAACTGTTATCACTACCGTAATCGGAAACAATGTAAACACAAAAAAAGCAAGCTCATTTGAAACGGTACAGATCGAAAATCAGTTAGTACCCGAAAAGGATGAAAACGGGTACTGGACGTTCACAACCGATGAAGATTTCAAGGTAATGCAGATTACCGATATTCACATTGGCGGTGGCTGGATGTCACTTGGTAAAGATGCAAAGGCACTTAATGCTGTTGCCGCAATGATTACCGCAGAAAAGCCTGACCTTGTAGTCGCTACCGGCGATATCGCCTACCCTGTATTTTTCCAGGCAGGTACATTCAATAATCTTTCCGGTGCAAAAATATTTGCAACACTTATGGAAAAGCTCGGCGTTTACTGGACAATAACATTAGGAAACCACGACGCTGAAATTTACAGCTATTACAACCGCGAAAAGGTATCGAATTTCTACGCAAACAGCGACTTTAAATACTGCCTGTACCAATCCGGACCCGAAGACGTTGACGGCTACGGCAACCACGTAATAAACGTTAAAAACAGTAAAGGCGAGATTACACAGTCTTTCTTTATGCTAGACAGTCAGTCTTACACAAAGGATGACCCGTTCGGAGTAAGATGGCTTTATGACAACATACACGAAAACCAGGTTGTATGGTACGAAGAAACACTCAGACAAATAAACGCTGACAATAACGCTGTGCTCAAAGCAAACGGCAAAGAGCCGATTGACACGGTAAAGTCCCTTATGTTTATACATATTCCGCTCACAGAGCAGAAGGATGCGTGGTTTGAATACGCAGACAACGGCAACAAGGACACTGAAAACGTTAAACACGTTTACGGTATTGCAGGTGAAAAGGATCCGATCGTATACCCCGGTGTCGGCGAAGACAGAGTGTTTGAGACTATGCTTGAGCTTGGTTCAACAAAAGGTGTATTCTTCGGACACGACCACCTCAACAACTTTGCACTCGACTACAAGGGAATCCAGCTCAGCTACAGCTACAGCATAGATTACCTTGCATATATCGGTATTTCAAAGCAGGGCGCACAGAGAGGCTGTACGCTAATTGACGTAAAGCCTGACGGCACATTCAGCTCACACCTTGAAAACTATTATCAGGATAAATACGTAAGTCTCTACGAAAAAGAAGCAGTGACAATGCAATAATAAAAAACACAGGCAGTTTTGCCTGTGTTTTTTTATTCGCCGAAGCAATATTTTATAAATTCCAGAGAAGTGGTTTCGGTATCGTATTTTTGTGACTTGAATATTTCCGTCATATCCCGACGGGGATAGCCTGCTTTATACTTAAGAACAGCCTCTGCCCACTGCTTTGCATCACCTAACGGCAGATACTCAACGAGACCGGTTATATCGGCATCAGGTGTTATTTTGTCAGAAATAACGCAATGAAGCGAAAGTGCCTGAGCCTCGATAACAGTATTCGGCATACCCTCATAAAAGGACGAAAAAACGAACACATCAGCCGCACAGAGCACCTGCGGCACGTCACTTCTAAGCCCGAGAAAACGCACCTTGTCGATTATATTCATCCGCTGTGCCTTCTGCCTTATTTCGCCCTCAAGCTCACCTATTCCTACAAGCAAAAGTACGCTGTCGGAGTTTATCTTAAGCATTTCGGCAAACACATCAAGCAGGAAGCTGTGATTTTTTTGCTTTGAAAGCCTGCCTACGTGCGCTGCAACAAATTCATTCTCGATGCCGAGCTCTTTACGCATAGCTGCTCTCGCTTCGTCGCTGTATCGGTAGACAGATGTATCGACTCCGTTATGTAGCAGATGCACCTTGCCTTTGGCAACACAGCCTTTACCGAAACAATACTCCGCCGCCTCTTTTGAAGGAGCGATTTTAACGGTAGGCACGGTTTTTGCAAGCTGACCCACAGTGCTGTGAAGAAGCTTCTGCTTAAAGCCGCCGTCAACACTTGAGTTGCTTGAACGGTAGATAAGACGCTTTGCGCCGCCCTTGCGTGCGGCAATAAGCTCAAGCGCTGTGCCGGGCTTAACAGATGAGCAAAGCACATTTTCATATCCGTTTTCACGCACAATATTTTCAAGCTCTTTAAGTGATTTTCTGAAATCCTGCGACTTTGGCGGTATACGGAAAATCCTTCCGCCCATAGCCTCTATCTCGTCATCGTAGTAGCCCCTCTCCTCTACGTTGACGCAAAAATCCATCTGATATTTCTCTGTGTCCATCCGGCGGTACTGCTTCATCAGGAAGGTTTCTGCACCGCCTGCATTCATACTGCTCATACAGCAAAGCAGTCTTTTAACACTCATACGGTTTCAACCTCTCTTTCAGCAGGTACGCCAAGCCCCTCAAGCAAGATCCTGCAGGCTTCATCAGATTCAAAATGTACAGCCTGTTCGATACAATTGACCTTGAGTGAATTGAGCTTTTGCGGTGATTTTACCATTTCAAGCAGTATTTTACCGAGAAGCTCGGGCTTGCGGTAATCATAAAGCAAGCCGTCGGTAAGGTGACGGATAATAGTAGAATTATAATGCCAATCCGTAGCAATTACAGGCACGCCCGCAGCAAAAGCATCGATAATAGTACCCGCTAAGCCTTCGCCCTCGTAATAGGTAGGAAAAAGCACAGCAAAGCAGGATTTCAATTCATCCGTACTGTCGTCATTTCCTACAATGCCTTTGTACGAAATAAACGGCTCAAAGCCACACCTCAGCTCCTCAAAACGCTCACTGTACTCAGGCTCTATCATACCGAAAATATCAAGAGTACAAACAGTTCTGCCAAGTTGAGAATTAACATATCTGACCGCCTCTATTGCTTCCTCTATACCCTTCTCCTTAAGTACACGCGAAAAGGTACATACCCTGTAGGGCTCAGCCGAAGAGTAAACCAGCTCTGAAGCTCCGAGTATATTCTTAACACGGAAATTAGGCATATAGACAGCATTTGTTATGCCGAGCGAATGAAGTGCATCACGCATACTTTCAGCCTCAACATATACGCAGTCAAGCTTCTTTATCGGCTTTATAAGGCCTGCAGACACCTTAAGCTCATCTGCAAGCCAGCCACCGATTACGATATAGTGAAGCTTTCTGCCAAAGCTTTTGTTTAGCAGATTGAAAACGGCAGGAAATATCCTGACGCCTCGCTGTGCTGGCATCATTATTACATTTTCGCATTCTCTAAGCAGCTTACGGCAACGCCCTATCATTTTGACAGGGTCTTTACGCCAGCCGTAAGTATCGAGAATCATAATATTATCTTCACCAAGCGACTTTTTAAGCGCTTTATAAACAGCCTTGGTCTTTGTTGTCTGACCGTCGGCAAAATCGTAACCGATGCCGAAATGGCCGCATATACCAACCTTATACATTGTTTCATCCTATTCACAAAAATAATGAAGGAACCTGCTTAGAATTATATATTATAGCCGCTGAAAAGTCAAACGGAATAAAAAGCCTCTTTACAAAACCGAACAAATGTGCTACCATTGCATAGAACAAATGTTCTTGGAGGTATTTACGGTGGCAGACAGAATAATACTTCACTGTGATCTGAACAATTTTTTTGCATCTGTCGAATGTCTCGGCAGAGATGACCTCAGAGATAAGCCCGTAGCAGTTGCAGGCAGTATAGAAAAGCGTCACGGCATAATTCTTGCCAAAAATGAACTTGCCAAAAAGCACGGCGTAAAGACCGCCGAGGCAATATGGCAGGCTCAGCAGAAATGCCCTTCGCTCATACTCGTTCCGCCTCATTATGAGCAGTATAACAGCTACTCACAGCAAGTAAGGGCTATATATGACCGTTACACCGATACAGTAGAACCATTCGGTATTGACGAATGCTGGCTTGATGTAACAGGCAGCACAATGCTCTTTGGCAGCGGCGAAAAGATTGCTCAAGAGCTGAGGCAAGCAGTAAAAAAAGAAACCGGGCTTACTATATCTGTAGGTGTCAGCTTCAACAAAATATTTGCAAAGCTAGGCAGCGACTACAAAAAGCCGGATGCAGTGACAGTAATTGACCGTGAGCACTTCAAGGATATTGTATGGCCGCTTGATGCAGGCGAAATGCTCGGAGTAGGCAAAGCAACAAAGCAGAGCCTTAGGCGTATAGGTGTACTCACTCTCGGAGACATTGCACGCACGCCTCCCGAATTGCTGCGGCTGGTGCTCGGAAAAGGCGGCGAAACACTTTGGAAATTTGCAAACGGTCTTGATAATTCACCCGTTGTAAGCTCTGAATTTGCGCCGCCGCCCAAAAGCATAGGCAGAAGCATAACACCTCCCGAGGATATGCGTAATATAAATGACATCCTGCTCGTACTTATAAAGCTATGTGACCGTGTATCACATTCGCTCAGAGAAAACCACGCACTTGCGGGCGTTATTCAGGTACACATACGTGACAGCAAGCTGAAAATAACAGAGCATCAAAAAAAGCTGCCACAACCTATGAGACTGACTGAGCTGCTTTTCAAAACAGGTGCTAAGCTGATATCCGAAATATGGGACGGTGAGACTCCCCTGCGCTCAATAGGCATCAGGGCCTGCGAGCTTGTAAGTGAAGACGAATGCATACAGCTTTCATTTGATTGCGATATGATGCATCTTGAAAAAATGGAAAAGCTTGAAGCTGAGGTTGAAACTATAAGAAACCGCTACGGTAAGGACTCTGTTATAAGATGCCGACAGCTTAATTCGGAGCAGCTAGGAATTTATTCATCATTCGGGAAGATAATCTTATAAAAAAGAGATACCGTGTACTTTTACGTCGGTAAAGCACACAGTATCTCTTTTTTATTCAGATGTTTTATATTTTTCTGCCTGAAGATTAAACATATAGGCATATTTACCGTTACGTGCCATAAGCTCCTCGTGAGAGCCGCTTTCGACGATTTCGCCGTTTTCGAGCATATAGATAACATCCGCCATAACGGTAGTAGAAAGACGGTGAGAGATAAAGATAACTGTTTTATCCTGTGCCGCACGTGACATAGCCTCGTTGAGCGAATACTCGGAAACGGGGTCGAGATTTGCACTCGGCTCGTCAAGAATGGCAAATGGACAGTCTTTATAGAAAGCGCGCGCAACAGCAACCTTCTGAGCTTCGCCGCCCGAGAGTGACAAGCCGTCATCGTCAAACTCACGCAGAAGTATCGAATCCGTACCGTTGGGCAAATTCTTTTCAAAGCTGCTCTCTTTAAGGGCGGCTTTGACTTTTTCTTTATCGGGATTTTCTTCCATAGCGACATTTTCGGCAAGTGTTGCACCGAAGAGTGAGAAATCCTGAAAAACAGCCGCATAATTTTCGTGGTATGATTTTATCTTCCAATCCTTGATGTTGACTCCGCCAACGGTTATTTCGCCGCTTGTAACATCGTAAAGGCGGAGCAAAAGATTGGTAAGGGTAGTTTTACCTGCACCGTTATAGCCGACGAGAGCAATTTTCTGATAGGGTTTTATTTCAAGATTGATATTCTTGAGTGTCGGTTTATCATTACCGGGATAGGTAAAGGAAACGTTATTGAATTTAATCGCAACAGGCTTGTTAAACTTTTTCTCGAGTGAGCCGTCTTTGATTTTTTCTTCTGCACTCATAAACTTCTTAAACTTTTCAACATAGAGTCCGTTTTCGCGGAAAGTGACTGCAAACCAAGTAGTAAGTGCAAAAATACTGCTGCTGACATTGGCGACGCCGTTGAAGGTAGCGGCAAAATCACCCATTGATATTTCTTTGAGCACGATTGCCTTGTAGCCCATATAAAGGGTTACACCGAAGCTGATAAGAATTGTCAGCGGCAGGCTGTCCTGCGAGAAATAAAGCATACACTGCTTGTAAAGAAACGGCGAAATTGTTTTCAAGCGCTCGAAGATATTAGCGGTATACCGACGCTCAATCATTTCACCCGCGGGGTTGAGACGAAGCTCCTTTGCGTAATCCTGCAGATAAAACACACGGGAGAAATACATATTTTTACGGTCGAGCGGAGTCATAGCCTGCTTTTTGGCGACGTTTACCTTTGCAATCATTCTGCCTATAGGCACCATAATACCGACACAGGCAATAACAAACAAAAGGCTTACGGGATCAATAGTGACGATAATCGTAGTGATTGTAAAAATTGAGAAAAGATTGCTAAGAATATGACGTGCACAACTCATAACGCTTTCCGTTCTGTCGCTCATAGAGTTCATTGCCAGCACGAAATCGTTATAGAACCCGGGATCATCATAAGACTGAAAGTCCATTTTTGCTGCCTTTTCATAAATAGCCGTATACAGCTTATAATAAAGCTTTTCTTTCTGCTTGGGCACATAGATCTCATACACAATCGTGTTATAGAGGTTGCCGAAAACAATAAAGAAAGCAAATATTGCAAAGGCTATAACTATGCGGTGATAATCTCTGCCTTCGGAGACGACATCGATAATATATTTCAGCAGAACGACGTTTGAGAGCATCCACGGAAGAGTGGTAAGTATATCTGCAAAAATATAATGAAAAATAAGGAAGGGGGAATGCTTCATTATAAAGCGGAGCATAAAGAAGAAATTTCTTATGCTGTGTGCTTTTTCGGTCTGCTTCTTATTCTTCATCGCCGTCACCCTCCTCTCTGTAGCCCGATGCCTGGAGCGTAAACATTTCGCAGTATGCGCCGCCCAAAGCCATAAGAGTCTCGTGCGTGCCCTGCTCTATAAGCTCACCGCCTGCAAAGACAAGTATATTGTCACTGCGTGTTGCACTTGAAAGACGGTGTGAAATATAAATTACGGTTTTATTCTTTGTGCCCTCCATAAGGTTATCGTACATAGCAGACTCAGCAACGGGATCGAGCGCAGAAGAAGGCTCGTCAAGAATTGCAAGGTCGAACCTGCCTGCAAACATACGGGCAATAGTAATCTTCTGGCTTTCGCCGCCCGAAAGAAGTGCCCCCTCTTCGTCGAACTCACGGGTAAGCAGAGTATTCATACCCTCAGGCAATGTTTCTATTTTATTATATACTCCGCTTTGTCTGAGAGCTCTTTCGGCAAGAGGAAGGTTGGTTTCGTCAGTTTCCTGCACAAGTACATTCTCGGCAACGGTCATTGCGAAAATCATATAATCCTGGAAAACACTTGCAAAACGCTCACGGTATTTAAGCAAATCGTACTGCTTGATATTGATGCCGTTATATAGGATTTCACCCTCGTTTACATCGTAAAGGCGCATCATAAGCTTGGAGAGGGTTGTTTTGCCTGCGCCGTTATGCCCGACGACGGCAATACTCTCACCCTTATTTATTTTAAAAGAAACGTTTTTAATGGTATAATCCTTATTTTCGCCGTAGCGGAAGGATACGTTTTTAAACTCAAGGCTTTCAAATTCGCCCGGTATAAGCTCGCCGCTTCTGATTTTAGGCTCATAGGCAAGAAACTCACGAAGATTCTGCACCCAAAGACAGTGCTTTTGCTGCATTGTGAAGTAATGTGCAAGCTGATTAAGCTTATTACGGCAGTTTGTTATTGCAGAAACAAGCACCGAAAAATCGGACACGCTTATATTCTCCAGCACGATAAGACGGTAACAGCCGTAGCCGAAGCCGCCCGCAACCGGTATGACCTCGCCGAAGAAATCGCTGAACGACTCGAGAAGTGCGACGCGCCAGCCGTATTTTTTGATAACCTTTATGTTGTTGTCGATAGCCTCGGCAAAGCGGCGTTTGACAACGGCGAAGATATTTGTGGTTTTTATCTCTTTGGCAAAGTCCTTTAACAGAACTGTTCTTTTTGTATAATCCTTCTGACGCTCAAAGGGAGTCATCTCTTTTTCTCTGGCAAACTCGACCTGATTACGCTTGACCCTGAAGAACATAACAACCAAGGGACAGAGGATAAAAACAAGAAGAAACGGGTCGAGGCTGTAGAGATAGGCAGCAAGAAAAATAATACTGATAACCGAACCCAAAGTCCAGCCCGTACCCTCGATGATACGCTTGAAGCCGCCTTTTTCGACGACCCACGTAGCACGGTTATAATTATCGAAAAAGTCGGGGTCTTCATAACAGCCAAGCTCCACCTGCTGTGCTTTTTTGAATATCATTGCATTGAGGTAGCTTTCACACTTGATTTCAAACTTTTCACGTACGGGATGAAAAGCGTAGTAAGAAAAAAGGTCTATTATGATCTTACCGAGTATGATAATACCTATCTTTATCGCAAACTCCTTAAAGGTGCCGTTACCTTCAATTATAGACAATGCCGTCTGAAGAAACATAACGTTGAAAACAACGGCATAGTATACATTTTCCGCTATGTAAGCAAGGTAGATTATAAGCACGGAAAGCGGTGCACACTTAAAGCCGCATTTCATCATAAACCAGGTGTTGCGAAACACATGCGCCTTAGCCTTGAAATCGACAGCACTTCTCATCATTTTGCTCCTTTCGAAAAAATAAAACCTATTGAATGATAACACTTATCAGCTTGATTTGCAACAAAAAATATAACAGTAAAACACATTCAAATCAAGACTTGTAATACAAAAATACGTATGATATAATATATACAGAAAAACGAGGCAATGCGGATAAGCTCCGTATTGCCTCTGCGTTTTTTATCAGTCAAAATAACCGATATATTCGATTTTGATCTTGCTCTCGGGAAACAGGTAATTATACAGGTCTACAAAGTAATCATCCGTCATACTTGCAATATAGTCAGCAACTATCTGCGTATGCTCTGTTTCGGAATACGGAACCGAACGCTTGTAATGCACCTTGGTTTCAAGAAAACGGATATGGTGAGTGAAAACAGGTGAATCGGTATTATTATCGGCAAGGTCATTCATAAGTCGTTCAAACAGCTGCGACATCATAGGTTTTACCGTATTCTCAAGCCTTTCCCTTACAGAAGGCTCTTTATATATAAATGTATAATTCTCTGTCTTTGCTTTTTTCAGCTCTGAGAAAATATCCTCATCCATTTTGATATAGGGCTTACCGTAGCTGTTTTCGACGATATTGACGCTGAGGTTATTGATAATTTCAGCATTTGTTTTGCCAAGCTCACCGCCGAAGAAGCGGCTGTCATCGGCAATATCGGCTCGGCTTGCATCCTGCCTGTCCTTACCGAGATAAGCGATAATATCAGAGATACGCACGACACAGCCTTCGAGAGTACAGGGCACGAGCAGGCGCACGTTTGATTTATCGAGGTAGCAGGCTTCAATCTGCTCATCAAACTGTCGGAAGCTCTCAAGCGCTACAGGCCGGTATTCACAAAGCTCCATTTCGCCGTCGTGTGCAGCAATGCCGTTAAGGGTTTGCAGGCTGATATTGAACGGAAAGATTTTATCGAGCACACGCACGGAGTGAATATTATGGCTGAAATGCCTGCCGCTTTTTTTTAAAAGAAGCTCATCGAGATAGGTTTCGCCTGCGTGACCAAAGGGTGTATGTCCGATATCGTGACCGAGAGCTATAGCCTCAATAAGCTCGAGATTCAGACCGAGTGCTTTGCCGATTGTACGGGCAATACGGGAAACAAGCTGGACATGAAGCGCACGTCGGGTCATATCATCATTTTTATAAAAAGAAAAGACCTGTGTTTTATCGGTATAGCGGTTATAATACGGGCAATGCATAATCTTATCTATATCACGGATAAACGGAGTACGAAGTAAATTAGGTTTATCGTGAGACATATCACGGCGAAGCGAAAGGCTGTCATCAAAACCTAACTGAAGCGCTGTGCCGCATGCACGGTCATCAATTATCATTTGTGCAACCGCCTGAGATAACTCTTTATAGATCATAAAAACACCTCGTCAATATTATAGCAAACAAAGTTTCAAAAAGCAAAAGGATTGACACAGAAAAATAATAGTAGTATTATGTAGACATAATTTTTTCTGAAAAGGAATTTCCACTATGAAAAAAATTACAGCTCTTATTATGGTCCTGGTAATTGTTTTTTCTTTCAGCTTTACCTCTTTTGCGAGCGACTGTGCGGAAGGAAAGGGCACGCTGTTTGATTACAGATTCAAATTTTATTCAAGAGAAGAAGTAATATCGACAGCCGAAAGGATTGCTGCAACGACGGTTTACGAACCTTTTTGGCCGACGGAAGGCACCGAATCTGTTATTCTGTCAGTAGACCTGCGTGCCAACCCCGAGCTTGGTAATATATCGATCTTTATTGAATCGGTACGTGCAATGGTTGACCGCTCTGCAGAACACGTAACAGAAACAACAGCTAATGTTGAGCTGATGAGTTACACACAGGCTGCCGGTGAGCTTGCACTCCATGTTGCAATGCTGATGGTCCTTGACAGGCTGGCTGGAACGGGACTGATAGAAAACATCGACGAGCTGTATATAATGACTGAGGTTGCAGACCTTAACATCGATGAAAGCAGAGCCTCACCCTGGTTTATAAATCTTATCGGAACACTTATAATGAATGTACTCAATATTGTATTTTAAAAGCAGACGGCAGGATTCTTAATGAATCCTGCCGATGTTTTTTATTTGTTTTATTTGTCTTTTTTCTCTTTATTCTTCTTGCGTGGAGCAGTAGCCTTATTAAGTACGACGGTAACGATAACGATGATAGCGGTTACGATAAAGATACCGAGCATACCCTTGCCCATAATCGGAAGAGACCAAGAAAGACTGTCGGGAGTAAAACCAACGTCTCCGCGGGAAACCTCTTCAACAGCTGTTATTTCACCCTCACCCGTGAGGAGCTCTTCACCCGTGATTTCTTCATAACCAGACATATTATTTTCCTGCATCGATTTTTCCTCCTTTAATTACTTTACAAATGTGAGGATCAGACCGCCTGCGATAACGGATGCAATCTGACCGGAAACGTTAACACCGATTGAGTGCATAAGAAGGAAGTTCTGAGGATCTTCTGCAAGACCCATCTTATGAACAACACGTGCTGACATCGGGAAAGCGGAAATACCGGACGCACCGATCATCGGGTTGATCTTGTTCTTCTTTGAGAAGATGTTCATAACCTTTGCAAGCATAATGCCGCCGAATGTATCGAATACAAAAGCTACGAGACCGAGACCCATAATGAGGAGTGTTTCAAGCTGAAGGAACTCGTCAGCAACCATTCTCGAAGCGATAGTGATGCCGAGGAAGATCGTAATAAGGTTTGCAAGAACGTTTTGTGCGGTCTCGGAAAGAGAGTTGAGAACGCCGCACTCACGAATAAGGTTACCGAACATAAGGAAGCCGATAAGAGCAACAGCATCGGGAGCAAAGAGACCAACGATGATAGTAACAATAATGGGGAAGAGAATCTTTGTAGTCTTGGAGACCTTCTTGCCCTGGTACTTCATACGGATCTTACGCTCTTTCTTGCTTGTGCAGAGCTTGATGATAGGCGGCTGAACAAGGGGAACAAGAGCCATATAGGAGTAAGCCGCAACCATAATGGCAGCTGTATAGCTCGAGCCGAGCTGCTGAGCGACGAAGATAGATGTCGGGCCGTCTGCAGCACCGATAATAGCAACCGAAGCAGCATCAAAGATATTGAAGCCGAACAGAGCTGACATTACGAAGGTAAAGAAGATACCGAACTGTGCCGCAGCACCGAAGAACATAAGCTTCGGGTTTGTAAGCAGAGGCTCGAAATCGATCATAGCACCGATACCGATAAAAAGAACAAGGGGCATAAGCTCGTGAGCTTCGTTACTTATACCGATATCGAACAGATGGTCGATAACTGCCTTGGCACCCGAATTGGGAAGGTTGACAAGAATTGCACCAAAACCCATAGGAAGGAGCAGAGTAGGCTCCATTTCTTTTTTGATTGCGAGGAATATCAGCAAGCCGCCAATAATCCACATAACGAACATTTTCCAGTCGCCTGCGGCAAAATCAATGCCGAGAACATTGGAAAAAATGTCAGAAAATATTGAGATTATTTCTGTCACAAAAAACATCCTTTCTCTAAGCAATATTCCATTGTATTATATCACTTTTAATATTGTTTTTCAACAAATTCTTACAATTATTTTATAATCAGCAAATTATACAGTAACATTATGGAAATATTGAGAAATATGTAGTATAGTAATTACATATGTTTGATAAAGGAGATATAACAATGCTTACATTAGAGAGAGCACAAAAACTGCTCGCAACTACCACGACAGAACCTCACCTTATAATTCACGCAAAAAATGTTATGGCTGCAATGGGCGGACTTGCAAAGCACTTCGGCGAAGACGAAGCTCACTGGCAAGCTATAGGCTACCTGCACGACTATGACTACGAACAGCACCCTGAAGAGCACCTGCAATATACTGCAGAGCCGCTCAGAGAAGCAGGACTTGACGAGACAGAAATCAGAGCGATTCTCGCACACGGTTATTCAATAATAAACGATGTCGAGCCGATAACCGATATGGAAAAATCACTCTTCACCGTCGATGAACTGACAGGTATAATTCAGGCTGCAGCAAGGATGAGACCTGCAGGAATCACCGATATGGAAATATCAAGCTTTATGAAAAAGTTCAAAGATAAAAAATTCGCCGCCAAATGCGACCGCGAGCTGATAAAAAAAGGATGTGAGATGCTCGGAATGGAAGTCAAAGAGGTTGCGTCAATTTGCATTGAAGCAATGAAGGAAATGGCAGATGAGCTCGGTATAGGAGCCAAAGAATAAAAGCAAAACCGACTTGCAGTGCAAGTCGGTTTTTGAATTTAGTTGAGCTTTATGCGTACCGTTTTGATTTCCCACGGTTTAAATTCAAGTTTACCGCTGTCTACAGTTGCCGTAACATTACCAAGAAGGTCGGTCTGTGCATCGGCAGCCCCTAAATCAGATGTCAGTACAGCAGAAGCATAATCGTCGGAATAATTGCAGAAACGTGCAAAGATGTATCCGTTTTCGGGATAGAGCGAAGTGAGAATAACAGCCTCGCTATCCGCCTTGAAGCTGACGGGAGCAGCCTCGGCAAGGTCACCGTCCCCCGCCTTGATACATGCACACTCAGGCTGATATGCATATGAGAGAGCCTTTGTATGAAGTAAAGCATCACTCAAGTCCGAACTGAACGGGTAAATTGAAAATTCATCATCGTAAACACCGTCAAGCATCTTAGTACCGCACATATACTCATTGGAATATACAAGCGGAATCAGCATACGGTTGCCTTGGATCGCAGAGCCCATACAGCCGCGGTTAAATACAGCAACTCCGTTTTTACCGTCACGCAAACACAACCAGTAAATGCCGTGCATATATGTTGTAGAGTTGAATGACTCCTCCTGAGGAACTTCGGTATCGATAAGAATAAGGTCATTGGGATACCAGTATTCTTCAGTCTTGAGCACAGCTCCGTTCCAGTCGGAAATAGAATACGGCAGGTCACGCACCATTCTTCTGTCGCTGTCAAGGCAAGCGTTCATAACAAAGCAGAGCTTATCCTCGTGGTGGTGTCCGTTACGTGTAAGCGGTACAGGTCTGCCTTGAGTAACATCGGTACGTCCTATTCTTTCGCCGTGTACCTCGAAGGTTGATTTGCAGTCGATACGATCGCTGTTGGCATTGAAACGCATCTCAAAGGTAAACGGAACAGTACCGATTTTACCCGTATGCTTTGCAAGAGCACTGTAGGAATTGACCTCAACGGACCATTCACCAAAAGATTCACGATCATCACCGTCGATCCAAGCTGTAAAGAGAGAGCCCTTTACATTATCGACTATACGTCTGCTGTCTTTATCGGCAATATAAACGATACCTTTTTCGTTGAGCTTTACGGTATATATTGGGGTTGAAAGCTCACCGTTATCGGGATTCCATACAAAATCAGCTTTTTCTGCCTCAACAGCTTCGCGCAGTGAATAGCGTTTCACAGTAAAGGGGTCAAGCTTTACATTCACGCGAAGCTTTCCCGACATATATTCGCTCTTAATTTCGGTTTCACCGTCAAAAACGCTGTAGTTTTTATCACTTTCAACCTCAACCCACTCATCAACAGCAAAAGAATGAAGATTTGTGACAAGAAGTGAATCGCCGTTTTTATCAGCAAAGCGTGAAGCGGCAAACGAAAGAGAATCCGCTTTAACGCCCTCGGAAAGCTCGAGCGATTCAGGGATAAAACGGCGTGCAAGATCCAGCAGACCGCAGATAGTTACATCGTGATGCTGTGCTGCCATAGCATATTTCCAGGCATCCTCACTCTGCTTTTCGAGTGATTCACCGCCGAGAATTACGCTGAAAGCGTTGAGCTTTTCTGCCTGCACAGCATTTACTTCACTTGCACGCACACCGTTAAAGATCTCGTTACCGCAGTAGCCCCAGGGCATCTGAACGTGGAAATCATTATCCGTTGTGACAAGCTCATCGGTTGCCTCGCCGTAAATCTTCGGAATATCCTCAAGCAATACATATTCGTAATTATCTTTAGACTCAATATATTCTGTCAGCTTTTCGATAGGCTGACAGACATCATCATAACGTGAAGCAAGAAGCGGCTTATACTTTTTAAATTTCTCTTCAAAATCTTCAGGCTCATAGCCTGCCTCACCCTCTGACCAACGGGAAAGAATCCAGTTGTCAAGAGTTGTACAGTTATAGCCTCTGCCCTGCTCGGGATATGTAGGCACGGCAGGAATTGCGGTTTTGTCCTTACCGATCCACAGTCCCCATGCAGAGTCAAAATTCTTCGGGTAGCCATAGCCCATAACGTGTGAGCGGAGAAGAGCCGCATCGTAGCCGCACTGACTGATAAGCTGCGGAGTCTGATTGTGAAGGGCAAACTCTGAAATACTGTAGACATTCGGAGTAATACCGAAATAGTGAAGATTTGTACGCACAGCGTATGAAAGCTGACGTGCATTCGACTCTTCGGAAACAGTTAAAGCCAGCGGCTGACCGTAAGTAGTCGCACCGAGGCCTACTCTGTCGGGATATTTCTTAAGTAAATCCCCTACTGTTTCTACAATTTCCGGGTCACATCTTGTATACTCGTCAAATGTAAAGGATTCGTAGTCAAGTCCGATTCTAAGCTTCGGATATTTTTCAAGCCACTCACCGATATTCTTAAGTCTGGGTTTAAGCCAATCACCCCAAAGCACATAGCCGCCGTGCTCGTAGGTGAGTATATATAATTTATCTGCCATAAAAAACACCTCCATTTTTAAAAAATATTACCACTGTATTAACCGGGTTGTCAATTGAATTTTTAGACTCAACTCTGAGTAATGTGCACATCAAGCTGATTGTACGGAATATTTACACCTGCTTTATCAAAATCGAGCTTCACACGCTCCTGCATATCATAAAAAGCAGCCCAATAGTTTTCGCTTTTGCACCATACGAGAGTATCTATGGTAACACTGCTTTCGCCGTGTGCACCTACCGCAATTACAGGCTTCGGCTCGTCAATTACATAAGGGCAAGCCTCTACAGCCTTTCTTATTACCTCTTTTGCAAGCGATATATCATCGTTGTAACCGATGCTGAATTTAAAATCTATTCTGCGCTGTTTCTGCGCAGTATAGTTTATAAGGTTGTTTGAAGTAATGTGCGAATTAGGCACGACAATTCTTTTGTTGTCAACCGTCAGCAAGGTTGTGTTCATAAAGTGTATTTCTTCAACCTTGCCCGAAACACTTTCAAGCTCAATAAAATCGCCCGCACGGAAAGGCTTGTTGAACATTATCTCGATACCGCTTGCAAACTGCGATATCAGACCCTGCAGACCGAGACCTGCCGTAATACCTGCCGCACCGAGTGCTGCTGCAAACGAGCTGATATCAAAACCGAGTTCTGAAAGCGCAAACAGCACAAACACAATACGCATTGACACAACAAGCATGCTTTTGAGAAAATGATGCACTGATTCGTCAACATTGTTTCTCTGCATTATCTTTATCAGCAGCTTACCTGCAAGCTTGCTTATAAAAAAACCGATTACTATTATACATACAGCCGCAATTATTTCGGGTATGGCGTTATAGATTTTTTCGGGCAGAGCGGCAAGCCATTCGCTGAATGCCGATACATCCTGCGCGACACCGCTTTGTAAATTTTCAGTCGTTTCTATCAATTCCATGATTCTCTCCATTTTTTGATTTTCAGATTATACAATAAGCCGCATCGGTCAGGATGCGGCTTATCTTGTCAATTATTATTTCAAAGTAAAGCTGTCAGCCTTAATTATGGCGTCTGTGCTCTCCTTATGTGTGATCTCAACAGTGTCGCCGCTATTTGCAATTACTACGTTTTCAAAATCCGAAGCGTAAACTGCAAAGTATGCCGCTGAGCCGTCAAGCTTGAGATAGTAGCAGCTGTCGCCGTTGATAACAGCTGTACGTATTTCGGTAATCTTGCCGGTAACCGTTACATCATCGTTCACAGTATCGTCGGGCTGATTCTGGTCAACAACAGAGTCAACATCGATATCGGTCTTGATGTCGTTATCTGCAAGGAGCTTGATGTAGCTCTCAAGGCAGCTCTGAATTGATGTACCGGTAGCAACGATTGTAGTAAACTGGTTAACGTTAACAAGTGCGTACTGCTGAACGATATTGCTCTTATCCTTAAGAGCCATAAAGTAAGTCGGCTCATTACCGATATTGAGAAGCAGCGGGAAGGTTGCCGTATAGTTGTACTGCTGCACCTTACCCTGTGCAGCCTCCTGAGCAGCGTTTTCTGTCGCACCGCTTACTCGGTAGAACTTAGCTTCCTTTGTACGCTGGTTGATAAGCGTGAAGCCTGTAATTGAATTATCGCCTGTTGTTATAGATGTAACGCCTGTATACATATAAACGTCATCGTTGAGAGCTATATAGTTATAGCCGTCTGTTGTAACAACAACGTCCTTCTGACCGAGAATCGAGTTCCAGAAGCCGTTTACATACTTACCGTAGTAATCATACTGCTCAACAAGAAGGTCAGGGTCATATACACGGTCAAGCCAGTTGAGAGTTTCGTCATTTCTTATCTCGTCGATTGTGTAGTCAACGCATTCGCCTGTTGAGGGGTTAACAAGGATAGCACCTATAACATCACGTCCGCCGAAGAGACCGATAGTGTTATCATAGATGGGGCATACCCAGTATGCGTTACCTTTTTCGTCTACCTCAAAAACAGAGTCACCGAGAAGCTTTGTGGGGTACTCAAAGCGAAGGTGACGCTTGAGAAGCTGGTTGAAATGGTCAGCATCAGAGTACTTGATACCGCCGTCTACCTTTATATAGTCAACCTTCTGTGTTGTCATATCAATAACAAGGTAGCCGGGAAGGCCGCCCTTGCGGTTTGTGAACCATTTGATAATATCGTTGTACTTGAGCGTTGCTACACGTACGGGTCTGCTTTTGAGATTGATCTGTGTTTCGCAGGAGTTTACGTTAAACTGTGAAACAAGGTTTTCATCAAAAAGGTCGGAAAGAGCTTTTGTTGCAAGTGTCTCTGCCGAATCCTTATCGAGCAGGGGCACGCTTGCAAAGTCAGCTTCTTTGATATCTTCGCTGAAATCTATCGTCTCAGGTTTGATAATCTCGTGGTAGTCGTTCGCACGAAAAAATACACTTGATACTATAAAGCCTATACCGACTACAAGAGCAAGTGCAAGGCCTATAATAAGCGGTATTCTTGTACGCTTACGTGCGTAGGGTGAGTATTCGGGTGACATAACCGCACCTGATGTAATGAAAGCGATTACACAGTATGCAGCAATGATAATACCGAAGTAGATATACATCTCAATAGCCTTGAAGTTGAAGGCAGGGAGATAGAAGTAGTAAGCAACAGCTGCAACAATCGCTGTAACTATAAGGTTGATTGCAATTTTCAGACCTGCTTTATTGGGCGGAATAACAACTGACTTGCCCTTTTTTGAGCCACCGCCTGAAAAGTCAACTTTAATGGGATCCATTATGACAACTCCTTTGTTTAGGATAGATATTATACATTCTACTATAAAATCCCCGATATTACAAGAGTATTTTTTCAAAACATAAAAGAAAGTGTTTTTATCAATAAAACAGCATTAGTTTATTGAATTTGTATTTTTTATATGTTACAATAGAACAAAAATACTGATAGGAGAGAAAAACATGAGAAGATTCTTTAAAACATCAGTCAGCCTGCTCCTTGTGCTGGTGCTCAGCTTTTCTGTAGTGCTGCATACTGCAGCTGCATCCGAAAGCTGTCAGTGCGGTGAGGAGCCTATAATCTACGTCGCCGCGCTGGGCAGTGCAACGCTTTATCAGAACGCCGGCACAGAGGATGAAAAGGTTGTCTTCAGACCCGAAGCAATTACATACGTCAAGCTTGTTGCAAAGCTTCTCCTTCCCCTCGTTTCACTTATTGTCACAAAAGATTATGATTCGTTTACAGATGCACTCATCCCTGCCGTAAACGATGTATTCGGCCCTCTTGCCAACGCTGAAAACGGCGACTCCACAGCGGATATCACAACTCAGGAAGAGCTTCCGACTGATCCGACACACAACCTTGAGCACAACTACTACTTCGGTTACGATTTCCGTGCCGATCCGCTCGTAGTCGCCAAGGATCTCGATAAGTATATCGACCATATCCGCGAGCTCACAGGTCACGACAAGGTCAGGCTCCGCGCTTCATCAATGGGCGGCGTTATGACAATGGCTTATTTCGAGCAATTCGGCTGCGAAAAAATAAAGTCCGTCATCTTCCAGAATTGCCCCATCTCAGGTACAGCGGTTGCAGGCGACCTTTTCTGCGGCAGACTTGAGATAAATCAGGATTCACTCTACCGCTACGGTGCAACAGCTCTTCCGCTTATAATGGATGAAGGTCTTGCCAACTTCCTTATGGTAATCATCAACGTACTCAAGTTCAGCGGTATTCTCGGCACGCTTATAGATGTTGTCAACCGTGTTGTTGACAACTGTGCAGACAGAGTTTTCGATGAGCTTCTCATTCCTGTTTTTAAAGCAAACTGCGGTATCTGGTCTTTCGTACCGGATGAATATTATAAAGACGCTAAAGCATTTATGCTTGGCGACAATCCCAACGCAGAGCTTGAAGCAAGAATAGACTACTATCACTATGAGGTTCAGTGCAAGGCAGACGAGATCCTTAACGGTGTACTCGAAAGCGGCGTTCCCGTTATGATCCTTGCCGCCTGGGGCGTTCAGCGTACGCCTCTTGTTCCTACATGGCACAATGATTCAGACGGTACCGTTGACCTCAAGTACGCTTCGGTCGGTGCAACGGTTGCTCCTCTCGGCGAAAGCCTTGGTGACGGTTACAGTCAGAAAGTAAGTGATGGCCACAACCACATTTCCCCCGACAACCATATCGATGCTTCAACCTGTGCTCTTCCCGATAACACATGGTTTGCCAAGGATATGGTTCACTGCACAACACACGACGGCCACGCAGCACTCTACCGCTGGTTCTTCGAGAACGACGAAAGCCCCGAGATGCTTAATGTTCACTCAAACCCCGACTATCCTCAGTTCCTTCAGAACAATATTCCCGAGCAGAAACTGGTTCCTCAGAAATAATGTAAATATTTACATAACCTAATATAAGGGCAGAGTTTACAAAATAATGACAGGTTGGTTACAGCTTTGTTATTTTGCTTGAACTTTGCCCTTTTTTATATTATTATTATATCCGTTAAAAATTATGTTGGAGTAAAAGAGAAGAAATGGTTTTTTCAAGTTTGTTTTTCGTGTTCTTTTTCTTGCCGCTCAATCTTTGCGTTTATTACTGTACAAAGAGCACGCCGGTAAGAAATGTAATAATGCTGGTGTTTTCACTTGTGTTCTATGCTTGGGGCGAGCCTAAATATGTACTGCTGCTCGTTGCGATGAGTCTTGCTGACTGGTTGCTGTCACTTATTGCAGGCAAACACCGCGGCAGCCTTACCTCTAAGCTTGCTGTTATCGCCGCCTGCGTTGTTGACCTCGGTCTGCTCGGTGTATTCAAATACGGCACTTTTTTTCAAGAAAATCTTCAGGCGGTCACAGGTCATCCGTCAGTCATAACCGGAATAATTCTGCCTATCGGCATTTCTTTCTATACATTCCAGCTTCTGACCTATGTAGTTGATGTCTACAGAGGTGAAGTTGAGGCTGAACGCAATTTCTTTAATGTCCTGCTCTACGCCAGTCTGTTTCATCAATGTGTTGCAGGTCCTATCGTCAGATACCGTGATATCGCACGTGAAATATCCTGCCGCAATGTAAACGCCTCAGATATGGCTGAGGGTATAATACGCTTTGCCGCAGGTCTCGCCAAGAAATCGCTGCTTGCAAACAGCTGCGGTGCAATGGCAGATATGCTCCTGCTCAGCGATTCAACAGCAACCGACCCTTCTCTTCTGAATCAAAACATTCAGATTCTTTCCTCACGTCCCGCATCTGCACTGTGGCTCGGTATGCTCTTCTACGCCCTGCAGATATATCTCGACTTTTCTGCATACTCCGATATGGCAATAGGTATGGGTCGTATGACAGGCTTTCATTATAAAGAGAATTTCAATTATCCCTATTGCTCGCGTTCGATAAGCGAATTCTGGCGAAGGTGGCATATTTCTCTCGGCTCCTTCTTCCGAGATTATGTATACATTCCGCTCGGCGGCAACCGCAAGGGCAGCTTCCGTACCGTGTTTAATCTTTTGGTAACCTGGCTTCTCACCGGCTTCTGGCACGGCGCAAGCTGGAATTATGTCCTTTGGGGTCTTTACTACTTTATTTTTATCGCTATAGAAAAGCTTTTTCTCGGCAAGCTTCTTGATAAAATACCCTCGATATTCTCACGTCTATATACTCTTGCGGTTGTCTTTTTCGGTTGGGTGCTCTTCAAGTTTGAGAGTATGCCTCTTATGCTTACCGTGCTCCGCGGTATGCTCTGTGCCAACGCAAACTCATTTACCAGTTACGAAGCGAATATAATGTTCAAGAGTAATATATTCTTAATTGCAGTCGCTGTTATCGCTTGCCTTCCTGTTGCAAAGTTCATCAAAGGTCTGCTCAAAAGCTTTTATGCAAAAGGCGGCTTTGCCGCAGGCTTGAGCACAGTGTGCGGTGCGGTATATCCTTGCACAATGCTCCTGCTCTCAACTACCGCTCTTGTAGGCAACAGCTATAATCCGTTCCTTTATTTCCAGTTCTGATAAGAGGATAAATGATGAAAGAAACAAAAAAAACAAAATTCAAAGGTGCAAAAGCTGTCATAATAAGCTTTTTTATCATTCTGTTTGCAGGTGCAGCTGTCGCACTTTATCTGCCGCTCAGGCCTACCTATTCCGAAGCAGAGAAGCGTGAGCTCACCAAATTCCCCGAGTTCAGCTTTGCTTCACTTGCTGACGGCAGCTATTTCAACAAAATAAGCACATGGTATGCCGATACCTTCCCGTGGCGTGAGATGTTCATCAATGCCAACGCAAAAATAAAATCCTTTTACGGCATAGGCGACAGTATCAGCGGCTTTTCCGATAATATATCGGATGACATTCCGCCGGTTGACGAAAACACCCCGCCTGCCACTCTGCCGTATGATGAGCCCGACACTACATTGCCCGAGGAAGAGCCTGTTGATGACGAGCTTGTACAAAAGCTCAACACCGTACTTATAGTTGACGACTCTGCATACGAATACTACAGCTTCGTACGCACAATTGCCGACAAATACGCTCTGGCAATAAGCCGCACAGCCGACAAGCTCAACGGTAAAGCAAGAGTTTTCGATATCGTCGTACCTACAAGCACCGACATAACCCTTGCCCCCTCTGTGCGCAAAGGAATCAACACAAGCGACCAGAAAAAAGCCATAGATTATATTTATTCCGTTATCTCACCTAATGCTTATAAGGTGAAAACATTTGATGCGATTTATGCTCACAAAGACGAGTATGTCTACTTTCGCACCGACCACCACTGGACAGCACTCGGTGCATACTATGCATACTGCGAATACACCAAGTCGGCAGGAATAAAAACTGCTGCGCTGACAGATTTCAATGAAATGAAGTTTGACAATTTTGTCGGTGCGTTTTATAACGATTCCGATAAAAACCCCGCACTCGAGAAAAACCCCGATACGCTTTACGCTTATGCACCCAAGGGTGATGTGAAGCTCACTTATACCGACCGCAAGGGTAACGAGGTCAAATGGAGCGTTATTGCTGATGTTTCGGGCTGGAGCAGAGGTTCAAAGTACAATGCCTTCATCGGCGGCGATAACCCCTATGCCCATATAGTCAACCCTGCTGTAATCGACGGCTCATCCTGCGTCGTTATCAAAGAATCTTTCGGCAATGCAATGGTGCCGTTCCTCACCGAAAATTACGGTGAGATACACGTTATTGACTACCGCTACTGGGAAGGCAATATCTCAGAGTTTGTCGAATCAAACGGCATTGATGACGTAATATTCCTCAACAATATCTCAGCTACGCGAAACAACTCACTCATCAATAAGCTAAGCAAAATTTCATAAAGATAGTATTTAATTTAAAGTCAATCTATCGATTCCCTGCCCTATATCTTCTTACACATCAAAAAACAGCGGCTTGCGTTGGTCTTCACCATTGCAAGCCGCTGTAATTATTACACAAGCGGTATCAACATATTTTTTTCAAGCTCTTCTCTTGGCAGGAACGGTGCAAGGTCTTCAAGCGGAGCGGAAACTATTGTGCCGTCGTCAAGTCGCTTTGACGATGATTTCGGCTCGAATTTCTGCTCCGGACTTACTACGATTTCACAGAATACAGGACCTTCCTGTGCGAGCACCTCATCAATAACCTTGTCGAGCTCTTTATTCTTATCACAGCGGTAATATTTCATACCGTATGCAGGTATAAGCTTTGACATATCCGGGAAGCTCAGGTCGCCGCTTTCGGGGCCGACACCTACAAGAGGCTCGCCAAAGAAATTCATCTGCGACTGACGTATCGAATGATAACCGTCATTATTGATCATAAAGGTCTTGATCGGCATTTTATTCTGAAGTATCGTCTGTATCTCCTGCAGATTCATCTGTATACTGCCGTCACCTGTAATGAGTATAACATCGTCAGGAGCAATTGCCGCCGCTGTGCCGATTGCGGCAGGCAGGTCGTAACCCATTGAAGCAATAGCGGAGTTTATTATAAACCTCTGTCCTTTTTTGATTACATAAGCATGGCTGCCTACAACGCAAGCGGAACCGTTGCCTACTACAGTTACTGCACCTTCACCAAGCTTACTGCTAAGCTCTTTAATGAAAGCGTATACGTTAGCCTGCTCCTCCTCGTAATGCTTAGGCATTACAACGGGGTACTTTATCTTCCAATCCGTGCAGTAATCATGCCACTCTGATTTTGCAAAGCTGAAGCCCCTTGCATCAATTCTTCTCTCGAGTGCCTCAAGGAAATCCTTTGCGTCTGCCCATATCGGACAGTCAGCGTTTACGTTCTGCTTTTTAAGCTCTTCGCTGTCAATGTCTACAACAATCTTTTTTGCGGCTCTTGCCCAGGTCTGGTAGTTGTAGCCTACCTGACGTATGCTCAGCCTGCTGCCGACACTCAGAAGCAAGTCACTGTTCTGTACGGCGAAGTTGCCGGGGCGGTCACCCATGATGCCTGCTCTGCCGACATAAAGGTCGTTATCATCCTCAATACAGTCAATGCTGTTCCAGCCTGTAACGACAGGAATATTAAGCTTAGTTGCAACACGGTAAAATACTTCGTGTGCTCCTGCGATACGAATACCGTTACCAACATTAAATACGGGTCTTTTGCTTGCGGCAATGAGGTCAAGCACCATATCTGCCGTTTCATCACTTACAGCGGGAGGAAGAGCTTCATCATCTTCGCCGTTATAGCCGACAAGTTCATCTGTTTCAATGTATGCACCCTGCACATTCATCGGTATATCAAGCCAGCATGGACCCGGTCTTCCGCTTTGTGCAAGCTTCAGTGCTTTTTCGAGGCAGTATCTTATTCTCTTCGGGTCAATTACCATTTCGCTGTATTTTGTCATACAGTCAACGGCTTTTGTAATGTCAAACTCCTGGTCACCCATTGCACGCAGATTAAGTCCGCTGCCTCTTGCAGTGGTGTCATAGCGTACCTGACCGGAGATTATGAGCATCGGTATCGAGTCAAGCCAGCCGCCTACAACGCCCGTAATAGCGTTTGTACCGCCGGGGCCCGTCGTAACGCATACTGCGGCAATGCGATTGTGAAGCCTTGCGTACGCTTCAGCCGCAATGGCACAAGCCTGCTCGTGATGGTTATAGCAGCATTTCAGCCCTTCCTGATGACCGAAAGCGTCGTTGAGGTGCATTGCACCGCCGCCGGTAACAGTAAACATTGTGTCTATACCGTGTTCAACAAGGAAGGCTGAGATGTAATTTGAAACTTTCATTTTCATAAACGAATCACCTTTTTGCACATATATAAGTTTATTATATATTATTGTGCCCGCTGTGTCAAATGTTCAAAAAGCGGCCCCATTGAAAAAGCGAAAACTATATGATATAATAAAATAAAAAGGAGCATTTTATGAAAAAGTTAACTGTATTATTTTCGGTATTGCTTTGTATATCGGGTCTGCTTACAGGTTGTTCAAAAGAATCTGTATATCAACCGAGTGAAATGGAAAATGTCAGTATAAGTATTGACGATATATCACCAACAGGAGCCACCGTCACAATAAAAGATACAAATACCGAAGCTCACGTATATGGTGAACTGTATATAATAGAAAAAGAAACATTTGGAAAATGGTATGAGATAAAACCGATCACAAGTAATTATGCCTTTGATGGTTCAGGGTATCTTCCGAATGAAAAAGGAGAAATTGAATTTAAAGTTGATTGGGAATGGTTATACGGAGAATTGTCTTCCGGTAATTACAGACTTTTAAAACAAGTTGATCAAGAATATATATCCGTTGAATTTAATGTTTAAAAAAATATATGTCTCACGGTAAAAAACCGCACAGGAGATTTGTTCATTCTCCTGTGCGGTTTTTTTATTTAGTTAAGTGTTTTCAGCACCATAAGTGTGCAAAATGAAATAAGAGCCTGAATAATATTGAGGCGGTATATAGTCTGGCTGTTTGACCAGCCTTTGTTCTTCCTGAAATGGTCGTGAAGCGGTGTACGGATATTCTTGAGAATTTTGATTTTAAGGAATCTTGTAACGGAAACCTTGAATATACCGATAAGACCGTCAAGCAGAAGAATGAAACAGAAAGGAACAGCAAGAAGTATGTTTCCGGACTTGAGAATAAGTATACCGAGGAAGAGACCGATTGCACGTGAGCCTGCGTCGCCCATCATCATTGTGCTCGGCTCTGCGTTATACCAAAGGTAAGCGATTATTGCAAAAATCATTACTACGCTTAAGCGTGTGATTTCACTGCTCATACCGAGTGCCGCACAAGCGGTTGCAATGAATATTGTAGAGTTGACTGAAAGTGAGCCGCAGAAGCCGTCAATACCGTCAGAGCAGTTTGTTGCATTTATCATCATCCAGAGGAATACGGTTGATATTGCAAGGAAGATTCCCCAGTGAAGCTTGAAGCCGAAAAGGTAAAGAAGCTCGGGATTTGCCCATACAAATGCCCCCGATGTCAGCAAGCATATCACAAGGTCAATAGCACCCTTTTTGTATTCGCCCCACGGCACCTTTGATGCGTCGTCAAGATAACCCGAAAGCATACCGAGAAATATCACCGCATAGTACATACCAAGCTCGACTGAAGGCTTTATAAAGAGAAGCGAAGCGAGAATGAATACGCAGATGAATATAATACCGGCGCCTCGTTGTTTGCCCTTTGAAAGTTTGCCGTTAAATGCAAAGTCACGCCCGCCGTCAACGGGAAGCTTGCTCTTGAAAAGCTTGAGCAAAAGAATTACTGCACCGAATGTGAATGCAGCCGAGAGAGCAAGCATCAGCATCGGCATTTCAAAACCCAGATACTCTAACATAATTTAACACCTTTCACATCAGTTGTTTTTTATAATCATAAATCAATTAATCGGTTAATTCAATACTTTTTGGAAAACAATATCACTTTTTATAAAAATTATTTTAAAATTAGTAAAAAAACACTTGCAATTTCAAAACAAATGTGATAATATACTTGAGCGGTCAAAAAACCGCACCTTTGCGCTGGTAGCTCAGCTGGATAGAGTGTTTGGCTACGAACCAAAAGGTCAGGGGTTCGAGTCCCTTCCAGCGCGCCAATGAAAATCGTTGAAATCCCAAGGGTTTCAGCGATTTTTGTTTTTTGTGCAAGAATGATTTTTGAAAAAAAGCACACAAAAAAGCACACAGAATCGTTAAAAAATCCAATCCGAAGCGTTAATGCACGGAAAGGATTTATTTTTATGGCAACAGTAATTGAAAACAAGAAAAACGGCAAAACAGTTTCATTCAAATTCCGTGCCTATCTCGGAAGAAACGAAATCGGAAAGCAAATCAATCAATACACAACTTGGTTTGCGCCTGACGATTTAACCCCTGCAAAAGCATTAAAAGCGGCAGAGAAAGCCGCCGCAGAATGGGAAACACAAATCAAAGAGCAATACGAAAAAGAAGTTTTAGAGCCACAGAAAAAACGTGAAAGGCTTATAAATGAGGGCAGAATACCTTTTACAGAGTTTGTCCACGGATTTTGGTTTCCTCTTGCGATTAATGACGGAGAACACAAACGAACAACCATTGATTTCTATAATAACATCAGCAAATTTGCTGATAACTATTTCAAAGACAGAGTAATTCAGACTATAACGGCACACGATATTCAACTGTTTCTCAATCACTTACGAACAAACGAAAAGTCACACAAAGGCACACCACTTTCGCCTAAAACGATACGGCATATATACCGCTACTTATATACTGTGTTTTCGTTCGCCGCAAAACAAGATTTTATCACTTCCAATCCGATAGAAAAGGTTGATTGTCCCAAACTCCCGAAAAAGAAAGTTGACGCATTGACAAAAGAGCAAGCAGAACACTTTTTCGCCGTTGTTGAAAACTGTCCTCTTGAATTCAAATGTATGCTTTATCTGATGATAACAACGGGAATCCGCCGTGGTGAATTGCTGGGTCTGCAATGGCAAGATGTTAATTTTAGCAACTCAACAATAGAGATAAAAAGAAATGTTGTTCACACAGCAAAAAACGGCGCATTGATTGATACACCGAAAACAGAGTGCAGTTTCAGAACAATTCCGCTTATTCCGAAAGTTCAAGCATTGTTGAAAGAATATCAATCCAATAATGAGCGGAATTTCAAAGCAAAAGACTTTCTTTTCCCAAGCATTACAGACAACACAAAACCTCGTGACCCTAATTCAGTCACTCGCAGAGTAAAACGGTTTATGAAGTCAAACAATCTGCCTGACCTTTCGCCGCACGATTTGCGGCACTCCTGCGCCACTCTGTTATTGAGCAACGGCGCAGATATAAAAAGCGTACAAGACATTTTGGGACATACGGATGCAAGCACAACATTAAACTTCTATGTGCGTTCTGATTTGCAGAATATGAAGAACGCAACAGAGAAATTCGGTCAAGCATTCGGCTTATAAAACAGAAAAGGGAGAGCGGTCAACGCTCTCCCATAATTTATTTTATAGTTATTTGAATATCAGTCAATCGTGCTTTCATTTCCTGCATTATTCGGTCAGAAATGATTTTCTTCACCTTGTGACCGTTGAATATTTCGCCTATTCCGTCAATAGCAACGGAAACAACGCTTTCAACATCATATTGAATCGCACCTAAAAGCCGCTACAAAGCATTGTTGTAAATCTCTGCGGCAATCTGCGGCACATATTCATTTATTACCTCAACGGCGATTTTTCGTATTTCTGCTCTGTGTTCTTCGGCTCTGCCGCCGTGACCGTCTTTTGTATATGTTGCATTCGGTGGATTGTTTGTGCCTGCATAGTTAATGCCCATTTTTCACACTCCTTATCGGGGGCGGTTTCGGAAAAACAGAAAACCGCCGTTTATAATTTGCTATATACCACGAAACAAAGTTTCACGAACCTTTAATATCAAATATCTTTCTAAAAAAGCTTGTAAGATAATAATAATCACTACAATGTGAAATATCTTTCACAAACCGTTCCTTATCGCCGCAGTATTCCTTTTCTATGTACATTTTTATCATTTCCATAATATAATCAACTTCTTCAAGATAATCTCCTAATTCTTGAAAGAAATGTGCCATATATCCGTGAAACTCTATATCGCCGCATTCGTTCACTCTGCGGCAGTTGATGATTTGTTTTCATTATTTAAGATAATGGGTGTATAATCCATTTAGTTTCCTCCTTTCGCTCTCTGTTAGTTTTTCTTTTTCTAACAGTTCGTATAATTCATTTCTTTCTTCAATACTGTATTTATCCATACCGTATTTCCAAAAGCAGTATAAATCGCTTATTATTTCGTGTTGTGGGGGATATTCATTTTTGCCTTTCACCCCCTTTGTCTTATTCTGTTTTATTATTGTATTATCTGTATTATTTCTCCTTGCAGTTTCAGAAATAACAAACTGAATTTCAGAAGCGTTATTCTGTTTTGGAGAAAAGTTTTGCTGATTTTCAGAAAGCGGCAGTTCGTAAAAACAGAAAATGTTACTTTCTTGTGAGAGCGGTACTAAATACCGCTTTTCAATTAAATCCTTTACCGCTTTATAATAACTGTCCTTTTTTATGCCCCATTCGGCACACGCACGCTGACTTAAATCAAATCTGTAGTTATCTTGATTTTTGTTGAAATAAGTCCACAGTTTGAAAGATGAACCTTTCAAATCCTTCATTGCCTGTTGTAATGCAATCAAATTCATTGTTGCAAATAGGTTTTGACTGTTTCGTTTTGTCCTCGGTGAAATCTGAACAATTTTCTAATTCGGAACACTCATATTTCGATATTCTCCTTTTACTTGTGATTTCTTCCGAATATCAGAAACATTGAGCGGCAAACCGTAAAAAACGCCCTATATGTACATATAAAATTAATTTTATTTTTACATATATGTATACATTTAGTAGGGGGAAAACACAAATTTCGGGTCAAGCAAAAATACCGCAAATTTTCTGACTTTTCGGAAGATTTGAAAATTTAGCCTGAAAAGAGTTTCATTTGTTTTTCTTTTCTATAATAATTATAACTGAATTTTAACCTTTTTTCTAATTTTCAGAAGTGTTGAATTTTGATTGCATAAAAAATGACCTCACACAAGGTGAGGTCGAAACATTTAATTTATTTAAGATATTATTTGCCTGAATCAATTACATCAATTTCGGTGATTACAAGTTTAAACGAAAACAAATTTGGAACGGTTTTATATTCATATTTTCTGCCACCACGAACAATGGCTTTTGTACCGTATTTTTCGGGCTTCTTTTTGCTCGTTGAATCAACAATAGCAATCTCTGTTTCTTTATCAATATCAAACCTTGCAACCTCACCACATTTGCCTGTCCAAAGTTCCTTTCCTGTTTCCATATCTAATACATACATTTGAAATGGGATACTTCCAGTACCTGTCATAAGAATAGAAACCGAGCCTGCAGGATTAATTTCTGCAATCGGATAACCGCAGTTAATACAAGACTGTGCTTTGTCTGAAACTTCTTTGCCGCATTCGGGACATTTTATAAGTGCCATTCTATACACTCCTTTTACAAATTGACCTCACACATTTGTGAGGTTGAGCGGATTATAAGTCTAATATCTGTTTTTTCTTTGCGTCAAATTCTTCTTGTGTGATTATGCCTTTATCAAGCAGTTCTTTCAACTTTACCAAATCGTCAAGCTCCTTTTTGTCATTCTTCTTGACATTTATTTTTGACGCTTTGTTTGACACTGCTTTTGCCGATTTCATAGCGACATATGAATACTCTTTTTTAGGTATTACTTTCATATATGCTTCATAATACTTTTCCGGATAATAATCTATTTTTTCTTCTTTTCCGTCTGTATACTTTATAACAAATGCTTTTTCGGTGTGCTTCTCTGTTTTACTAGTAATCGGTCGCGCACCGCCACCGATTATAGCACCCGTAGCACCTGCAAGAACAGCACCTTTTACCGCACCTTCAAAATTTGCTCCGCCACCGCTGACCGAAGTGGTATACGAAGTGTTTTCATCGTATTTGAAATATAAAATATTATCTATACTTTCGCTATTAACTTCTTCTATCTTATGAGGCTGCGGTTTATGAATCTCTTTAGTGAAATCATTCAAAAAATGTTCAATAGAAGATGTAACACTAACAAATACAAGTTCATTCTTGTTTTTTGATAAGCCCATATATATTTTAACTTCGGAGAAATCTATAATCGCGTAAGCTGTTTCCTCCGTAAAATAATCTTTTATATAACGATTAATTTCTGCTTTTTCATTTTTACGATATTCGTTATATAATCTATCATATTCAGGCTTCACTTCATACCAATTATATTCAATTCCTTTTTTGTACTTTTCGGCAGCATTAGAGGATGAAATATCGGTATAAATATGATATATTAAATAAATTACTGCACCTATTAAAACAATAATACCTATAATAACAACGGGATTATCCATATGGTCAAATATTGACATCTTAATTTCACTCCTTTTCTAAATTGACCTCACACAAGGTGAGGTCAACTACAGAAACAAAACGTGTTCATTCTTTAGCATTCATAACATATCCTGCCGCACGGATTGCTGCTTCGTATGCTTGAACGTGTCTTGAAACTGTATCAGGGCTGCGGCGCATTTTCTTTGCAACTGCTTTATAGCATTGCAAATCTTGATACAGTTGCCACATTCGTTTTTTCTCTTTTTCTGTTACTTTTTTAACACGTGCCATAATCAAATATCTTCCGGACGGAGCATAGTTTCTTTCATAGCTTTTTCAAACTGCTCTTTTACATAATCTTCTGCTGTCCATTTCTTATCTGAGCCTGCCTCTGCAAGGATTTTGTTCATCTTGTCAAGCTGAACGAAAAAGTTTTTCGGAAGAATGATTCTTCCTTTTTCTGTGTCGATTGTGATTCTCATCGTTTTACCTCCAAATAAAATAAAAATGTGCGTAATTACGCCGAAATCGGCTGTAATTCGCACAATCCATTATATATATATATATATATATATATTGTCAAGTGTTTTGCCAAAATAAATGGAAAATTCTTGATATTATAATAAATCTATCGAAATTTATCCAAAATTCTCTGATTTCTTTTAAATTCAATAGGAATACACTTGAAAACAAATGAAATCTTCTAATTTTTGATAAAAAACGGTCAAATTTCAATGAATTTCATTTGAATTCTTCTGAAATTCACTTGAATTCAACTGTGTTTCGCTTGATTTCAGTTGCTTTCAGCCGAAATCAACTGTATTTCATTGTGTTTCTTCTGTATTTCAGAATACTGCAAATCAAAATCACAGCGTTTTTTGTTCCTAATTTTCATCACCGCCGCACTTTCTGCGCCAAAAGGTCACAAAAGCACACAACCCTTTTCTTTTTTTGTTTTATGACCTGCCGCAAATGGCTACATATCAACGGTTTTGACCTCTGATTTCAGGCACACAAAAAGCACACAAATTCTCAAAAAAGATCTGACTTTTCCTTGATTCTTGTGTGCTTTTGTGATATAATAAAAGTACAAAAAACCAAGGTGTATCAACGCTTTTTGGGATTTTAATGTAAGCAATTTGGCGACAGTGTTTGGCTACGAACCAAAAGGTCAGGGGTTCGAGTCCCTTCCAGCGCGCCAAATAAATGCTGTAACCGTCAGGTTGCGGCATTTATTTTTTTGTGTGATTGAGGGACTCGAAGGACGAGCGGTACAGAGCAACAGTCCGGTGGACTGTTGTGACCGCGAGCGACCAAGCCGCCGTAGCGGCGGCGCGAATCGAGTCCCTTCCAGCGCGCCAAAACACCTTTTTCTAGCAAGAGGTATTTTATTTAAAATCAGCCGAATTCAACTTCTTTAATACAAACAGGTGCAACGGGGATTAACTCCTGTTGCACCTGTTTATGTTTTGAGGTTACTAATTTTTGACAACTGAAATGAGCATATCCGGGTCTGTAGGTAAGGTAAACACATTGTTCCCTTTGTAAAGCATATCCGTGTCCGTTTCGCTTATCTGTTTGATTTCACCGTTTTTGAGGCTGAATACGCATAGAATCATCTGTCGGTCTTCCTCTTCGCTTTCCTCGCTGAACACATAGAGGAAGCTGTCACCGTCTGCAGTTTTTACATAATACGGATTCAGGTCATAGGAAAACCAATCCACCTCATAATTTGAGCTTTCGGAAGAAAAAGCGAGCGTGTAATAATATCTGCCATCGGGGTCGTAGTTGCCCGAAACGGTGAGCTCATCTGCACGCTTGTCACCCGTGATGTCGGTAAAGAACGGTAACGATAAGGGCAGGCTTACAACATATGCATCGGGCACGGCAGTATATTTTTCTTTGAACAAATCGGGATATTCCGCAAAGGTCACCGTTGCTGTCTGAATGCCGAAATTTGTGGGAGCAACAGCACCCGGCTCGAAATAAAATGTTATGCCGTTATATTCAAGCGCCCACGTTACATCTTCCTCCGGAGTGTTTTTGAAATAATCGGGAATTGCTGTTTCAACATCGGATTCGCCTTGAAAAACACGGCTTGTTACTTCTTTTTCAACGATTGCAGGGAGCCTTGCAATATCCGTTACTACATCGGAAAGAGCAAGCAGTTTTCCGCTTTCTGTGTCATAATTCAGGCAGTTGAATGCTCTGTCAGTTTCCGAATTGTAATCTTCAACAATACTGACTGCAACACTATCAGCACGGCGCACCTGAACATCAAGAGTCGAAACATAGGTTGAAAAGGCTTCGCTGTCATTCAAAAATTCTTCGGTAGCAGTAACGATGAAATTATCCTTTTCTTCTTCCATTGCTCTTTTTCTCATCACGGAGGTTTCCGTGAGGGCTTTGGCAAGAAGCGGATATTTTTTCTCCATTGATCTATCAAGGGTAACATCCGTATATTCGCTTCTTACAAGCATAGTCGGATGATCCTCATACCATTCATAATGAGAAATATATTCCTTGTTGAGTGAAAGAACGGTTGTTTCTTCGCTTTTTTCATTTTCGGCAGTCTGTGTTGTTTCATTAGGTATATCCCCCTGCGGAGAATCTTCTCCGCAGGAGGTAAAAGCAACCAAAAAACACAAAACCAGCAATATGCCGATAATTCTTTTTAACTTACCCATTAATATCAGAATCCTTTGACAATGAACGCAACAACCTCTGTTGCTGATCGGTCTTCACGCTCATCTGTCATAATTGTAATAACGCTTCCGTCATCAAGAACTGCCGAATCGCAGAACCACGGATAATTTGTGCTGAACAGGTCGCCGTCTGAAATTTCTGCAATGAACGCACCGCTGTTATCCCAAAGAAGAACATCTCTCATATTGCCGTCAAAGGCAATGTAGCCGTTTGATGTCTGTGTAACAAAGGTTACGCTGCCAAGTCCCTCACCTTCAGCATCGCAGAGAGTTTTCTGAAGAACACCGTCTTTGTTGTAAATAAACACCTTGTGTCCGCTGTCGTCTGCTGCATTTGCGCAGACGTAGATATTGTTCTCATCAACACAAAGCTGCATTATTGTATCCGCTTCTTTGAAGGTTACGGGAGTTGAAGAGTATGTACTGCCGCTAAATGTAACGATCTCACATTCGTTGGAAGTAAAGAAGTTAACGCCCCAGGCACCTGACGGATGAATTGCAAGATTGTCAATGTCTTCGTATGTTGCAACTGTTTTGCCACCCTTGATGCAAAGAATATCATTCATAGATCCGCTGACCCAGAGTGTGCCGTCGGCCGTTGCTTCAATTCTGTCATAATCGTCTTCGGGAAGCTCGATTTTGTTAACAAAGGCAAGAGTTGTACCGTCATAGTGACATTCGCTGAGCTCGCCGTCAACAAGCACATATACTCTGTCGCCGATTGCGGTAATGGAATGGTCAAAGGTTTCAAAGGTTGTAACGGGTGCTTCAAAAGGAACGAATGTCGATGCAACTGTAAACGAACCCGCATTTACGCTTGCGGCATCTGCTGAAAACTTTTCGCCTTCCCACTCCCAAGGGCCGTCTTCGTTTCCGATATCCTCAAGTTTGAAGTTTATACCGTCAAGGAGTGCCTGGATGCGGCTGTCGCCCAAATCGGTTGCGTCAAACTTGACATAAACCGATGCGTTTGCGTTTTCAACACGGTTGAAGTAAACGAGTGTGTCATCGCCGTCGTCATACTTAAGCAGGTCAACGCCGCCGACTTTTACGGTTTCATAAGCATTGTTTTCCTTGTATTCATACTGATTAAAGCCGTAATATACAAGGTCCTCACGGAAATCGTATGGCTCGTCAATCTCAACGCTGATTGTTGCCTCAACTAAGTAATACTCATTGTCCTCCGGGTCGAGAATCTGAAGAACAGCTTTAGCGTATTTTTCTTCATTCTTGAAGTCATCTTCAATGTTTATCCAGTCGCCGCCAAAATCAACGGTAAAGAGCGATGCTTCAATGGCTGCATCGGAATTGGCAGACGGCTGTTTTGTGTTATCGGGCTTTTCGGGAGAATCATCACCGCAGGCGGCAAAGGAAAACAACATTGCAAGCGCGAGAAGAACTGCAAGTAATTTTTTCATAGTAATATCTCCTTTATTTTATTTATGCCCAGGGGTCTTCCTCTACGGGCACACGGATATCCTCAAGGCACTGGATTTCGACAAGGAACCACTGGCCTGTTGAGGGCTTTCTGCGAAGCTTCACAGGTCTGGGGTTATCTGCACCGCCGCTCTGAACATAAAGCGTTGCCCAATCGGCATTATCAAAGGAATAAGGATTTTCAATAACGGTAATTTTATAGGGCACGTTGGGCTTATAGCTGTTCTGCGGAGTTGCACCTTCAAAATATGAGCGAGCCTTATAGCCTTCCGAGCCGAGATGCTCTTTGATAAACTGCTTTTCAAAGCCGCTGACTTCGCCGGGTCCTTTTAAGAAGTTGAGCATTTCAATTGTTGCGTCGGGGTTGTGCTCGTAATGGCACAGAGCCGCAAGGGTGAGCGCCGTCGTTTTGAAGGCGGAGTCAAGGCTTGCTTCGGGCAAAGCCTGAAGCTCTGCAACATTTGTCGGAAGTGAAGCAAAGGTAAAGGTTTCGGTGTGGTTTCTGCCCTTGCCTACTGACTGCACGGCATTGTTCACTGCTTTGTTAATGCCCTGCGAAACCTCTCTTTTAAGTGCGGATTCTGCCTGTCTTTTAAGCGAATCAAAAAGTCCCATTTGTAATACCTCCTATTCTTTGATAAATCTGTAATTCATAAAGGTAAAATATCCGCTTTCGTCAAGTGCCTTTACCCAAGTCTGTGCTTCTTCGTCAAAAATTTCACCTGTAATTCCTGTATCATACCAAAGCTCACCGTCACGCAGTTCCCACTGCATTGGTGAATCGGTAATCATACCGTCAACAAGAGTGAAATATCCTGCCGCAACCGCTTCGTCAACCTCAGCCTGAGTCACTCCTTCCGGCAGGGGCATAAGCATATACATTTTGCCGTCATCGCATATTTTAATCTGCATACCGATAGTCTTTTTGCGTTCCTTCATTTCTTCATCAACGGCATCCTTGTCAGTTTCATCTATGTAAAGCATAGGTGAAGCAAGATACTCCTCTGCCGTTAAATAAACAAGTTCGTCATTATCATTGAATACGCCTATTGAGTGAAATTTCCATTTGCCGATAAAATCCATATAATTTCCTCCAAACCTAATTATTTTTGCTTTCAGTCTGCTTCGGCTTTTCTCTGCGCTCAACGTTATTATACAGGAAATTGTCCGCACTTCCTGTTATAACCATACTGCCGGGCCTGGTATAAACAGTTGCATTCTCCTGCATTTTTACCGACTTGTTTTTTGAGGCAATGCCGTTAATGATAAGAAAACCGATAAGCAAACCGATTCCGAGCGAAACAGGCAGCCAGATAATTGAAACACCGTCTTTTTCTTCGCTTGCACCTATTGTATCGGTACCGTTATTCAAAGGCTCGTCGTCATAAACATATCCGCCTGAATAGCCGTTTTCAAGATATTCTTCCGCCAGCTCATAGCAAGCATATATTCCGCCGTAATAGCTGTCGTTGCTGTCATACGCATTAATCATACTGCCAACAGCGGCATCTGTCAGAATTTCTTCTGCATTGCCCCAAGCAAATGTTGAATATTCTTTGTTCCAATCGTCGTGAACGATTATTATACCGTTTTCGTTATCGGTGTAATCGCCATAGGTTTGAGCAGCAAATTCATCAACAGTTACATCGCCGGTACCTTCGGTTATGCAGAAAAGCACGGTAATGCCGTAATCAGTTTCGAGCTTTTCGGCAAACAAATCAAGTTCTTCAATTTCACTCGAAGAGAGCTTATCGGCATAATCTATCACATACTGCTGAGTGTAAGCAGATGCAGAGAATACGAACGAAACACAAATCAGAGCTGCAATAATTATTGCAAAAATCTTTTTAGTCATATTTTCCGCACCTCCTTAAAGCAGCTCAATCAGCCACAAAAGGCCGTAAATTACTGCGCCTATGCCTACACCGAGAAGAAGCGAAGCCTTTGTGACGGCTTTTTTATCCGTGGGGATATTGCCGACGAATTTACCCGTCTGTCCGTTCATTGCAAAGGTGAAATTCTCACCGTTCCATTTTGTGTTGAGAATCCACACGGGATAGAGTGCATATTTATAAATGCCGTTTGCAACGTTCATATTTGCACCCTGATTTTCAACCTCGTCATATCCCTTTACGGTTTCCCTGAACGAATCAATAATGCTCTGTCTGATTCTTTCATTGGCTCTGGGCATGCTGGCTTCTGCTGTTACATCGTACTTATCCGCAAGATAGCCTGCAAGATATGCGGTGTTGAAATCAACAGCCTGCGACAAATCAAAGGGTTCAACGGACTCCATAAGGTCATCGGGCATTTTTGTTGAACCGTCAACGGGAATGTTGTCAAAGCCGATGTTGCCGCTTCTGTAAATATCAAAATATGAGGTTTCGGTGTAGTCGTAATTTTCGTCCGACCATTTCTTTACTTTTGTAGCTTTATAGTTTGCGTTGCCGATTGCATCGCAGGTGAAGAGCCAATGAGGCACGTAAACTCCCTTGATTTCTTCAAGGCGGTTATCGGCAAGAAATGATTTCGGAACAAACTTCTTTGTTGAAATATGCTTTTTAAGTGCTTCCTTTGCCGCCTTTTTATCGAGCTTGAAGGGAATAACGAGGTCGGGCCTGAGTGCACCCGAAAACTGACCCTTCATAACAACCTGATTGCCGCAATACGGACAGGTTGTGGCGCCTGTTGTTGAGTCGGCAACAATTTCACCGCCGCAGGAATTGCAGGCATAGACGCTCATACCGTCTGTTTCACCTGCACCCCACTGTGAGCCCTGTGAATTCCAGTTTATCTGTTCAACCTGATTGGCCGTATCCTCGGGCATTGCGGTAATATCAAATTCGGTGTCGCAGTAAGGGCATTTCAGCTTTTGCACACCTGTATTGAACTCAACCGCACCGCCGCAACACGGACATTTCTGTTCAAGAATTGTTGACAAGGTTAATCATCTCCTTGCTTGTTTATATCTGATTCATAATAAACCATACCGTCTTTATCCGGTACATAGAACTTGGTTTTGTAATACCAAACGCCTGCCGCAATGGCGGCGACCAATGCAACAACCACGATAACAATGACTGCGGTTTTTATTCTGCTCATCTCTGTCTGGGTGTTCCGCAGCAAGTGCAGAACGCACCGCTTTCGTTTGTTGCGTTGCAAGCGGGACATACCCAAGCCTGAGATACGGGCTGCTGAGAGTAAGCCGGCTGCTGATTGTAGCCCTGATTCATCGGCTGATTATACCCGTTATTCATAGGCTGGTTGTAACCGTTATTCATCGGTTGATTATATCCGTTAGCGGGAGCATAGCCGTTGTTCATCGGCTGATTATAGGCATTCTGCTGTGCATAGGGGTTTGCCTGAGGCTGACCGTAAGCACCTGCAGGAGCATAGCCCTGATTCATCGGCATACCGTTATTCATAGGCTGATTATAGCCACCCATCGGCATACCTGCATTGCCGTTTTGTGTGAGGTTGTTTATAACCTGCTGTGCAGTCTGCTGATAACGGTTATATTCCATTGTGCCCATACCCTCAACGTCGCTGTCATTGAGTCTTGCGGTAATTTCATCAAAGTAAGGATTGTTTACCTTGATGTCAATGTAGAAATCGTAAGTAAATTTGTATCTCGGCGGATTGTAGCTTACCTGCTCACCGTCTCTGCCCTGTGTATAAATTTCTTCACGGTCTTCATCAATTCTGAGGTTACAGCCTGCAACGCTTGAAAGCGGAATAACATCGGGGTTTTCGTCGCTCCAGCTTCCGGGATTGCGGCGTGAAACAACAAAGCTCTGCTTCATAGGGTCGATGTAGATTTTATCGTCCTCACCAAAGGTGAACATCGGTGAAAAGCCGGCAAGAATCTGCTTGTTCTGCTCTCTGTATTCGAGCTGCTGTTTGATTTCATTAACAGTTGAGCTTCTTCTTTCGCTGAAGAAGGGTGAAAGTTTTTTTGCACAGTCCTTACACATATTGCCGTCTTCAAGCTTTCTGTTGCCTAAAAGTCCAATTTTATCACCGCATATATCGCAATATTTTTTGTCAAAAAGTCCCATAGTTAAATCTCCTTTATAAATTTAATTAATATCGTTTTCGTTAAAAATGTCTCCGCATTCGGGGCAGAACTTAGGCGGATTGTGTGGGTCTTCGGGCTTCCAGCCGCATTTGTCACACTGATAAAGCGGCGCACCCTCGGGCTTTTTGCTTCCGCAGTTGGGGCAGAACTTTCCTTTGTTCACCGCTCCGCAAGAGCACGTCCAACCTTCTTCAGCAGGCTTTTTTGCACCGCATTCTGTGCAGAAATTGCCGCTTACCGTTGCACCGCAGGCGCATTTCCAGCCGCCCTGTGCAGGAGCAGCCGGTGCAGGTGTCGGAGCAGGCTGTTGCTGTGCCATCTGCTGCTGTTGCTGAACGCCTGCCTGATACATCTGTGCCGCGTTGAAGCCGCC
>JAZPYN010000012.1:0-68892 GCA_045544155.1 Acutalibacteraceae bacterium
GAGGTGATCTGAGGTGCTGCAAACAATAATCAACGCGTGGAAGATTGCCGACCTGCGTAAAAAGATACTGTTCACAGCTCTCATCATCTTTATATTCAGACTCGGTGCAGCAATTCCTGTTCCCTTTACGAACATTGCTGAGGGCGGCCTCCTTCAGGGCGCTGCCGAAGGCACATTCATGAGTTACCTTAGCATGATGACAGGTGATGCGTTTGCATACGGTACGATCTTCGCTATGTCGATCACACCCTACATCAATGCATCAATTATCATGCAGCTCCTTACTGTTGCAATTCCTCCCCTTGAGAGACTCTCAAAGGAAGGCGAGGAAGGCCGCAAGAAGATTGCATCTATCACTCGTTTTGTAACAGTCGGTCTCGGTCTCATGCAGTCCACCGCATATTATTTCTATCTTCGTAACCAGAAGTACCTTATGGATCTTACCGCTGAAGGCGGAGCTAAGGTTTTCTTCGAGATCTTCCAGGCTCTCGTTATTATCCTTTGCCTTACAGCAGGTACAGCATTCATTATGTGGCTCGGTGAGCAGATTAACGTTAAGGGTATCGGCAACGGTATCTCAATAATCCTTTTTGCAGGTATCATTTCCCGTATCCCCACAATGGTTATGCAGGTTGTTTCCTACTTCAACCTTGGTAACAACGCTTCCCTCGGTAAGGGTAACGCATACTATGCTTACTATGTGCTTGCTCCCCTCGTCGGTGTAATCGCACTGCTTATGATCGCTTTCATCGTCTGGATGGATAACGCCGAAAGACGTATCCCCGTTCAGTATGCAAAGCGTGTCGTCGGCAGAAAGATGTACGGCGGTCAGAGCACACACATTCCGATGAAAGTAAATATGTCAGGTGTTATGCCCGTTATCTTTGCTTCATCAATTCTTTCACTGCCCCCCACAATCCAGATGTTTGTTAACGTCAAAGAGGGCAGCGGCTGGGAGACTTTCTTCAGCATCTTCCAGGCAACACATCCCGTTTATGTTGTTCTCTATTTCGTAATGATTATCTTCTTTGCATACTTCTATGCACAGATTCAGTACAATCCCATCGAGATGGCAAACAACATTCGTAAGAACAGCGGTGCTATCCCGGGCATCCGTCCCGGTAAGCCCACATCCGATTATATTGCAAAAATCCTGTCAAGACTTACCCTTATGGGTGCACTCCTTCTGAGTGTTGTTGCTCTTTTCCCGACAGTATTCAGCCAGATCGCTACTGCTTGCCTCAAGCTTGGCGGCGTAGAGGAAGGTATGAATATCTCACTCGGCGGTACATCAATCATCATTATGGTCGGTGTTGCTCTTGAAACAGTCAAGCAGCTTGAAAGCCAGATGATGATGCGTCACTACAAGGGCTTCCTTGACTAAGGCTTTTGCCGGAAAGGACTAACGTTATGAAACTTATTCTTCTCGGCGCTCCCGGCGCAGGTAAGGGCACACAGGCTGAGGTAATCAGCGAGAAGCTTGCAATCCCTGCAATTTCAACCGGCAATATAATTCGTGAAGCCCTTGCCAACGGCACAGAGATGGGTCTCAAGGCAAAGTCATTCATCGATGCAGGTCAGCTTGTTCCCGATGATGTCGTTATCGGCATCATCAAGGAACGTCTCGCAAAGGATGACTGCGCAGCAGGCTTCATTCTTGACGGCTTCCCCAGAACGATTCCCCAGGCTGAGGCACTTGATACAATGGGTGTCACCATTGACCGAGTAATCAGCATTGAGGTGGCTGACGAAAAAATCGCAGCAAGAATGTCCGGCAGACGTGTCTGCAAAGCTTGCGGCGCATCCTACCACCTCGAATATAAGAAACCGGCTGTTGACGGCGTGTGCAACGCATGCGGCGGCGAGCTGGTTCAGCGTAAGGACGATCATCCCGATACGGTTCTTGACAGACTTCATGTTTACCATGAGCAGACAGAGCCGCTTAAGGACTACTATGAGAAGAAGGGCATTCTTCGCATAGTCGAAGGCCAGGAGGAGGTTGCTGATACAACAGCACTTACCCTCAAGGCATTGGAGGATTAAGCATGATAGTGCTCAAAACAAACCGAGAACTGAGTCTCATGCGTGAGGCTTGCCGAATCTCGGCAGGAGCATTAAGAGTGGCAGGCGAGGCGGTTCAGCCCGGCGTAACAACCGAGGAGATCGACCGCATAGCCTATGAGTATATAATTAAGCAAGGCGCTAAACCTAACTTTCTTAATTACAACGGCTTTCCTGCCACGGCATGCATTTCCATAAACGACGAGGTCATTCACGGAATCCCGAGCAAGAAGCGAGTCATCAAGGAAGGCGATATCGTAAGTATCGACCTTGGTGCAGTGCTGGACGGCTACAACGGCGACAATGCCGCCACTTTCGCTGCGGGCAAAATAAGCCCCGAGGCGGAGCGGCTGATCAACACCACCAAAGAGAGCCTTTATAAAGGTATCGAGGCGGCTGTTGCAGGCGGCAGACTCGGCGACATTTCAAGTGCAGTTCAGAGCTATTGTGAAGCAAGAGGCTTCTCCGTAGTCCGCGATTTTGTCGGACACGGTATCGGAACTAAGCTCCATGAGGACCCCGCCGTACCGAACTACGGCACACCCGGACGCGGTGTGCGCCTGTTACCGGGCATGACTCTGGCCATTGAGCCCATGATAAATATGGGCGGCTACGAAGTCAGACAATTGTCAGACGGATGGACTATCAAGACAAAAGACGGTGGTTTGTCCGCACATTTTGAGCATACCGTTGCGATAACAACGGACGGTCCGAAGATACTCACTGTTGAATGAGGTAGCGGATTATGGAGCTCGGAATCGGAAGCGTCGTCCGCTCAGAGGCGGGGCGTGACAAGTATAAGCTGATGGCTGTTGTCGGTACGGATTCAGGTATGTTGCTGTTGTGCGACGGTAAGGAGCGCAGGCTCGAAAAGCCAAAGCGTAAAAATCCGCGCCATACGATATATACCGAAGAAGTGTTAAAAGACAGCGAAATGGCGACCAATCGCAGTTTAAGAAGGGCACTGGCCGCAATAAGGTCAGATGACCTGAACTCAGGGAGGTAAAGAGTTATGTCAAAGCAGGATATGATAGAAGTAGAAGGTACAGTAATCGAAGCGCTGCCTAATGCAACCTTCCAGGTTGAGCTTGAGAACGGACACAGGCTGCTTGCTCATATCTCAGGTAAGCTGAGAATGAACTACATCCGTATCCTTCCGGGTGATAAAGTTACGGTTGAAATGTCACCGTACGACCTGACAAAGGGCCGCATTACGTGGCGAACAAAATAAGCACAGCGTATTATCAAGGAGGTATTCCTAATGAAAGTCAGACCTTCTGTAAAGAAAATTTGCGAGAAGTGCAAGATCATTAAGCGTAAGGGTAAGATCATGGTTATCTGTGAAAACCCGAAGCACAAGCAGCGTCAGGGCTAATTGACGCAAACCATTAACGGAGGTGCAACTGTAAAATGGCACGTATATCAGGTGTCGACCTGCCCAGAGACAAGAGAGTCCAGATCGGTCTCACTTACATCTACGGTATAGGTCCCAAGACCGCAAACGATATTATTGCGGCTACCGGTATTAATCCCGACACGAGAGTTAAAGACCTCACAGAGGACGAGGTTTCAAAGCTCCGTGAATACATCGACCACAACGTAAAGGTCGAAGGTGATCTCAGAAGAGAGACAGCATTCGATATCAAGAGACTCATCGAAATCGGCTGCTATCGCGGCGTTCGTCATCGTAAGAGCCTTCCCGTAAGAGGTCAGCGCTCCAAGACAAACGCTCGTACCCGTAAGGGCCCGAAGAAGACGATCGCTAACAAGAAAAAGTAAGTGAAGGAGGAAGTAAGAAATGGCAAAAGCTAATGTTAAAAAGGCCGGCGCAACCCGCAGACGCCGTGAGCGTAAGAACATCGAGCGTGGTGCTGCTCATATTCAATCCACCTTCAACAACACTATCGTAACTATTACCGATACACAGGGTAACGCTGTATCATGGGCAAGCGCAGGCGAGATGGGCTTCAGAGGTTCAAGAAAGTCCACTCCCTTCGCAGCACAGACCGCTGCTGAAACAGCTGCTAAGGCTGCTATGGAGCACGGTATGAAGTATGTTGAAGTTTACGTTAAGGGCCCCGGCGCAGGTCGTGAGGCTGCAATCAGAGCTCTTCAGACAGCAGGTCTTGAAGTCAGCATGATCAAGGACGTAACTCCCATCCCCCACAACGGCTGCCGTCCCCCCAAGAGAAGACGCGTATAACCTTATTTTTCAGGAGGTGTAATTACTATGGCAAGATATACAGGTGCGGTTTGTAAGCTTTGCCGCCGCGAGGGTAAGAAGCTTTTCCTCAAGGGTGCAAGATGCTACACAGGCAAGTGTGCTATCGAGCGTCGTCAGTACGCTCCCGGTCAGCACGGCCAGAGCCGCAAGAAGACTTCCGAGTACGGCGTTCAGCTTCGTGCAAAGCAGCAGGCTAAGCGTTACTACGGTATTCAGGAAGGTCAGTTCCACAAGTATTTCCTTATGGCTGAGCGCCGTCAGGGCGTAACAGGTGAGAACCTGCTCAGAATCTGTGAGAGCCGTCTTGATAACATCGTTTATCTTCTCGGTTGGGCTAACTCCCGCGCAGAAGCAAGACAGCTTGTCACACACGGCCATTTCACAGTCAACGGCAAGAAGGTTGATATTCCCTCATACCTTACAAAGGCCGGTGACGAGGTTGCCATCAAGGCTAAGAGCAAGGAAAGCGACAAGCTCAAGGCTCTTCTCGAGTCCGACGGTCGTCCTGTTCCCCAGTGGCTCGACCTCAACGCAGAGGCTGCAACGGCAAAGATTGTCGCTCTTCCCGATCGCGAGCAGATTGCTACTCCCGTTGAAGAGCATCTCATCGTTGAGTTCTACTCGAAATAATGTTTTTGAGTTTCTGTCTTATTTACTCAATTTAACAAGGAGGGTTTTGAATGATAGGAATCGAGAAGCCCACAATCGAAACTGCCGAATTCAGTGCCAGTGGAGATTACGGAAAATTTGTGCTTGAGCCGCTTGAGCGTGGCTACGGTACAACACTCGGCAACAGCCTGAGAAGAGTACTTCTCTCCTCACTGCCCGGCTATGCCATCACATCTGTCAAGATCGACGGTGTGTTTCACGAGTTTTCAACGATCAAGGGCGTCAAGGAAGACGTTACCGAAATCGTGCTTAACCTCAAGAGTGTAATCCTCAAAATCCACGGCGACGGTCCCAAGACAATGTACATCGATGCATCAGGCGCAGGTGTTGTCACAGCAGGCGACATCAGCACTGACAGCGAGGTAGAGATCATCAACCCCGAGCTGCCCATCGCTACACTCGATGCAGATGCTCACCTGAGTATGGAGCTTACCTGCGACAAGGGTCGCGGATATGTTTCCGCAGAGCGTAACAAAGCGATTTTGCAGCCCGTTATCGGTGTCATTGCTATTGACTCAATCTATACACCTGTTCTTAAGGTGAATTACACAGTAGAGAACACACGTGTCGGTCAGATTACTGACTATGACAAGCTTACGCTTGAAGTGTGGACAGACGGCACCATCAATGCCAAGGAAGCCGTCTCTCTCGGTGCCAAGATCCTCAACGAGCATCTCAGTCTTTTCGGAGACTTGTCAGATGAGGCATATGATACAGACGTAATGGTCGTTAAGGACGACAACGTAATGGAAAAAGTCCTGGAGATGACCATTGAGGAACTTGACCTTTCCGTACGCTCCTTCAATTGCTTGAAGAGAGCAGGAATCAACAAGGTTGAAGACCTTATCAACAAGTCCGAAGAGGATATGATGAAGGTTCGTAACCTTGGTAAGAAGTCTCTTGACGAAGTTGTTGCAAAGCTCAGATCTCTCGGCTTTGACCTTCGCAAGGACGAAGAATAATTTTTAACCACAACTATTAGCCTTTTATTTATCGGCAAAGGAGTGATTTAAATGCCCGGTACCAGAAAGCTCGGCAGACCCAGCGATCACCGTATGGCAATGCTTCGCGCAATGGTTACTTACCTCTTGGAGAACGGCAAGATCGAAACTACCGTTACAAGAGCTAAGGAAGTCCGTTCATTAACGGAAAAAATGATCACCGTCGCTAAGGACAACACACTCGCAGCAAAGCGTCAGGCTCTTGCATTTGTAACAAAGGAAGATGTTGTCAAAAAGCTTTTCGACGAAATCGCCCCCAAGTACAAGGATGTTAACGGCGGCTACTGCCGTATCATCAAAACCGGTCCGCGCCGTGGCGACGCAGCTGAGATGTGCATCATCGAGCTCGTCGGCAACGAAGCTCCGGTTGAAGAGAAGAAGTCAAAGAAGGCTTCCAAGTAAGTCTCCCATTACTTCTTAACATCTTTTAAATCAAAACGTCCTGTCTTTCCGGCAGGGCGTTTTTTTGGTGTAAAAAAGAATAGCATCGGAAAACGGTTTTCAGTAGTTTCCGATGCTATTCTTTTTCAAATCTGATAATATCGCTGACTTCACATTCTAACGCATAGCAAAGTGAGTCAAGAGTTTTTGTGCTTATAGCTTCCCCTTTTTTTATTCTGTGCAATGTGTTGGCGGAAAAGCCTTGCTTGAAGATAAGGTTGTATTCTGTTATCCCTTTTTTCAGCAGTGTTTCGTAAAACGGAGCGTAGCTTATCATTTGCAATTCACCATAGGTATTATTTACAGCACCGACGAAAAAACGCCGATTAATGTTTATTTAATGGTAACATATTCAACTTCTTGACAATACTCAATATATTGAGTATAATTAAACAAGTATTTTGTAATTATTTGTCAAAAAAAAGGTGGTATCGGATGTACGGTTATAAGGAATATGAGCCGTTGAACAAGTCGGTTTATGAATATATGTCTTCTAGCGCAGATTGGTATAAGGAGAAAACAGCGATATCATACTACGGTAAGTCTTTTACTTACGCAGAAATGCTTGAACGAATTGAAAATTTTGCATCAGCCCTCAAATCCTTTGGTGTAGGTAAAAACGATGTTGTAGCTTCTTCTTTGCCTGGTATGCCCGAGGGCGTTTTTCTGATTTATGCCATAAATAAAATAGGTGCCATTTACTGTGCGTTTGATTGCCGCTCAAAGGGCGATGAAATAAAGGATATGCTTGATACTTTTTCACCGAAGCTGTGTTTTGTACCGGATTTTCAAGTAAAGGAATTTCGCGATGTATATGACAGTGCGGTCGTGCATATAAGTCCTGTTCATTGCCTCGGCGGATTTATGAGGTTTTCTGAAGCCTGGGCAAATTTCTTCCGAGGCAGAACTCTTTTTTATTATAAGCATAAAAATTTTATTTCCTATGAAAAATTCATAAGTAAATGTTCTTGCGAATCCGTAAGCTGTGAAAAAAGTGAAGGCGATGTGTTCGGATATTTCTTTACAAGCGGCACCACTTACGGCAGAAAAAGTGTAATACTTACAAATGAAAATATAAATGCAGCAGTAATTCAACAGACGAAAGCGAATGAAAAAATCAAAGCCGGCGGCAGTATACTGAATATAATGCCGCTTTTTACCTGCTACAGCGTAACTCTTGCTATGCATTTGCCGCTCATAAACGGAGTAAGTATTAGCCTTGTACCTTTGGTAAATACAAAAAAATTCAAACATCTTATTATCAGACACAAACCGAATTACATAATTACCGTGCCTGCCCATTGGGAGTATTTTATTAACGAGGATTTTGACGGTTGCGATCTGTCTTTTCTTAAAACGATAATTGTCGGCGGAGACTCAATTGACGAGTCCTACAGAAAAAAGCTTGATGATATTTTTGCCGGTTGCAAAGCGGAAGTAAAAATTAATGTCGGCTACGGTCTTACCGAAACAGCTTCAACCACTACAAAAGAAATATCCGGTGTTACGTCGGTCGGCAGTGTCGGAGCTCCGCTTGGTAATACGCTTGTAAAGATATATGATGCTCAAACAGATTCTTTTTTGCCGTGCGGTGAAAAAGGAGAAATCTGTATCAGCGGTCCTACGGTATGTAAGGGCTATTACCAAGACCGTGAAATGACAAAAAAACTGCTGAGAATGCATAAGGACGGCAGAGTGTGGCTCCATAGCGGAGATATAGGATATGTTGATAAAAACGGATCGTTGTTTTTCTGTGAAAGGCTAAAAAGGATGTTTGTGCGTTTTGATGGCTCCAAAATATCTCCTTACTCAATTGAGCAGTCACTCTTACAATGTCCGGTTGTTAAAAGATGTCTTGTAGTTGCAATTAACGACAAAGCTCACTCGCACGGCAAATGTGCCAAGGCTTTTGTAGTATTGCAGGATAACGTCAAAAAAGCTGTGGCAAAAAAGATATTGGACAATTTCATTAAGGCCAATCTTGACGAGCATATGTTGCCGGGAGAAATTGAGATTGTTGAAAAATTGCCTTATACCAAAAACGGTAAGCTCGATTATTTCGGTTCAGATAAATAATATTCAGGAGGTTTAAATTATGGTATGTAAAGTATGCGGTACGGAAAACGAGATGGAGGCACGGTTTTGTAAATACTGTTCAGCAGAGCTTGTGGCAGAACATCCTCAAATTCAGCAGTCCGCTTATTATGCGGCGGAGTATCAAAACGTTCCGAATATGCAGTATTATCAGGAGCCCTACGCTCCGGTGCCTGAGAAGCCGCGCGGTAAGGGTGCGGCAATAGCCTCGATGTGTATGGCTATAGTAGCAGCATGTATTTGGTTTATTCCGATAATAGGTTGGCTATCGATTCCGTTAGTAATAGCTGCATTTATTACAGGATGTTTAGGCGGAAAATACGGTATGGGAAAAGCAGGCATAATTATTTCAGCTATTATGATTATTTCATATTCAATATTTGCGCTTCTTGTCCTGTTTGGTGTAGCAAGCTATGTGATAGTGATTTAAGATTTATAAAGTAAGGAGGTGTAAAGCTTTTGTTTTACATCTCCTTTAATCTTTCTTTATTATAATTCTCATATGTGTACACCTCTGTCGTTCTATTTCACATATCATCCTAACCTTATGCCGTAGGGGAGACCCTGTGTGGTCTCCCGTTGTCATTTTATATCCTTCTGAATTCGTAGGGGGCGGCTATCAGCTGTCCGCTTGTTGTTAATTGTGCCTTGATGAACAATACAATAACAGCAAAACCGCCGTAAACTGAGCATAATGCCAAATTTTAAAAAACCACTTTACTTTAACGCGCTAATATGTTAAAATGCTAACACATTAAAAAATACGAAAGGTTGTATTTATTATGAAAAAGTTTTTAGCGCTTCTTCTTGCACTTTCTATGGTATTCTGCTTCGCAGCCTGTGGAGGCAATGAAGCTCCCGAAACCAACAACGATGCTTCAGAAGCTAACAGTGACACAAATGTAACAAGTGACCTTGCTTACGTAAAAGAAAACGGTAAGCTTATCGTTGGTATTACAGATTATCCTCCTATGAACTATCAGGAGAACGGTAAATGGGTCGGCTTTGACACAGAGCTTACATATGCTTTTGCTGAAAAGCTTGGCGTTGATGTTGAGTTCGTTGTTCTTGCTGACTGGGGTAAGAAATTCATTGAGCTTAACTCAAAGTCTGTTGACTGTGTATGGAACGGTATGACAATAACTGATGAGGCACTTAAGAATGCTTCTGTTTCCGATGTATATCTTCAGAATTCACAGGTAGTTGTTATTGCTGCTGATAAGGCTGCTACACTTAACACTGTCGATGCTCTCAAGGATCTTGAGTTTGCTGTTGAAGAAGGTTCAGCAGGTCAGACAGCTGCTGCAGATAACGGCCTTAAGGCTGTTGCTGTCAAGGATATGGCTGCTGCTCTTCTTGAAGTTAAGAGCGGCTCCTGCGACGGCTGCATTATCGACAAGACAATGGCTGATGCTACAATCGGTGAGGGTAAGAGCTACGCTAACCTTGCAGTTGCTATGACTCTCAGCACAGAAGAGTTCGGTATTGCATTTAGAAAAGGCTCAGATATTACAGCAGAGCTCAACGCATTCCTCAAGGAGTACAAGGCAAGCGGTGAATTTGCAAAGCTTGCTGCCAAGTACGAAGTAAATATTGAGGAATAATTAAACTTTTTATAAAATCAAAGGCAGGAAGCCATACGGCTCCCTGCCTTTAAGATGTGTTTTTAAATAAAGAAAGGTTCAGCTTTTTATGTTTTGGACGGTAACAACTACATTGCTTGAGGGCTTTGCAGAAACTCTCAAACTTTTTGCGCTGACCTTGGCTTTTTCTTTGCCGTTTGGCTTGATTATAAGCTTCGGCTCAATGAGTAAGTTAAAGCCTTTAAAATGGTTGGTACGCACTTTTGTATGGATTATCAGAGGTACGCCGCTGATGCTTCAGCTTATTGTTATATATTATGGTCCCGGTCTTATCGCAGGTTGGGCTCAGGAAATGGTTATGGAGAGCGGCAATGTCAACTCTTTTATCCTTTGGTTGACGGAGTGGAAGGTTTTAGATCGTTTTGCTGCTGCCTTACTGGCCTTTGTAATAAATTATGCCTGCTATTTTTCGGAGATTTACCGTGGCGGTATCGAAAGTATTTCAAAAGGTCAGTATGAGGCTTGCCAGGTGCTCGGTATGTCGAAGGCACAGGCATTTGTCCATGTTGTATTCGTACAGGTTATAAAACGTATAATTCCGCCTATGAGCAATGAAATAATCACACTTGTTAAAGATACATCTCTTGCACGTATTATCTCTGTTTATGAGGTTATTTGGAGCGGTGAATCGTTTATGAAGAGTGACGGTTTGCTCTGGCCTTTGTTCTATACAGGTGCCTTTTATCTTGTTGCTTGCGGTCTTCTTACCGTATTGTTCAATAAGCTTGAAAAGAAAATGGATTATTTCAGGAGTTAAGCTATGGCAATACTTGAAGTTACAAATCTTAAAAAAAGTTTCGGTAAAACCGATGTTCTCAAGAATATTTCTTTTGACCTTGAAAAGGGCCAGGTTTTGTCTATCATTGGTTCCTCCGGCAGCGGTAAGACCACACTCCTTCGCTGCATAAACTCATTGGAAACAGCCGATTCGGGTAAGATAGTTGTTGATGACGGTGTGATTTTTGATTCCTCCAGTACAACAAAGCTTACCAAAGAGCAAAAGAGAATCAACCAGCTCAATGTCGGTCTTGTTTTTCAGCAGTTTCATCTCTTTCCGCAACACAATGTCTTGCGCAATGTGACTCTTGCAATGGAGCTGCAGGCAAAGGAAAAGCCTGATTTTAAACGTAACAAGAAAAAGATACTTGCTGAGATTGAGGAAACTGCAAAGGAATTTATTGCAAAGGTTAATCTTTCGGATAAGATTAATAATTACCCTTGTGAACTGTCCGGCGGACAGCAGCAGCGTGTTGCTATTGCACGTGCGCTTGCACTCAATCCGAAAATCCTTTTCTTTGATGAGCCTACTTCGGCACTTGATCCCGAGCTTACCCAGGAGGTTCTCAATGTTATCAAGGGTCTCAAAAATTCAGGCTGTACGATGGTTATTGTTACTCACGAAATGGATTTTGCAAGGCACGTTTCCGATAAAGTCATCTTTATGGCAGACGGTGTTATTGAAGAGCAGGGCACACCCGAAGACGTGCTTGTCAACCCGAAGTCCGAGCGTACTAAGGCCTTCCTCAATAAATTAAGCTGACTTTGTTTTTTTTCTCTGTTTTTAATAGTTTGAATCTGTAATGGAGGGCTTCAGTGCCCTCCTGTTTTTATTGTTATATCGATTTACAGTCGTAGGAGGATATTATCCGCCCGAAAAAAACAATGTCACGCGACGGATCTTGTCACACTTCACAGCTTGCTTAAACCTTCGGTCGTCTGCTTTGATTTGTTATATTACCATAAACAATTTCATCCAAGGCTCCCTCTGACGAGGGAACTGCCGGTGAAGCTGACTGAGGGATAGAATAAGATAATAAAGAGAACTGAATAAATAAAAGAGGATACATCCTATCTCTTGATGTTACTGAATATTACCGCAAATTTTATGTACACTTTACCTCGCGTTTAGATGATAAATGCCTATACAGAGCGAAAGTGTGCATTTTTTGTTTTGGGCAGAAAAGGAAAAAAAGCCGCAATTTAATAAAAAAATTAAAAAATAATGCAAAAAAGTTTCAGTTTTCCTTTGAAAATCACTTGACTTTTCTGAAATAATGCCGTATAATACCAAATTACAATTAAAATGGATTTATAGCGACTTCACTAAAAAGTCCATTTGAGATTGTGCAAAACGCACAAAAAACACAGTAAATCCCGGCTAAATTTCTAACTGCGATATACAAAAAGAATGGAGTGATTTGCCTATGGCAAAAGCAGCCAAAATGATTAAGCACGGCAAGATCGAGCGATTGTGCTATGGCCGAAACAATGAGGTCATGGGAATGCCCAACTTCATCGAGATCCAGAAGAAATCTTATCAGTGGTTCCTTGAAAAGGGAATGAGAGAGGTTTTTCGCGATATCGATGAGATCACCGACTACACAGGCAACCTCGTGCTTACGTTTGTCGATTTCCGTATGGAAGACAAGCCCAAGTACACGATTGCCGAGTGCAAGAAGCGTGATGCAAGCTACTCAGCACCAATGCGTGTCACAGCCCGTCTCTATAACAAAGAGACAGGCGAGATCAAAGAGAACGAAGTCTTTATGGGTGATTTCCCCATCATGACAGAGAGCGGCACCTTCGTTATCAACGGTGCAGAGCGTGTTATCGTTTCACAGCTCGTCCGTTCACCCGGTGTCTACTTTGATATCGACCACGATAAGGTTGGCAAAGAGCTTTACACAACCCAGATTATTCCCAACAGAGGCGCATGGCTCGAGTTCGAGACAGATCAGAACGACCTCTACTATGTCAGAATCGACAAGAACAGAAAGATTTTCGTTACTACCTTCATTCGTGCTCTCTTCTGCGGAACTGAGCTCGGCGAGGGTACAAATCAGGATATTCTCGATATGTTCGGCGATGATATCCGCATCAACGCAACACTCGAGAAGGATGAGAAGCAGAATGCAGGCGAAGCTCTCCTCGAAGTATATCGCAAGCTTCGTCCCGGTGAGCCGCCCTCAATCGAGACTGCACAGACTCACCTCGACAACCTCTTCTTCGATCCCCACCGTTACGACCTTTCCCGTGTAGGCCGTTACAAGTACAACAAAAAGCTTGCTATCTCCGACAGACTTGCAGGCTGCACACTTGCTGATATGATCGTCAGCCCTGCAACCGGCGAGATCCTTGCAGAGCCCGGCGAGTTCATTACAAAGGAGAAGGCATACGAGATCGAGCAGGCAGGCGTAAGCAAGGCTTACGTTGATCTTGACGGCAAGACAGTATGCATCATCTCCAACGGTATGGTCGACATCGGCACATACTTCCCGCAGTTCACAAAGGAACAGCTTGAGGATGCGGCTATCAACGAGAAGGTGAGCTTTACAGCTCTCAAGCCCATCGTTGATGCAGCAGCAGACGAAGGCTGGACAGATGAGGAGATACTTGCAAAGCTCCTTGAGTGCTGCGATGACCTTATCCCCAAGCACATTGTCCGCGAAGATATATTCGCATCCATCAACTATCTTAACTGCCTTGCAAACGGTCTGGGCAGCAAGGATGACATTGACCACCTCGGTAACAGACGTATCCGCTGCGTAGGTGAGCTTCTTCAGAATCAGTTCAGAATCGGCTTCACCAGAATGGAAAGAGTCGTACGCGAGCGTATGTCGATCCAGGCTCAGGACAGCGACAAGCTCACTCCTCAGTCACTTATCAGTATCCGTCCTGTTGTTGCGGCTATCAAAGAGTTTTTCGGCTCTTCACCGCTTTCACAGTTCATGGATCAGACCAACCCGCTTTCCGAGCTGACTCATAAGCGTCGTCTTTCAGCTCTCGGCCCCGGTGGTCTCTCACGTGACCGTGCAGGCTTCGAGGTTCGTGACGTTCACTACAGCCACTACGGCCGTATGTGTCCCATCGAGACTCCTGAAGGTCCCAACATCGGTCTTATCTCTTACCTTGCAACATTCGCAAGAATCAATGACTACGGCTTTATCGAGGCTCCCTACCGTAAGGTAGATAAGGAGACCGGTATTGTTTCCGATGAAGTTGTCTATATGACAGCTGATGTCGAAGATAACTATATTGTCGCTCAGGCTAACGAGCCTCTCGACGAGAACAACCGCTTCAAGAATCCCAGAGTCAATGCCCGTCACCGTGACGAGTTCCTCGATATCGAGAATAACAGAGTTGACTATATGGACGTTTCTCCCAAGATGGTTGTTTCTGTTGCAACAGCTATGATCCCCTTCCTCGAGAACGATGACGCCAACCGTGCGCTCATGGGCTCTAACATGCAGAAGCAGGCTGTTCCGCTTCTCAAGACAGATGCTCCCATCGTTGCTACAGGTATGGAGTACAAGGCTGCTGTTGACTCAGGTGTTTCTCTTGTTGCAAAGCGTGCAGGTACTGTTTCCTACGTCAGTGCAGACAAGATCGAGATCCTCACTACAGAAGGTGAGATCGACACCTACGAGCTTATTAAGTTCCAGCGCTCCAACCAGGGCACATGCATCAACCAGCGTCCCGTCGTCAAGGCAGGTCAGAAGGTTGACTTTATGGAAGTTATCGCAGACGGCCCTGCAACAGACCTCGGTGAGATCAGCCTTGGTAAGAATGCCCTTATCGGCTTCATGACCTGGGAAGGCTACAACTACGAGGACGCTGTTCTTATCAATGAAAAGCTTGTCCGTAACGATGTTTACACATCAATTCATATCGAAAAGTATGAGCTTGAAGCACGTGACACCAAGCTCGGTCCGGAAGATATCACAAGAGATATCCCCAACGTCGGTGACGATGTACTCAAGGATCTCGATGAGGAAGGTATTATCCGCGTCGGTGCCGAGGTACACTCCGGCGATATCCTTGTCGGTAAGGTAACACCCAAGGGTGAAACTGAGCTGACTGCTGAAGAGAGGCTTCTCCGTGCGATCTTCGGCGAAAAAGCAAGAGAGGTCAGAGATACTTCTCTTCGTGTTCCCCACGGTGAATACGGTATCGTTGTCGATGTCGAAGTATTCACACGTGAAAACAGCGACGAACTCAACCCCGGCGTAAACAAGGTTGTACGCTGCTACATCGCTCAGAAGCGTAAGCTCTCTGTCGGTGATAAGATGGCAGGTCGCCACGGTAACAAGGGTGTTGTTTCCAGAATCCTTCCGCAGGAGGATATGCCCTTCCTGCCCGACGGTACGCCGCTTGATATCGTTCTTAACCCCCTCGGCGTTCCCAGCCGAATGAATATCGGTCAGGTTCTTGAGGTTCACCTAGGCTTTGCCGCTAAGTCGATGGGTGTTAAGGTTATGACTCCCGTATTCGACGGTGCAGACGAAAACGATATCATTGAAGCCTTCAAGATGGCTAACGAGAAGCTTATGGAGGCTGCAAGAGAAAAGGCTCTTGAAAAAGGCGAAGAGTTCCGCGAGGAAGATGTTTTCCAGCTTCGCAGTGACTGTAAGTCGATACTCAGAGACGGCAGAACAGGTAAGCAGTTTGATAACCCCGTAACAGTCGGTATTATGTATTACCTCAAGCTTCTCCATCTCGTTGACGATAAGATTCATGCCCGTTCAACAGGTCCGTACTCACTTATCACTCAGCAGCCCCTCGGCGGTAAAGCTCAGTTCGGCGGCCAGCGTTTCGGTGAAATGGAAGTCTGGGCTCTTGAAGCATACGGCGCAGCTTACACCCTTCAGGAAATCCTCACCGTCAAATCAGACGATGTTGTCGGCCGTGTAAACACATACAAGGCCATTGTCAAGGGTCTCAACGTACCCAAGCCCGGTGTACCCGAATCCTTCAAGGTTCTTATCAAGGAGCTTCAGTCACTCGGTCTTGATGTTAAGGTTCTTGACGGCGACAGTAACGAAATTGACCTCAGACAGTCATTTGACGATGATGATGTCGGTCTCCATATTGTTGACAGCGAAGCATTCAGCACCGTAAACGATGCAGGCGATGCTCAGGGCTACTCACAGGAGGGCGAAGGCATATTTGAAGACGGCGACGCTCAGGACGATGAGTCGGATGATTGGGGCGAAGAGATAGTCGAGCCCGATTTCTTCTCAGATGATCTCGGCGATGACAGCTTCGACGAATAATCAAACCGTTCTTCAAAATTTAACTAAAGAAAAGAGGTCGTTTTAATGGATAACAATACAAACGAAATAACCTTTGAATCTATACAGATCGCTCTTGCTTCTCCCGAAAAGATCAGAGAATGGTCACACGGCGAAGTCAAAAAGCCCGAAACAATCAACTACAGAACTCTCAAGCCGGAAAGAGACGGTCTTTTCTGCGAAAAGATCTTTGGCCCTATGAAGGACTGGGAGTGTCACTGCGGTAAGTATAAGCGTATCCGCTACAAGGGTAAGGTCTGTGAGCGCTGCGGCGTTGAGATTACAAAGTCCAAGGTACGCCGTGAGCGTATGGGTCACATCGAGCTTGCTGCTCCCGTTTCCCACATCTGGTATTTCAAGGGTATTCCCTCAAGAATGGGTCTTATCCTTGATATATCGCCCAGAAACCTTGAAAAGGTTCTCTACTTTGCAATGTATATCGTTATCGATCCCGGTGATACTCCCCTTAACAAGTATCAGACTCTTTCCGAGAAGGAGTACGGCGATTGGTACGAAAAATACGGCGACAGCTTCCGTGCAGGTATGGGTGCTGAGGCTATCAAGGAGCTTCTCGCCGAAATCGATATCGATGAGCTTGACGATCAGCTTCGTAATGACCTTGCTAATGCAAGCGGTCAGAAGCGCGCAAGAATCCTCAAGAGACTCGAGGTTGTCGATGCATTCAAGCATTCAGGCAACAAGCCCGAGTGGATGATTCTTGATGTTGTTCCCGTCATCCCCCCGGATATCCGTCCTATGGTTCAGCTCGACGGCGGCAGATTTGCGACATCTGACCTCAATGATCTGTACCGCAGAGTTATCAACAGAAACAACCGCCTTAAGAAGCTTCTCGAGCTTGGTGCTCCCGACATCATTGTCCGCAACGAGAAGAGAATGCTCCAGGAGGCTGTTGACGCACTTATCGACAACGGCAGAAGAGGCAGACCCGTTACAGGTCCCAATAACCGTCCTCTCAAGTCACTTTCCGATATGCTCAAAGGTAAGCAGGGCCGCTTCCGTCAGAACCTTCTCGGTAAGCGTGTTGACTATTCAGGCCGTTCGGTTATCGTTGTCGGTCCCGAGCTTAAGATTTATCAGTGCGGTCTTCCCAAGGAGATGGCTCTCGAGCTCTTCAAGCCCTTCGTTATGAAGCGCCTTTTTGAAACAAAGGTCGCTCTCAATATCAAGACAGCCCGTAAGATGGTTGAGCGTGCAAACCCCGAAGTATGGGATGCACTCGAGATAGTCATTAAGGACCATCCCGTTATGCTTAACCGTGCTCCTACTCTCCACAGACTCGGTATCCAGGCTTTCGAGCCAGTACTTGTTGAGGGTAGAGCAATAAAGCTTCATCCCCTCGTATGTACAGCTTTTAACGCTGACTTCGACGGTGACCAGATGGCTGTTCACGTACCCCTTTCGGCTGAGGCACAGGCTGAGGCACGCTTCCTTATGCTCGCTGCTAACAACCTCCTCAAGCCGTCCGACGGTAAGCCCGTTGCCGTTCCCACACAGGATATGATCCTCGGTTCATACTATATGACTCTCGTCAAGAAGGATGAACCCGGTCAGGGCAAGGTCTTCCGTGATGTCAACGAGGCTATGATGGCTTATGATGAGGGTGATATCACTCTTCATTCAATCATCAAGATCCGTATGACAAAAGAGATCAACGGTAAGCTCTGCACAAAGTTCCTTCAGACAACACTCGGCCGTGTTATCTTCAATGATCCCATTCCGCAGGATCTCGGCCTTATCGAGCGTAAAACAGAGGACGATATGTTCAAGCTTGAGTTCGGTGATATCAGCGATGTTGATTTCGAAGCAATCAAGGATGACGATGCAGCATTCAAGAAGGCTGTCGGTATGATTGCAAAGAAGAAGACGATCGGCCGCGTTATCGAAGGCTGTATCAAGAAGCACGGTACAGCAGTAACTGCTGAGGTTCTTGATAAGATAAAGGCACAGGGTTACAAATACTCTACAATTTCCGGCCTTACTGTTTCGGTATTCGATGCCACTATCCCGCAGGAGAAGGCAGCTTACCTCGCAGAGGCTGAAAAGAGAATTGACAAGATCACCAAGGATTACAGAAAGGGTCTTATCAGTAACGAGAAGCGTTCCAAGGACGTTATCGAAACATGGGAGATCTGTACATCCAAGGTTGCTAAAGCACTTAAAGACGGCTTCAATCCGTACAACCCCATCAATATGATGCTCGACTCAGGTGCCCGTGGTAACGATAGCCAGCTTCGTCAGCTCGCAGGTATGCGTGGTCTTATCGCTAATACAGCAGGTAAGACTATCGAAATTCCGATTCGAGCAAACTACAGAGAGGGTCTTAACATCCTCGAATACTTCATCTCATCCCGTGGTGCTCGTAAGGGTCTTGCCGATACAGCTCTTCGTACAGCTGACTCGGGTTACCTTACACGTCGTCTTGTTGACGTTTCACAGGACGTTATCATCCACGATGAGGATTGTCACTGCCACGACGGTGTCTATGTTTACGATATCGATGACGGACACAGAGTTATCGAAGACCTCTCTGAGCGTCTTACAGGCAGATATCTGCTTGAGGATCTCGTTGATGAGGCAACAGGCGAGCTTGTAATGAGCTGTGATGCAATGATGACAGAGGAAGACGGCAAGAAGGTCGCCGACTATGTCAGAGCTCACACTCCCGCAGGCGAGAAGGCAAAGATCAAAATCCGTTCACTCCTCACTTGTGAGGCAGAGCACGGCGTATGTATCAAGTGCTACGGCTCCAACCTTGCAACAGGCGATCCCGTTACAGTCGGTGAGGCTGTCGGTATCATCGCTGCTCAGTCGATTGGTGAGCCCGGCACACAGCTTACAATGAGAACGTTCCACACCGGTGGTGTCGCTTCTCAGGCCGATATTACACAGGGTCTTCCCAGAGTTGAAGAGCTCTTCGAAGCACGTAAGCCCAAGACTCTTGCTATCATCAGCGAAATCGACGGTATTGTTTCACTCGAGAAGGTCAAGAACAGCCAGTATGTTGTTGTCAGAAACGCAGAAGAGGGTGAGGAGCGCAGCTACCTTATCACATACGGTCTTCGTGTCTGCGTTAAGGACGGTCAGCGCATCAAGAAGGGCGACGATATCACAGAGGGTTCACGCAATCCGCACGATATCCTTGCTGTACTCGGTGTCGAGGCTGTACACGATTACCTCATCAAGGAAGTTCAGCGCACATACCGCGGACAGGGTGTTGATATCAACGATAAGCATATCGAGGTTATCGTACGCCAGATGATGAGAAAGACAAAGGTTGTCGAAGAAGGCGATACACATCTTCTGCCCGGCACAACTGTTGATGCCCGTGAGATCATTGATGCTAACAACAAGATCCACGCTCTTGAGCAGGAGACAGGCGAGAAGCTTCGTGAGGCTACAGGCACAACAATGCTCCTTGGTATCACAAAGGCTTCACTTGCTACAGATTCGTTTATGTCTGCAGCTTCCTTCCAGGAGACAACAAGAGTTCTTACAGATGCTGCTATCAAGGGCAAAACAGACCACCTCATGGGCCTTAAGGAAAATGTTATCATCGGTAAGCTTCTTCCCTCAGGTACAGGTATGAAGTGTTACAGTGATGTCAATATTTATCCCACAGCCGCTGAGGGCGAGACTGTGCCTGCAGGTGACGCAGAGTAATTCTAAATCATTTTAAATAAAAGTTAAGGAGGGTATTTATGAGATCCAGAAAGGTAAGTCAGCTTCTGCATAGCATAGTACCCTCCTCCTTTATTAAAGCCTATCACAGCTATAAAGCTAACCGCAATTTCTATTTTGAGGTGCAGGTAGCCGAACATTGTAATCTCAACTGTGTAGGCTGTACTCATTTTTCTTCGATCGCCGAGGAGGGCTTTATAGACCTTAGTGTTTATGAGCGTGACATAAAGCGTATGGCAGAGCTTTTCGGCTCCGACTATCCGTTTGTTGTCAGGCTTATGGGCGGTGAGCCGTTGCTCCATCCCGAAATTGAAGAAGTCTTTTCGATAACACGCAGAGTTTTGCCTAAAGCCGAGGCTTGGGTTGTTACAAACGGTATACTTCTGCCGTCAAGACCTGTAAGCTTCTGGCAGAACTGCAAAAATAATAATATAAAGATTTATATTTCCAAATATCCTGTCAATATTAACTATGCCGCTATTGATAAAAAGGTTGCGGAGTACGGACTTACGCTTGTTGATTTCCGTGAGGATAAATCGGTTGAGTTTCATCACAATGTGCTTGACCTAGATGGCAGGTGTAATGCGGAGCATTCTTTCAAAAATTGCTCGCTTGCAAATTCGTGCCATAACCTCTGCCGCGGCAAGCTTTATACCTGCAGCGTTGCGGCACATATTCATCATTTAAAGAAATATTTCGACCTTGATATCGAGCTTTCCGAGCATAACGGTATCGATATTTTTAAGGTAAAAAGCAGTAAAGAAATTATCGAGCTGATGAATAAACCTATCCCGTTATGCCGATATTGCGATATCGATGCGTGGTATCCGGTCGAATGGAAGGTCTCCGAAAAGAAGCTTGAGGAGTGGACCTGATTTTTTCTTTTGGTCAAACTTACGAAATTTTACACAAAACTTTGTGAAAAGTGTTGACAAAAAGCGATATATAATGTTAAAATAATAAACTGTGCCATGTTAGAGAAGTCTGCTGGTCGCTCTTCATAAAAAGGGGCGGTCGGCATAAGGCTTTTTTATAAAAAATATACAAGAAAGGAGATGTCAACTGTTGCCAACCTTTAATCAGCTTGTTCGCAACGGCAGAGAAACTATCGAAAAGAAGCCGAAGGCTCCTGCTCTTCTTAAGGGTCTCAACTCCCATAAGAACATTATGACCGATAAGGATTCTCCGCAGAAAAGAGGCGTTTGCACAGCAGTTAAGACCGCAACACCCAAGAAGCCCAACTCAGCTCTTCGTAAGATCGCCAGAGTACGTCTTACAAACGGTATCGAAGTTTCAGCTTACATTCCCGGTGTAGGTCACAACCTGCAGGAGCACAGCGTTGTTCTTATCCGTGGCGGCCGTGTTAAGGACCTTCCCGGTGTTCGTTACCACATTATCCGTGGTTCACTTGATACCCAGGGTGTTAACGGCAGAATGCAGTCCCGTTCAAAGTACGGTGCAAAGCGTCCGAAGGCAGCCAAAAAGTAATTCCGTTTTTGTCAGACGGAGCAATTAATCAGACAAAATTCTTCTTTGCAGGCTGTGTTCAGTGCATAGGCCTGAACGCAACCAATGCGAGAGTTAATTATATATACATTATATAGGCTCTCCCATTGGCGCCACGAGAATTTAGTCACTCGAGTACCTATGATATCATTATATTTGTGAAGGAGGGAAGCGAAGTGCCAAGAAGAGGCCAGATTGCAAAACGTGATGTTTTGCCCGATCCGCTTTACAACTCAAAACTTGTAACACGCTTGATCAACAGCGTAATGTACGACGGTAAGAAGGGCGTCGCTCAGAAGATTGTTTACGACGCATTCGATATCGTTAAGGAAAAGACAGGCAAGGAGCCCCTTGAGGTTTTTGAGGCAGCTATGGAAAACGTAATGCCCGTTCTCGAGGTTAAGGCTCGCCGTGTCGGCGGTGCAACCTACCAGGTTCCTATGGAGGTTCGTCCCGAGAGAAGACAGACACTCGGTCTGCGTTGGATCACACTTTACAGCCGTCAGCGTTCCGAGAGAACAATGAAGGAGAGACTTGCAAACGAGATCCTCGATGCAGTAAACGAGACAGGTTCTGCATTCAAGAAGAAGGAAGATACCCACAAGATGGCAGAAGCCAACAAGGCTTTCTCACATTTCCGTTGGTAATCTTACCGGAAACCTACTTTCAGCGTAAACCATTATACGCGGCAAACGGAGGATAATATGCCAAGACAGGTATCTTTGGAAATGACCAGAAATATCGGTATCATGGCTCACATCGTTGCCGGTAAAACTACAACCACCGAGCGTATCCTGTTCTACACAGGTAAGACACATAAGATCGGTGAAACCCACGACGGTACAGCAACAATGGACTGGATGGAGCAGGAGCAGGAGCGTGGTATTACTATCACATCTGCTGCAACAACTTGCTTCTGGAAGAATCACAGAATTAACATCATCGATACTCCCGGTCACGTTGACTTTACTGTTGAGGTTGAGCGTTCGCTCAGAGTTCTCGACGGTTCTGTTACTGTTATGTGCGCTAAGGGCGGCGTTGAGCCCCAGTCTGAGACTGTTTGGCGTCAGGCAGATAAGTACCGTGTTCCGAGAATGATCTACGTCAATAAGATGGACATCACAGGCGCAGATTTCTACAATGTTCTTAACATGATTAAGGACAGACTTAAGTGTAATGCTGTACCGATTCAGCTCCCCATCGGTTCTGAATCAAACTTCAAGGGCATGATTGACCTTGTTGAGATGCGTGCTTTTGTCTACTATGATGATAAGGGTCTCGACGAGAGAATCGAAGAGATTCCCGAAGACATGAAGGAAATCGCTCAGAAATACCACGATGAGCTCATCGAAAAGGTAGCTGAGCAGGATGACGAGCTTATGATGAAATTCTTCGACGGTGAGGAGCTCACTGTTGAAGAGATCAAGACTTGCATCCGTAAAGCAACAATCAACAACGCTATGGTCCCCATTGTTTGCGGTACTTCCTACCGTAACAAGGGTGTTCAGCAGGTTCTCGATGCTATCATCGACTATATGCCCGCTCCCACAGACGTTGAAGCTATCAAGGGTGTAAACCCCGACACCGAGGAGGAAGAGGTAAGACATTCTTCCGACGATGAGCCGTTTGCAGCTCTTGCATTCAAGATCGCTACAGACCCCTTCGTTGGTAAGCTTTGCTTCTTCAGAGTTTATTCGGGTAAGATAAATGCCGGTGAAACAGTTTACAACTCTGTTAAGGGTCAGAACGAGCGTATGGGCAGAATCCTGCAGATGCACTCCAACAAGCGTGAAGAGATCGACTGCTGCTATGCAGGCGATATCGCTGCTGTTGTCGGCCTTAAGAACACAACTACAGGTGACACACTTTGCGATAAGAACCATCCGGTTATTCTCGAATCAATGGAGTTCCCGGAGCCCGTTATCCGTGTCGCTATCGAGCCCAAGACCAGAGCAGGTCAGGAGAAGATGGGCATTGCCCTTCAGAAGCTGGCTGAGGAAGATCCGACCTTCAAGTGCTACACTGATGAAGAGACAGGTCAGACAATTATCGCCGGTATGGGTGAGCTTCACCTCGAAATCATCGTTGACAGACTTCTTCGTGAGTTCAAGGTTGAGGCAAATATCGGCAAGCCCCAGGTTGCTTACCGTGAGACAATCAGCACCATGGCTGACCAGGATACCAAGTACAAGCGTCAGTCCGGTGGTAGCGGTCAGTACGGCCATGTTAAGATCAAGATCGAGCCCAACCCCGGCAAGGGTTACGAGTTCGTCAACGCTGTTGTCGGCGGTTCCGTTCCGAAGGAATTCATCGGTCCCGCAGAAGCAGGTATCAAGGGCGCTATGCAGACCGGTGTACTTGCAGGCTACAACGTTGTTGACGTTAAGGTAACACTTTACGACGGTTCATACCACGAGGTTGACTCCTCTGAAATGGCTTTCAAGATTGCAGGTTCAATGGCATTCAAGGACGCTATGCGTAAGGCTAACCCCGTTCTCCTTGAGCCTATGATGAAGCTTGCAGTTATCGTTCCCGACGAATATCTCGGCGACGTTATGGGTGACGTTACTTCACGTAGAGGTCTCATTCAGGGTACCGAAACACGTAACGGCATCACTCAGGTTAATGCACAGGTTCCGCTTTCATCAATGTTCGGTTATGCAACAGACCTTCGTTCCAAGACACAGGGCCGCGGTCAGTATGCTATGGAACCCGACTGCTATATGCAGGTTCCCAAGTCAATTGCTGAAGCAGTTGTTAAGGAAAGAAGCGCAAACTAAGCATTAAACCTATAATTTTTCTTAAAACACTTGCAATTCTACTCAGGAATTGTTAGAATGAAACTGCTATATGCAGTTATTAAAAATAATTATTATTTCCAAAAGGAGGAAATTTCCAATGGCAAAGGCAAAATTCGAAAGAACCAAACCCCACGTAAACATTGGTACCATCGGTCACGTTGACCATGGTAAGACCACTCTTACAGCTGCTATCACAAAGACACTCGCTTCAAAGGGCCAGGCTGACTTCGTTGATTATGCAAACATCGATAAGGCTCCCGAAGAGAGAGAGCGTGGTATCACAATCAACACAGCTCACGTTGAGTACGAGACAGAGACACGTCACTATGCTCACGTTGACTGCCCCGGTCACGCTGACTATATCAAGAACATGATCACTGGTGCTGCTCAGATGGACGGCGCTATCCTTGTTATCGCTTCTACAGACGGCCCCATGGCTCAGACTAAGGAGCACCTTCTCCTTGCTCGCCAGGTTGGCGTTCCCTACATCATCGTATTCATGAACAAGGTTGACCAGGTTGACGATCCCGAGCTCCTTGAGCTTGTTGAGATGGAAATCCGTGAGACTCTTTCCGAGTACGAGTTCCCCGGCGATGATACACCTATCATCAAGGGCTCCGCTCTTAAGGCTCTCGAGGCTGCTTCTGCTGACGATCCTGCTTGTGCACCCATCTGGGAGCTCATGGCTGCTGTTGACAGCTACATCCCCACACCCGACCGTAAGGCTGACCTTCCCTTCATCATGCCTGTTGAGGACGTTTTCACAATCACAGGTCGTGGTACTGTTGCTACAGGTAGAGTTGAGCGTGGCCAGCTCAAGACAGGTGAGGAAGTTGAAATCGTTGGTCTTTCCGACGAGAGAAGAAAGACTGTTGTTACAGGTATCGAAATGTTCCGTAAGCTCCTCGACTATGCTGAGGCAGGCGACAACATTGGTGCTCTTCTTCGTGGTGTTCAGAGAACTGAGATCGAGCGTGGTCAGGTTCTTGCAAAGCCCGGTTCAATCAACCCCCACACAAAGTTCTCCGGCCAGGTTTACGTCCTTTCCAAGGATGAAGGCGGCCGTCACACACCTTTCTTCAACAACTACCGTCCTCAGTTCTACTTCAGAACAACAGACGTTACAGGTGTTATCAGCCTTCCCGAAGGCACTGAGATGTGCATGCCCGGCGACAACGTTGTTATGAACGTTGAGCTCATCACTCCCATCGCTATCGAAGAGGGTCTCCGTTTCGCTATCCGTGAGGGTGGCCGTACAGTTGGTTCAGGCGTTGTTATCTCCATCAACGAATAATTAACTGTTAAACTAACCTAATAAAAGTCGGAATCAGCTCGCTGTTTCCGACTTTTTCCTTTTTAAATTTTTTGTGTTAAGTACTTGCAAATAAGTGGGATATATATTATAATATATTGCGTTGAATATTTATATCAGTCCACAACAGCTTTGTTTTGGTCATGTGGTGTGTGGGTTCTGTGCGACGGTGCACTGCGAACCATGTCAGGCGGGGAACCGAGCAGCATTAAGCAGACCGCACGGTGCGCCACAGTCCGCCTGCACACTGCATGACCAAGGCAAAGCTGATTTTTTAAACTATACTTTTGCAAACAGCAATCCAATATGTCTGAAATGCAATATCTCACGCACATTCGAGCATTTTTCTCTTTGCCATACGGCAGTATGCCTGCAGAGAAGAAATACCCGACTGCACATAAGATATTGGATTTCAGATGCGAGCAGTTTTGAATGAGAAGATTTTTGTCACAGCAAGGCAAAAATCTGAAGGAATACGAGGCTATTGCAAGGATTTTTAACGAAGCTGTGGCAGAAATATTCCTTTCAAAACCATATTGATTACAGTTTACAAAAGTAAGAAAGGGTGATGGCTAATGATGTACCGTGCGCTTTATCGTAAGTGGCGTCCTCAGACATTCAGCGACGTTGTCGGTCAGTCGCATATTACGGCAACGCTCTGTAATGAGCTTAAGGCAGGCAAGCTTGCTCATGCTTACCTTTTCACCGGCTCAAGAGGTACGGGCAAAACAAGCTGTGCCAAAATCCTTGCCAAGGCCGTCAACTGCGAACATCCCGTTGACGGTAATCCGTGTAACGAGTGTGAGGTCTGCCGTGGTATCGATTCGGGCGCAATTCTTGATGTAGTCGAGATAGATGCCGCAAGCAACAACGGTGTTGACAATATCCGTGACCTTCGTGAAGAGGCTAACTATACTCCCGTACGTGCCAAGTACAGGGTGTATATCATCGACGAGGTGCATATGCTCTCTGTCGGTGCTTTCAACGCTCTTCTAAAAACTCTTGAAGAGCCTCCCGAGCACGTTAAGTTCATACTTGCCACTACCGAGGTGCACAAGCTCCCCGCAACAATTCTCTCACGCTGTCAGCGTTTTGATTTCAAGCGTATCGAGCCCGAGGACATAGCTGCTCGCATCAATGTTGTCGCCGAGGGCGAAGGCTTTACTGTTGAAGATGAGGCCGCAATGCTTATTGCACGTGTAGCGGACGGCGGTATGCGTGATGCACTTTCTCTTCTCGACCAGTGTGCGGGTCAAAGTGATAAGGTTACGGCTCAGCTTGTCAGCAGTGTCGCAGGCTTTACCGGCAGAGACCATCTGTTTAGTCTTGCCGACTGTATTAAAAACAGCGACTGTGCACGTGCACTTTCTATTATAAATGAGCTGCATAATTCCTCCTGCGATATGGAGCGCCTTTGCAGTCAACTCATCGAGCACTACCGCAATCTTATGATAATCCGTTCGGTCAACGACCCGTCAGGTCTTATCGTCTGTACAGCTTCTGAACTCAAGCAGATGGAGTCGCAGGCACTCAGCTATACGCTCGAAAATATTATGTATATACTGGGCGTTCTTGAAGCTACGTCGGGTAATCTCCGTCGCGGTCTCAACCGCCGTGTAGAGACCGAAATGGCATTTGTACGTCTTTGCACACCTAACCTTGACAGCAGTGTTGATGCGCTTCTCAAGCGTGTTGCCGCAGTTGAAAATCAGGTGCGTTCAGGTGTTGCAGTAAAGCCTGCTGCGCAGAATATAGCAGCATCGGACGAAACTCAGCCGACAGAGGCTGTGCCTGCCGCTCCCGAGATGCTTCCCGACGGTGAGCTTGGCTGTTGGCCTGATATAATTGCGGAGCTCAAAAATCTCAACCTTCCGCTTACAAGTGTGCTTTATAATTCTACCGCATTTGTACAGGGGAATCACGTTGTGATTTATACAGATAATCCGTCGCTTATGGCACTGTTAAAGGTCAAAAACAATGCGATTGACCTTCGCCACGCAATATTTAATGTGACGGGTATTAAGTACAAAATAGGCGTAAAATCAATGGAACAAACACCCGAAGCTCCCGTGCCTCCTCCTGAGGAAGCTCCCGTGCAGGCAGACCCGCTTGCATCCTTCCTCTCTCAGGCAGAGGGCTACGGCGTTAAAATAACTTAATCGAAAGGACAGATAAATATGAAAGCAAGAATCCCCGGTGCACCCCAGGGCGGCCAGGCAGCAATGATGCAGAGACTCCAGGAAATGCAGGACCAGATGCAGAGAACACAGGAAGAGGTTGAAGCAACCGATTTTACAGCTTCTGCAGGCGGCGGTGTTGTTGAGGCAACTGTTACAGGTGCAAAGGTTGTTAAGGATATCAAAATCAGCCCCGAGGCTGTCGATCCCGAAGAGGTAGAGATGCTTCAGGACCTTGTTATTGCGGCTGTAAATGAGGCTCTGCGCAAGGCAGAGGACGCAATGGTGCAGGGTATGGAAAAGGCTAAGGGCGGCCTCAATATCCCCGGTCTGTTTTAATTATGGGGTATGAAGTAGCCAGCCTTGCACGGCTTATCGAGCAGTTTGAACGTATGCCGAGCATAGGCCATAAGACAGCACAGCGCTTAGCGTTTCACGTGCTGAATATGAGCGATGAGCAGGCGAAGGCTTTTGCACAGGCGATCCTTGATGCTCACGAAAAAATTCACCGTTGCTCGGTTTGCTGCAATCTTTCGGAGGATGAGCTTTGTCCGATTTGCGCAAGGGCAGACAGAGATAAGTCTGTAATCTGCGTTGTTGAGGACCCGAGAGATGTTATTGCAATCGAGCGTACACATGAATTTAACGGCACATACCATGTTTTGGGCGGTGTTATTTCGCCCCTTAACGGTATAGGCCCCGAGCAGCTGAGCATTAAAGAGCTTATTGCGAGAATGGGCAGCGGCGAAGTAAAAGAGGTAATTATGGCGACTAACCCGACTGTAGAAGGTGAGGCAACTGCGATGTATGTTTCACGTCTTCTCAAGCCAATGGGCATCGCTACTACCCGCCTTGCTTACGGTGTGCCTGTCGGTGCGGACCTTGAGTATGCCGACGAAGTTACGCTTTTGCGTGCTCTTGAAGGCAGGCAGGAAATATAAAAATAACGTCATTCCGAGCTGAATTAATCGGAATGACGTTTTTATATCAGTTTTTATTAATCTGCTTTTTTCTCTTTGCGGCTCTTGTCAGCTTGTAAAGCTCTTCGGCTGCCATTCTGGTCTTGGCAACTGGTGTGTTGTCCTGAGGGAAACAGTAATAAAGTGCATCTTTATTGCCTATGCAGATTATATCACCCAACTCGTACCAGAAGTAGTCGGAGTACAGCCCGTAGTTTGCGAGCGGATTCTGCGTGTAGTTTAGTCTGCCGTCACAGCCGGTAAGAGTGAAGCCGTCGTTATTGTGGCTCAGGTGACCTTCACCTACCAGGTATATAGCCTTGTAGTCAACCATCATACCAATTTTGACATCTGCTTCAAGGCTGTATTTGCCTTCTTCCAGCTCTTCTCTTACGCAGTTTCTTTCCCATGCGTACCAGTCGGGGATATGGGTAAAGCGTGAAGTGCCGTTTGTTGTTTTCAGCTCGCCGAAAGGTGTCAGCTCCCACTCCTTACCGCAGTGCTTACAGGTCAGCTTTGTGCCTTTCCCTTCGGTTTTGCCCTCTTTTTCGCATTCAGGGCATTTGTAGAGTATTCTGTGAAGTCCGTCTGCACGGAAGGTTTCGTTTATCTCTACCTTGTTTTCTTTTTGCCATCTGAAATTATCAAAGCTGAATTCTCTGTCGAGTATTTCGTCAAGCTCAGCTGTTGATTTTTCTTTTATTTCTTCAGGCGTAAAAAGACATTTTACGTGAGCAGTAACGTTTACCTTGCGAAGCTGAAGCATATTGTAAAGCGGGTCTCTGGCAAAAGCGCCTTTGGTAATGACCGTTACAACGGGCACTTTGAGCTTTTTGAACAGTACACCCATCTTTCGCGGCAAAGCTGTCGCTGTGCCGTCGAAGGAGTAGCTTGCCTCAGGGTACATAAGCACGCTCGTATTTTTTTCTTTGAGCATATACTGCATATCCTCTATCAGCGTGAAGTCGCTTACGAATTTTTGCGTAGGTATACAGCCTATCATTCTCATAAGTTGTCTTTTTCCGACAAATCCGTCAGAGGTGCAGACAATTCCGTAGGGCTTGGGATAAAAGATTTTTGATGCTATTTTCAGGTCGATGAAGCTGGAATGATTCATCAGTATAAGACAGGGTTTGTCCGCAACTAAGTCCATTCGCTCTTGCGTATAGCTGAAGTTAGTCGCTTTAAGATCAGGTATAGCAGCGAGTCTCACAACGCTCGAAATTAAAAAATTCGGCTTTGCAGGACTTTTGTGTTCGGGCTTTTGTAAAGCTCTCACCTTGTCAAAATCGAGCTGTTTCGTTTTGATTTTCATCGAAATTCACCTTTTGTTCATAAAATCGACACAGATATTCTACTATCTTTACGGTTTTTTTTCAAGTGAAAAATAATGACAATTTACGAATACTTTATTAAATAAAAATTACAGATAGGTTTTTTGATCGTAAAAATGTTTGTAATTGACTTTTTTCTACCGTAATTGTAGAATAATGCGTAGGGAGATGACAAAAATGAAGGTTTATAAAAGAAATATAGGTTTAACCTTGCTTTCGGCGTGTGTATCCGTAGCTTTGATGGGTGCTTTGCTTGCTGTGATATACTTTTTTCTTAAAAATTATCAGGGCAATGTTTTTAAATATGCGGTTGTGATTGCTGCTGTTTTGTTCCTTTTAATGTTTATACCGAGCTTAAAAGAACAGGTGACGGTTGCCGAAACTGCTTTAATATTAAAAGGCTTCAGAGTTAAAGACCTTAATTCCGTAAATTCAGGCAAAAAAACTGCTTTCGGCTCGGCGGGTAGTGACCCTGCAAAGGAGATAATAGTTGCTTATTCATCGGTTACGCATGTTGAAGCGGTGAGAGATATTTTTTTCTGGCGCTATAATCTGCGTATAATGGCTGATAATTTCTATCAGCCTGCGGCGATAAGCGGCTCAATGAACGATCACAAGCAGCTTTATCGCGAGATTATTGAGAAGGTAAAAGCTGCCAATCCCTCTGCACTTATCGACTCTAAATTTGAAAAATATCTCGGTTGATTATTTAAATATGCCTTCAGCGGTTGTGCTGAGGGCTTTTTTTGCTTTTATGGGTGAAAATTGCCGAAAAATCGTTGTTTGAATCTCTGTTTTTATACACAAAAAAATGAATTTTTTTCGGTTTTCTCTTTATTATATTATTATAATATGTTATAATAGCAAAGTATTATTGGGGCAATGTATGGTTTTTCAAAAACCGATCCAAAAAACAATCTGATTCCCATGGAGGAAAAAACATGAATATAGCAGTAATGGGCTACGGTGTCGTCGGTTCAGGCGTTGCCGAAGTGCTCAAAAAAAATCACGCAAGTATCGTTAAAAAAAGTATGCAGGAGTCCCTTGAGCTGACACGCATTCTCGACCTGCGTGATTTCCCCGGCGACGAAAACGAAGCCCTTCTGACCAAGGATTTCAAAGACATTTTGAATGACGAAACAATCGGTATCGTTGTTGAGACTATGGGTGGAGTTCACCCTGCTTACGAGTTTGTTCTTGACTGTCTCAAGGCAGGCAAGAGCGTTGTTACCTCTAACAAGGAGCTTGTAGCGGCAAAGGGCAACGAGCTTCTTAAGGTTGCAGAAGAGAAAAACGTCAACTTTATGTTCGAGGCAAGTGTCGGCGGCGGTATCCCTATCATCCGCCCGATTATCAGCTGTCTTGCTGCTAACGAGATCGATGAGATAGCAGGTATCCTCAACGGCACTACCAACTTTATTCTCACAAAGATGATCAACGACGGTATGACATTTGAGGCTGCTCTCAAGATTGCTCAGGAGCTCGGCTATGCTGAGCGTGACCCCTCTGCAGATGTTGAGGGTAAGGACGCTTGCAGAAAGATATGTATACTTGCTTCTCTCTGCTTCGGCAAGCATGTTTATCCCGATTCTGTTTATACAGAGGGTATCACAAAGATTGCTCTTGCCGATGTCGAGTATGCAAAGGCATGGGGCGGCGTTATCAAGCTTATCGGCCGTGCAACACGCTACGGTGACGGTAAGATAAGCATAATGGTTTCTCCCGCATTCATCCAGAATCACAGCCAGCTTGCAGGTGTTGACGATGTATTCAATGCGATCCTTGTACGTGGCGATGCACTTGGCGACGTAGTATTCTACGGCAGAGGCGCAGGTAAGCTTCCGACAGCAAGTGCTGTTGTTGCTGACGTTATCGACTGTGCAAGACACACCGAGCGCAGAAAATTCTTCGGCTGGGAGGACAGCGTTGAGGATTATGTTGTCGATTATCTCGACATCAAGCATCCCTTCTTTGTCCGTGCCAAGGCCGACAAGCAGGCGGTTGCCGAGCATTTCGGCGAGGTTCAGTACCTTACGTACGAAGGTGCTGCAGCAGACGAGATGGGCTTCATCACAGCGGCTCTCACTCAGCGTGAGTTTGACGCAAAGGTTGCAGCTGCAGGTCTTGATGTAGGCAGTGTTATCCGCGTAACGGATTATTGATTTGGTAAATAGTATAAAATAAAACGGTCAATTTTACTTTTGAAGGCTGCTGCAAAAGCGGCAGTTTACTACAGGAGGTTATCATAAATGGGATTGATAGTACAGAAATTCGGCGGCAGCTCTGTTGCTGATGCAGCCCGTGTACGTAATGTAGCATCTATCATCATCGATACCTACAAGCAGGGTAATGATGTTGTAGCTGTTGTTTCCGCACAGGGCGACACAACAGACGACCTTATCGAAAAGGCTGCCGAGCTTAATCCGAAGGCATCAAAGCGCGAGATGGATTCACTCCTCAGCGCAGGCGAGCAGATGTCAAGCGCACTGCTTGCAATGGCTATCGAGGCAGAGGGCTACCCGGTAGTTTCTCTTCTCGGCTGGCAGGCAGGCTTCAGAACCGATAATGTTTACGGTTCGGCAAGAATCAAGAAGATTCAGCCCGAAAGACTCAAGAACGAGATCGGTAAGGGCAATATCGTTATCGTTGCAGGTTTCCAGGGCCTCAACGGCTTTGATGATATTACAACACTCGGCAGAGGCGGCTCCGATACAAGTGCTGTTGCAATAGCAGCTGCACTTCATGCAGATCGCTGCCAGATATTCACCGATGTTGAGGGTGTCTACACGGCAGACCCTCGCAAGGTTGAAGGCACAAAGAAGCTTGCAGAAATCACATATGATGAAATGCTCGAGCTTGCAACGCTCGGCGCACAGGTTCTCAACAATCGCTCGGTCGAAATGGCCAAAAAATACAACGTCGAGGTAGAGGTTCTTTCAAGCCTCAAGAGAGTACCCGGCACAATCGTCAAGGAGGTAGCTAAAATGGAAAAAATGCTTATCAGAGGTGTCACTAAGGACACAGATGTTGCTCGTATATCAGTTATCGGTGTTCCCAACACACCCGGTATCGCTTTCAAACTCTTTTCAAAGCTTGCTGCAAAGAATATAAACGTTGATATCATCCTTCAGTCAGTCGGCAGAGACGATACAAAGGACATCACATTCACAGTTGCTAAATCCAACGGTGAGCTTGCAGTTGAGACGATCAAGGGTGCATTTGACCTTAAAGATGTAGTATGTGACACAAATGTTGCAAAGGTATCTGTTGTCGGTGCAGGTATGGAAACTCACCCCGGCACAGCTTCCAAGATGTTTGAGGCACTCTATGAGAAGGATATCAACATCCAGATGATTTCCACAAGCGAGATCAAGATCTCTGTTCTCATTGACCTTGAAGATGCAGACAAGGCAGTTGCAGCTGTCCACAACGCATTCTTCCCCGTTGATTAAGTTAAGGTCGATGATATGAAAGCTTGAACAAGCTTATCGACGGCTGTTTTTCCGCCATGCTTTGCGAAAATGCTCGGCAATACACCAAGTATTGCCTGTGCTTTTCACTTTGCCTGACGAAAAAAGCACCTCGTCGCTAAACTTATTCCGCTTTCAATAAAAGGTTTGTTTTAGAAAACAGACCCCAAATATTCAGATAAGGAATGCGGTACGGGCTTTTCAGTCCGCCACCGTACGGTGATTAAATATGGGTTTTGATGCAGAATCTGTTGCTAATCAAAAAATTATAAACGTTGAAATCAACAACGAAATGAAAACATCGTTCCTGAGCTATTCGATGTCGGTCATCACTTCACGTGCTCTGCCCGATGTAAGAGACGGTCTTAAGCCCGTTCACAGAAGAATTCTCTATACGATGTATGAGAACAACCTTTACCCCGACAAGGCATACAGAAAGTGTGCCGATACCGTCGGTGCTGTTCTCGGCCGTTACCATCCGCACGGTGACGCTTCGGTTTACGATGCGATGGTTCGTCTTGCACAGTCTTTCTCGATGCGCTATACACTTGTTGACGGTCACGGTAACTTCGGTTCGATCGACGGCGATCCGCCCGCTGCTTACCGTTACACCGAATCGAGAATGAGCAAGATCTCTATGGAGATGCTTGCAGATATTGACAAGGATACCGTTGATTTTATACCAAACTATGACGACCGTCTCAAGGAGCCTACGGTTCTTCCGTCGAGGATTCCCAACCTTCTCGTAAATGGTTCAACAGGTATCGCTGTTGGTATGGCTACCAATATTCCCCCTCACAATCTCGGTGAGGTCGTTGATGGTATGTGCTGCCTTATCGATAACCCCGAGGCTGAACTTCCTGAGCTTATGGAGCATATTCAGGGCCCCGATTTTCCGACAGCAGGTCTTATCATGGGCAAGTCGGGTATACGTGCCGCTTATGCAACCGGCAGAGGCAAGGTTACCGTCAGAGCGAGGGCTGAAATCGAGGAAGATAAGAACGGACGCTTCCGTATCAGCATTACAGAAATTCCCTATATGGTAAACAAGGCAAGACTTATTGAGAGTATTGCCGACCTTGTAAGGGATAAGAGGATTGAGGGCATTTCCGATATCAATGACTACTCCGCTATTGAGGGTATGCACATTGTTATCGATCTAAAGCGTGATGCTAATCCGCAGGTTGTTCTCAATCAGCTTTATAACTACACTCAGATGCAGTCTACCTTCGGCGTTATTATGCTTGCACTTGTCGACGGTGTACCGAAGATTCTCACTCTCAAGGAGATGCTTGAGAATTACATCAAATATCAGTGCGAGGTTATTGTACGCCGCACTCAGTACAACCTGAAAAAGGCTCAGGACCGCGCACACATACTCGAGGGTTACCTCATTGCTCTTGATTTCATCGACGAAGTCATCAGCATTCTCCGCTCTTCACCCGACCAGCAGACAGGTAAGAGCCGTCTTATGGAGCGCTTCGGTCTTGACGAGATTCAGGCTCAGAAGATTGTTGAGATGCGTCTTGGTCAGTTGACAGGTATGGAGCGTCAGAAGATTGAAGAGGAAATGGCCGCTCTCAAGGCTAAGATTGCTGAGTATACAGAGATTCTCTCAAGCGAAGAGAATGTACGTGCTGTTGTCAAGTCAGAAGCAATTGAGGCAAAGGAGCGTTTTGCAGACGAAAGACGTACAGAGATCTGCAACGTCAGCGGTGAGGTCGATATAGAAGACCTTATCCCCGAGGAAGAAAGTGTTTACACCCTCACCAACAAGGGCTATCTCAAGCGTATGCCTGCCGATACCTATCGCAGCCAGCGTAGAGGTGGCAGAGGTGTTATGGGCATGACACGCCGTGAGGAGGACTTTGTTCAGACAATGTTTACCTGCTCTACTCACGACTATATTATGTTCTTTACCAACTTCGGTAAGGCTTATAAGCTTAAGGGCTACGAAATACCTGAAAGCTCACGTACAGGTAAGGGTATGAACGCTGTAAATATTCTGCCGCTTGATGCGGATGAAAAGATTTCGGCGATGATCCGTGTACCTGCCGAGGCTGACGGTGAATACCTTTGCATGGTTACACGCAACGGTATCATCAAGCGTACACTTCTTGATGCTTACAAGAACATCCGCAAGAACGGTGTTATTGCCATTAACCTCGACGATGATGACGAGCTTGCATGGGTCAAGCTCACAATGGGTGATGATGACCTTCTCGTTGCAACACGTGACGGTTACTCTATCCGCTTTAACGAAAACGATGCCAGACCGATAGGCAGAACTGCACGCGGCGTTAAGGCCATCGAGCTTCGTGACGGTGACAAGGTTGTCGGTATGGATGTTATTTCTGACGAAAGCTTCGTACTCACTGTAACAGAAACAGGCTACGGCAGAAGAAGCCCCGGCGACGAATACCGTTGCCAGTCCAGAGGCGGCAAGGGTGTTACCAACTACAAGACGGAGAAGTACGGCGCAGTTTCCGCACTTATGACAGTTAAGGATGATGAGGATATTATTCTGATTTCTTCAGAGGGTATCGTTATACGTATGCCTGCCGATTCGATAAGTCTCTTCTCAAGGACGTCAAAGGGCGTACGTGTAATGCGCGTGGGCGAAAGTGACAGGCTTGTAACCGTAACCACGGCAGAGCGTGAGGCAGACAGCGAAGAAGCAGAGAATGCTCAGGAGGCAACCGCCGAAGCTCCTGCAGAGGATACATCGGCCGAGTCGTAAAAAGGACGGCTCGTAAAACAGAGGGAAAGATATATGGAAAACAATCAGGACAAAAAGACGGAATTTGAAGATGTCTACTCAGACAGCAAAAAGAAACCGACCTATAAAAAGGGCCACAGACCCCTTGAAGACAGAGATATCTACTATCCCAACAAATTCTTTGAGTTTATGCTGAAGAACAACAAGCGTAATACAAAGATCGTGCTCGTAGTTACGATACTGATAATAGCACTGATGGTAGGTTTTTTTGCCTGGGAGATTTACAGCGATAAGTTTGATAAAACTCTCAACCACGGTGAAGGCTGGACAGGCGACGAAAACTACTCCGAAAGCTTTGAGGAGAATGAGTTTGAAGCTATGCACGATGTGTCAGATGCCGCATCGCTTGATGACCTGCTCAAAAAATGGTACAACCTTGACGGCAGTATTATGGACCAGGAGTATGTTATCAACGTATTGCTTCTCGGTATTGATGGCAAAAACGGTGTAAAGTACGGCGGTAACTCCGACTCGATGATACTTGTTTCGATAAACAAGAAGACAGAGAAGATTACGCTTGTATCATTTATGCGTGACAGCCGCACATATTTCAATGTCAACGGCAGAGATTATTGGGCAAAGATGAACGCCGCATTCTCGCGCGGAGGCGCTGCGGCAACTGTAAGAACCATAGAGAATGACTACAAGGTAGACATTGACTATTATGTTGCAGTTGATTTCTCGACCTTCTCGGATCTTGTTGATGCCCTCGGCGGTGTAACGCTTGACATTGAGGAGTATGAGCAGAGGTATATCAACCGCACAACAAGCAAGATCAAGAAGATACCGAACTACGGTACGGTTACTCTTGACGGTGACCAGGCACTCGTTTACTGCCGCATACGCAAGAGTGATGCTGACAGTGACGTTTCGAGAACACGCCGCCAGCGTAACTTTATCTCTGCACTTATCACAAGCGCAAAGGATGCTTCGCTCAGCCAGCTTAACGCTGCGGTTGACAAGGTGCTGCCGCATCTGCTGACCGATTGCTCAAAAACAAAGGTGCTCAGCTTTGCAGCACAGGCTCTTACTCAGGGCTGGATGAACTATGAAATAGTTCAGCTTACAATGCCTGACGAGGATACGAGAAAAGACGCAAACTTTAACGGAGTATCTTATTGGGTTGTTGACTATCCGCTTGCCGCACAGCGAGTACAGATGGCAATTTACGGTACGACGAACATTGAGATCGATGACAACCGTGAGTCTGCTCTTGACTACGTTCAGTACAACAGCAACAATGGCAGCGGCAACAACAGCGGCAGTAATAGCGGCACAACAAGTGTTGCTCCGTCTCAGGAACATCCGACAGACAGTGAAGAAACAACGTCGGGTGAGGGTGAGGAGACTACACGCAATCCTTTGTTACCGGATTGGTGGCCGGGTATCGGTGACGATGATACTACCGCACCTGACTCAGATGAAGGGGATGCGACAACAGCTCCGCCCGCTGAACAGGATACAACAGCAGACGACTCCGAAGGAGATGAGCCGGAGGAGCCTGCGGCTTAATAACAGCTTTAATTTATCGGGCTGCATCAGAACTTGACAGTTTGATGCTGCCCTTTTAAAAATTCAACCAAGAGAGGGCAGGGACCGACCCTGTATGGTGTGAAGAAATGCCGTATTCCGAAAGATATATGCTTCGTAAAATTGACGATGCAATTAAAACAATAAAGCCTGCAATATACACTAAAATTGCTCCGCTTTCAGTGAAGGCTTATGTAACAGAGGAGCCTGTGAAATTTGCAGACAGATTTACGGGGGAAGAAAAAATACTCACCGTTGGTCAGTCATGGGGCAAGCTTTGGGACTGTGCGTGGTTTTGTTTTGAGGGCAGGATACCGGAAAGTGAGAGAGGAAAAAATCTCGTGCTTATGCTCGACATAAGCGGTGAGATGTGCGTTTTTGATAAGAGCGGTGTACCTGTTGCATGCCTTACAAACGTAAGCTCGGACTATGACTATGAGCTTGGCTCGCCCGGCAAGCGTATTTATATACTTGATAAAGAGACAAGGGCAAGCGGTGAGGTTTCAGTCTGGGCAGATGCAGGCTGTAATGACCTTTTCGGCAAATACAAGGACAGCGGCAGAGTGATTGAGGCCGATATAGCAATATGCGATACTGAGCTTAGAGAGATATATTACGATCTTTTTGTTATTTACGATATGCTCAGATGTATCGACAAAAATACGGCCAGATACAAGAGACTGCTCGGCAGGACCTATGATGCCGCCTGCTGTATTTCTTCGCTCGGCTTTGACCGCGACTACGTAAAGCGTATTCTTAAGGCGGAGCTTGACCGTAAGGGCGGTGACAGCTCACTGCGCGTAACCGGTATAGGTCATGCACATATTGACCTCGCGTGGCAGTGGCCAATACGTGAAACAAAGCGCAAGGGCGCAAGAACATTCTCCAACGTTATCAGCCTTATGGAGCGTTACCCCGATTTCGTTTTCGGCGCAAGCCAGCCTCAGCTTTACAAGTGGGTCAAGGAGGATTATCCGGAGCTCTATGAGAAGATAAAGCAGAAGGTTAAGGAAAACCGTTGGGAATGCCAGGGCGGTATGTGGGTTGAGGCTGACACTAATGTCAGCGGTGCGGAGCCCCTTGTACGTCAATTCCTGTACGGTAAAAGATTTTTTATGGACGAGTTCGGCGTTGATGTTCGCTCGCTCTGGCTGCCCGATGTGTTCGGCTACAGTGCAGCGCTTCCGCAGATCATGAAGTTGAGCGGCGTTGGTTATTTTGTAACGCAAAAGCTTTCGTGGAGTGAACATAATTCGCATCCCCACCATACATTTAATTGGGTAGGTATTGACGGTACAAGTGTACTTGCTCACCTTTGCCCCGAGGATACATATAACGGCCCCGGTTTGCCGCGTTCGCTCAAGAAAATAGAGCAGAATTATAAAGATAATGCTGTGTGCGAAGAAGCACTTATGCTGTTCGGTATAGGTGACGGCGGCGGAGGACCGAGCACATTCCACCTTGAAGGCTTGAAGAGAATTAAAAAGCTTGAGGGCCTTGTGCCTTGTGAGCAGGGTTATTCAATAGATATGCTTGACCGAATTCAAGCAGATAAAGACAGCTACAAGAAATGGGTAGGCGAGCTGTATCTTGAACGTCATCAGGGTACATATACTACGCAGTCGAGAACAAAGCGTTATAACCGCCGTGTTGAGTTTGCTCTGAGAGAGACCGAGTTTGCCTGCGTATGGGCAAAGCTTACAGCCGGTATGGAATACCCGAAGGCAGAGCTTGATGAAATATGGGAAGAATATCTGCTTTATCAGTTCCACGATATACTGCCCGGTTCTTCAATCAACCGTGTATATGCAGAGGCTGAGGAAGGCTATAAGGCGATGCTCAAGCGGCTCTCGGATATGAAAAAGGCGGCATTCGGCGCTGTTGCTACCTCTATAGGCAGGATGAATGAGAGTATTGTATTTAACTCTCTTCCCTTTGAGGTTACCGAGCAATTCAGAACTACGGGAGGCTACAGGACGATTACTGTACCTGCTATGGGTATGAAGAGCCTTGATGAGAGCACAGAGAGCTATGAGCCCTGCTCATCGGACAGCAGTAAGCTTGAAAACTCAAAGCTGGTTGTTTATTTCGGTAAAAACGGTGAAATCACCGGGATTTACGATAAGTTCAATGACAGACAGGTACTGCTTGACGGTAAGACGGCTAACGTTATTAATGTATATAATGACCGCGGTGATGCGTGGGATATGCGCTTTGACTATATGAACGATATAAGCGAAACGATGAAGCTTGAAAGCGTTGAGTATACGACCGAGGGTGTAAACGCAGTGCGCACTCAGGTTTACAGCTACGGTGAGTCACATCTCAAGCAGAAGATAATACTCACACCTGCAGGCATTATACGCTTTGATACCGAGATAGATTGGCGCGAGCGTCGCAGAATGCTGCGTACGGCGTTCCCGATAAATGTTGTTACCGATAAGGTCGAATGCGACATTCAGTTTGGCTCTGTTGAGCGTTCAACAAGCGAAAATACAAGCTGGCAGTATGCTCAGTTTGAGATATGTGCGCAGAAGTGGGTAGATGTTTCGCAGGCTGATTACGGTGCTGCAGTGCTCAACAACGGCAAATACGGATACAGAGTCAAGGATACTACAATTGATATCAACCTGCTGCGCAGCCCGTGCTATCCCGATACAAATGCCGATTACGGCAAGCACGCATTCACCTATGCACTCTATCCGCACAAGGGCGGCAGAGTTGAGGCAAAGGTAAATGAGAAGGCCTACGCACTCAATATGCCGCTTAGTGTTGTCAAGGTAGGCAGTGACGGTCAGATCGAGTCGAAGCCGGCGACACAGCTTATGAAGCTTGACAATGGCGGCTCTGCAGTTGTTGAGAGCATCAAGGCCGCTGAGGACGGTAAGGGTATGATCGTGCGCATCTATGAGAGTGAAGGCTCGGATTGCAGCTTTACGCTGACTCCTTCATTCCGCTTCCAGCGTGCAAGCGTGGTTGACCTTATGGAAAATGAGGTTACGGAGTGCTCGGTTTCGGGCGGTGTAATTTACGCTGAGCTCAAGCCGTATCAGATTCTTTCAATCAAGATTAACTGAATATAATAAAAAAGAGACTTGCAATGGGCACGCCCCATAAGGATGTTTTTTGAGATACGGTGTAACCCCGTTTGGGTTTGCACCGTTTTCTTGTTTATTATGCTACAATGCGTTATTCTTGCGGGTTTCTTCTTGCTTCTTCTATCATAGCAATAACTTCTTTCTCAGTTGGAATACAAATTATACCGACTCTTGTGAAATAAATATTTACTTTTACATATATGCACTTGCGGCTACGGCTGAGCGACCGACGCCACGGCTTATGAACTTTAGCTTCAAGGTGATAAATTGCGGGTATCACGTCCTTTCGGTTAAATTTGTTATTATGTTTTAGCGATTATTGGCAAAGTGCTTTTTTACAGTAAACTTAAATATGAAAATATTTTTTGTAACCTTTCCACAACTTCAATTGTTATTATAGTGAAAGGACCTTTCAATTAGGCGGTGAAACAATGACAGATGATGATTTTATGCAAGCAGTAAATCGCAACAATCAACGTCTTTTTCTTATCGCTCTATCTTTCACGAAAAGCACTTACGATGCTGAAGATATTCTTCAAAATGTTTTTGTAAAACTTTTAAAACACCCAAAGAGCTTTTCAGATAAGGAGCATTTAGACAAATGGTTGACAACGGTTTGCGTTAACGAAAGTAAAAACTACATAAAATTACCATTCAGATATCATAAGAACATTGACGATTGTGATTTTGTTTCAAGTGCCAACTTTGAAAGTACAACTCAAATAGATTTGTATAATGCTGTTATGAGGCTGTCTAAAAAAGAACGCACGGTAATTCATTTGTTTTACTACGAAAGCTTATCGATAAAAGACATTGCAGAAATGCTTAAAATTAAAGAGTCGGCAGTTAAAACTAGGTTAAGTCGTGCGAGAGTAAACTTAAAAGAACAGTTGGGAGATGAGTGGATAGATGAGTAAAAAACAATATACAGATACCTTTTCAAACATTCATCCTTCCGATGAAACAATTGAAAGGATTATGAGTATGACTAACAAAAAACATTTCACAGGTTTTAGTAAAACACTTGTTGCTTTAGTTGCAGTAATTTCAATTCTTTGTTCCATAGGTTTAGTAGCAAACGCTGCTACTGATGGCGCTGTTGCCGAAACTGTTTCTGAAGTTTTTGAAGCCGTATCAAACAAAGTGACCATATTGATAAACGGAAAAGAAACTGAGGCTGAAATTGATGTTTCAGAGAAAACCAATTCTGACGGTGAAAAATATTACGAAGCTGAAATTAAAGTGGATATTCCTGATGCTTACGTAGAGGCAAAATGTGAATTACAATTAGATGGAGACACAGTCATGGAAGATATTGATTCTGCTCTTCAGGAAAGTATAGAACTGCACATATACAAAGAAGAAACTGAATAATTCTATATGCCCGTATTACTTAAATGAGTATTACGGGCATTACTTCCATTTTAGTTGACAAAATAATTTTTTAGTTTTAAAATGTCATTGGAACAGTCATCCCCTTTTCTGTTTCACCAGACGTAGGTCCACTAGGAAAAAAGGCAAATGAGAGAGAAAGTATTATTGAAAGGGGAATGCGTATGATTGATAAATTTATTTGTAAAGTAAACAAGTTTATTGTTTTTATGATTAAACGACTTACAATAACAATAAAGACACCATTCGTTGATTTCTCATTTGCTCCTATGATTGTTATAGCTTTGTGCTGTTTGTATATATTTTTTTCTTAATCCCTCAGAGAGCGCACCGCACCGCCTTTACGGTGGTGAGTAAGTGCGCCCTTATAATATAAGATTATAAAAAAAGAGAAGCAAAAATTGCAAGTCTCTTTTTAGTATAGTTTTATTCTACTATAACAGCATCTGTTATTTTAAATCCGTTTCCACCGGTTATACCTTTGAAAATTTCGATATAACCTTCTATAGTGAGCAAATCGCGAACACGAAGTTTTCCGATATCACCCGAGGACAAATCAATACTTACATCATAGTAGATTATAAGATCATCAGATATGTGTCCTTTTATTGTATTTCAGAAACTTCAACAGAAAACGTATATAAATTATTCTCGTATTCCTGTTTTGCAGCAACTATGTTGTCTTATAATGCACTCCTAAGCATAAACAAACTGATTTCTTGTGCTTCGGGTTTGGCTGTGGTGAATTCTACTATGTTGTTTTGCGTGGTATTGGTGTTACTGCAGGCGGAAAGTGAGCAAGCTAAAATTAAAACCATAATAAGACATAAAACTTTTTTCATAATACACATCTCCTTAATAGATTTGCATATATTATAGAACAGATTGTTCTTAAGATCAATAGAACAATCTGTTCTTTGTATAATGTTTTTGGTGATGTTATGAAATTTGTGCGAATAAGAGACTTGAGAGAAGATGCCGATTTGACTCAGGCTGAAATGGGCAAAGCGATAAATCTGCCTCAAAGAACGTATGCATATTATGAAAGCGGACAAAGAACAATTCCACCGGAAGTTCTTATAGCTATTGCAAAATACCACAAGACATCTGTTGATTATATACTGGGATTAACAGACAAAAAATAACCTGCACAAGAAAAATGTGCAGGTTATTTTTTATCTCTTATCAATTTTATCCCAAAGAGTAATTTCACCGGTTGCCAATGTTTTGGGCAGGTCGATTATTCTCTGGTTTTCGGAGCCGCGGAATCTGAGCATAAGGTTTTTCTTATCCTTTTCAAATCTTCCGTCGACGAGTATATCGATAAGGCTTAGCAGCTCGTCTGTTGCTTCGCACCTCGGGTGCGGTTTCTGACTTTGAAGCTGTTCAAGCGTAAAGCCTGTAAAAGCCCAGATGTTTTTGTTCGGGTATGTTTCTTTTACCCTTTTTACAAATGGGAGTAATGCACGCTGATTATCCGGCTCAAACGGCTCGCCGCCGAGAAGTGTGAGTCCGTTGATATAGCTCGGTGCAAGCATTTTGATTATCTGTTCTTCGGTGTCTTGGGTAAACTCCTGACCGTACCGGAAATCCCATGTCTGCGGCTGAAAGCAACCCTCGCATCTGTTGGTGCAGCCCGACACGAAGAGGGTGACGCGCACCCCTTCGCCGTCGGCAATGTCGCAATTTTTAATCTGTCCGTAGTACATATTACAGGTGGAGCACCCTTTCTTTGATCTCCTGTGTGCGTCCCTGATTCCAGTACTGTGTGCCGATGTAACCGCAGGTGCGGCGTGCAACGTTCATCTTATCCTGGTCTGTGTTGCCGCAGTTGGGGCATTTCCAGATAAGCTTGCCGTCTTCTTCGATTATTTCGATCTCGCCGTCGAAGCCGCACTCCTGGCAGTAGTCGGACTTTGTGTTGAGCTCAGCATAGATGATATTTTCATAGATGAACTTCATAACCTGGAGGACAGCCTCAATATTGTTCTGCATATCGGGAACTTCAATATAGCTGATAGCACCGCCGGGTGAAAGATGCTGGAACTGTGCCTCGAAGCGGAGCTTCTCGAACGCATCGATCTCCTCTGTAACGTGAACGTGATAGCTGTTTGTGATATAGCCCTTGTCCGTAACACCGGGGATGATGCCGAAACGGCGCTGGAGACATTTTGCAAACTTATATGTGGTGGACTCAAGCGGAGTACCGTAGAGTGAGAAGTCAATATTGTGCTCAGCCTTCCAAACCTTACAAGCGGCATTCATAAGATCCATAACCTCGAGTGCAAACGGAGTTGCTTCGGGGTCGGTGTGGCTCTTGCCTGTCATATACTTAACGCACTCGTAAAGACCTGCATAGCCGAGCGAAATGGTTGAGTAACCGCCGAAAAGGAGCTTGTCGATAGGTTCGCCCTTATCGAGCCTTGCAAGTGCACCGTGCTGCCAAAGAATGGGAGCGGCATCGGAAAGTGTGCCCTTGAGTCTTTCGTGGCGGCAGAGAAGTGCCTGATGGCAAAGCTCAAGACGTTCTTCAAATATCTTCCAGAACTTTTCTTTGTCGCCGCCGGAGGAAAGGGCGATATCAACAAGGTTGATTGTAACGACACCCTGGTTGAATCTGCCGTAGTATTTTGCCTTGCCGTTTTCGTCAACATAGGGTGTGAGGAAGCTGCGGCAGCCCATACAGGTGTAGCAGTGGCCTTCGCCGTTTTTGTCAACCTTGAGCTCGAGCATCTTCTTTTCGGAGATGTAGTCGGGTACCATACGCTTTGCCGTACACTTTGCGGCAAGCTGAGTGAGATACCAATAGGGAGAATCCTCGTGGATGTTATCCTCTTCAAGAACATAGATGAGCTTGGGGAATGCGGGTGTTACCCAGATGCCCTTTTCATTCTTTACACCCTTGCAGCGCTGAAGAAGTACTTCTTCAATGATGAGGGCAAGGTCTTTCTTCTCCTGTTCGTTCTGTGCTTCGCCAAGGTACATAAATACCGTTACGAAGGGAGCCTGACCGTTGGTTGTGAGAAGTGTTACTACCTGATACTGGATAGTCTGTACACCGCGGCTGATTTCGTCGCGAAGTCTCTTCTCGGTCATTTCTACAAGCTTTTCTTCGCTGAGCTCTACACCGATCTCTTTCATCTCTTCGGTGATTGCCTTGCGGATCTTCTCACGGGAAACCTGAACGAAGGGAGCAAGGTGAGTGAGCGAAATTGACTGACCGCCGTACTGGTTGGAAGCAACCTGAGCGATAATCTGTGTAGCGATGTTACAGGCTGTTGAGAAGCTGTGCGGTCTCTCGATAAGTGTGCCTGTGATTACGGTACCGTTCTGAAGCATATCCTCGAGATTGACGAGGTCGCAGTTGTGCATATGCTGTGCAAAATAGTCGGAATCGTGGAAGTGGATAATACCCTCGTTGTGTGCATCAACGATCTCCTTGGGGAGGAGGATACGGTTGGTGATGTCCTTTGAGACTTCACCGGCCATATAGTCACGCTGTGTGGAATTGACTATTGGGTTTTTGTTGGAATTTTCCTGCTTTGCTTCTTCGTTGTTGCACTCGATAAGAGAGAGAATCTTGTCGTCTGTTGTGTTGCTCTTACGGACAAGTGAACGGGTGTATCTGTAGGTGATGTAGTTTTTTGCAACCTCAAATGCACCGTGCGCCATAATCTTCTTTTCGACAAGGTCCTGAATCTCTTCAACCGTGGGTGCACGACCGAGTGCTTCGCACGAAATAACGACCGACTCTGTGATTCGTTTGATCTGCAGGTCGGTCATACGGATGTCTTCGTCAACGGATTCATTAGCTTTTGTAATGGCAAGGAGAATCTTTTCTTCGTTGAAATTCTCCTCGGCACCGTTTCTTTTGATGATCCTCATACCGATTAGTCTCTCTTTCTTTTGTAGTCGTTTTTATTTTATTCTGATGGCATACAACATCTTGTGGCCTAAAAGCCGTGTACTCACATTATACGGCATAATATCTGCGGTGTCAATATGGTATTATATACAAAAAAAGCACAATATTTTGTTGATTTGGTCTCTCTTACCGCAAAATACCACAAATTATAGAGATTTTAGCCCGGCAGATTGTGCAACGGGCACTGAAAAAGCCGCCGTTTTTAAGCGGCGTCTCGATGTGTGTAAAGTTATATCACTTTACCTTGCTGACTGTTTTTTCGTTTTCGAATGTAACTGCGTAGGCATCGGATGCAAGGTCATCTCTTGGCGGATAATCAGTCGAAATCAGCTGTGCACCACTATATATTGCGGTTTCTCGGCGTTCTTCGCTGATTTTGTTAAATTCGTCTGATCTTGTTCGTGCTATAAGTTTCTTGCTGTCAAGTATATCGACTTTACATTTAATGACCTCTTTAGGGTCGTTTATTATCAAGAATGAAGCACAATCACGCTCGGCGTCATTAGGTCGGAGCATAGGGAACATTACCTGCGATCTGATTGATGGGTCGAGCGCTATATAATCCTCGGTAACGCCCGTATCGTGGAGCAGGATAACGACCTTGCCGAGCATATCTTTTACCTCACACCAGTCGTCTGCGGCACGCATTTCACCGAAGCTTGCGTAGCCGCGGAGCATATCTGACGGAGTGAAGAGCTTATCGCCGAGATTTTCGCGAAGCATATTTTCAAGTACAGCGACATAGTCCATATTGAAAAATTCCATATTTTCTATCGGCAGGAAAATTCTTTTCGGCTCGATAATAACGGTAATCGGAAGATGGTCGGGATTGTTGTCTGACCAGAGTACGATTTCTTTCAAAGCTAACTCAAGGTCATAGCAGGTCGTGCCCATATCAAAGGTGGGATTGTGCATACAGGTGAAGGATAATTCGCCGTCTCTTTCAAAGGTTTCGATATCAAGCTCGACGTTTCTTATACCGCAGTTGAATTGCTGTGTGAGAGTCTGGCTTTCGAAGTCACCGCCGGTTGCCTTTACCATACCGAATGTAAGCTCTGAGAGAAGGCTGTAAAGCTTACGCATAGAAGGCACAGACTGCTTCTGATAGCTGTTATGTGTGCCGATAAAAGCAAGTTCGTTAAATTTTACGCCTGCTTCAAGCTCGGTACTGAGGTTGCCGTCAAAGAAAGAGGATTCGTCAACGGGGGGAATTTCACCGTTAAGGTAAGCCTGTTCGAGCTGAGATATGCGCTCGGCTTGCTCGGCTATATCAAGCTCTAAGCGTGCGGCGTTATCTCCGAAGGTTGAGGAAAAGGTTATGATAATTGAGATCAGCAGAGAGATAAAACGGAGTAAATAACGAAAAATACAACACAGCATAAGGGCACCTCACCAATAAATATGTTTTATTATAACAATACAACTTTAATATTACAATGCAATGTTTACAATTTTTTCTTTTTATGATAAGATTTTAATATATTACGCTACTTTATTTATTAGGAGTTGATTTTATGCCTGCACTGGTTCTTGAAGGCGGCACCTTCCGCCCGACTTTTTCCTGCGGCGTAATGGATGCACTGCTTGACAGCGGTGTCGAATTTGAATATGTTGTCGGTGTTTCCGCAGGTATTTCAAACGCCGTTTCGTATCTTTCCAAGCAGACGGGAAGGAACCTCGAAATACTGCAGAAATACCGTAACGATAAGAGATATGTCGGATTCAGAAATATTTTTACCGACAAGTCGATCTTCGGAAGAAAATTTATTTATGAAACGATTCCGCAGGAGCTTATTCCGTTTGATAACGAGACCTTTTATTCAAACCCTGCAAAATTTGTTGTAGGCGTTACAAATGCACACACGGGGGAGATTGAATACCTTGACAAAAAGGACCCGGTAAACGGCTTTATGGCTCTTCAGGCAACCTGTGCGCTGCCTATTGCTTTTCCGCCGATAATTTACAACGGAAAGCAGTATTATGACGGTGGGCTTGTTGACTCTATTCCTGCAAAAAAAGCACTTGATGACGGCAACGAAAAAATGCTTATTGTACTCACGCGTACGAAGGATTATGTGAAAACCGAGTCGAAGGCTTATAAGGCTGCGGCTGCATTGCTCAGACGCAAATACCCGAAAATTGCCGAGCTGCTGCTGACAAGGCATACCCGCTACAACAAAGAGGTTGAGTTTTGCAATCAGCTTGAGCGTGAGGGAAAGGCTGTAATTCTCCGCCCGAGCGAAGAGGTACAGATATCATCCTTTGAAAGCGATATGCAAAAGCTTGAACGTAATTTTAAATACGGCTACGATCTGGCAATGGAAAATATGGAGCAGATAAAGGCTCTGTTCAACTGACGGGAGGAAATTTGATGTTACTCGTTTACCTCGCTTTGTTTGCGCTTGCACTTGTAGGTTCAAAAATAAGCATAAAGTCATTCAACACACAGAACTATATTTCGATGGATTCAACAAACAGTATGCGCGGTATTTTTGTAATGCTTGTTTTTTTGAGCCATTTTATGCAGTATTATACGTATACCGATGCCATTGATACGGCAGGCGGTAAAATATCGAGAACTTTAGGTCAGATGATTGTTGTAATGTTTCTGTTTTATTCCGGCTACGGCATAGGAGAATCAATAAAGCGCAAAGGAACATCGTATGTTAAGAGCTTTCCGAAAAACAGAGTACTCAAGACGTTGCTGCATTTTGATATAGCTATTCTTATCTATTTTATAATGAGCCTTTTCCTCGGCTCGGGATACAGCCCGAGCAAGGTGATTTTGTCCTTTATAGGTTGGGAGAGCATAGGCAACAGCAACTGGTATATTTTTGCGGTTATTATACTCTACCTGCTGACATGGCTTGGCTTTACACTCGTAAAGAAAGATAAGATATATGCGGCGGTACTGGTGACCGGGCTCGTTTTTGCGTATGTCTGTATTATTTCCAGAGTTAAAGAAAACTGGTGGTTTGATACCGCGCCTTGTTTTGCTGCAGGCTTGTGGTACTCTTTCCTCAAGGAGAAATTTGAACGTCTGCTGACAAGAAACAATATTGTCTGGCTTGCAATTGCGGGTATGTCGCTGGTCTGCTGGTACTGGTGCTGTAAATATCGCTCCGTGCCGCCGATGAGAATGGTTGAGGCGTTGCTTTTTGCACTGTTTACCGTTACGGTTTCGCTCAAAATTACCTTCAATAATAAGATCCTTATCTGGCTCGGCAAGCATACATTTGAAATTTATGTGCTTATGCGTATCCCGATGAAGCTGCTTTCAATGTGGGGCCTTAAAGATTATAACCTTTACATTTATTTCTTTGCAAGTCTTGCAGCGACAATTGTGCTGAGTGTGATCTTCTCATATCTGCTTAAGGGTGTCGATAAGCTGCTCTTCAAACCTAAAAAAGCATGATTATTAAAGCTGTGGGCTTTTGCCTGCGTCCGCTAAGGCAGTATTCCTTTAAAATGTGAATTTTCAGTACAATAATGCGTCAAACTCCCCCGATATACGCGAGTATTATCGGAGGAGTTTTCCTTTTCTTGTATCTTAAAATTTCATTTTAAAGTGCTTCGCAGTTTCGTAAGAGTATGAAAATTTACTCGGGAAACAAATACTTCATTATCGGGCGCAGGCTTATGCTTCACAGCTTTTTTTGTATTTGCATAGAATATACAAGAGCGGCAATTTATATAATGCCGTTTGAGTAAACTGTAAAGGAGAAATGCTTTATGCGCATGAACGATCGGCAGAGCATGGGCTGTGAAATGTGCAAGCGGCAGGATATACAGTTTCGCCACTGTGAACAGCCGTTTCCCGAAATCTACAGCGTAGCAATGTCGTATGTGCCGGTACAGACTGACACTACCGTTTATGATGAGATGAAAGCACTGTGCGAGGGTACTCTTTTTGCTGTGCTTGATAAGCCCTTTATGAGAGGGTGCAGATCATGAACAAAACAGAGCTTCTTAAAAAGCTTTCTGCGGCTGAGTTTGCACTGTGGGATCTGCATCTTTATCTTGATACTCATCCCGGTGATCTTGCTGCGGTCGGGCTATACAACAAATATCATAAAAAGTATATGATGCTCAGAGAAGAGTATGAATCATCTTGCGGTAAGCTGTCTGCCAGAAACGCACAGGGTGTAGAATGGCTGAAGGATCCGTGGCCGTGGGAGAAAGGCTGGTGTGATTGCTGATGTTTTTGTATGAAAAAAAGCTCCAGTATCCCGTTAAGATTGCAAACCCCAATCCGAAGCTTGCACAGGTCATAATAACTCAGTTCGGGGGGCTGAATGGCAAGGGGTGATAAGTCAAGTGTAAAAAAATAAGGTAAAGGAGTTTTGGGGTTTATGAAAGGTGATTCGAGAGAGGATGGTGCGGAGGGCTTCGTTTTTGGCTTGAGTTGTGGCGGTAGGGGATGTTACTGTTTGAAGCACTTCTTCAACCTTTTTAGAGAATGCTGTAAGGTCTACCTGCTTTGATGTGGTCTCACTACGCTGTTTTTCGATGGATGCGATAACCTTGGCGATTGCTGCTTTGTTGGCTTTATATTCCTCAACTGTGTCTATGCCCGCGAGGTAAGCTTCCTTGGCACGCTCAAGCTTCTGCTGTTCACGCTTAACCAGAGCGGAATAATCAATCGCATCTACATGTTTTTCTTTTTGCTCGATGTTGAAATTGCGGTTTCGTATGCAGTCCTGCAGAGCTTCTATAATTATTTCATCAAGTTTTTTTATGCTTATACAGTGTGAGATGGTGCAATCTCTGCCCTTGTTGTATCGGTGACACTGTATATAATTCTCCTGTGAGCGGACAAGTGAAGAACCGCAGTTGCCGCATTTCATCAAACCTTTGAGCATCCACTCGCACGGCTGATCGGGCCGTTGGTATCTGCCGTACATCTGCTTTTGATTTTTCAGCTTTGCTTGCACGGCATTCCACGTGCCTATATCAATGAGCGGCTCGTGCTCTCCGTCAACAGTCAGAATACTCGGATCGTCGAAGTTGCGACTCTTGGAAAACGTTTTATCACCTGTTGACCAACGTATCTTACCAATGTATACGGGGTTATAAAGAATGTACTGTACTCCTCGTGTTTCTATAGGATTACCGCGTCGGGTCTTGAGACCCGCGGCAGCGTATTTGATAGCAATCTGCCGCATCGGTATTCCGTCAAGATAATCACGGAATATCTGCTTTACATATATTGCTTGTTCGTTAGGTACATACTTTTTGCCGATAAGGTCGTAGCCGATTGCAGGGGCACACATAGCTTCGCCTCGGCTTGCCTTTTCAAGCATACCACGCTTGACCTCGGCAGATAGGTTGATAAGGTAATATTCGTCCATCCACTCTATGATGCGCTCAATGAGTTCGCCAAAAGGGGAATCTATTATCGGCTCGGATATGCTGATAACCTGCACACCTTTTTTGCGGAGAATGTTTTTATAGACTATACTCTCTTCTTGATTTCGTGCAAATCGGCTGAACTTCCAGACAAGTATTGCCTCGAACGGAGAGTTCTTTTCTTTTGCGAGTGCAATCATACGGTTAAATTCAGGTCGCTTTTTTGCTGTCTTGGCCGAGATGCCGTCATCATAAAATATGTAATCCTGCGGTACATAATAACCGTTCTTTTTTGCGTATTCGTTTATAAGCTTGAGCTGAGAGTCGGGAGAATATTCGTCTTGTCTTTCATCGGATACACGGATGTATGCTGCGGCTGTTTTCATAGTATCACCCCTATTATTTATTCCTTTAAGGGTGATTTCTTGCAAAAAAATATCACCCTGCTTATAAAAAGGTTGCAAAACCTTAAGCAGAGTGCTACAATAGTATTGCAATCTGCTTAACTTGGTCGTTGGTGGGTTGTGCTTTGCGCTCTCCGGTGTTGGTAGCACCGGGGAGCTTTTTTATTTGTTACTGGAATGCGTCAGGATATTTCACTGTGTTAATTAACTCATTGGTTGTTGAATCAATTATCTGTATTTCGCAGCTTATATTGTCCTGCTTAGTGCCGTTGAACAGCTGATAAAAATGAGCATTCATATAGATGTTTAAGCATACCATAGAATCCATACTGTTTTCGTATGCAGTACGGTTAACATAAACGTCTACTTTTGAGAAATCGTTATTATATTTGATAGATGTTACAGACGGATAATCTCCGGAGCTTGCAAATCCGTCAAGAGTATCAGCGGCAGATTGTTTCATTTCTGCAAGCAGCTTACGCCATTTTGCTTTGTTGATAGTGTATGTAACAGAGCCATCCGGATTTACAACAGCTTTTTTATATCCTTGCTCGATTTGTTCCGGGGTTAATTGGTCTGTTGCCGGAGATTCAGGAGAGAAGAAAGATGCAGGAAGAGTAATATCTACGGTCAGCAGATTTTCATCAACAACCTCTTTAGGTGCGGTGGTTTGTTCTGTACCGGGTGACGAAGCGTCATCATCAAGTAGTAAGAATACCGAACAACCTGCGATAACAAGACAAAGTATCATGAATATTGCTGCCACTTTTTTCTTCATAAATGACACCTCTTATATATTGTTTCTCATTTTTTGGCTTACTCGGAATTGCTCAGCCTCGGCTGTATCGATAAATTCAACTGTTTTATCGTGATTTTTTCGAACCTCCGCCTTTATTTCATCAAGAGTTACCTTGAAAAATTCACGGCGGTGATTTACCAAATTCAGCTTTTTTGATTCAAAGGCTTTGTGCAAAGCAGCTTCAAGTTTTGGTGCGTCTTGAGAAAAAATCATAGCATGGATGTCGAAATTGAACGGAACCGATGCATCACCGAGCTCATCTACACGTTCTGTTGGATCTGTACGGCGAGTCATACCGATTTTATAAACATTTTCTCCAAAAGCTCCGATATTGGAGATAATATAGACAAAACCAACTTTAGGATTTGCAGCACGGTAATCAACGTCGGCAATGCCTTTTTCTGTTTCGGCATACTGAACTTCGAGTTCTGTAAGTTTTTGCCTAAGGGTGGTATTGTCCGGTTCGTTAATCATTTGCATCTTGAGCTTGGCTATCATATTGGCGTAATGAGTTTGTTCTTTGATGAGTTTTTGTCTCTCTGCTTCAAGCTCTTTTTGAAGTTTAGCTTCTTCTCTCATTTGTGCACGTAGTTCTTTTTGCTCTTCCTTCTCTTTTTGCTTGGCTTGTGCGTATTCGAAAGCAATATATATCTCCTGTATCTTCAAATTCATATAAGCAGGAGATATGGAAATCTGCATTATTTTACCGAGCTTGCTTATAGCATCGCAGGATGTTTGGATTCGTTTTACGCTTGCTTCGAGGTTGCTGTATTTGACCTTTGCAACGAGCTCATCACATTCTGTATTGAAAGCTCTGAGTAAGAGCTTCTGCATATCATTAACCATTTTTTTGCCTTGAGCGGCACTGCCGTTTACCTGCCAGGTTTGTACACCTGTAACGGCGGTCTGATTTTTAATCATTACTTTTTGCTGCTCGCGGACTCGGTCAAGTGCAAGCTTGTATTTTTCAACAGTTACAAAATCAAATTTAGGCTTATAGAGTCCGAATGATTGAAGGAGTATTTCGTCATCAAGCTCAATCAATTCATTGCGTTTCTGTTGTATTGCACTATGAACGCTGTTATACTCCATTTTTTGGTCCATTACCAATTTGTTCACTTGTGCAAGTTCAGCTTGCGCCTGTGAGATTTTACTGCGGAGTAATTCGAGGTTTTGATATTCGGGAGAAGAAAGCTCGGAAACCTGTCGGCTCATTTCAGCAAGCTCACATTCACTGCAAAGTCCGTTAGCATTAAGCTTTTGGAAAAGACCGCCACCGCCGCATCTTTTACATTTTGCCATTGTTAATACATCCCTTCTCGGATAAATTCAGCCCGATATAAAAAGGCTCATTATATATATGTCGAAAATTGCAAAAAGGTAACGCAAAAGCTTTAAATTTTTTCAATTTCTCTTATAAGCAGACGGGGAACACCTATTATTCGGCAATGTGCAACAGCATCGTTTTCTATGTCTGTAGGCTTATATAAAGGATTGAGCGGCACAAGACGAATGTGCTGTTTGCTGACAAACTCTATTTTTTTAAGAGTTGCACATTCGTCATCGTAAATAACTGCGCCAACCTCTCCGTTGTCGATTGTGGATTGTCTGAGTAGCAATACTTTATCGCCTTCAAGATAAAACGGATACATAGAATCCCCTTGAACAGAAAGAACAAAGAAATCGTCCTTATTATGTCCTTTAAGATAAGATAGGGGGATTTCGACCGTTTCGCCTTCCCAGGATTCAACGGCAATCTTGTCAAATCCTGCAGCAATGTCACCGATTACGGGGAAGGTTACGGTTTCTTGTGCTATGGTGGGTGTATGCTGCTTTAAGCTATACATATATTTGTTTTTTATATCTGATTTTCCCATAAGGTAATCGATATCTACATTGAAAAAATCTGCAATAATTTCAAATGTTTCAAAATCCGGCTCTCTTTCGCCACGTTCATACATACTTATTGTACTATAAGATAGACCTAAAGCTTTGCCCAAATCCGTTTGTGTTAAACCGTCTTGTTTTCTGAGCTTTCGTAACACAGTACTAAAAGAGCCCATAAAATCACCTCTTCAATTGCATTATATTTCACTTATCGTGAAATGTCAAGAAATAATTTTCACAAAATGTAAAAATTCACTTGACAGAGTGTGAAAAAGGTGGTAATATCAAAATTGCACGAAGTGTGAAATTTGTTTCAAGGAGGTGAGAGCAGTGTTTAAGATGAATCCCAAAAAAATCGGTGAGCGTTTAAGAAAATTGAGAGGTGTACGCGAACTAAAAATAGTGGCCGAAGCGGTAGGAATCAGTATCTCGGCATTAGCTATGTATGAAAGTGGCGAACGTATACCAAGAGATGATGTGAAGATAGCACTTGCTGATTATTATAAGACAACAGTACAGTCTTTATTTTTTACCTAATAATTGCACGTTTCGTGCAATCGCAAACAAACCCACCAACGACCAAAAGCACAATCCACCAATGACCAAGTAAAAATCATAAGACAACCAACCATTTAAGTACAAATGTAAAGAGGTGAGAGAAATGGCAAAAAAAGAATACACATACACATGCATGGTTGAATATCCGGACGGTAGAGTAGAGAACCTGAAGGAGCTGCCTCAGGAGGAGCAGGACCGCCTTGCCACTCTCTGGGGCGATCGTATGGCGGCTGCTTTTTCGGAGTATTACTCAAATCACCCGGATGAGTTCGCAAGACTCTGACAGCAGAAAGGACGTAAAAATATGTTTTGGTTACAGACGTTTATTTTAGTATCAGCCCTCGTGCTTGTTCTTGCAGGTATATGGTACGAAGATAAACTTATCGCATTTGAAAAGAAATTCAGCGACCGTTTTTGCGACCGTGTAGGTTACATAATTGCGAAAATAGTTCTGATATATCGCAGCTACAGAATAAAAAGAGCTATGAAAAACATTGATAGGGCTATTCAAAAGCTGGATAAGGAAGAAGGCATTATTGAGAAAATAAGAGGCAGAAAATTTAATGATAGGAGATCAAAGCAATGAGTGCTATAGATAACGCAGTTTCAAAAATTGAGGCTCAACAGCAAGGAAAGGAAAACACCGCGGCTTGGCATGTAGGCGAGCAGCTTAAAGATATATGCCGCGAGAGTTTACACAATGCTGATATTGTCAGTACGGACCTGGACAACCCGGATATGTCTATTGAGAAATGTGAGCGGAAAATAGAGGAGTATGCCCGAAATCATAAAAAAGGCAATTGCGGCTGTTGTCCGCCTGATGTTGCCGACAGAATTATCCGTGAGTTTTACGGTATTGCGGTTGCGGCTGAAGCACCGGCAAAGCCCACACCTGCAGTGCTTGATTTGTCGGATTTCTTTTGAGGTGAGCGGATATGTCAGAAATAAATTATGCAGATATTCTGCCGTCTGTTCCCTCCGGGGAACTTCTTGATATGGCAGAAAAGTACTGGGCAGAAACTAACGCAATCGTTATGAATGTAGATTACGTAAAAGACCCGCTTACAGAACAGAAAAACAAAGTTGTGCATTGTCACTGTACGGCTTGCAACCAAGATTTTTATTGTGATTATACAAGCGGCGGTAACTGTTATTGGTCATCAGTAAAATATGGTTTCTTCAATACACGAACCAAAGAGCATATTGGTAGCCGCAGTGATACGCTCTGCCCGGAGTGCGGTGCCCCTGTAAAGACCATAGCGATATCGGATATATACAGAGATACATATATGCTTGACAGAAAAAGATTTGTCGAGGTGCTTAATGTTCAAAACCGAGTTTGTATTGTTTCCTGGATTATCTATAAAGAGGTCGATAAAAAAGGCATATTGTCGTTTGATATCAAACGGCATGAAGCTTATGTTGCTGAAGGAAAGAAGCTTTTAAAATTTGCAGGTCAGCAAAGGTATTTCAACAGTTATCACACATACAACGATTGGCAGCAGAGAAAGAAATATGATGATACATTAATCGATATAAAAAAAGACGAGTTACTTCCGTTTGGTGAACAAGTGATTATCGGAACATCTTGCGAAAACAGCAAATTTGATGTTTTTGCAAAAGGAGATACAAGGATGCTTGTCAGCTACCTTCGCTTGTGGCAGAAACATCCGAATATTGAGAACCTTGTAATGCAGGGTCACAGTAATCTTGTGCAGGAAGCCTTATCAGATGCCTCCACAAAAGGTTACAGCTACTATAACTGGCGCGGAAGCACGAATGTTAAAACTTTTGATTTCAAGAAGGTCAGACCGCACGAGATGCTGAAGCTCTCAAAGGAAGATTATATCGGTGCGGTGAAGAATAAACTTTCGCTGTCATTGATAGAGCATTTGTCGTTGTACAGAGAATATGACCGTCGCGTCACCCCTGACAATGTTGCATTCATTCATAAAACAGTAGGTTGTCGTTATGAAGAGCTTCAGGCGAGCGGAGAGCCTTTGGTTACGGTGTGCAACTATATTGCCAAGCAAAAGAACAAGTATCCCAATTTGAAATCGCGCATAGAAATTAAAACTCTGCTTGATTATTGGGAGCTTGCAAAAAAGCGTGATATTGACCTGAATGACCAAGTAAGCAGATACCCTCAGAATCTTGTTGCCAAGCACGACCAACTTGTTGAGCTTGCAGAATTTGAGCGGCAAAAGGAGTTGCTTGAAGCATTTGCAAAGAGAGCAGAAAAACTCGCGCCTTTTGCTTTCACTGATGAAGAAACCGGGCTTATGATATTTGCCTGTCCGGATGAAGCGCAGCTTATAAAAGAAGGTAAAACACTTCATCATTGCGTTGCTACATATGCAAAGTCTCACGCTCAAGGCAATACGGCAATATTTTTTATTCGTCATACGGACAAGCCGGATGAGCCTTTCTTTACACTTGAGCTTGATGAAAAAACATATAGGGTACGCCAAAACAGAGGCTTGAGAAATTGTGCCCGTACACCTGAAGTTGAATCTTTTAAAAAGAAGTGGATCGAATATTTAAAAACCAACAAAATCGGAAAGGATGTCAAGAAGAATGGAAAACGCACTACTAAATCAGACCTCGCAACAGCTGTCGCATAACGACGAAGTTGAGGTCCTTGCCAATAAAATTATACGCAAAACACAGCAGGCTCAGCGTATTGCTCTTGAATACGCCATTGAAATCGGTGGATATCTGACTGAAGCGAAGGCGCTTTTGCCTCACGGTGAGTGGGGGAATTGGCTGAAAGAGCGCGTCAACTATTCACAGTCAACCGCTATCAATTTTATGAAGCTGTATGAAGAATACGGCGACAGCCAGGAAAGCCTTTTTGCTCCAAATTCACAAACGATTATGAATTTGCCGTATACCAAGGCTCTCAAGCTGCTTGCTATCCCCGAGGATGAACGTGAGCAGTTTGTTGAAGAGAACAATGTGGAGGATATCTCTGCACGAGAGCTTGAGCGGATTATAAAAGAGCGTGACGATGCTATTGCAAGAGCGGATGCGACGGAAGGTTTGCAGGCCGAAAAAGAAGAGGCAGAAAAAGCGGCAGAATATCAGCGTGAACGTGCCGCACAGCTGCAGACACAAGCTGATTCTCTTAACAAGGAAATAAGCGATTATAAAGACAAGCTTCAAAAAGCCAAAGAGGCAGAAAAAAAGGCAAAAGCCAAGCTCAAGGAGCTCAAAGAAAACCCCGAGATTCCGCAGGAAGTAACAGATAAGCTCAAGGCAGAAGCAGAAGCGAAGGCCGCCGCCGATGCTTCAGCTGAAATCGAAAAGAGGCTTGCCGATGCAAATGACAAAATTGAAGCCGCCAACCTTGCAAAAAAGGCAGCTGAAAAAGAGGCTGCAAAAGCACAGCAGACTGCAGCTGACCTGCAGAAGCAGTTGCAGATGAGTAATCCCGATATTGCCGAATTTAAAGTGCATTTTAAAAATGTGCAGGAAGAGATGATGAAGCTCAGAAGCACGCTTGACAGCATTATTTCAACCGATGCTGACAGCGGAAGCAATCTTTCAGAAGCAATGAAAGCACTTGTAAAATCTTTTGCCAGAGATTTCGGGGTGGAGATGTGACAAACAAACCTATCAAAGTATACATAGCCGGTAAGATTACCGGGAACCGGTTTTACAAACTGGATTTCATAAAGTTTTCGGGATGGCTGAAAACTGTATACCCGAATGCTGTTGTTATTAATCCTGCGTCGTTACCGCAGGGGCTGAGTAATGCGGACTATGCCCGTATATGTTTTTCGATGATTGACAGTGCGGATATTGTCGTGTTTCAGGACAATATGAGTGACAGCAAAGGCTGTCAGCTCGAGCTTGATTATTGCAACTATGTGGACAAGCCGTATGCGGTTATGCGTACAGAATTTGAAGAGGAAAATTACTGCCCCGAATGTGACCGTACGGTTAAAATCGGTTATGCGTGCGGTGAGCACTTTGTTATCGGCAGTGATACGAATTGTCCGTGCTGTGATGCTTTCAAATTAATGCGATTCGACGGAACCGATGAAGTTAATTGTTGGGAAGTTTACAAAGCGATGTACTTAGCTGAAAAAGCAAAGCACTCACCCGGTACGACCGAGTGTGAGTGGGTTGATGACTGGCTGAATCATCCGTTTTATAAGTGCTGTAATTGCGGCTACGTATTTGTCGGCAGTGTGAAACACTGCGAAAACTGCGGCAAGAAAATCACCAAAGAGAGAGGTGTGGACAGTGGCGATATGGCAGAGTGATAAAGATATATGCGATATGTACCGTCACGCCGCTGACCAAAAGGAGCAGATTCGTATCCTTTCTCAGCTCAATGCCTGTAACGAGGATGATATCAGAGCCGTGCTTGAACGTAACGGTATAGAGCCTGTCGGACCTCGTGTTGTTCAGCACCGTTCCGAGCCATACAAGCCTTGGACGATAGAGGAAATGGTACAGCTGTTATATCTTGCCGCTAACGGAATGTCGGACAAAAAGCTGTCGGAATATTTCAAACGCAGTGAAACTGCAATTGGTAATATGAAAAGTAAGATCAACAGAAAGAGTACGGAAAATGCACGTGTGGCATTGAAAATTTTCAATAGAGAACACGGAGGCGGATTGATATGACTGATAAGCCTTACGAGCCGACGTTGAATGATATATATGCTAAAAACAGCATCTATATAAAACCGGCACAACAGAAATACGGTTTCAGGATTAAAATTAATCATCCGGAAGTATATCCGTATTATGCAGACTTTAAAGCAGAAATCAAAGTACCGTACTGGTCTCCTCTTGAAAATGCTCAACGGCTCGGCTTTGAGAGACTCGTGCTGTGCGGATATTACCCGATTAAATTAAAAAGAGCGTAGAAAGGATTGACGATATGTCAAAACAATATGCAGAGCCAGCGACATACGAGGCGAAGCTCGAAAAAGTAATGGCTCGATTCGGAGTTGAAAAATACGATTATGACTGGTCACGTCGTTCTTGTTGGGTTGAATTTTTTTATAAAGGTCAGGTGTATCGGTTTGAGCATAGCATTGAAAATGCAATAGCTCACGGAGTAAATATTCGCTATGGCTCCGACCTATTTGCTCAGGTTGTTCTCTCTCTTGAGGATCTTGCAAGAATGGTTGAACGTGGAATATACGACCTTTCAACTTGGGTTGTTGGTATGAAGTATCTGCCTCCTGCAACTGAGGTTCCTGATTGCTTTAAGCTGTTGCAGTTTAATTCAATGCCGACAATCGAAGAACTCAGAAGAAGATATCATCAGCTTGCCAAATCAACTCACCCGGACAGCGGTGGGTCAGAAGCACAGTTTATATTAATCAAAAAAGCCTACGATGAGGCTTATAAAATCATTGAGGAGGGACACAAATGACTGAAAAAATCACAAACCCCAACTGCACAATAAACATTCTGCACCAAGAACGTTGCGGCGAACAGCTTGATTGCCGATTTTGCGCGATGGAGTGTAACTTTAAAAAGGAGGTAATCCAAGATGAAAGTAAAAAAAGCTGTTGATATATGCAAAAAACGAAACGTCTTAAGGCTTTACGATAGTGCTGACGGACAGTGGCTCAGTGATGGCGGTGTGATATATCCGCTGTTTGAGTTACCCGAGTTCACAGAAGATACAATCTGCCTCGCATACGATATTAACATCAAAAAAGCAGCATCAATGGTTATTATGAGAGATCATAATTTGCCCGAGGGTATTAATTTTGAAGATGCAGCAAAAGATGAAAAGCAGGTAGTCGAGGGACCGATGGACCTCAATTACAGAGGTCAGTGGCTTAAACCGATTATAACGTCACAGGGTATTGAATTTATAAACGGTGAATACCTCAAACCTCTTTCCGATATTTCTGATGAAGGCCTGTTATTCTTCGAGCGTATTTCCGACAGCGGCAATAAATATTTTGCGGTTAAACAAGGGCTACTTATCGTGGCAATCATTTTTCCTATGCGCATAATTGATGAAGAATTTGTAAAAGAAATACAGGCTTTTGCCACACTTTGCGAGGCAAGCCTACATAACCAAACAACTGATAACCAACAGTGATATTACCCAATATGATTAAGGAGATGAGGAGACATGACACCGGCAGTACAAATTACATTGATTATTTGTGTAACTTTAATCGCTTTGGTAATAATCAGCAACTTGAGATATATGAAATAATTCATTGAGCGGCTCTGCCAAATGCGGCGGAGCCGTGAGGACTATATTATACCTTATATATAAATACATTATCTATCGCAGTATTGCGGCAAAAAAACAAGGCGAGTCAGGCTCGCTTGACGGCCTTGTATTGTATAGTATTTCATCGACGAAAAAAGAGAAGGAGAAAAGAAATGAATTCAAAGCAGTATGTGTATATGAATCGCTCAGTCCGTCCGTCAGTAAGTGAGATTGCCGCAGGGCTTGAAAAGAAGTTCGAGATAGCTTGCCTTGCACGTGATCAGGAGAAGCTGAAGCTTTACCGTGCGATATGCGGTGTGATAGCTAAGGTGATGATAATTCCGCCGGAGTGTTATATCGTGATAAACAAAATGCCTACCCTTGCCGGGGATGTTCAGGCTGTATATGAAAAGCTTACAGGCGAAGAAATAGAGTGGGTAGCAGAAAAGTACTGTGCTCAAAAAGACAGAGTGCAGAATCCGCACGAATGGATGCGGACAACGCTCTATAATTCGCCTGAGGATATGGAGCTTGATGTGCTTAATCAGGTGTTAACGGATTGGGGAGGCTGAAATAATGAAAATCAGAAACAAAAAGACGATAAGCGGTCCGATGCTTGAGGTCGATTATTATCCGATATTCGATGACGGACGTCGTGTGCCTACAAGGGCACCAAAAACAAAGCCTTCCACCGAGGCTCAGGAGAAATACAACCGTGCAAAGGCGAAAAAGAAGATAGTACGCCTCGTCAATGCAAATTTCGATAATACTGATTTCTTCGTGCATCCGACATATGAGGACTTTCAGGCACCTCAGACTGAAGAGCAGGCACGTAAAGATATAGTCAACTATCTTCGCCGAATCAAAACCAAAAGAAAAAGCGAGCTGAAAAAGGTCAGCGCTGAATTGTCAGAGCTTGAAGAAATTTGTAAAGAAAGTGAGAGTAAATTTCTTGCCGTTCGCCTGGACAAGCTCAGGCACAAGGTCAGCAAGCTCGCTGAGCCTTTTAAGTACATATACGTAATGGAGCGTCAGGAGTATAAGAGCGGAGCACGCAAGGGACAGCTCAATTGGCACTTTCATTTGTTTATGAGCGGCGGACTTGATGCGGAGACAGTAGAGGCTATGTGGCCGTACCGTATCAACTGTAACCGCTATCAGCCTGAGAAGTTTGGATTCGAAGCGGCTGCCAAGTACATAGCAAAGGACCCCTGCGGAAGTAAAAGCTTTGCATATTCCAAAAATCTCACTCAGCCGACGGTGCTTGAACCCAAAGACGGCAGAGTTACAAAAAGATATGTTGAGCGGATTGCCCGTGAGCGTGTTGATGATAAAGAATTCTGGGAGAAGAAATTCAAAGGCTACCGTTTTGTTAAGCTTGTAAAGAAGTTCAACGAATTCAATCTCAATTGGTATGTCAGTGTGATAATGGTCAAAGACGATACCGGTGAGCCGCTTGTTAACCCCGGTGCTTACGACGATTGGCTTGATGATGTATGTTAAGGAGGTATGCAGATGAAAGTGACGAAATATATGCTCGAGAGTTACCGTGCAGGTGTAACAGAAATCGCTGTGTTGGAAAAATATCTTGATAAGCTTGAAAAAGATGAAATGAAGTTGCATCAGACTGATACAGTAAAGGGCAGCAGTGAGCAATTCCCGTATCTGCCTATGACGATTAAGGTGAGCGGCGTTGCACCCGAAGATACGAAAGCTGTCGACAAGATAAAACAGCTGCAGCAGCAGACAAAAGCAAAGATCTATAAAAAGAAACTGGAGCTTGAGCGGCAAAGAGCCGCTGTTGAGCTCTGGCTTGATGAGGTTGCAGATCCTAACATCCGCAGTCTTATTCGTTTGCACTACATTATGGGTTTGTCGTGGGAGGATGTCTGCGAAACTCTCGATATTGCAGGTGACGGGTCCACACAGCGTAAGCAGATGGACCGTTTTTGGAAAGCTCAAAAATAAATTTTCCCGACATTCCCGATAGATGTGTGATAAAGTGTAAACTGAGGAAAGCAGCAAACACAAAAGCAGCTTTCCTTCAGCTTTTGCTGCGAAACAACTCGAATCACTAAAGAGAGGTCGTGAAAATGTCCAAGCCTAACGAAAAAAGGTTCAAAGCCCAGACGCTGTGGCAAAAAGGGCTGTCATATGAAAAAATATCTAAAAGGCTGGATATCCCAGAAGGAACGCTCCGCCGATGGAAAAGCACCTACAAATGGGAGCGTCCCGACGACCCGAACACCCGAACGGAAGAAACCGAGACAAAGAAGCGTGGCGGACAGAAGGGAAACGTCAATTCTGTCGGTAACGGCGGCGGTGCACCGATTGGCAATACAAACAGCCAGACTCACGGCGGTTATAGCTCGATTTCGCTTGATTTTCTTACCGAAGAAGAACGTGAGTTCATTGAAAAAGAGCAGGAACGCAGTGAGCGGAATATGCTGCTTGAAGAAGTGGCTCTGCAAAAGATCCGTGAGCGGCGTGTCTTTATGTATATAGAAAAATTTAAATCAGAAAAGCCGGGCACAAAAGGCAATTTTGAAGCTTTGGTCAAAGCAGAGGATGCGTTGACCCGTATACAGTCTGCTATGTCTAAAAGCATACAAACCTTGCATCAGATGGGCATTGACGACCGTATGATTGCACTTCGCGAAAAAGAGCTTGAGGCAAAGCTTGCCGGCAAGAATCCTGCGGGTGGTAAAAAAGGTGACGGTAAACTTAAAAGCATAATGGAGCAGTTGAAGCGATGAGTGAAGAGATTATTCTCAGTGATAAATACAAGGTATTCCTCCGCACAGACGCCGCAGTTGAATTCCTCGAAGGTACAACCTTTGCAGGCAAAACAACTGTCGGCGTCATTAAATATATGCTCAAGGTTGCTGACAGCCCGAAAAAGCTTCATGTTCTCAGCGGACTTGATACCGGTACGATTGAGAAAAACATCATCAATAAAGATTGCGGAATCCTTGATGTGTTCGGTGATTTGGTCGAATATAATCCGTCCGGCAAGGGCGAACACAGATTGCCGCATATTGCTTACAGTACACCGAACGGCACGAAAATTATATATATCCTCGGTTATGATAACCAAAGCCGATGGAAAAAAGCTCTCGGTGGTCAGTACGGCTGCCTTTACATTGATGAGATAAACATTGCAGATATGGAGTACGTCCGTGAGGCGGCAATGCGTTGCGATTATCTTATGGCAACGCTTAATCCCGACACACCTTCACTGCCGATATATTCCGAATACATAAATCATGCACGCCCTTTGCCTGAATACGACCGTGACGCACCTGCAGAGCTGCGTAATATGCTGAATGAGGATGCAAAATCGGGCTGGGTGTGGTGGTATTTCAGCTTTGACCACAACGCAGCACTTACCGACAAGAAAAGGGCACAGATAATTGAAAATGTTCCGCCCGGTACAAAACTGCATAAGAACAAAATCCTCGGTCTGCGTGGCAGGGCGACAGGTCTTGTGTTCCCGAATTTCAGCCGAAGCAAGCACATAGTTAAGCGTGAAGAGCTTGAGCGGAAAGTGAAGAACGGTGAGCTTCGGTTCGTCAGCTTCACTGCAGGGCTCGATACGGCTTACTCGACCAAATCACCCGATACGATTGCCATGAGCTTTATGGGCATAACCGCTGAGCGGCAGGTGATATACCTTGATGAGAAGGTGTACAACAATGCGGGGCTTGAAACGCCTATTGCTCCTTCTGATACCGCCGTTAATTTTGTTGATTTTCTCAACCGTAACGGCAGGGAGTGGGGCATAGCACGTAATGTGTTTGTGGATTCGGCTGACCAGGCGACCATAACAGAGCTGAATAAATACAAGCGTAATCATCCTTGTGTATACATCTTCAACGATTCATACAAAAAAGTTGCAATAATTGACCGTATAAACTTTATGCTCGGATGGCTTCATTCCGGGCATTATTTCGTTTGTGATACATGCAGTGAGCATATTAAAGAGCTTGAAGCCTACTCATGGAAAGAAGGTAAGGATAACGAGCCCGAGGATGCAAACGACCACACAATAAACGCGTCGCAGTATGCGTGGATACCGTACCGTAAACAGATTGGAAAGGGATAAAGAATGAGTATGAGTGAAAAGATCAAGCAGAAAATCCGTGATTTTCTTGATATAGATACGCATCACGGTTTGTCTGTAAACATTAATCAGCTTCTCAGCTTTGAAGCGGATTGCTTTGTTAACCGAATATGGTACAGAGGTAAGGCAAACGAACTGCACGAGCTGTACAGCAATATTAATGACGAGCTCGGCAATAACCGTTTTTGGGCAAGTAGACCGACTAAAGGTATGCGAATCCGTAAAATACATACAGGTCTGCCCGGGCTTATTGTTCAGGTGCTTACCAAGGTGTGTACCAATGATCTTAACGATATCACCCTCAAAGACAGGCAGGATGAGTGGCAGAAAATAGCCGAAGAAAACGATTTCAAAAAGCTTGTTGCCTCTGCCGTGAGTGATACATTCGTCTACGGTGACGGTGCATTCAAGCTTTCTTATGATAAAGACATTTCAAAGCTTCCTATAATTGAGTTTTTTTCGGGAGACCGTGTTGAATATGAAATAACACGCAGCAGAATTACGGCAATTATCTTTAAAACAGCCAAAACGGTTAAGGGTAAACCGTATATCCTCAAAGAGTATTACCGCAAAAATGATATTACATATAAGCTTGAGGATATGAGCGGCAAACAGTATGATATCGAGGATATTGAAGGCTTTGAGTCATACCGCAGTGTTGTCAATCATTCTTCTTTCATTCCTGCTGTGCCAATGATGTTCAATCAGTCTACCGTCCACGAGGGCAGGGGCAAGAGCATATTTGACGGCAAACACGACAACTTCGACGCTTTCGATGAGGTTGTGTCACAGTGGATGCTCGCCGTTCGTAAAGGTCAGATCAAGACTTATATTCCCGATGCACTTCTTCCCAGAGACAAAGAAACGGGTGAGGTTATAGCGGGCAGTGATTTTGACAACGATTATTTTCAGATTGCAGATTCGATGGTTGAGGGCGACACTACGAAGATAACCACTACCCAGGGCGAAATACAGCATGAGGCTTTACTTGCTACATACTGCACCGTGCTTGACCTTTGCTTGCAGGGTATAATTTCTCCGTCTACGCTAGGTATCGATGTTAAGAAACTCGATAATGCCGATGCACAGCGTGAAAAAGAGAAAACAACGCTCTATACCCGTGACAATGTTATTAATGTGCTCGGTGATACACTTCAAAAGCTGGTTAAAACAACGCTTATGTTCTGCGATGCGCTCAACAGTACCTCATACAAAGAGGTGGATATTGATGTTTCTTTCGGCGGTTATGCAAACCCGAGCTTTGAGGCACAGGTTGAAACGATAGGCAAAGCTTCACAAAACGGTATTATGTCAATAGAAACTCAGGTTGAGGAGCTGTACGGCGACAGTAAGAGCGAAAAGTGGAAAGCGGCTGAGGTGCGACGTATCAAAAAGGAACGCGGCATCGAAGTTGTTGAAGAGCCTGCAGTAAATAAAACTCCGCTTGGCTTTGCGACTGAATAATGGATAATTTCGACGGCTATATTGCCGATATTTACCGTGAAATGGAAGCAGAGCTTATCGCTTCAATGAAACGCAACCTCGGTCTGCACGAGGCTGAGGAAGCCCTTACAGGGCTGAAATATCCGCAGTGGCAGGCAATCAAGCTCAAGGAGCTCAGACGTTTTCAGCGTGAGAATGAGCGGATTATGGGTAAAAAGCTGAGCGGCCTGCCCGATGAAGTGAGCAAGCAAATGATTGAAGAGCTCAACCAGGGCTCAAAACACGAGCTCAAGCGTTACCGTAAAGCACTCAAAAAAGGCTACAAATCTGCAGTTACTATGAAGGATAGTTTCTTTCATATCAATGACAGGAAGGTGCAAGGGCTGATTAACGCCCTCAATAACGACCTTGCCCGTGCCAACTCTGCCGTACTGCGTATGATGAACGATCAGTACCGTCAGACAATCTTCAAAGCCGGTATGTTTGTCAGCAACGGTGTTTATACCGAGGAGCAGGCTGTTAAAAAGGCTGTTGAGGAATTTGAGAAAAAAGGTCTCAACTGCATTGAGTATAAGGACGGCAGGCGTGTGAATATCGCCGATTATGCATCTATGGCGGTGCGTACAGCTAATCAGCGTGCGTATATGGTTGGCGAGGGTGAGTTTCGTAAGTCGATAGGTGAAACACTTGTCATAATTTCCCGCCATTCAACCTCGTGCGACCTCTGTAAGCCGTTTGAGGGTAAAGTGCTGATTGATGATGTCTATTCGGGCGGCAGTCAGGAAGACGGCGATTATATGCTGTTGTCGCAGGCTATGGAGCAGGGATTATACCATCCCCGTTGCCGCCACGGACTCGGTACATACTACCCCGAATTAGAGGAAATCAACGGCTATGAAACCGAGGATAATAAGCTGAATGATTACAGCAAAAACGTTGACAAATTAGCAACTGAGAATACTTCAAAAAACAACTGGCATGGCACTTTTGCGAGAAGTGTTACAAAAGCAGAAAAACAAGAAATAATGGATTATGCTAAAGAGAAAGGAATAAACATAATTGATTTAAGCAAATTCGATGGTGATTCTTCACTTTTGAAAGCGGAAATAGATACTCTCTCTAAATTAAAAGCAGACTTTTCGATAGGACGCAAAAAGTTAACAGTATCTGTAGGCTACTTAAATGATGCTGACTTTGCTGAAACGATAGGAAACACTATTGTTTTTAATACAAAAGCACTTAGAAGCAGAGAAATAACTGAAAAAAATATAAGTTTCTTGAACGGTGAGTTTGCTTCCCAAAAACTTGAAGATATTGCTGCACATGAATTTGGACATATATTATCTGCCCAAAAAGGTAATATAGGTATTGATATTTCACGAAAAGCGTATTATAATGTGTTTGGAAAAGAGCTATCGATTGATGAGATTCTTGAATATTTTGATAGTGAGATTTCTCAGTACTCTACAACATATTATAAAGGTCTAAATAGTCGTACTCATAATTTTGATGCAAGAAGATTTCGCGAAATTATTCCTGAAGTTTTTGCGAAAAACAATTCGAACGGAAATGATTTCACAAAAGAATTTTTGATTTTACTGAAAGAGGTGTGATGCATTGAAAAAACTTGACTTGTACTGGAAAAGCGAACGTACTTGGTGGGAGTTTAAGAACCATATTCCGGTTGTGAAGAAGAATGCTCCTCCTCAAGCACAAGAAAGCTATAAAAGATATTTACAGCAAATTAACGAAAATCAGAAATAACCCCAACAGTTGAATTCAGACACTCTGCATTTTGCGGGGTGTCTTTTTTCATATCAAAATACGTTTGCCCGTGTGCGTATAAACGGGGAGCGGATGACCTTATCCGTAAAAAGGAGACAAAATGGCAGAAGAAAACAACACTGTACTTGACGGTCAGGAGCCGGGCAGCGGTACCGA
>JAZPYN010000013.1:0-49573 GCA_045544155.1 Acutalibacteraceae bacterium
TTTTTTTGTTGCGAAAGTTTTGTTGCGAAAAACGTTGTGCCTGCACATTTTTTCTCCCTTGAAATACCTTTGTATTCCTTCGGTGCAAAGAAACCACACATCTGCTACCGATTTTTGCAACAAAACCCAATTGGATATAAATTTTACGGAGAGTGTTAACCTCCTTTTGAAAGGAGGTGGCACGGCACAAGCCGTGACGGAGGATTGCAACAACAATATTGATTTGAGCTTAACGTTTGGCAACCCTCAGTCTCGCTTTCGCTCTACAGCTCCCTCGAAAGGGAGCTTTTTTGTGGGTTGCGGTTTATTAGTGTGAATTTTGATGTTGACCTTAGGACGGAAAAGTGTTAAACTAACCTTGCGACACAGATTAATATGATTCAAAGAAGCGCATACTTTTGGTAAAAATGTATGCTCTGTTTTCACGTTTCTTTGAATCTGAACTGTGTCGCAACAGAAGGAGCTGCGTTTTTCGTGCGTGGCTTCGGCTGCGCACTTTTTTATTTCAGTTTGTTCAGGCTACGATTTTTAGGAGGTATCTCTGTATGAAAAGATTTTTCAAACGCACGTTGGCAGTATTTATGGCGGTGGTGATGATTTTGTGTGCCGCACCGCTGGACGGCTTTGTTTTTGAAGCTGAGGCGGGCGACAAAGCACTACCTGATTGTTCCGTTGGAGATATAATTGAATTCGGTTCTTATCCTCAAAGTAAAGTTACAGATCGTAATTTAGAAACTGAGATACTAAGCACGCTCACATCAAATATACTCAATGGTGAATCGAGCGGTTTTGTTTCATATAGTTATTATTCGGGCACAGGTGACTGTGATGGTCAGATGCAACCGGGAGACTATATGAAATATGCTGACGTTGTTTATGAAGGCGATACTTACCGAGGTGTAATGTTTTCGCAATACAGACCGGATAATTCGTATGATATCTGCTCGGAAGATACATCTTCTCAAGATGATAATGGATATTATGTTAACAATATTTATTGGTTCAAGTTTGAACCGTTAAGATGGCGTGTGCTTGACCCTATAAATGGTTTCATAATGTGTGAAAATTTGATTGATGCTCAACCATTTAGCAATTTTGGATATTATGATTGCGTTGAGATAGATGGTATATTTATAGATGGTATATTTAATAGTTTTAGTTGTGAACATTATTCTAGTGATTACGAGTCGAGTTCTATTAGATATTGGTTAAATTATAATTTTTATAACGTTGCTTTTACCGAGAAAGAAAAAACTCAAATAAGTATATCAACGCTTGATAACAGTAGTTCAATTAATTCTGATTATGATAGCAACAGTACTAGTGATAAAATTTTTTTGCTTTCACTGGACGAGGCGACCAACCCGGATTTTGGTTTTAATTCTAATAGGTCAAGTTCCGATTTGTATCGTCAGGCATATGCGAGCAATTATGCCTTATGTCAGGGAATTGGGACTCCAGCACACTCCGAAACGGAATATGAAATGCCCTGTCCATGGTCATTACGTACTCCTGCTGATTCGTATGATGCGGAGGTAGTTTGGCCTGCCGGCGATATAGAAGGATCGTGGGTTGGTGCCATAAATTTTAATTTGGGCATTCGACCGGCTCTAAGGCTTGATTTCAACTCGGTTACTAATGATGAATATATAATTCATACTGTTGATTCCGCAGGTAATCCTATAGAAGGCGCAACAGTTAAGTGGAATGATGATGTTAGCTTTACCGATAGTGAAGGTAATGCAAAGTTCAGCAGAACTACTATTGGAGAACCGCTGATAACGGTTGAAAAAGACGGATATCATACATATACAAACGAAGGAACAAACTTTAGCAAAAGCGAAAACGGTTACGACACTATAATTCTCTATAAGGAGAGTGAGTCGGTTTATTTGCTTAAGAGCGCATATTACAAAAATGCAGGGGTCAGTACGGATATATTGGCAAGCACCAAGCGTCTCAGCACATCAAATGCTGATACAGCTTTCGATAACGGTAAATTTAGCATAATTTGCACACCGATCAGTACCAATGGCGTAACGGAATATAGACTTTATCAAGGCTCCAAAAGAATTGCAATTTCAACTGACGGAATGTTTTCAAATCTTAAGATAAGCAGCTTTGAAAAGGGTGGAGACGTTAATGTAAGAGTCTATACAAGCGGTACAGCATATGTCGCAACCCCGATAAACCTGATTATTGACGAAGACTTTGCTGTTAAAGAAACTACTTTAAAAATTGGTGAAAAAATTGCGTTTGAGGTCTCAGATGAAGTTCCTTTTGTTGGCGGTACCACGGTTGAGTTTGATTTCCCTGCACTGCCAGTCGATATTTACGTAAGCGGTGAAAAGGTGCACGTCGGAATCAATGTGGATTTGTACAAGTCATCTGGCAAGCTCTCTTCAACCGCAACAAACGAAGAGGCAGAGACGTGGAGAGAGTCGATGAAAAAAAGTATCGCTGACATCAAAGATACTTTTGACACAATAAAGCGTACGGGTGGAATGAAGGTCGATAAGGAACTGAACGGCAAAATTGCAGATATTATGAAAGAAAAGAAACAGTTTAATCTACCTGCCGCAGGCAGTGTTGATGTTCAGTTTGTTGGCTATGGTGAGGGTACATGGAGTGATAAGGGACTATCAACGATAAAGGCGTATATTTGTGTTACAGTAGATGCGTCTGTTGACAAAACCTGGCAAACCGCAGTGTGGGTAATACCTGTGGCGGTTAACTTAGATGTTGGTGTTGAAGGTAAGGTTTCAGCTGAAGTAATACTTGACTATGATAATGCCACTATGTCGGGAGATGTTCTGTTTACTGTTAAGCCGCATATCGAGGCAACGGGCGCTGTCGGCATAGGGAAAGTGCTCGGTGCAGGTGCTTACGGAGCGGCTGATCTGACGGTTGAGATGCAGCTTGTGGGTACAACAGCACCGACAGGACTAAACAAAGTCGACCTTACAGGTGAGCTTGGAATAACAGCTTACGCAGGTCCGTTTGTATACAAAAAACCGTTTGCTTACAACACGTGGCACCTCTATTCACGTACTCAAAGTCCGACAATAGCATCAAACTCAGTGGTTACAAGCATGGCATTGAGAGGTATGTTTGACACGGCGAACTATTCTGTTGCCGATATATCTTACCTCAAAAATGAATCGTCTTGGTTAGCTTCAACGCCGAATGTTGTGATAGGTACACAGTCTGTTGACGGAACAGGAACGGAAGCTTCCATCCGCTCTATGCTTACCGAAACCTACCGCAATTCAAAACCCGTGATTGTGACAAACGGCACAGATACGATAATGGTTTATATTGGTGCTGGTTCATCACGTAACGCATATAATATAGCTTGTGCTATGTACTCTGTTTATGACAGCACAAATGACACGTGGTCTGACCCCGTTCAGCTTGATTCGAACAGTACTTTTGACTCGACGGCTTATGTTTATTCTGACGGAACTGATATATGGGTAGTTTACTGCGATGCTTCAAAGGAGTTTGATGAAAACAATACGCTCGAAGATTTTGCAACCTATCAAACAATAAAAGCTGCAAGATTCAATCCCGAAACGAAGCAGTTTGAAAATCTTGCAACCGTTGAACAATCAGAAGGCAAATATATCAGCGTGCCTGAGGTAGCTGTTATAAATTCTGTTCCTACAGTCATTTGGCAGGAAAATGCAGATGCGGATTTCTTTGGACTTAACAGCACAAATGAAATACACTATTCAACATTTGACGGTACTCAGTGGAGCGAAGAGGCAACTCTTGCTACTGGGTTAAATTCAACAACAGGTTATGCTGTTGGCGAAATAGACGGAGGCATGAAGGTTGCATATATAACCGACGGTGACAACAACCTCGAAACATTGGAGGACAGACAGCTTTTTGTTACAGGTGACAGTACAGTTGAACTCGACACAGGCATAGTATCTAATCCCACATTTGCCCTTGACCCTGCAACGGGAAATAATGCACTGTACTGGTATGATGAAGGTAATTTGAGTATTACAACTGACTGTGCTGAAGTTAGCTCTGTGTTCGGTTCAGTTATAGGATTTACGGATAAGTTTGTTGTACTGGACGGCAGAATTGTATATATCGGTGCAACGGAAAGCTCATCGAACCTTTTCACTACTGTTTATGATTCAGCACAGGGTTGGTGTTCTCCGGTTCAGGTTACGGAGCAGAGCTATTATATTGATTCGTTTGATGCCGCCTGTGTTAATGGAAAGATGCTTGCTGTACTCACTCAGCGTGATGTTACGATTACCGAAGATGATGTTGATGATTCGTGTACGTTGGCATGGACTATTATCGATACAAAGAAAGATGTTTCAGTAAGTTACGTTAATTATGATACGGATATTGTTGCTTCCGGAGCTGACCTTCCGCTCAGAATAGGTGTTGATAATTTTGGCGATACGGTTGTTAATTCGGTTACAGTTAATGTGTACGATTCAGAGAATAATACCGTATTGAGTGAAACTATCGATGTTGAATTGTCTGCCGGTGCAAGCACAGAGTTAACCGTAAATCTGCCGCTCGGAAGTACGATAAGTTTGAAAACATACACCGTCGAAGTTCTTGCCGATGCAGCTGAGGTGAATACGGATAACAACACGTTTGAAATTACGGTAGGATATACTGATTTTACTGTTGCGGCAGATGTTGTGAAGCTGAACAACAATCAAACAGTCATAATGGCTGTAACGAACAACAGTTACACGAGCTCGGACGGTAAACTGTATGTTTACAGCATAACAGACGAAGAAAAGCTAATAGCTACACTTGATATTAACGAACTCAGTTATAACGAATCGCAGCTACTAACGTTAGATGTTACCGAAGAGATGATAGGTAGCTCCACTTGTGTTATTTCGATAGTTGCCGAACCTACGGTAGAAGGTGTGAGCAGCTATAACAACTGTGTGCAGGTGTATGTTGACTTCACTGCTACAGAAAGCTTTTCAACAGGAACGATTATTGCTGTTGATCAGTCAGGCACTGTAATTGATGATGAAGTTCAGTATATATACGGTGTTGCACCTGGATTAATCGATCTTTCCGATTATATTCAAGTTAGCCAAGACGGATGCACGATTAATTACACTTTCGTTAATTCTGCTATTGGTACAGGATCACGAGTCACTGTCAAAAATGCCGACGGAGCTACTTTAGCGACATACACCGTCGTTATCTTCGGCGACGTTGACGGTAACGGTTGGTATGATGCTAACGATGCGTTCCTTGTCAGGATGCTTGACGTTGGTTTGCTAACACGCGAGGCTGTTGGTGAGGCGGTTTACAAGGCTGCTGACTGCAACCATGACGGTGTTGTGGACGGGCTTGATGTACAGCTCATTGAAAAGGCAAGCGTACTTCTGGACAGCGTTAATCAGAGTGCGACTCAGGCTGAGCTTTCGCTCGACTCGGCTTATATCGAGTACTGCTCGGTAATCGACCAGTCGGCAGGTTTTGAAGCGGATTCTGAACCTGAAAAAGACACTGTACAGCCGCCTGTTGAAACTCAGCCCGAAGCTGAATTGCAGTTTGATTTGGTATCAATATTCAGCTTTATTTTCTCAATTTTTGAAAAAATGTTTACAGTTATTATTTCGCTAATAGGTTAAAGTTAACCGCCTTGCTTGGTTTAACCAAACAGGGCGGTTGAATTTTTGTACTATTCTTATTCTTCCGGGAAACCGTTCATTTCGTTGAGGATGTTGCGTACTCTGTCAGGGCAGTCGGTGATGATTCCATCTACACCGGCTTCGATCATTGCACGGATGTCTTCAGATTCGTCGATAGTCCAGACGTTTATCTCAAGACCTTTTTCGTGTGCTTTTTTGACAAAGTTGCCACGGATACACAGCTTATGCGGATGTGCTGCGTGGCACTTAAGCTTTGACATAAGGCTGAAAGGCGGCAGGAATGCGAGGTGGGCTCTGACGTAACCTGCAGGGTAGAGAAATGCCGTCTTGCAATTCGGGTCAATCTGCTTGATATACTCCAATATTTCGGGGCTGAAGCTTGAAATCAGAAGTATATCGCTCAAGCCTCTTGCTTCTACTGCTTCAAGTGTTTTACGTACAAGTGTTTCACGTCTTGTGGTGTCCTTCTCGGGCTTGAGCTCGATGTTGAGCACCTTGAGGCCCTTGCCGACTGCAAGGTCAAGAAACTCGTCGAGAGTCGGCAGAGTTGTGCCCTTGAATTTGGGGTCGTAATATGCACCGAAATCGTAGCTTTTGAGCTGCTCAAGCGTCATATCTTCAATTTTACCCGTGCCGTTTGAGGTTTCGTCAATAGTGTAATTATGGCAGATTACGGGCACGCCGTCCTTTGAAAGATGCACATCGGTTTCAAAACCGTCGGTACCCATTTCTATTGCCTTCTGAAATGCAGGCAGAGTGTTCTGCGGAGCGCGTTTGTTGGCACCTCTGTGTGCAATAATATTTACATTATACATTATTAAATCACCCTTTTTGTTTGCATCACATTGATTCGGGGACGTTGATTCTCAGCATTGTGAGTACGTTGCTGAGAGTTGATTTAACACAAGAGCAAAGGTAAAGCCTTGCGTGTGTGAGTGCTTCGTCCTCGCTGCTTACACGGCAAGCGTTGTAGAATTTGTGGAAGAGAGTTGCAAGCTCTACGCAGTAGCGTGTGATTCGAGCCGGGTCATAATTCTTTGCCGAGTTTACGATTTCACCTGTGAGAGAAGCCAGGTGGCTGATAAGTTCTCTCTCTTCGGGAGCTGTGAGGAGCTTAAGCTCATCGTCTGTGCAATCAACAGCGTTAATGTCCTCAATGCCGAGCTTTTTGAAAATACTGCAGATTCTTGCGTGTGCATACTGGCAGTAGTAAACAGGGTTCTGTGCACTCTGCTCAACTGCAAGGTCGAGGTCGAAATCCATCTGTGAGCCGGGCTCGCGGATGTTGAAGAGGAAACGTACTGCATCAATCGGGATTTCTTCAAGAAGGTCCTCAAGTGTAATTGATTTACCTGTACGCTTGCTCATTCTGACAACCTCACCGCCGCGTGTGAGGCGGACAAGCTGCATAAGGATTATGTCAAGCTTTGTTGAGTCTGTGCCGAGTGCCTCAAGCACACCCTTCATTCTTGCAACGTGACCGTGATGGTCGGCACCCCAGATGTTGATTGCCTTGTCAAACTTTCTGTTTTCGAGCTTGTTGCGGTGGTATGCGATATCTGCGGCAAAGTATGTCGGGTTGCCGTTTGCACGGACAAGAACTTCGTCCTTCTCGCCGCCGTGCTCTGTTGCTTTATACCATATTGCACCGTCTTTTTCGTAGGTGAGTCCTTTTTCTTTGAGGAGTCTGAGTGTCTCTTCAAGCTCGCCGCTGTTGTAAAGTGAGCTTTCACGGAACCATACGTCGTAATCGATTCTGTATTTGTCGAGGTTAGCATGCATTTTGTCGATATTGAGCGGCAGTGCAAACTCAACGAGTGCGGATCTGCGCTCTTCCTCTGTAGCGTTCATATACTTGTCGCCGTGGATGTCGGCAAACTGCTGTGCACGCTCCTTGATGTCCTCTCCGTGGTAGCTGTCCTCAGGAAGCTCTACAGCATCCTCGCCTTTGAAAATCTGCTGATAGCGTACATCAAGTGAAAGACCGAATTTTGCAATCTGGTTACCTGCATCGTTTACATAGAATTCACGTGTTACCTTGTAGCCTGCCCAGTCAAGTACAGCAGCAAGACAGTCGCCGAGTGCACCGCCTCTTGCGTTGCCCATATGCATCGGGCCTGTTGGGTTTGCGGAAACAAACTCAACGTTTACGGTCTTACCCTCGCCGTAGTCCGAGCGGCCGTAGTCTGCACCGCAGGCACGTACGTCGCGGAGAATAGCAGAGTAGTATTCGTCGCTGAGGTAGAAGTTGATAAAGCCAGCACCTGCAACCTCGCACTTTGCTACGTATGTGCCGTCGAGGTCGATGTTTGCACATACAGCGTCAGCTATCTGACGGGGTGCACGGCGGAATACTCTTGCACCTGCCATAGCGGCATTTGTCGAGAAATCACCGTTTGCACGGTCTGCAGGCACTTCGATATTGAATGCAGGTATCTCTGCTTCGGGCAGTGTGCCTGCTGAGATTGCTTTTTCAAATGCAGCACTGATTGCCGCGCCAAGCTTGTCCTGAACCTGTTTAACTATTATTGACATTGTTTATACCTCAATTCGTTTATTCAAATCGGAAAGTAATTTTCAGTTCGTTGTGTGAGCAGAAGCCGGTGTTGAAATCGAGCGTGTAGCTGAAATTCAGCTCACCCTCGTCTGTGCCTACGCGGCTTTTTACTTCCTTGCCGTGTACACCGAGCATAAGGTCAACGTATTCGGTTGCGTACATACAGCTGTAACGCTTGCCGGGCTCGACTATGAGCTGTGCATTATGCTTGCCGCCCAGTCGTTTCATTGTGACAACACCGTCGATAAATGAAACGGTTGTCTCGCTGCCTTTGAAATCCTCGGTTTCCTGGTATGTGAGCAGGTAACCGTTTTCTTTTTCTTCATATTTTCCGACGGTGGAGAGCTTTGCTGTTTCCGTCTGGCCGTCAACTATATGTGTATCGTTGATTGTGATTACTACCTTGCGACTCATCGTCGGCTCTCCTTTCTCTCAAGGGCAAGTGTGATTAACCTGTCGAGGAGCTCCGGATAAGATACACCGGTGTGCTCAAACAGCTTTGGATACATGCTTATTGATGTGAAGCCCGGTATAGTGTTTATTTCGTTGAGCAGTATCTGCTCGTCATTTACAAAGAAGTCAACTCTTGAGAAGCCTTCACAGCCGAGCGCTTTGTATGCTTTAATTGCCTGCTTTTTAACTGCTTCGAGTTGTTCCTCGTTGATACGCGCGGGGATGAAAAGGCCGCTTGTGCCTGCAACATATTTTGCATCGAAATCGTAGAAATCGTTGCAGGGAGCAATCTCGCCGGGTGTTGCGACAATCGGCTCGTCATTGCCGAGCACGGCACACTCTACCTCTCGGCCCGTAACTGTTTCTTCAAGTACGACTTTGCGGTCGTTTGAAAAGGCTGTTTCAATGCCGTCTGCAAGTGTATGTATATCGGTTGCTTTGCTGATACCTACCGATGAGCCCGCGTTTGCAGGCTTTACGAATATCGGGTAACCGAGCTTTTCGACTGCTTCGTCAAGCAGCTTGTGCGGATTGCTGCGATATTCGTGCTCTGTAAAGCTCAGCCATTTTGCCTGATCAATACCTGCTCTGTCTGCAAGTGCGTTTGTGACTGCCTTATCCATACAGTCGGCACTTGAAAGCATATCACAGCCTACAAACGGAAGCTCGGCAAGCTGTAGCAGACCCTGTACGGTACCGTCTTCACCGTTTTTTCCGTGGAGTACGGGGAAAACGACGTCAACCTCGGTTGTTACAGCCTTGCCGTCTATAATCTCGACAATGCCGCCGACAGATGAGTCAGGCACTATGTATGCGGGGTGAAGGTTAGCTTCATCATCAAGCCATTTATCTTCTGGCAGGTTTGCTGTATCGCCGCTGTAGCGCATCCAGCGGCCGTCCTTGGTAATGCCGAGCATTATTACGTCGTATTTGTCACGGGGAATATTATTGATAACAGATTGTGCGGAAACTGTCGAAACATCGTGTTCGCTTGAGTTGCCGCCGAAAAGTGCAAGTACGGTAAGCTTATCCATACGGAATCTCCTTAAAGAGTTATATTTTAATATTGTACTATATATTTATACTCATACAAATATATATAATACCATAAAGAATAGCGTTGTGCAATTGTTTACTTGCACAGAAATTTATATTTGTATAAGTGGAAAATTAGCGTTGCGGCTTACAAAAAAACAGCCGTCATATAAACAATGACGGCTGTTACAGTTAATGTTAAGATATATATTATTATGTTTAATGATTAAATGCGTATTCTATAATTGCGAGAAAACGGGGCATCTCTTGTGCAAGAAATGAATCAAAGTTTACAATGAAATCAATTAACCATTCTAAAGAGTCGGATGAAAATAGCCATTGAGCCGCTTTAGCAATAAGCTCCGGCAGAGCAACAATTAATGCTATTGAAGTACCAATAACTTTTTCTCCTTTATCAGCCCAGCTTTGAATATCCGTGGCTGTTGATGAGCGCATCAAGCTTTTTGCCTTCCTTACAGAGCGGACACTCATGAGAGGACAGTGTGAAGTAACCGGGCAGGTCGTTGGGGTTGAATACCGAGTTGACCTGATAGCCGTAGCACTCGTCGCTTGTAGCGAAGATGGATGCTATACCCGAAATTTCACCGCCGTAGTACTGTATTGCCTCGACTGCAGCCTTCGCAGTGTAGCCTGTTGCAACGGATACTGCGAGCACAAGCACATGCTTGCCCCTTATCATCGGTACGATATTGTCTCTGAATATCATCTGCGATGAGCCCGTCATTTCGGGCGTGACAACATAAATTGTCTGGTGAGCATTGATGTTCATAAATGCGTTTTTGGTGAGCTGGTCTGCAAGGCAGGTTCCTATGACCTCGGTGCCGTCAAGGCAGAGAATTGTGTCAACAATAGTGGTGTTGTAATTATAGGCACCGCAAAGTTCCTTGGCGACGGCCTTTGCTTCGGAAAGACGCGATTTCTGAGCTACAACATCTATATAATAGTTACTGTGTGAATGGTTTGTTGCGAAATGTCCTTTTGATACACGAAGGTAAAGATTGCTTTGCTTCGTCTTGATTTTTAATGTGTCCTGTGTAGGCATTGATCATGACCTCCTCGGGGTGAAATGACATATTTTATGATATGTGTGCTTATTGTACAACAAACGCAAACATAATTCAAGGACTTTTAGCGATTTTGTTATAAAATTTTCGCAAGAAAAAAAGTTTTTCTTAAAAGAGTTGACAGATTTGACAAAGTCTGTTATTATCATTGAGCAAACAAAGCAGGATCATCCATGTCCTCACCGTCGGGGCAAAGCTCTACGGCGGTCAATACTTATCGCTTTTGCGGGGCACTGCCCTCGTATTAAGTTGTGATGTTGTATGCGTGGGTGTTTTTCTGCCCACGCATTTATTAATTTTTGGGGGTGCTTGAACATTAGTGCTAAAGAACTGCAGATCAATGAAGAAATAAGGGATAAGGAGCTGCGTGTTATCAGCAGCGACGGTGAACAGCTCGGCATCATGTCAGCAAGCGAGGCTCTGCGCATTGCGGAAGAGCGCGATCTCGACCTGGTCAAAATCTCGCCTCAGGCTAAGCCGCCTGTATGTAAGATTATGGACTACGGCAAGTATCGCTTTGATATGGCCAAGCGTGAAAAAGAAGCACGTAAAAATCAGCGTGTAGTTGATATCAAAGAAGTCCGCCTTTCGGTAAACATTGATACGCACGATTTTGACACTAAGGTCGGCCACGCCAAGCGATTCATCGCAGGCGGCGACAAGGTCAAGGTTTCAATTCGTTTCAGAGGTCGTGAGATGGCTCACACAAATCTCGGTATCGAAATTATGGAGCGTTTTGCACAGGCTTGTGCAGATACTGCTGCTGTCGAGAAGGCCGCAAAGCTTGAGGGACGCCAGATGCTGATGTTCCTCGCACCTAAGCCCAACAAGTAATACTAACAAGGAGGATAAACCAATGCCTAAAATCAAAACTCACTCCGGTGCAAAGAAGCGTTTTAAGCTGTCCAAGAACGGCAAGCCCATGAGAGGTCACGCCAACAAATCCCACATCCTTACAAAGAAGAGCACAAAGCGCAAGAGAAATCTTCGCAAGACAGCTGTTGCTGACGTAACAAACTGCAAGCAGATCAAGCGCCTTGTTCCCTACAAATAATTCGGATAGGGTCGCGTAAGAAAGTAAAATTTATTGGAGGTAACTAATCATGGCTCGTATTAAGGGCGCAACAATGACTCGTAAGAGAAGAAATAAAGTTCTCAAAATGGCTAAGGGCTACTACGGCTCAAAGGCAAAGCTTTTCAAGACAGCTAAGCAGGCTGTTATGAAGTCCGGCCAGTATGCATACATCGGCCGTAAGCTCAAGAAGAGAGATTTCCGCCGTCTCTGGATTTCCCGTATCTCTGCTGCTGCAAAGATGAACGGCATGAACTACTCAACTCTCATCAACGGCCTCAAGAAGGCAGGCATCAACCTCAACAGAAAGATGCTTTCCGAAATCGCTATCTCAGATCCCGCTGCATTCACAGCAATCTGCGAGAAGGCAAAGGCTGCACTTTAATAATCACGTATTCTGTCAAGCCCTCGGAAATAACCGTGGGCTTGATTTTTTAGGGTTCGCTGATGATGAAGCCTTAAGTGTGTTATCGGTGGCTGCTTTTCCGCCATGCTGTGCGAAAATGCTCGGCAATACACAAATTTTCAATGAGTTGATTTATCAACTCAAATCATGGAGCTGAAAGCGAGAAATCATGGCGACAAGCCAAATCATGCGCAAGCAAATCATTTCAATCCGGTTTTATGATTTGCCTTACGGCATGAATTGATTTCTTTGAAATCATGATTTGCAAAACTATATTTTGCGTGATTTGCGTTTTTATAAAAACGCATTAGGAGAATTATTATGCAAACACTTATTACTGCAAAAGCAAATGAAAAAATCAAGGCGGCAGTGCGTCTTCGCGACAGTGCAAAGGCAAGGCGTGAAGAGGGGCTGTTTTTCCTTGAGGGTGCAAGGCTGTGCGCCGATGCATCTGCTAATGTCGATATTGAAAGATTTTTTTATACCGCAAAGGCTGCAGAAAAGTATTTTGATGAGGTTTCCTTGCTCAGGCAAAAGGCGGCGGAGAGCTGTGAGGTTTCAGAAGATATTGCCGCAAAGCTGTCCGATACCTTTTCGCCGCAAGGCATATTTTGTGTTTGCAAAACCCTTGACAAAAAACATTATATAGATAAAATATATAGTAACGCAAAAATTATAGCCCTTGAGAATATTCAGGACCCTTCAAATCTCGGTGCGATTGCACGCACGGCAGAGGCTCTGGGTATCGGCGGCGCAGTGCTCTGCGGCTGTTGCGATATCTATAATCCAAAGGCTCAGCGTGCCGCTATGGGCTCGCTCCTTCGTCTGCCGATTGTTACGGTTGACAGTATGAGCGGAGCTATGAAGGACTTTGAATCAAAAGGTTACGTTACCCTTTCATCAACTCCGTCAGAGTCGGCACGTGATATCACACAGACCGATATCGGCAAAAAAACCGTATGCGTTATCGGTAACGAGGGCAACGGAGTAACGCAGGTAACTGCGGACAACTGTATGTACAGAGTGCGTGTGCCGATGAAGGGCAGAGCAGAGTCGCTCAACGCTTCTATGGCGGCGGCGATAATTATGTGGGAGCTGATGAGATGAGCACGGTGTATACCGAAGATGCATATAAAATATGGCTGGCTCACGCTCTCGGTCCCGGCTCGGATTTTTTAACTGCTATGTCGGAGTTTCCGAGTGCACGCGATTTCTTTGAGGCGAGCGAAACCGAATGGCGAATGCTCGGTGTGTTCAAACCTGCTCAGATTGAGCGGCTTTCCAAGCGCGAAATTGTCCGTGCTTCCAAAGCGGCACAGATATGTGTAAACAATTCCTGGCATATAGTTACACAGACCGATGAATACTATCCGCCTCATCTGAAAAACATAAGCAACAGCCCCGCAATTCTTTATGTAAACGGTGACCTTGAGTGCCTTGCTTCAAAGCTTACGGTTTCAATAGTCGGTGCGAGGGATGCTTCACGCTACGGTAAAGAGGTTGCTTACAGATTAGCGGCATCTCTTACAAAAGCTGGTGCAACCGTTATAAGCGGCGGTGCTCTGGGCATTGACTCGGCTTCTCACGAGGGTGCAATCAGTGCAGGCGGCAAAACCGTTGCCGTTATGGGCTGCGGTCTCGGTGCGGCTTATCTGCCCGAGAATGAATCACTTCGTAACAACGTTTCAAAAAACGGTGCGGTTATTACCGAGTATTATCCGCTCAGCAGTCCGTCAAGGGGCAGCTTCCCGATGCGTAACCGCATAATCAGCGGAATGTCAATTGCGACAGTCATTGTCGAAGCAGGTGAAAAGAGCGGCTCACTGGGTACAGCTCATCACGCAATACAGCAGGGCAGAGATGTCTGTGCAGTGCCGGGTGATGCAATAAGCTCGGCATATATAGGTTCAAATATTCTTATTGCAAACGGTGCGAAGCCTGTTTTCTCTGCAGCGGATGTTTTAGCTGATTATGTGTATACTTATCCTGAGCTGATAAATCTTGACAATGTTGAGCGAACGCTTGCATCAACCGCAAACAGTGCACCTGTAAAGCAGAGAACTCCTGACGGCTTGAGTGAAACTCACCGCAAAGTGTATGAGCTTTTCAGCGATACTGAAATATCCTATGATACGCTTATTTTAAAGAGCGGTCTTTCCGCGCCGGAGCTGTCTGTAGTGCTTACTGAGCTTGAACTCGAGGGAGTAGTTACGGTTTGTCCCGGTAACCGATACAAAATTGTTTAATAATTTCTTCAAAATAAATCTACCCTTCAAACGAAAGGATATGAGCTTATGTCAAAGCTTGTAATTGTTGAGTCTGTTTCAAAAGCAAAGGTAATTAAAAATTTCCTCGGCGACGGCTATGAGGTTATGGCTTCTGTCGGCCACGTGCGTGACCTGCCTGCTTCAAAGCTGAGTGTCGATGTCCACAATAATTTTGCGCCCCGATACGAGATTGTAAAGGGTAAGGAAAAGCTTGTTACTGAGCTTAAGAGCGCGGTTAAAAAGAGCGACGGAGTTCTTCTTGCAACTGACCCTGACCGTGAGGGTGAGGCTATATCGTGGCATCTTGCAACTCTGCTTGATCTTGACCTGAGCCAGGCAAACCGTGTCACATTCAACGAAATAACACGTACGGGTATTAATAACGGTATGGCTAACCCCAGACAGGTTGATATCGATATGGTCAACGCACAGCAGGCAAGACGAATTCTTGACCGTCTTGTCGGCTACAAGCTCAGCCCCTTTGTCAGCCAGAAAATCCGTCGCGGCCTTTCCGCAGGCCGTGTTCAGTCTGTTGCAGTACGTCTTATTGTCGATAAAGAGGATGAAATCAACAAGTTTGTTCCCGAAGAGTACTGGTCACTCGATGCACGCTTCACTTCTTCATCACGCAAGGTTTTCTCTGCCGCTTTTGCAGGCGACGAAACAGGTAAGGTCAAGCTCGTATCAGAGGAACAGACAAATTCATATATTTCCCGTCTTGACGGTGCCACCTACACGGTGGGTGCAGTTAAGAAGGGTACAAGAAAGAAGAGCCCTGCACCGCCCTTTACTACATCCACAATGCAGCAGGAGGCTTCACGCAGGCTCAACTTCCAGTCACAGCGTACAATGAAGATTGCTCAGGAGCTTTATGAAGGTGTCAATATCAAAGGACACGGCTCCATGGGTCTTATCACATATATGAGAACGGACTCACTCCGTATATCCGAACAGGCAAGAGAGCAGGGCGCAGAGTATATCAAGGCTGCATACGGTGAAAAGTTCCTGCCCGAAAAGCCCAGATATTTCAAGCAGCGTGCAAACGCTCAGGACGGTCACGAGGCTGTGCGTCCTACCAACCCTGCACTTACTCCTGCAATGGTTAAGGACAGCCTTACCGTTGAGCAGTATAAGCTCTATAACCTTATCTGGCTTCGCTTTACGGCAAGCCTTATGGCTGACTGCATACAGAATACAGTCAAGGCAGAAATCAAGGCACAGAAGCCCGGTGAGGAGCAGTATTGCACATTTACAGCAACAGGTTACGAGGTGAAGTTTGAAGGCTTTACAGCTCTTTATGAAGAAAGCACAGAGGAAGATGAGGAGAAGGACGGCAAGCTGCCCGAACTCAAGAGCGGCGAAGTGCTCAAGCTCAAAGAGCTTGTGCCTGCACGTCACTTCACTCAGGCACCTCCCAGATATACAGAAGCTTCTCTTATCAAGGCGCTCGAAGAAAACGGCGTAGGCCGTCCGAGCACCTATGCAACTATTATTACTACAATTATCAAACGTGAGTACGTTAAGCGTTCATCAAAGCAGCTTGTGCCCACAGAGCTCGGTGTTGCAACAACACGTCTGCTCGGTGAGCGTTTCCCAAAGATTGTCAATGTCAAGTTTACCGCACAGATGGAAACTTCACTCGATGATGTTGAGGAAGGTAATGCAGATTATATCGCCGTACTTCACGATTTTTACGGTGATTTCGAAAAAACACTCGATAAGGCAAAGGCAGAGATGCAGGGCGTCAAAATTGAGCTTGAAGAGGATAAGACGGATATTCCCTGTGATAAGTGCGGCGCAATGATGGTTGTCAAAATCGGCCGTTTCGGAAAATTCCTTGCATGCCCGAATTATCCGACCTGTAAGAATGCAAAGCCCCTTATTCAGGAAACAAATGCTCTTTGCCCCAAATGCGGTGCAAAGGTTGTGGAAAAGCGCAGCCGTAAGGGTCACGTGTTCTATGGCTGTGAGTCATGGCCCAAGTGCGACTTTGTCACATGGGATAAGCCCACAGGCGAAAACTGTCCGCAGTGCGGCAAGTCACTCTTCAAACAGAGAGGCGGCGTTGTTTCGTGCCTCAACGAAGGATGCGGATTTGAGAAAAAGGTAAGCAGAAAGAAAGGCAAAGAAGATGAATAAGGCAACAGTTATCGGTGCGGGGCTTGCAGGTGTTGAGGCCGCGTGGCAGCTTGCAAAGGCAGGCATCGAAACCGAGCTGTGGGAGATGAAGCCTCTCAAATATTCGCCTGCTCACAAAATGTCGGGCTACGCAGAGCTTGTCTGCTCAAATTCGCTCAAGGCTATGCGTCTTGACAGTGCGGCAGGTATGCTTAAAGAAGAAATGCGCCGCTTCGGCTCGGTATGTATGATAGCTGCTGAGCAGTGTGCGGTTGCCGCAGGCGGTGCGCTTGCTGTTGACCGTGATGAGTTTTCCGAAATCATAACAAAGCTGATTGATGAAAACCCTCTTATTACCGTCAGACACGGTGAGGTTGAGCATATTCCGCAGGACGGTGTCGTTATCGTTGCGGCAGGTCCGTTGGTTTCGGATTCCCTTGCGGCGGATATCGACAGCCTTTGCGGCGGCAGACTCAGCTTTTTCGATGCGGCGGCTCCGATTGTTACAGCCGAAAGCCTTGATTATGACTGCGTTTTCACTCAGTCGAGATATGACCGCGGCGGTGAGGATGATTACATCAACTGCCCGATGAATAAAGAAGAATACGAAGCTTTTTACGAGGCGATTACCTCTGCCGAGCGTGCAGGCGTGCATGCATTTGACGAGCGTCACGACGTTTATGAGGGTTGTATGCCGATTGAGGCTATGGCTTCACGCGGTGCTGATACAATGCGTTACGGTCCGCTTCGCCCCGTAGGTCTGCGTGACCCGAAGACAGGGCACAGACCGTGGGCGGTGCTGCAGCTCAGGCGTGAGAATGCCGAGGGCACTCTACTCAATCTTGTCGGCTTCCAGACAAATCTCAAATTCGGTGAGCAGAAGAGAGTTTTCTCAATGATACCCGCTCTTAAGAATGCCGAGTTTGTTCGCTACGGTGTTATGCACCGCAATACGTTTATCGATTCCCCCAAGCTCCTCGGTGCAGATTATTCGTTCCGTACAAGACTGGGTCTGTACTTTGCAGGTCAGATTACGGGTGTTGAGGGTTATATGGAGTCTGCTTCTTCAGGTATACTTGCAGGTGTCAATGCCGCAAGATATATCCAAGGTAAAGAGCCGTTAGTGCTCAAAAATACAACTATGATGGGTGCACTTGCCGAGTATATCAGCTCGTCACCTGCAAAAGATTTTCAGCCTATGGGTGCCAATTTCGGCATATTGCCGCCGATTGAACCCAAAATCAGGGATAAGCGCGAGCGCTATGCCGCGCTTGCCGACAGAGGTTTGAAAGATTTGGAAACAAACTGAAAAGAGTGAAAGTAAATGAAAATTATTGTTGATGCTTTCGGCGGCGATAATGCACCGCTTGAAATACTCAAGGGCAGCCGTATGGCTGTTGAGGAGCTCGGCGTAGAAGTACTGCTTGTCGGCGATGAAGCAAAGATAAAAAAATGTGCCGAAGAAAATACAATAAATATAAGCGGAATGGAAATTCTTCAGGCAGACAGCGTTTTTGAAATGTCGTACGACCCGAGAACTGTTATCAAGGAGCATTCCGATACTTCGCTTGCTGTCGGTATGAAAGCACTTGTCGACGGTAAGGGCGATGCCTTTGTTTCAGCGGGAAGCACAGGTGCTATTGTTATGGGAGCAACCTTTATCGTTAAACGTATTAAGGGTGTCAAGCGTGCGGCGATTGCAAGCATAATGCCTTCGCAGAAGAATCCGTTTATGCTTCTTGACTGCGGTGCGAATATCGACTGTAAGCCCGAGCATCTGTGTCAGTTTGCAACAATGGGCTCGATCTATATGAAAAATATTATGGGTGTAGAAAGCCCTGAGGTCGGTATCGCCAATATCGGTGTTGAGGAAAACAAGGGCACACAGCTTCAGCTTGATACCTATGCAATGCTCAAGGAGAGCGATCTCAATTTCATCGGTAACGCTGAGGTGCGAGATATTGCCTACGGTGCGGCAGACGTTATTGTTGCCGACGGCTTTACGGGCAACGTCATCCTGAAAATGTATGAGGGCGTTGCAGGTGCACTTGTAAAAAATATCAAGGCTGTTTTCAAAAAGAATATTTTTTCAATGCTCTCATACCTTGGTGTTAAGGGCGGTATGAATGATTTTAAGGCAAAAATGGATTATAAAGAATACGGCGGTGCAGTGCTTCTCGGTATTGCAAAGCCTGTTATAAAGGCACACGGCTCATCGGATGCGAGAGCATTCAAGAATGCCATACGCCAGGCTGCCAACTGCGTAAAGAAAGATGTAGTAGGCGAAATAACAAGGAATATCGGAAGTGTTGACAGTGAAACCTGATATAGCTTCTTTTGAGAAGAAAATCAACTACACATTTAAAAATAAAGAGTTGCTTGTCACTGCACTCACTCATTCTTCTTACGCAAATGAGTGCGGCGGTGCATTCAACGAGAGACTGGAGTTTCTCGGCGACTCCGTGCTCGGTATGATTACGGCTGAGTATTTCTTCCGTCATCACAAGACTATGCCCGAGGGTGAGCTTACAAAGCTCCGAGCTGCAACAGTTTGCGAAAAGTCGCTTTTCAGCTTCGCAAAGCAGATTGACCTCGGCTCTTTTATCCTGCTTGGCAGAGGGGAACTCAATACCGGCGGCAGAGAGCGTCCGTCTATCGTATCCGATGCGTTTGAGGCTGTCATAGCCGCTATATATCTTGATGGCGGTATGGACTGTGCAAGGGACTTTGTGCTTCGCTTTGTCAAGGACAGTGAAAAGCATATCGGAGATTCAGCTTTTAAAGATTACAAAACAATCCTTCAGGAGATCATTCAGCGTAATCCCGAAGAAAAGCTAGAGTATGTGCTTGTTGGTGAAAGCGGCCCTGCACACGATAAGACCTTTGAGGTCGAAATTCACCTCAACAGCAACGTTATCGGCAAGGGTACGGGTCACAGCAAAAAGCTTGCTGAGCAGGCTGCGGCTGGTGAAGCACTCAAGCTGATGGGCATTGCGGTATGAAGCACGCAAATATAGCTGTTTTTGTGCCGCACAACGGCTGTCCTAATCAGTGCAGTTTCTGCAATCAGCGTACTATTTCGGGTGCATCAGAGCAACCCGAGCCGTCCGATGTTGCTCTCGCCTGCGAAAAAGCTATGCAGGGCGGGTGCGAGGGTGCAGATGTACAGCTTGCATTCTTCGGCGGCAGTTTCACTGCGATTGACAGAGCTTATATGCTCTCTCTGCTCGAAGCGGCACAGCCTTACATAAAAAGCGGCTTTCTCAATAAAGGTATACGTGTCTCAACTCGCCCCGATTTTATCGATGATGAGGTGCTTTCTCTTCTGAAAAAATACGGCGTGCGTGCAATTGAGCTCGGTGCACAGAGTATGGATGACAGTGTGCTCTCGCTCAACAAAAGAGGTCATACCGCAGATGATGTAGTGAAAGCGGCAAAGCTTATCAAATCATACGGCTTTGAGCTTGGTCTTCAGATGATGACGGGTCTCTACGGATCGGTTGATGATGACAGCATTATGACGGCAGAGAAGTTTATTTCACTGTCTCCCGATACCGTGCGTATTTATCCGACGGTTGTTTTGCCCGGTACAATGCTCGCAGAGCTTTACCTCAGCGGTGAATACAAAGTACCTTCGCTTGACGAAAGTGTCGAGCTTTGTTCACATTTGCTTGAGATGTTTGATAAGGCAGGCATAAACGTAATCCGTCTCGGACTTCACGCTCAGCAGGATGTCTGTGATAATTATCTTGCAGGCGGTTATCATCCCGCACTGCGTGAGCTTTGTGAGGGTGAAATATATTATAGAAAAATAAAAGCTGCTCTTGAGGGTAGCCTTAAGGGCAACTACGAAATAACAGTCGCTGCTGCCGAAATTTCAAAGGCGGTAGGGCAGAAAAAGAAGAACATAATCCGTTTGTCCGACCTTGGCTACTACTGCAAGGTGAAAGGTGACTCACGGTATAACAGGTATGAATGCAGGGTGAAAAGATGTTTTTAAAATCACTTGAAATGCAGGGCTTTAAATCCTTCCCCGACAAAACCGTGCTCGAATTCGGGCAGGGTATAACCTCTGTCGTCGGTCCCAACGGCTCGGGTAAGAGTAATATCTCCGATGCTGTCCGTTGGGTTCTCGGTGAGCAATCAACCAAGAATCTGCGCGGCTCCAAAATGGAGGACGTCATTTTCAGCGGTACGGGTGTGCGCAGAGCACAGGGCTTTGCCGAGGTTACTCTCAGGCTCGATAATTCCGACCGTGCTCTTAAGTGCGATAAGGATGAGGTCAGCGTTACAAGACGTTACTATCGCTCGGGCGAAAGCGAATATATTATCAACGGCGAGGTTGTAAGACTCAAGGACGTTAACGAGATGTTTATGGATACGGGTCTTGGTCGTGACGGTTATTCTATGGTCAGCCAGGGCAGAGTTGCCGATATGGTTTCGTCCAAATCAAGTCAGCGCCGTGATATGCTCGAGGAAGCGGCAGGTATTTCTCATTATCGCTACCGCCGTAACGATGCAAACCGCAAGCTTGCTCAGGCAGAGGAAAATATGATTCGTCTGCGTGACATTCTTACCGAGCTTGAGGACAGAGTAGGTCCGCTTAAGGTTCAGAGCGAAAAGGCACAGAAATTCCTCGTTCTTGCTGAGGAGCGTAAGGTGCTTGAAATCGGTCTCTGGCTTCACACAATCGACAAGGTGCGTGAGCAGTTAAAGGCACACGAGGATAAGCTTAATACCGCAACGGCACAGTATGAGGCTGTCGAGGCGGAGCTTGAAAACATAGTTCAGGAAATGGAAGAGGCTATGGAAAACAGCCGTCAGCTTACCGTCAGTATCGACGAAGCACGTGAGGGTGCTTCGGGTATTGAGGAGCAGGCTGCACAGCTTGATGCTCAGGTTGCTGTTGAGCTCAACTCAATTGAGCATAACAACGAAACAATTGCACGTATCACACGTGAAATGGAGCTTGCCGTCGAGTCAAAGCAGACTCTTGACGACGAGATTACCGAAACAATGAAAACGGTTGAGTTGCTCAAAAATGCCGAAAAGCAAAAGAGAGCACAGCTTGCCGAGGCTGCCGAGAAAATCGAGGGCCTGCAGGCAAAGAGCCGTGAATTTGTAGAGAAAATAGCGGCGCTGTCGGAAGAAATTTCGCAGTATGCCGTTAAGATAGGCGACTGCCGTGTTGAAGTGTCAACGGCAAATTCGTCAATAGAAGAAATCACTTCACGCCTTGAAACTATCGACGATATCGTTGCTTCACGTAATGATGCGAAGGTACAGCTTGAAGAAAAGCGTGCAGAGAGTGAGGCACAGCTTCTTGAAGCAAAGGAGCTTGTTGTTTCAACAACAAATGCAGTGCGTGGCTATGAATTAAAGGTTGAATCGCGCACTGAAAAAGCTGAAAAACAGCGCCGTGAAATTGATGAATTAGGTCTTGAAATCGACCGTGTACGCTCAAGGGCAAAGATGCTCGATGACCTTGAAAAGAATATGGAAGGCTACTCGGGCAGCGTAAAGGCTGTTATGCGTGAGGTCAAGCGTGGTACACTCAGAGGTATTGATGGCGTGCTTTCACAGCTTATCAATGTTGAAGAGCAGTATTCCGTCGCTATCGAAACAGCACTCGGCGCGGCACTTCAGAATATCGTTACACAGACGGAAAACGATGCAAAGCGTGCCATCAATTTCCTTAAGGATAATAAATCGGGTCGCGCAACCTTCCTTCCGCTTACTGCCATAAAGAGCAGAACACTTGAAGAAAAAGGCCTTGACGATTGCTTTGGTTATGTTGCTGTTGCAAGCGAGCTTGTCGGTTGCGATAAGAAGTATAATGAGGTTATCGGCTCGCTTCTCGGCAGAACGGTTGTTGTTGAAGATATGGACTGTGCGATTTCGATTGCAAAGAAGTATTCGCATAAGCTCAAAATCGTCACACTCGACGGTCAGGTTATCAACCCCGGCGGCTCTATGACAGGTGGCTCACGCACACAGAATGCAGGTATTCTCAGCCGTGCAAGTGAAATTGAGCGTCTTAACAATGAGGTTGTAAAGCTTACGGGCGAGTTTGATTCTATGCAGGCTGATTACAAGGCTGTACTTGCTGACCTTTCTGCTTGCAGAGCAGACCTGAGCGGTACTCAGGCAGACCTTACCCGTGCTCAGGAAGACGTAATCCGCCGTGAGGGCGAGCTCAAGCTGATTGTTGATAAGCTTGAGGATACACTACGCTCGATTGATGAGCTTGCTGACGAAAAGGCAAACGCAGGTGAGCGTCTTTCTGTACTCAACGCTACAGTTGAGGATGCTAAGGCAAGGGCAAAAGAACTTGAAGAACACAATGCTGCACTGCGCCTTGAGATTGAGCAGGCAAACAACGGCAGAGCACGCCTTGGCGAAGACGAGAGTGAACTTCAGAAGGCTGAAAGCAGAGCCAAAATGGATATCCTTTCAATTCAGAAAGATACTCAGGCAAAGCTTGAGGCTGTTGCTCTTCTCCGTCACCGTATTGCAAACCAGGGTATTAAGGTTGAAGACCTCAACCGTGAAATAGGCGAGATTGCACAGAAGAGCTGTGATATACGAGTCAATATCGCTCAGCTTGAAGAGCAGGCTGCACAGCTTCGCAACCGCAGTAAGGATACAAAGGCCGATATCCAAGGCTTTATCGAAAAGAAAAACTCACTCGATGCAAGGGCTTCGCTTCTCCGTCAGGAGGAGAGAGCAAAGTCAGCCGACCGCGAAAAACTCGGTGGTGAGGTTGCACGTCTTGAAGAGCGTAAGGTCGTTATGGAAAAAGAGCTTGATGATACCGTATCAAAGCTCTATGATGAATATCAGCTCACACGCAGCGAGGCTATTGAGCTTAATATTGACCTTGGCGATATCTCCGAGGCAAGACGCAAGCTGCAGGAAATCAAGAATAAAATCCGTGCATTGGGCAATGTCAACGTTGCCGCTATTGATGAGTATAAAGAGGTTTCCGAGCGTTATGAGTTTATGAGCACACAGATTGCGGATATAGAAAAATCCAAAACTGAGCTCGAAAAACTCATCGGTGAGCTTACAGCAAAAATGGCGGCACAGTTCCGTGAGCAGTTTGCTAAAATCAACCGTCACTTCGGCGAAACTTTTGCAGAGCTGTTTGACGGCGGTAAGGCAGAGCTTCTGCTTGAGGATGAGCACAACGTGCTCGAGTGCCCGATTGAAATCAAAGTACAGCCCCCGGGCAAGAATGTCCAGAATATCGACCTTCTTTCAGGCGGTGAAAAGGGTCTTTCGGCGATTGCACTTCTATTCTCAATCCTCAAGGTTTCTCCCGCACCCTTCTGCTTCTTTGATGAGGTTGAGGCTGCACTTGACGATGTCAACGTTGTACGCTACGCACAGTATGCACGCCGTATGACCAAGAATACACAGTTTATTCTTATCACTCACCGCCGCGGCACTATGGAGGAGGCAGATATCCTCTACGGTGTAACGATGCAGGAAAAGGGCGTTTCAAAGCTGCTCGAGCTCAAGACTGCCGAAATGGCACGCAAGCTCGGCCTTGCCTGATGAATAAACAAGGAAAAATATACCAAAACTTAAAGTCACCGACATATTTGCTGTCGGTGACTTTTACTTTATTAATGAATTGATTTATCAATTCAAATCATGTTGCCGCAAGCAACAAATCATGGCTACGAGCCAAATCATGCGAAGCAAATCATTTAACGCTTATTTATGATTTGCCTGACGGCATGAATTGATTTCTTTGAAATCATGATTTGCGTTTTGAAAAACGCATTTATTGTTTAAAGGAGTTTTGGTATGAAATCTTTTGTTAAAATTATTGCAGTTATTACCGTTATTGCGGCTGCACTGAGTGTTGTTTCTTTTGCTTCGGGCTGTGCCGAGGTGCGGCGTGATGTGCTCAGGCTTCACGTTGTTGCCGATTCGGATTCTGAAACCGACCAGCGGCTGAAACTTATGGTGCGTGATGCTGTGTTAGAGAAGGGTGGCGAAATTTTTGACGGCACGGTTACCGCTGACGAAGCCGAAAAAACAATCACACCGCGTATTGATGAGCTGAAAATTGCCGCAGAAGAGGTGCTCAAAGAAAACGGGTGTGATTATAATGTCAGTATAACGGTAGGTGAGGAGTTTTTTGCCACACGTTGTTATGAGGATTTTACCATGCCTGCAGGTGTCTATACCGCCGTGCGTGTGAACATAGGTTCTGCCGAAGGGCAAAACTGGTGGTGCGTTATGTTTCCGCCGCTGTGCCTGCCTGCCGCAAGTGCCGATGCGGATGCGTTTTTCACCGATGACGAAATGAAAATAGTCTCATCCTCACCCGAATACGAGCCGAGATTTAAAATAGTGGAAATATATGAGTTGATTAAAAATAAAATAGCCCGAAAATAGGTCTCATTCTAAAGAGGTATCGGGTAGGGCAGGGGCTTGCCCCTGCCGTTCATTCTCTTATATCCTCGTAAATTGTTTTGCCAAAGGCTCCTTTTAAAAGGAGCTGTCACCGCAGGTGAGTGAGGATTGCAAAATAAATATTGATATATTTGCGACAGCAACCCTCAGTCTCGCTTGTGCTCGACAGCTCCCTTCAAAGGGAGCTTTAGGATGAAGCAATTTACGGGGATGAGGAGTTTTGACGGGTTGATTAGTTTGAGCGGACACAAGAATGTTCCCTACACTACACCGCGAAAGATATATAATAACAACGGGAGGACATGGAAGCCCTCCCATTAGCATTTTAGCGAAACAACCACAAGTTATACTTGTGGTTGTTTCGCTAAAATTAAAAGCAACATCAGGTTGCAGTTGGTGTTGCTTATGTGCCCCTTTATGGGCTGGTGGTATTGTTTACCCTTATAGGGTTATCATTCAAACCATGTCCTTTTAGGCGTGGTTTGTGATTTCAAAAACACAGGGTTGTCTGTTCGTTCAAGCAGATAGTCTATTGAAACATCAAAATAGTCAGCTATCAGTATGAGGGTTTTGTAATCTGCCTCTCTTACGCCTGTTTCATAACGGCTTATTGTGTTTTGGCTCAAGTTAAGGTCCATAGAAAGCTTTACCTGCGATATGCCTCTTTCCTTACGCAATGCTTTAAGTCTCATTTTTTACTCCGTTTTTTCAAAATCTCCTTGACAAAATTATACCCATTTGGTATATTATAAATATCCCGTTTTGGGATATTTATAATATTTGGAGGTTTTAAAAATGAAGAAATTATTGTCATTGGTTTTAGCCTTGCTGTTGTCAGCTTCGTGTATGTTTATAACAGCGAGTGCTGCAGGCAGCTCTTTTTCGTCGGCAACGAGTATCAATATCGGTACTACTTACAGTGATTCTATTACAGCAAATGCTACTGAAGATTATTACAAATTCACAATATCTACTTCGGGTACCGTGAAATTAAATCTTGAAGCCGAATTTAGTTATTTGCAGATTTATATATACGACAGCAGTAAAACAGATGTATGGGGAAACAGCTATGTTACTGCTAACAGCTCCGGTGAGATCTCATATTTAAAAGAGCTTAATTTGACCTCAGGTACATATTATTTTGTCGCTAAGAGGTATAATTCGTACGATTATTCTATGGGCTCTTATAAATTTAAGCTGTCTTTTACAAGTGCTTCGGAATCTTTTAAAGAAAGTGGTTGGGGCACAAATAACAAAATTGCTAACGCGAACTCAATTTCTTTGAACTCAACATATTATGGACAAATTGCTATAAATGATGAGGTGGATTACTATAAATTTACGCTTTCTTCATCCGGTTCGGTTACTCTTGATTTTAAATCCGAAATGTCATACTCTCAAATATACATATACGACAGCAGCAAAATAGAGGTGTGGAAAAACAGCTATGTTACCGCTAACAGCTCCGGCGAGATTTCATATTCTAAGAAAATAGATTTATCTGCTGGCACATATTATTTTAGCGTTGTTCGTTATAATAAAACAGATTATTCTATGGGTAACTACAACTTTAAACTCTCATCTTCATCAAGCGGTAGTTCTTCGATTACACTTTCTGTTTCAAGCACTTCGGTATCACTTGAAAAAGGCGACACAACAAAAGTTAATTGCTCATACACAGGTTCAAATGCCAACGGTATCAGCATTTCATATTCCGTTAATAATAAAAATATTGCGACCTGTGAATGGGGCGAGTTTAGCAACAAGAGAGTTCTGTTAACCATAAAAGGTGTTTCTGTTGGCAGTACAACTGTTACAATAAGCCTTAAAGACAGCGAGACAGGTGCAGTGCTTGATTCGGAAACCTTTAGTGTTAAAGTTACTGAAGAAGGCTCCGGTTCCGGCGGCGGTAATACCGGTAATTCAGGTGGCGGAGAAAGTATTTTTATTACTATTATTATGTTTCCCATAAGAGCAATTATATGGTTCTTTGGTTTGTTCTTTTAATGTTAAGTAAATAAAACAAGCTGTCAGCTTTATTTTTGGTTTGTCGATTTTATTTGTACATTTCATCGTACTTAAACGGTTTACGCTCGCCGTCTTTTTGTATGTGGAAGCAGTTTTCACCGAGAGAGAAAATCGGGCGGTCGCTCTTGAGAGAGTCAGAGCTGACGTTGATTACTTTACATCCGGTGATTTCTTCGCGGTAACGTCTTACCTTCTCTTCATCCTTACAGTTGAGGCCGATTATTGCACCCGTTTTCTTGCTGTGGCGCGTGCAGATGAGTTTGTCAACCTCAAGCCTTGCACAGATATCTTCAAGCAAAAAATCAGGGCTTGCGCTGATAACTACTGCAGGCCTCTCGCGGTTTTCCTTGCGGAACCATTCGAATACATCTTTCTCGTGCTTATCCCAGAATCTTTTTACGTTCTTTTCAAGATTGATCATAGGTACGTAGCAGAAAAGGTGTTTCTTTGCATACGTGAGGTCCTTGAAACCGAGCAGAAACGGAATCATCATAACAAAAATGTACGGTACACAAATTATAATCCACGGGTTGTGTATCAGGCAGTACATCCAGAAAAGAGAGCCGCTGTCAAACGGTACAAGCGTTTTGTCAAAGTCAAAAATATCTATCTCTTTCATTGGCTTTTCCTCACATTTCAAATATTCCCTCAAATCTTACGGGCAGGTTAGTGCTGTTAATATCTCCGCCGTTGGCAATGAATAAATCAAACAGCTCTTTTTTTCTTTCATCTGTGTAAGTGTAACCCCACAGACGCTCGATTTTGCCGAAGTCTTCAAAGGTTTCGTCGGGCAGCTTTTCAATCTTGTCTGCCGAGTAGGGCAGGGGGATTTTAACAGTGCCGTCTGATGTTATGTAGTAGTTTGAGGCAATCTCGATTGCCCTGCGGTTGGCTTCAATTCGCGGATATTCTTCGTCAAACTTGATTCGGGTTATCGGGAATACAGCCGCATCAGCACCGAGCAGCTCATAAGCCTCTTTGTAAAGTCCGTTGTGACCGTGGTGAGCAATCTGTACGACATCACACTTAAGCGTTTCGCCGTAACGCTTTGTAAGCTCAAGGCTTGCAAGGTTGCTTGCATCACCCGGTATGAATATGCGTGAGCCTTCTGCGGTCAGCATAACCATACACGATGAATCGTTATAATCCTTCATCACCTGCGGGTAAATATCCTCGTGAGTGCCCATTACGTCAAAGCAGAGATTACGGATGTAAAAACGCTGGCCTGTGTGTATTTTGTAAGTCGGTATGTCTGTTTTGGTAAGCATTTTAAACAGCTTGCGTGAAAGCAGTACTTCCTCAGTGCCCCAGTACTGAGCGTTGCAGTTTGTGTCGGGAATAAGGTTGGAGTAAATGCCCTCGATAATAACATCGTCACGGTTGTAACGAAGGAAGTCCATAAACTTGGAGATATGGTCTGAGTGTGCGTGAGTGAGAAGCCAGCCGTTTACAATAACCTTCTGACCTTCAGGTGTGCGGTCACGCATAAATTTATAAATTCTGTCATTATCGTTAAACTGCATGTAATGGCCGCTGTCTACAACAAAGAAGCTGTAATCGGGACACTGCACCATAAGGCACATACCGCAGTCGATAAGAGCCTGGTCGCTCTCAAAGCCGTAGAATGCCGTTTCTCCGTTACCTTCACAAGCTTGCTCGGTGAAACAGGGCACAAGCTCCTTCTCCGTTGCGGCTACACGCAGTATACCGTCGCAGGGGGTAAAGAATGCATTGATTACAACTGCACCCGAAAGGCAGGTGTAAATGTTTGAATTAACATCTGTCTGTTGAAGTATTTCAAACCCGTCCGATACAAGCAGGCTTATCCATTCATCATACTCTGCTTTTTTAACATTGCGGTAAAGGCGCATAAAGCAGTTTTCTCTGCAATCGTAGTCGGACTCGTCAGCACTTGTTCTGAACTGTCTGAAATTTTCAAAAATGCTTCCCATAATCTGTGTCCTCATTTCTGAAAAAGGCAAGGTAAAAAAGTTCACCTTGCCTTTGATAAAGTCTATTATTCTTCGTCGGGGTTTTCCCAGTTGTGCCAGACTTCCTGAACGTCGTCGTTATCTTCGAACATTTCAAGCATCTTGTTCATGTTCTTGATATCGTCTTCGTTTGTAAGTGCTGTGTAAGTTGTGGGTACGTACTGTACCTCTGCAACAGCAAAACTGTAGCCTGCAGCTTCAAGTGCATCGCGTACTGCGCCGAGGTCATTGGGCTCGGTGCGTACTTCGAATACGCTCTCGTCCTCTGTAATGAAGTCAACAGCGCCTGCTTCGAGAGCAGCCTCCATAAGTGCTTCCTCATCAACATCCTCTGCTTCGATAAGGATTACACCGTAGCGGTTGAACATAAAGGAAACGCAGCCGCTCTGACCCATGTTTCCGCCGTATTTGTCGAAGTAGTGACGGACGTCGCCTGCAGTTCTGTTGCGGTTATCTGTAAGAGCCTCGACGATAACTGCAATACCTGAGGGGCCGTAGCCTTCGTACATGATGGACTCATAATCTGCGCCGCCTGTTTCGCCGCTTGCCTTTTTTATGATACGGTCGATGTTGTCGTTGGGTACGTTTGCAGCCTTAGCCTTTGCGATAATATCTTTGAGCTTGCTGTTTGATGCGGGGTCGGGACCGCCTTCGCGTACTGCAACTGCAATCTCTCTGCCGATTTTTGTGAATACCTTTGCACGTGCGCCGTCGGTCTTTTCTTTTTTGCGCTTGATCGTGCTCCATTTGTTATGTCCTGACATTGATTTCACCGTTCCTTAATTTTTATCTTTAGTATTGTAACACAAGTGTTTATATTTTTCAACAGTTTTATTGCAAGGTAAAAAGAAAGTTAACTTCGTTGACACCGTAAATATTAAAATGATATATTTGTAGCAGAGAAGGAGCTGGATATATTATGAAAAATAAAAGCATTTTTAAGGCTTTGTGCTTACTGACGGTACCGCTTATCGTACTGTCGGCGCTTGGTTTTTCTTCTTTTGCCGAGACAGAAACACTTTGCAGCAGTGTTAACACCATTGCAAACATAGCGGCAACGGAAAATGATGCGATAACTTATTTTGACGGCTATGACCATGGATGTACTCCCAATATAAACGCTGTGCAGAATCCCGATGGTACATACTCTTTGTGTGTTGTGATGAATGACGGGTCACTGAGTATTATTGAGCTGAATAATGATTTGAGTGTGAAGAAAACCTTCGCTGTTCCTCTTCAGCTTTCGAGGTTTGCGGCTTTCTGTAAGGGTAATGACGGTACGTATTATGTCCTGTTCTCACAGCCGCTTACTGTTAATGACCGCAACGCTACCGCTCTCAAGATTGTTAACATCGGCACCGACGGTAAAGAGATACGTTCGCTTGAGCTTAGCGGTATGGCAAGCGGCTCGTGGCTCGGTATTGCCGATATCAACTGCGGCAACAATGCTATGATAGCGAACGGCAAATATCTTACCGGATATATTGCCAGAGATATGTTCCCCGTAAGAACAAATCCGCTTACCGGTAAGGATGAGTTTACGGCAGACGGTGAAGTTCATCAGTCCTCTTATGCCTTTGCAATTGAGCTTGACAGCTTTAAGCAGGCAGAGGTTGAGCATATGTCTGCCATTCCCTATGCCAGTCACTCTTTTCATCAGTATATAATCAATGACGGTGATGATTTTGTTTATGTGGACCGTGGCGATGCTCTCCCCAAAAGATCATATCATATAACCAAAATGGCGGGCGATACACAGTGGAAAAAGGCTGCACAGGGCGATTCGTTCATTTTCAAGGGTGAGTATGCCGATAACCATACCTACGGCCAGCTTGGCGGCTTTATGCGTTGCGGCAACAGCTATATGCTCACAGGTTCTTATCAGAATACTTCCGATTCGTTGGAGCAGACATCCGCAAATATTTTTGTGCAGATGTTTGACTGCGAAACACTTGATGCTCAGCTGCAGTTTTATCTGACCGATTACACAGGTGACGATACCATAATAAACCCCAAGGCGGTAAGGGTTGACAGTGATCATGTCGCTATCCCTTATATGCTTTGTAACAGTAAGCAGGGCACACAGGCAATTCACATTCTGCTTGCCGATAACTCAGGTGAAGTTATATGGGACAGGGCCGTTGAGGGCGACGGTGCAGATGCCGTGCTTCCCAGATACGGTCAGGTCTTTTATGATAGCTCAAGTGAAAGTATAGTATGGTTTGAGATAGTTAAAGGCAAACTGAATGCAAACAGTATTACTGTTGAATTACCGGAGCCGGACGAGACAAGCGAGCCGCCAGGTGAGGTTACAACTGTACCCGAAGCTCCTTCAGTTCCCGATGACACAACTGACACTACTTCCTCAGTTACCGATAATGATACTACGGTGCCCGACATTACCGCAGCTCCGACAGTGCCCGAAAACGAAAGCTCGGTGCAGGAGCCTGCTGTCGAAGAACAGACATTATGGAACAAAATTGTCGATTTTTTTGTCGGAATCTGGGATTTTATTGTTTCGCTTTTTAACTGAAATAAAAAATCAGCGATGATTCTTAATGAATTGTCGCTGATTTGTTTTTATTTGTCGGCAATTTCTGTCAGCTTGTCTGCAACACTGTAAAGCTTTTCCGCCGCTGTCGGGTCGGCACATCGCATATTACCTGCATCACGCACATATCTGTCGGCAAGACTGAGCAGGTATTCTTTGGCAAGCGGATTTGCACACGACGGAATCTCGCCGTAATACTCGTACCACTCGGGGTATGTACGGTTTATTCCGTCAAAATAAACGCTCATAATGCAATAGGTTCTGCCTGAGTCTTCACATATGTTTTCTTTTTCAATTCTGAATCCGTTTTTGGTCAGAAAAGAGCGGAGAATTTCGGCGTGGCTCTGCGGCTGAAGCACAAGGTGCTTGTCGCTGTCCTTGAGCCACGGAGCTTTTTCGATAAGCTCGGCAATGAGTATTCCGCCCATACCGCTGAAAATTATATCATCTGCTTCATCGGGCTCAACTTTGTCGAGTCCGCTTGCAAGGCGCAGGCTGATTTTGTCGGAAAAGCCTGCATTTTTTACGTTGATTTCAGCGTTGGATATAGGGCCCGGTCTTACATCCGAGCCTATAGCAGATGTGCATATTCCGTGTTCAACGAGATATATCGGCAGGTAAGCGTGGTCAGTACCTATGTCGGCAATTTTTTTGCCGCAACGGACATAGTCCGCTGCGGCTTTGAGTCTTGGTGAAAGCTTCATTTCTTACTTTGCGAGTGCTGCGTTGAGCTTTGCAACAAGCTCGTCAACATCAACGCCGTGTACTCTGCAGGCCTGCTCTACGCTCTCGCCTCTTGCTGAAGGACAACCGAGGCAGTGCATACCCATCTCAAAAAAGTAGGGTGCAAGCTCACGGTGTGCATCAAGCACATCGCCGATTGTCATTGTTTTATCGATAGTTGTCATTTCAAATCATCCTTTCTTTGTAACTGCTTTTATTTTATCAGTATTTATAGCGTTTGTCAACTTGACATTGATATCAATGTAATGTAAAATTTTAGTGTATAATTATAGTTAATTGCAGGTGAATATTTATGGCACTTAGTTTCAATAACGGCAAATTTCGTATTCTTCAGGTCAGCGACCCGCAGGATATGCACTATCCCCGTCGTTCTATGCTCAAAATGCTCGATAAGGCTTACGATACGCTCAAGCCGGACCTTGTTGTATTTACGGGCGATAACGTGCTGAGCAATCATCTTCTTGATGCACGCTTCGGCAACAAAAAGGTCGCCGAAGGTAAAGGGGCAACGCTGGTAAGGATGAGAAAGTCACTGGCAATTATTCTTGAGCCGCTTCAGAAAAGAAATATTCCTTTTGCCATGATCTTCGGTAATCACGATGATATGTGCGAAATGACAAAAGAGGAGATTATCGACCTCTACCGTGAGTATTCCTGCTTTGTCGGTCTTGTTGATACCTACGGTAACGGTGATGTAGGTACACATAATATCCCTATTTACTCGGGTGACAAGCCTGCTTTCAATCTCTGGATGATGGATACATCCCGTATTGATAAAGAGCTTGATAAGGGTTTTGAGGGTGTCACTACAGATGCCGTTGAGTGGTATGTCAGCAAGAGTAACGAGCTTGCTGCACAGAATTCGGGCAAGCCTGTGCCGTCGCTTATGTTTCAGCATATCCCGATGAGTGAAATTAATGAGTGCGTTGAAGAGTGCGGTGCCGATGATGAGGGTGCGGTGCGCCTTTACAATAAAAAGCGTTATATTCGTCTTAAGCCCGAAAAGGTGAACAGCGGCAGACTTTACGAGCCTACACCCGGCTGTAAGGATAACTACGGTCAGTTCGATGCCGTAAAACAGCAGGGCGACGTGCTTGCGGTTGTCTACGGTCACCACCATATGAATATGTTCGATATCACACACGATGGTGTCAGAATGATTCAGACTCCTGCTGCTTCCTTCCGTTGCTACGGCAACAGCCTCAGAGGTGTCAGAGTGTTTGATATCGATGAGAATAATCCTGATACATTCGAAACAACACATTATACATATTTTGACCTTCTCGGCAAAACTCCTGCATCAATGGCAACCTACTTTATTGATGCGGATGACCTTGAGAAACCGAGGCGTGCGGCAATTGCAGCACTTTCCGTTGGTGCTGCGGCAGGCGTTGCGGCACTTGTTGCTAAAAAGCAGAAAAAATAAAAAACATCAAAGGGTGAGTTTGGTATGAAATACGATTTTTCTTTTCTCAGTGTAAATGCTGTCGGTGAAGCGGCAGAGTATGCCCGTGAGCTTTTCAGTGAAGAAATCGAGCTGCGTGCAGGTTATAAGCCTTTTGAGGGCGGTGAGCCTTGCGTTGACCTTGTCAGTGACAGCTCTGTTGCCGATAAAGATACATATATTATTGAGCAGGACGGCTCACATATCAAAATAACAGCACAAGGTATCAGAGGACTTATATTCGGTTACTCGTACTTTCTGCGAAAATGCGTTTTTTCTTCCAATAAAATTACCCTTATCCGCAATATTGACGGTGTGTATACACCCGATAAAAAAATCCGCGGCCACCAGTGCGGTTACCGCACAATCCCCAATACTTACGATGCGTGGGGTCCTGACGAGTATTTCCGTTTTTACCGTGATATTATGGCTTTCGGCTGTAACACCTGTGAGCATATTCCCGGTGGCGATAAGGACGAGAAAAATCCGCTTATGAAATATCATCCGCTTGAGCTTGCCGCACGTGCAAGTGAGTTTGCCGACAAGCTTGATATGGATGTATCCTGCTGGTATCCCAATAAAGATGAGGAAGACGAAGAAACAGCACTTGCTTCAAGACGTAAGGTGTTTGAAACAATGCCGAGAATTGATGCAATCTTTCCTCCCGGCGGTGACCCCGGTGAGATGGACGGCGATGACTTTGTAAAACGTTGTATTGCAATTTCAAAGTTACTCAAGTCTGTTAAACCGAATGCCGAGATGTGGCCTTCTGCCCAGGCTCCTCATTCCAACATCACCTGGCCTGAGGATTTTATGGGCGAAATGGAAAAGCTGCCTGACGAGATTACGGGCGTTATAACAGGTCCTAATCATGCATTTCTTATGGATGACCTCAGACGTAAACTTCCCGCTAAATATCCTATCAGATTTTACCCCGATATAACCCATAACGTAAGATGTGAATATCCCGTACATTTTGACAGGGACGATTGGCATTATGCGCTTGCATCAACTCTCAGCCGTGAGAGTATCAACCCAAGACCCACCGAATACAGACTCCTTCACAGACTCACTCGGCCTTACGTTGTCGGCAGCGTCAGCTACTCCGAGGGTGTGAATGACGATGTCAATAAAGCTGTATGGAGCGATATGGATTTCTTCCCCGATGTATCGCTTTACGATACACTTTGCGATTATGCTCGCTTCTTCATCTGGCAGGCAGATGCAAAGAAAATTGCCGATGCTATTCTCGGTCTTGAGCGTAACTGGGAGGGTGACCCTGCAGAAAATCCGCATATAGAGCACACTCTGCAGATTATCGAGTCGGAGCTTGAAAAAGCACCTGCACTTATAAACAACTGGCGCTTTGTAATGCTCCTCTTCAGAGCAAAGTGCGATATGCTTGTCCGTCGCAGAAGACAGTTTGAGCTTGAGCTTATTAATGAAGCAAGATGCTTTGCTGCAAAAGGTGATTTTGACAGTGCACGCAAAGAACTTATGACAGACTACGACGGAGAATATTATGCACTGCGTGCTTCACTTTGTGAGCTTGCTGACAAGCTGTTTGAGCAGATTGGTATGCAGCTCGATGTTGAGAATTATCACGCATCGGGCTGGGAGAGAGGTGCAACTCTCGACACTATCGACCTGCCTGTAACCGACAGAGCGTGGCTCCTCGGCAGATACGAGGTTGCCGATGCTATGCCGGAGGGTGAGCGTGAAGCTTTCCTTGAGCGTGTATTCAACCGCAATAAAATCGGCAAGGGCGAGTACTACTATTCGTTTGCTGAATACGGCTTTGGTGTGCTTGGTGAAAGACAGAAGGGCGAGTTCTATATGGACTATCAGGGAGACAGACCCGAGGTCAACAACGGCTCAATTCCGATGTGTATGCTCAAGGCTTTTGACAACTATACTTTCGTTTGTAAGCTTGCAGGCTTCGAGCCCGATACCGATTATAAGCTTCGTATTACATACAAGAAAAATAAGTACGATATGTTTGACAGCTTCTATATCAAGGCTAACGGTACTGATATTTACCGCGGCAAATTTTTCGGCGGCGAAAAGGATGAGCAGTTTGAGAGTGAAATGCTCAACGACCGCTTTACCTGTGCTGTTTACGATTTGCCTGCATCCGTTTTTGAAAACGGCTGTATAGCTCTTGAAATAGGCGAGGAGCACGTAGGTGTAGTACTCAGTGAGTTCAAGATTTATAAAGGAGAATAAGAACATGGAAAAAATTCTTACATCCGGCACAAGTTTTGTTGACGAATACGGCAGAGAGCGAATTTTCAACGGTGTAAATCTCTGCGATAAGGGCTGGCCTGACGGCAACGGCAATCTTTGCCACGTTTATGAATATGACGATAAAATGTTCCGCACTCTTGCCGAAAACGGTATGAATATTGTCCGTCTGGGTATCACCTGGGCGGCTGTTGAGCCAAAGCCCGGTGAATATAACGAGAAATATATTGATGCTATTGTTAAAATGCTCGACCAGTGCGAAAAATACGGACTCTATGCCTATATCGATATGCATCAGGACCTCTTCTCAAACTACTGCTATGAGTGGGGCGACGGTGCCCCCGAATGGGCAGCAATGATGGGCGGCAAAAAGCAGAAGAAAATTAAAGTTGTCTGGGCAGAGGGCTATTTCTGGGATAAAGGCGTGCACAAGGCGTTTGACCGTTTCTGGAATAATGCTCCTTATAAGAATAAAGGTTTGCTTGACTATTTTGCAGATATGTGGCAGCACCTTGCCGAGCGTTTTTGCAATCACCCGGCGCTCTTTGGCTTTGATATGTTCAACGAGCCGTTTTTGGGCAGTGACGGCGGTAAGGTTTTCCGTCAGCTTATCAAGGGGCTTGTCAAGACTACTCTTACAGACAAGCGTATTGACCGCTGTAAACTGATTAAGGATGCTGTAAAGCTTGATATTCCTGCAGTGCTTGATCAGTATAACGGCGATATTCTTCGCGATGTTGCACTCGGTGCCGCTGAGCTTGTTGAAAAGTTTGACCGTGAGCGTTATACTCCTTTCCTTAACAAAACAGCAGGCGCAATACGTAGTGTTACCGACAACGGAATTATGTTTATAGACAATTGCTACTATTCAAACCTTTCAATTCCGTGTAAGGCAGGCCCGATTACATACGGCAACAAAGTTGAGGAAAAAATGTGCTTCTCACCGCACGGCTACGACTTTATGGTCGATACTCCGCTTTATAAGCACGCAAGCTCATCCCGTACCGATGCTATCTTCGGTGAGCACGAAAACAGCCAGAAGCGTCTGGGTATCCCTGTGCTTGTAGGCGAGTGGGGTGGTTATTCCGAGGGTGCGGAATGGTATCCCCATATCCATCATCTGCTTAAATTCTTTGATGACCGCAAGTGGAGCAATACATACTGGTGTTACCACGAAGGACTTATCGGTGACGGCGTAATGGACCAGCTTCACAGACCGTATCCGAGAGCAGTCACGGGCGAAATCAAGGCATACCGCCACGACAGAAAAGAGAATACATTTACCCTTACCTATGAGCAGACCAAGGAGTTTGATGTGAAGACAATCATCTACCTGCCTGCAAACCCTGCAGAGGTCACCTGTACAGGCGAGTATGAGCTTGTGCCCTGCGAGTATGGCGGCTACACTCTCGAAATAAAAACTGACATCGGCTCACACGAGGTTAAGGTTAAGCTTTGATAACACAGAGAACCGTCCCCTGTGTTACCCGATTTCCAAGGCGATTGAGCCCACCGCAACCGAATTTGCCAACAAGGCGGCAGAGCATTTCGACAGCTACAAAACAGGCTTCATACACGGAGCAAATTTCGCGTTGGATGCGTTTGACACAGACAATTGAATAAAACAGCGACAGCCCGCAGATATCAAAACCTGCGGGCTGTTACTGCTAAAAGTGTTGATTTGGTTAAAGAATTAAGTGGTTTCTAAACAAAAGAAAACATTGCGAAATACCGTAAAAATATGATTTAATGTATTAAAAAGTTTGTGTGCAATAACCATCAGCGTCTTGACTATTATTGATTTCTCTATAAATAAACAGTCAAGACCATTCCCTACGATGAGTGATGAAAAGGGGTGTCATTCTGAGTGTGAGCGAAGAATCTTTACGTTTGGAAGCGGACGCCCGATGGGCGCCCCTACGCTGCTTTTTATATATTAGTGAATTTGTTTGTCAATGGCTCCCTTGTGTAAAGGGAGCTGTCACGAAGTGACTGAGGGATTGTTCGTAAAAATAAAATCGCTTTTTACAATCCTCCGTCACGGCAATTTATGTGCACATAAATTACAACACCGTAGGGGCGACCTGTGGTCGCCCGCTTTCTTTTTGCTGCCGTTATTAAAAAATAATAATTGCGAATTGATTTGTTGCATAATATGTAAAAATATTTTGTTTTATCAAAGAGATTTATGCAATAATTACTTGATAATTGAGTTTAATTTATGTATAATATACCGTGAGATTGAATGGCTCAGAAATCAGAAAGGAGACAATCAAAATGAACTATTCACATGAAGTGGAAAAAATGTGTATCGTGGCTAAAGGCCCGCATCACGGTCCCGCTCCTATCCCCGAAGAGGGCAAGTGGGTAAAGGCATACGAAATTAAGGACATCTCCGGTTTCTCACACGGTGTGGGCTGGTGTGCTCCTCAGCAGGGTACTTGTAAGATTTCTCTCAACATCAAAGAGGGTATCGTAGAAGAGGCTCTTGTTGAGACAATCGGCTGCTCCGGTATGACTCACTCCGCAGCTATGGCTGCTGAGATCCTTCCCGGCAAGACACTCCTTGAGTGCCTTAACACAGACCTTGTCTGTGACGCTATCAACGTTGCAATGCGTGAGATCTTCCTTCAGCTTGTCTACGGCAGAACTCAGTCCGCATTCTCAGAGGACGGCCTCACAATCGGCGCAGGTCTTGAGGACCTTGGTAAGGGTCTTCGTTCACAGGTCGGCACAATGTTCTCTACAAAGGCAAAGGGCGTACGTTACCTCGAAATGGCTGAGGGTTACGTTACACGTATGGCTCTTGACGAGAACGATCAGGTTATCGGCTACGAGTTTGTAAAGCTCGGCAAGATGCTTGAGGATATCCGTCACGGTGCAGACCCCGCAGAAGCATACAAGAACAATATGGGCAGCTACGGCAGATTTGCTGATGCTGCAAGATATATTGACCCCAGAGAAGAATAAGGAGGAGGGAGAACAATGGCTGTTACATTTGAAGGTAAAGAAAGAAGAATGGAAAAAATCGAGGCTTGCCTTGCTCAGTACGGCATCGAGAGCCTTGAAGCTGCCAGAGAACTCTGCCTCTCCAGAGGCATCGATGTCGAAGCTATCGTTAAGGGCACACAGCCCATCGCTTTCGACAACGCTGTCTGGGCATACACTCTCGGCGTAGCTATTGCCCTTGCACAGGGCATCGAGAATGCTGCTGACGCTTCCGCTGCTATCGGCGTAGGCCTCCAGGCATTCTGCATCCCCGGTTCAGTTGCTGAAAACCGTAAGGTCGGTCTTGGCCACGGTAACCTCGGCGCAATGCTCCTCAAGGACGAAACAAAGTGCTTCGCATTCCTTGCAGGTCACGAGTCATTCGCAGCTGCTGAAGGCGCTATCAAAATCGCTCTCACAGCTAATAAGGTTCGTACAGAGCCTCTCCGCGTTATCCTCAACGGTCTCGGTAAGGACGCTGCTATGATCATCTCCCGTATCAATGGCTTCACATACGTTGAGACAGAGTATGATTTCTACAGCGACGAGCTCAAGGTTGTCAACACAACACCTTACTCAAACGGTGACCGTGCTCTTGTCCGTTGCTTCGGTGCTAACGACGTTCTCGAAGGCGTTGCAGTTATGAAGCACGAGGGTGTTGATGTTTCCATCACAGGTAACTCAACTAACCCCACACGTTTCCAGCACCTCGTTGCAGGTACCTACAAGAAGTGGGCACTTGAAAACGGCAAGGAGTACTTCTCTGTTGCTTCCGGCGGCGGTACAGGCAGAACTCTTCATCCTGATAACGTTGCTGCAGGTCCTGCTTCCTACGGTCTTACAGACTCTATGGGCAGAATGCACGGTGACGCTCAGTTTGCAGGCTCTTCTTCTGTTCCTGCTCACGTTGAGATGATGGGTCTCATCGGTATGGGTAACAATCCCATGGTTGGTGCTACAGTTGCTTGCGCTGTTGCAGTTGCAGAAAGCTACAAGAAATAATAAACAAAACTCGACTCAAAGCTGTTGGGCGGAGCAATCTGCCCGACGGCTTATAGTGCTATTAAGGGGATAATAAAAATGAAAAAATCATTTCTTAAAGTAATTGCACTCGTTATGGCAGCTGCAATGCTTTTCTCACTTACAGTATCCGCTGCTGACGATTTTTCGGCACAGCCTGAGAACACCCTTCAGTTCGGCGAGGACGGCAAGTTCCGTATTCTTCAGATTGCCGACACACAGGACGATATGTTCCCGTCACCCGGTATGATCAAGATGATCGAAACAGCTGTTGAAAAGTACGAGCCTGACCTTGTTATCTTTACAGGCGATAACACAGGTACGGTTGATCTTAAGATTGATGCTAAGTACGCTATCAAGGCTATTATCGATCCTATTGCTGAGGCAGGCGTTCCTTTTACGTTTGTTTTCGGTAACCACGATGCTGAGAATGTTTCAAAGGAAACACACTTCAGCGCATACCGCAGCTACGAAAACTGCCTTGCTTACGATGCAGACCCCGAAATCTACGGTATGGGTACACACAACCTCACAATCAAGTCTTCCGACGGTTCGAAGGTTGCATACAACATCTGGATGTTCGACTCCAATATGTACGACGAAGTAGATGGTTATGACTACATACACGAGGATCAGCTTGATTGGTATGTAAACACATCCAACGCTCTCAAGGCTGCTAACGGCGGCGAGGCTGTTCCTTCTATCGCTTTCCAGCACATCGTTCCTTACGAAATCAAGGAATATGTCATTGAGACACCTGCAGCTGACCCCAACGGTTTTACATCTAAAAACGAAGAAACAGGCGAGATACACCACTATGCTCTTGATCCCAACTATGCAGAAGCAGGCTCGATTCTTCGCGAGTATCCCTGCCCCAGCAGAATCCACGGTGAGCAGATGAGCAAGTTTGTTCAGCAGGGCGATGTTAACGCTGTTTTCGTAGGTCACGACCACGTTAACGACTACATTGTTCACACAAAGATGAACGCTGCTGACGGTGCCGCTATCGATATCGTCAACACACCCGGTGCATCCTTCCAGTCTTATGGCGATGACGAAATGCGCGGCTGCCGTATTATCGACCTTGACGAAAGCAATCCCTGGGAGTATGAGACATTCTCTCCCACATTCTATGACGTTGTAGGCGATACAGAAGAAATGAGAGCCCTTGCTTACGTTTCCGATAATATCGTATGGTACTATGTATCATTCATCGCAAGAATCATTCCCTTCTTCGGTGAGCAGCTTCAGCAGATGTTTATTTCTGCAATCTACAACACATTCAAATAATTTATATGAAAGTACGGTGAAAAACAATGGATGCTTTTCTCCAGTCAATTTATGAATTTGACCTCTCGGTTTTCAGCGCGATCTTTTCAATTGCCAACGATGTACTTGACCACATAATGTTCTGGGTTACAAAGCTTGGCGACGGTATGATAATGCCGATTGTAGGCGTTATCCTTCTCTTTTTTAAGAAGACACGCAAAGCAGGTATGGCTATGCTCGGAGCTCTCCTTGTTATGGTTATTCTCAACAACGAGATTCTTAAGCCGATGATTGCAAGAGTAAGACCTTGCTTTATCTTTGATCCCGTGGCTCTTGAGGCTAATAAGGCTGAACTTGGCAGCAAGTTTGATAGAATACTGGCAACAGTCAACGAATATGCACAGAGGTTTCCTGAACTCAAAGCTAAATGGATTGAGGGATATAAATTCCCGGAGATAGGCTATCCGAATCTCGCTGAGAAGCTTCCATTTATCGCTTCTGAATTAACACATACTATGCCCCACAGTTGGTCATTCCCCTCAGGTCACACATCTTCTTCTTTCGCGTTCGCAACAGCTGTTTTCGCAAACAACAAGAAGTGGGGTATCGCTGCATACGTTCTTGCAGCCCTTATCGGCTTCTCCCGTATCTACCTTGGCGTACACTACTGCACTGACGTTCTTGCAGGTGCAGTTCTCGGTATCGTTTACGGTGTTATCGGTGCGCTTGTTGTCGGTGCAATCATCAAGCTTATCAAGAAGAAAGACAACAAGCTTTCAAAACTTTTCTGATTTATATTTTAACGAAAGGATGTTACTTAAATGAATAAACCTGTTCTTATCGAAACATCAGCACGTCACGTTCACGTTTCACGTAAGGACCTCGATATCCTCTTCGGTGAAGGCTATCAGCTTACACATAAGAAGGATCTTTCACAGCCCGGTCAGTTTGCTTGTGAAGAGCGTGTAGCAGTTATCGGCCCCAAGGGCAGCTTCCCGGCTGTTTCAATCCTTGGCCCCGAAAGACCTGCAACTCAGGTTGAGATTTCTGCTTCCGACGCACGTTCAATCGGTGTTGTTGCTCCCGTTCGCGAGAGTGGCGTTATCGAGGGCAGCGGTGCTTGCAAGCTCGTAGGTCCCAAAGGTGAGGTTGAACTCAGCGAGGGTGTTATCGTTGCAAAGCGTCACATCCACGCAACTCCCGAAGATGGTGAGAAGTACGGCGTACAGGACAAGCAGATCGTTTCCGTTAAGGTTGAGTCCGACGGCCGCAGCCTTATCTTCGGCGACGTTGTAGTCCGTGTCAACCCTGCTTATGCTCTTGCTATGCATATCGATACAGACGAGTCAAACGCAGGCTTCTGCACACCCGGTATGATGGGCGATATCATCACTGACTGATTTGACAAAACTTAAAAAATAAGTTATAATAACTGTATCCTGACAAGAGGATTTTTCCGACTGAAAGGTGCAGTTATTTTTTGTATTCCAAGGGGCATACTATACCCATATACGATTAAAGCCGCACCTGTGTCAGGTGTGGCTTATTTGTTTTTTAGGAGGAGTAATTATGGATACAAGAGTTGCCGTAATGGGCATTATTGTTGAGAATAAAGACAGTGTTGAACAGCTCAATTCTTTGCTTCACGAATACGGCGATATTATTATCGGCAGAATGGGCATACCTTATAAAGAGAAGGGTATAAGTATAGTGAGTATTGCGGTCGATGCTGCGCAGGATACCATTTCCGCTCTTTCGGGCAAAATCGGCAAGCTCGACGGTATCAGTGTCAAAACCGCTTATTCAAACGTGATAAGTCATGGATAAAAAGATAATAGATATTATAGAAAAACTTGCAGAGTGTCACAGCCTCAGTGCGGATGAATATAAATTGCTTATTACCGAGCGTGACGAAGAATCGGCAGAGCTTCTCAGCGTAAAAGCGGATGCTGTACGCCGTGAGCACTACGGCACAGATATCTATATCAGAGGTCTTATCGAAATCAGCAATATCTGCAAAAACGATTGCTTTTACTGCGGCATAAGGGCAGGCAACAGAAACTGTGAGCGTTACAGACTTGACAAAGATGAAATTCTTGCCTGCTGTGACGATGGTTACTCACTCGGTTTTCGCACTTTTGTATTGCAGGGCGGTGAGGATGCACATTTTACCGATGAAATGCTCTGCAACCTTGTCGGAGAAATCAAACGCAGATACCCCGACTGTGCGGTTACTCTTTCACTCGGTGAGCGTAGCAAAGAGAGCTATAAGGCACTGTATGACGCAGGTGCTGACAGATATCTGCTCCGCCACGAAACGGCAGACAGTGAGCACTATTCAAAGCTTCATCCGTCAGCTATGTCGTTTGAAACCCGTATACAGTGTCTGCAGAATCTCAAGGATATCGGCTATCAGGTCGGCTGCGGATTTATGGTTGGCTCACCTTATCAGACAGTGGATAATCTTGTCAGGGATTTGCAGTTTATCGAAAGCTTTCAGCCCGATATGTGCGGCATAGGTCCGTTTATTCCGCATAAAGACACGGTGTTTGGCGATTATGAATCCGGCACGGTAGAACTGACCTGCTACCTTTTGTCTATAATCAGGCTCATCTGTCCGAAAGTGCTTCTGCCCGCAACAACGGCACTTGCCACGCTCGATAAGCAGGGCAGGGAAAAGGGAATACTTTCAGGTGCAAATGTAATTATGCCTAATCTCTCACCCGAAGCGGCAAGAGCCAGATATAACCTCTATGACGGTAAGCTCGCTACGGGTTCGGAAGCGGCAGAAAATCTTAACAGAATTAAAGAATCAATGGAAAAAATCGGTTACCGTGTTGTATGTGCACGCGGTGACGCTAAACGATAGAAAGAAGGAATAAATTATGGCAAACTACAACCCGAAATCACTCAAGGCAGAGGAATTTATCAGCCACGAAGAAATACTTGCAACGCTTGAATATGCCGAGCAGAATAAGAATAATGTCGAGCTTATCGACTCAATACTTGAAAAAGCACGCCCCCGAAAGACTGCTGACGGCACTGTATGCGCAGGTCTTACATACCGTGAGGCAAGTGTGCTGCTGGCATGTGAAATTCCCGAAAAGGTTGAGCGTATATACGAAATCGCAAAGGAAATCAAGCTTGCTTTTTACGGCAACCGTATCGTTATGTTTGCACCGCTTTACCTTTCAAACTACTGTGTAAACGGCTGCGTATACTGCCCTTATCACCTTAAGAATAAGCATATTGCACGTAAGAAGTTGACTCAGGAAGAGGTTAAGAATGAGGTTATTGCTCTGCAGGATATGGGTCACAAGCGACTTGCAATCGAAGCAGGTGAGGACCCCGTAAATAATCCTATCGAGTATATCCTCGAGTGCATCAAAACGATTTACAGCATCAACCACAAAAACGGTGCAATCCGCCGCGTAAACGTAAATATTGCCGCAACAACTGTCGAGAATTACCGCAAACTCAAGGAAGCAGGTATCGGTACATATATTCTCTTCCAGGAAACCTATCATAAAGAGAGCTACCTCAAGCTTCACCCGACAGGCCCCAAGCACGACTATGCTTACCATACAGAAGCTATGGACAGAGCTATGGAAGGCGGTATTGATGATGTCGGTCTCGGTGTGCTCTTCGGCCTTGAGCTTTATAAGTACGAGTTTGCAGGTCTGCTTATGCACGCAGAGCACCTTGAGGCTGTACACGGTGTAGGTCCGCATACAATTAGCGTGCCGAGAATCAAGCGTGCTGATGATATTGACCCGGACGTTTTTGATAATTCAATTCCCGATGAAATTTTCGAGAAGATAATTGCCTGCATCCGTCTCGCAGTTCCCTATACGGGTATGATTATCTCAACCCGTGAGTCACAGCAGGTGCGTGAGCGTGTGCTCAACCTCGGCATTTCGCAGATAAGCGGTGCTTCCCGTACATCTGTCGGCGGATATACTGAAGAAGAGAGACCGCACGATTCCGAGCAGTTTGATGTTTCCGACCAGCGTACACTTGACGAGGTTGTCCGTTGGCTTATGGAAAATGGTCATATTCCGTCATTCTGTACCGCTTGCTATCGTGAGGGCAGAACAGGCGACAGATTTATGAGCCTTTGCAAAAACGGACAGATCATAAACTGCTGTCATCCCAATGCACTTATGACCCTTACCGAGTACCTTGAGGACTATGCGAGCGATGCTACAAAGGAAATAGGCTACAGCATGGTTATGGATGAGCTTAAAAAGATAACAAAGGATAAAGTAAGAGATATCGCAACGCAGAATATAAAGGATATCAGAAATTCAAACAGAAGAGATTTCCGCTTCTGATAGGGAGGGAAACCAATGTCACTTAACAGTGTTGCTTCAGCTGAAAGATTGCACATAGGCTTTTTCGGGCTTCGCAACGCAGGCAAATCAAGCGTTGTAAATGCAGTTACAGGTCAGTCACTGGCTCTGGTATCTGATGTTAAAGGTACTACAACAGACCCCGTAAAAAAGGCTATGGAGCTTTTGCCGCTCGGTCCTGTAGTGATTATCGACACACCCGGTATAGACGATGAGGGCGAGCTTGGTATGATGCGAGTCAGACGTGCCGCGCAGGTGCTCAATTATGCCGATATTGCGGTGCTTGTAGTTGATGTGTCAAAAGGTATGAGTAAGGCAGACAGCGATCTTATATCGTTCATTGAATCAAAAAAATTGCCTTATGTTATTGCTTACAACAAAGCGGATTTGCTTGACAAAATCCCCGACGAAACCGAAAAAGAAATATATATCAGTGCTGTGAATAAGCATAATATCGAGCGATTAAAAGAGAAAATTGCATCGGCAGTAAAAAAACAAGCAGAATCAAGGCGTATTGTCGCTGACCTTATAAACGAGGGCGATACGGTTGTGCTTGTTACACCGATTGATGAATCTGCACCTAAAGGCAGGCTTATCCTGCCGCAGCAACAAACTATACGCGATATCCTCGATGTACACGCTACGGCTGTTGTTACAAGAGAAACCGAGCTTGCACAAACGCTTGACTTGCTCAAAAATCCTCCTGCACTTGTAATAACCGATTCGCAGGCGTTCGGTGCAGTGTCGAAGATCGTGCCGTCACATATTCCGCTTACGTCATTTTCAATCCTTTTTGCAAGATATAAGGGCAACCTGAATATACTTGCAAACGGTGCAATGGAATTGGACTTTCTCAAAGATGGCGATAAGGTTCTTATCTCTGAGGGCTGTACCCATCACCGTCAATGTAACGATATCGGCACGGTCAAGCTTCCGGGCTGGATCAAAAAGCACAGCGGAAAAGAGCTGCAGTTTGAGTTTACCTCTGGCGGTGAATTTCCTGAGGAACTTTCCGGGTATGCTTTGATAGTGCATTGCGGCGGCTGTATGCTCAATGAGCGTGAGATGCAGTACAGACTCCGTAAAGCTGCTGATGCAGGTGTACCGATAACAAACTACGGTATGGCAATCGCTTATATGAACGGTATTCTGAAGCGTAGCCTTGAACCGCTTGCAATTTAATCAGATTTTTATTTTTTCAGTACGGGCGACTTTGGGGTCGCCCGTTTTTTATCAAAAGGCATAATGATTAATGCATAAATTATGAATAAATTGTTGCCAAATGATGTATATTGTGCTATAATCAAGAAGATTGTGAGGAATGGTAATGTCAGAAAAGAATAAAACCAGGGACTCTTCCATAGAATTACTGCGTATAATAGCTATGTTTATGATAGTTGTATCGCATTATTTTTTTCACGGCGGTGTCGATATGGGCGATGTGTCGCTCAGCTTTAACCGTGTGCTTATGCAGTGGGGCGGTCTAGGCAATCTCGGTGTGGTAATATTTGTCGCAATAACCGGTTATTTTATGTGTACGGGGGCTTTTAAGGGTAAGTCGCTTTTTCGTACGGCATTTTCAAGCTGGTTTTATTCATATACTATTCTCGCTGTATACGTTGCTGTATACGGTATGCCGGAGATAAAGTCTCTGATACGCTCGCTTTTCCCTATAACGTTTGGTGAGCATTGGTTTGTTACGGCTTATATTGTACTTATCCTGTTTTCGCCTTTTATCAATAAGCTTATCAGTGTCATTACTCGAAGGCAGTTTATAGCTCTTAACTGTATTATGCTTGCCTTGTGGTCTGTTGTACCTACCTTTACGAAAATGAGCTTTTACAGCGGTGAGCTTACACAGTTTTTGATGTTTTATTTGTTCGGTGCTTATCTGCGCCTTTATCCCGACAATTTCCTGAGCCGAAAATACAGCGCACCAGCTGTTGCTGCTTCGTCATTTGTTATCATGATGCTTTCGGCGGTCGTTTGCGATTTTTTGAGTGTTCGCTTCGGTCTGTTCAGCGGTGGCAGCTATTGGTATGCACGTAACTCTGTTTTTGTTATCGCTGCGGCGCTTTCACTTCTTGTGATTTTCACAAAACTCAGTCTGGACTGTAAAGCGGTAAATTCAATTGCGGCTTGTACCTTCGGTGTGTATCTTATCCACGACAATCGCCTTTTGCGTACAGTGCTTTGGCCTGAAGTTCTTCATACGACCGATTATGCCGATTCTCCGTTTATGGCAGTTCATATGGTTGTCTGTTCGCTGGTCGTTTTTGCTGTTTGTACGGTGATCGAGCTGCTGCGTAAAAAATTTATAGAGAAACCTGCTATGAGACTGTATGATATAGCAGAGGCAAAAATCAAAGCATCTGCGTTGTTCATAAAACTTAAAAAGGAGTATCAAAAGGAAAGAAAATGAAAAGATTTATTTCGGTTATTCTAAGCATCGTGCTGGCTTTTTCCGCTGTCAGCTTTGCTGTCAGTGCAGATCAGCCTGTTATGCTGCAGGAAGAAACAAAAGAACCCAATTTTTTGGATAACCTCACTCACGCACTCAGCTTTTTTAAGTACGGTATAAATGATACCAGGCTGTATCTCCTGCCGACAGACCGCGAGAATATAAGCGAGTTTGTTATGGATTATGAAAGGAGTGACGGCACTCCGGATTCAACTCATCTCGGTGCATTTTATAATCACGCTACAGGTGAGGTCTTCGGCACAAATTATGATAAGGGCGTTTTTGACAGCGGCTTTGCATATAATGCGTTTCACAACCAGTTCTATGCTACAAACGATTGTTGGCAGCGTCAGTTTGGCTTCACTCCGCTCTATGACCTTTTTGCAAAGATTGCGTTTGACTATACTACAAAGCGTATCTTTTTTGAGTATGGCGGTAAAGACTGGATGATCCAGATCTGGAAAGGCAATTATGTTTTCAATATGTTTGTTGGCGGTGAGGTAGGTATCTATAACCGTCCTGACGGCAAGCTTGGTATGTTCTATAACTGTGCAACGGACGAAGAAATGATGCCTGTTTCTATTGATGTTTATGACAGTGAGCAGACCTATGTTGACAGAGATGCAACTCTCACATGGTGGGCAACAGGCTTTAAGCTTGCTGATAAGGTTGAGCCGAAGACGCTGACTCTTGAGAGTACGCTTACCTTCCCCAATCAGGAAATGTGCGATGCGTTTGTACAGGCTGCAAACAGAATTTGCGGAGTCGAGTGTACTAAGGATGGCACAACAGCAGCAATAAAATGGTAATAAAAAAAGCCGCCCTTAGGGCGGTTTTTTTAATTCGGCTTATCGTATTCCATAGCTCTGTCGCTGTCACCGATACCCTTTGTTGTCGGGTCTACGGTGATACCGAGCTGTGCGAGCACTGCGACGATTGTTATAAATACGTTCTGAATTGATTCCTCTGTTATAGAGGGCACAACGTTTGCCATTGCAAGCACTGAGTAAACGAACGAGATTACAACAGGTATTGTCGCAATCCAGAATGCAGGCTGCCTGATACGTACTTTCCAGTTAATTTTCATAATATCACTCCTTTTGTTTGTTCGGACGGCCAATGGCCGCCCCTACGGTATTAGGTTATTTTATTACAAAACTTACGAACGCTGTTGCGGCGGCACCGATGAGGGCAAACACAAGTTTGTCCCACATTGTGCCGGGTCTGCTCTGCAGCTGTACAACGCTTGCTTTGAGTTCACCGAGCGTGACTAATATGTTGTCGAGCTTGGTCGTAACGGTTGCCATTTCTTCGTTGAACTTGTTTGTGCGGCCGAAAAGCGTCTCAATGTTTTCTTCAGCCTTAACAAGTCGGTGTTCAAATTCCTCGGGTGTCATA
>JAZPYN010000014.1:0-64537 GCA_045544155.1 Acutalibacteraceae bacterium
CTTTACATTAAGTTCAGCAAGCATATTATCACGGAACTTACCGTGAACGTTAAACAGCAGAAGTGAGAAGCCGTAACCAAAGCGTGCAATTGCAGGAGCGAGACAGAAGATACCCCAAATACCCTGCAGGACAGACGGATCTGTGTGAGGCAGAATATTGCCTGCAATATCTTTGATAGGCGAGTAGTGAATAAACTCAAGAACAAGGCCGGAAAGTGCACCGATAAGTGTACCCGAAAGCTTTGTAACATAGCCCTGTACAGCATTTACAAGTCCTTCATTACGCACACCGGACTTCCACTCAAGATAATCGTAAACATCACCCTGCAGAACGGGACCACAAACACCCATAAGGCAGTTGGGAAGACCGCATACAGTAAGCATAAAAGTAACAAATGCAAGATTAGCGACGTTAAACTCGTCACCGAAGGGAGTGTATCCAATTAAATAAAGAGTGGTATATGCAACACCGGAGAAGATACCGCCTATTGCAGCACACTTTCTTGCACCGAAACGTTTTATGAGCTTTGGAGCAAGGGGAGTGACAATATAGTTTGGAATACCTGTGAACAGACCGCAGATTGTACCGTTTGTAAGCTTGCCGGTACAGTTTTGCCAGAACAGACCTTCATTTGCGCCGCCGATGCCCTTAACGCTGCCAAAGAAGTTTGAAAGGATAAGAATAAAGAGCGGCCTGTTTTTAATCGTATATTTAATCGACTGGAATATTGAAACGCTTTCCATATCTTCTTTTGAAGCAATCGGAACACGCTCTTGAATATTGCGAAAGGCAAATATTGAGCAAAGAACAAGGATAGCAACAAAGAATAATGCAAAACCGCCGTAAATACCTTCCTGTGACCAACCTGTGATGCCCGGCAGGAAGTCAATGGTAACAGGTACCATTGACGGTATCCATACGCCGAAAAGCTCTACGAATTTCTGTACGGTAATAAGCGTGTTGCGTTCATTGAGGTTTGGCGTAATATTATAGAGTAGAATCGTCCACGCGTTATAATATGACCAACCGATACTGTTAAGTATGCTGATAATAATTGCATATATAGGCCTGTATGCCATTGGTATAGCATACGGTACAATGAAAAACAGCATTGTACATATTGCCCATATAGGCATCGGCAGTATGAGGAAAGGACGTAGCCTGCCCCAACGAGTTCTCATACGGTCAATAACTATACCGGAAAGCGGGTCATCAAGAGCATCCCATATACTGGTGACCGCATTCATTGTTGCGATCGCTGAGCCCGATAGGCCTGTATAGTTGAGTAAGAAGTATTGCTTCCAAGTATCTACATAAGAATTTAGGTTTTTAGTGCCGTATGATGTTAAAACATATGCGGCAATTTCTTTAGGGGTAAGGAATCTGCGGTTCTGCTTATCAAGCAAGGGTTTTTGCGACGGTTCTATGGTATCAAGAACGTTAGTCGTAGTTTCCTGCATTTCTTCACCTCATTGAGTTTATTTTGAGAATTTGCCAATCAGTTAACGTTTACAAGCCAACCCATATCGTCAGGCACTACACCGTTCTGCATACCGACAATTGTGTCATAAAGCTTCTGGGCTGTTTCACCGATCTTGCCATCGTTGATGATGATCTTCTCGTCACCTGTAAAGAGCTCACCAATGGGGGAGATAACTGCAGCAGTACCTGTACCGAAGGCTTCTTCGAGGGTTCCGTTATGCGCAGCATCAATAATTTCCTGCAGTGCAAGCTTACGTTCGCTTACGTTACAGCCCCATTTGCGCAGAAGCTCAAGGCAGGACATTCTTGTAATACCGCTGAGAATTGTGCCTTCAAGTGAAGGTGTTACGATTTCACCGTTGATTTTGAAGAAAACGTTCATTGTACCAACTTCTTCAACGTACTTTCTTTCAACACCATCGAGCCAAAGAACCTGAGCGTAGCCGAGCTTTTTTGCATCGTCCTGAGCTTTAAGAGAAGCAGAGTAGTTGCCGCCCGTCTTTGTAAAGCCCATACCGCCCTTGACAGCGCGGACATAATTGCGCTCAACATAAATTTTAACAGGGTTTATACCTTCTTTGTAATATGAACCGACGGGGGACATAATTACCATAAACATAAGGTGATGTGCAGGATGAACGCCTACATGCGGGTCAACTGCAATAATAAACGGACGGATGTAAAGCGCTGTGTTTTCGCCTTCGGGAATCCAGTCCTCATCGATTTCTACAAGCTTTCTGATAGCATCTACCATAAACTCTTCGTCAAATTTCGGAATGCAAAGGCGTTCGTTTGAGACGTTAAGTCTTGCCATGTTTTTGTCGGGACGGAAGAGTACTGCCTTACCTGTTTCTTTTGAATGATATGCTTTCATACCCTCGAAAACTTCCTGTGCATAGTGAAGGCACATTGCTGAAGGCTCAAGAGCAATGGGACCGTAGGGTATAATTCTGGGGTCAACCCAACCTTTGCCCTCATAGTAATCCATAATAAACATATGGTCAGTAAAATAGTTGCCGAAGCCGAGACTGTCAGCAGCCGGCTTTGGCTTTCTTTCTGTTGCGAGTGTGATTTTGATTTCCTGCATTATTGTTTCCTCCGATTTTGGAAAATGAATTTGTATATAATCCGTCTGTGAGGTCCGTTGCTTTTCGGAGTCGCCGATGAATTATTATAACTATACTTCTAAATGATATCACAGATTATTCTATTATTCAATAAATATTACAATATTTTCAGTATAATAATTAAAAGTTTTTTTATTTTACTACTTGCTATTTTTATTTGAAAGCGTATAATTGTTAGTATTATTTTTAGGGAGGACTGTAAATGTCTTGCGATTGTTCTTGCAAGAGCAGTGATCTTTCACTGCTGAAAGAAACACTTGACCATTATTCTGCCATTCCCGGCAGTCTGATCACCGTTTTGCAAAAAGCACAGTCTATATACGGCTATCTGCCGTCAGACGTGCTCAATCATATTGCAGAGAGTATGTCGATTCCTGCTGCAAGAGTATTCGGCGTTGCTACATTCTATACTCAATTCAGGTTTAAGCCGGTAGGAAAATATCTTATTATGCTTTGTCAGGGTACGGCTTGCCATGTAAACGGTTCGCTCATGCTCGAAAAAACAATTTTTGATACTCTTGGTATCAAAGACGGTGAAACAACTGAGGATGGACTTTTTACTCTTAAAAACGTTGCTTGTCTCGGTTGTTGCTCGCTTTCACCCGTTATGATGATTAATGACGAAACTTACGGTTCACTTACTCCTCAGAAGGTAAGGGATATTCTTGCCCGCCTTAAAGAAGAAGCTGAAAAGGAGGGTGAAGCCTGATGAAAACCGTTAAAGTAGGACAGGGCAGTTGCGGTATTTCTGCAGGTGCCTCAAAGGTGTATTCTGCCCTTGAATCCGTATTTCAAAAGAATAGTATTGATGTTAAGCTCACGGTAACAGGTTGTATAGGTATGTGTTACCTTGAGCCTATTGTCGATATTTATGATGAAAACGGTGCACTTACAAGGCTTGTGCGTGTTACCGAAAACGATGCAGAGGCTATTGCTGCTTATGTTTCAAAAGGCGATATTTCATCTGTTGAGAAGCTTATGGTTTCCGATGAGGACAAGCATTTTCTTGATTCGCAGACGCGAATTGCACTTCGCGGTTGCGGTATTATAAATCCCGATGAAATTGACGATTATATTGCTAACGGCGGCTATACCGCACTCAAGAAAGCTCTCACATCAATGACTCCGGAAGGCGTTATTGATGAAATTAAGGTTGCAGGTCTTGCCGGCCGCGGCGGTGCAGGATTCCCTACATGGTTTAAATGGAATGCCGCAAGAAGCAGTCAGGGTGAAGAAAAATACCTTATCTGTAACGCTGATGAGGGCGATCCCGGTGCATTTATGGACAGAGCGGTTATCGAAAGCAATCCTCACAACCTTATTGAGGGTATGCTTATCGGTGCATATGCTATCGGTGCAAAAGAGGCTATAGTTTATGTCCGTGCCGAGTATCCTCTTGCTATTATCAGACTTGAAAGAGCCATTGAGCAGGCTAAAAAAAAGGGTATAGTAGGCGATAATATTTTCGGCAGCGGTTTTTCATGCAGCTTCCGCATAAAGGCAGGTGCAGGTGCGTTTGTCTGCGGTGAAGAAACAGCACTTATTGAGTCGCTTGAAGGCTCAAGAGGTATGCCGAGGCTCAAGCCGCCTTTCCCGGCACAGTCTGGCTATTGGCACAAGCCTTCTAATATAAATAACGTTGAAACCTTTGCAAATGTATCCTGGATTATTGAAAACGGCGGTGCTGAGTTTGCAAAGCTCGGTACTCAGGACAGCAAGGGCACAAAGGTTTTTGCGATTACAGGAAAAATCAAGCGTGGCGGTCTGGTTGAAATACCTATGGGCAAGAAGCTATCCGACGTTATCTTTGATATCGGCGGCGGTATGAAGACTGACAAAGACTATAAGTGCGTTCAGCTTGGCGGTCCTTCAGGCGGTTGTATTCCCGCGGATATGCAGGACACTGTTATTGACTATAAAAAGCTTTCTGCTACGGGTGCTATTATGGGCTCGGGCGGTATGGTCGTTATGGACGAAAGCACTTGTATGGTTGGTATGGCTCGCTTTTTCCTTGACTTTACTGCTAAGGAATCCTGCGGTAAATGCACACATTGCCGAATCGGCACAAAGCGTCTGCTCGAAATTCTTGACAGAATCTGCAAGGGTGAAGGAAAAGAGGGCGATATTGAGTTGCTTGAAGAAACCTGTAACGAAATCAAAGCAGGTGCCCTCTGCGGTCTGGGTCAGACTGCGCCTAATCCGGTTCTGACTACCATCAAGTATTACCGTGATGAGTATGAAGCTCATATCAAAGAAAAACGTTGTCCTGCAGGTGAATGCATTGATCTTGTAAAATACAGCATCAATCCAGACAAGTGTGTCGGCTGTTCACTTTGCAGCAGAAAGTGTCCTGTTGGTGCAATCAGCGGTGAAGTCAAAAAGACATTTGCAATTGACAGTGAAAAATGTATCAAGTGCGGTCAGTGTATGGATGCCTGCCGCTTTGGCGCAGTTGAAAAAAGATAAGGAGGGGAGACGTTATGAGCGAAATGTTTAATATAAAAATTGACGGAATTGAGCTTCAGGCTGCTCCCGGTACAACGATTCTTCAAGCTGCCGAGTCCGTAGGTATAGAAATACCTACACTGTGCCACGACAAGCGAATTGAAGAATACGGTGCTTGCGGTATCTGTGTTGTTGAAGCCGCGGGTGTGCCCAAGCTTCTTCGTGCCTGCTCAACAAAAATCACCGACGGTATGGATATCAACACCAAGTCTGAAAGGGTTATAAAGTCGCGTAAGTTTGCGCTTGATATGCTTCTTTCAAACCACACCGGTGACTGTAAAGCCCCCTGTTCGCTTGCTTGCCCTGCGGGTACAGACTGTCAGGGCTATGTAGGCCTTATTGCAAACGGTGAGTATGAGGAAGCACTCAAGCTTATCAAGCAGCGTATACCGCTTCCCGCAGCTATCGGCAGAGTCTGTCCTCATCCTTGCCAGACTGCCTGCCGCAGAGCTCTTGTTGAAGATCCTATACAGATAGCATACCTTAAGAGCTTTGCTGCCGACATAGACCTTAACAGCGAAAATGCTTACGTGCCCGAGCTTGCAGAGCTTAACGGAAAAACAGTCAGCATAATCGGTGGCGGCCCTGCAGGTCTTACTGCCGCATACTTCCTTCGTATCAAGGGCTACAGTGTTAAAATTTATGATAAGATGCCGAAAATGGGCGGTATGCTCCGCTACGGTATTCCTCAGTACAGACTCCCCAAAGAGCTTCTTGACAAGGAAATTGAGCTTATTGAAAAGCTCGGTGTAGAGATGATCAATAACAAAACTCTCGGTAAAGATTTTACTGTTGAAAGTCTTAAGGAAGAGAGTGATGCTGTTGTAGTTGCTGTCGGTGCTTGGAAGAGCAGCCCGATGCGTGTTGAAGGAGAAAACCTTGACGGCGTATACGGCGGTATTGACTTTTTGCGCAGCGTAATTGAGGACAATCCTCTTGAAATCGGCAAAAAGGTTGCAGTTTGCGGCGGCGGTAATACAGCAATGGATGCCTGCCGTACTGCAGTAAGACTCGGTGCGGATGAAGTTTATGTTATCTACCGCAGAACACGCGACGAAATGCCTGCCGAAAAGCTTGAAATCAAAGAAGCTGAAGAAGAGGGCGTTATTTATAAATTCCTCACAAATCCTGCCGAAATTATCGGCGCTGACGGAAAGGTTAAATCAATCCGCCTTCAGGTTATGGAACTCGGTGAGCCCGATGCAAGCGGTCGCCGTTCACCGATTCCGGTTGAAGGTAAGTTCGAAACACTTGATGTTGACAGCGTGATTATGGCAATCGGTCAGCAGACCGATATTTCGGGTCTTGACGGACTTGAGCTGACGAGAAAGAACACAATTGTTGCTGATGAGTCAACGTTTATGACTAATATCGAAGGCGTTTTTGCTGTTGGTGATGCAACAAATAAGGGCGCATCAATTGCCGTTGCTGCAATAGGTGAGGCACAGAAGGCGGCAGACGTTATTGACAGCTATCTCAACGGTTATCTTGTTGGTTACCGTAAACCTTTTGTTGTAGAGAAGCAGGTAACAGCAGAGGATCTGGCTGACAGAGAAAAGATTTCTGCCCCTGAAATGCCTGTTGTTGAGGCTGCAGAGCGTAAGTGCAGCTTTACCGAGGTTGCACTCGGCTTTACGGAAGAGATGGCAAAGGCTGATGCTTCTCGTTGCCTTGAGTGCGGTTGCCTTGATTACTTTAAGTGTAAACTTCTTAAGTATTCCAGAATGTACGATGTTGAGCCTGCAGTATACTCGGGCGAAAAGACAGTTGCAGGCAAGGATTCTTCTCATCCGTTTATTATTCACGATAACGATAAGTGTATCCTTTGCGGTCAGTGCGTCAGAGTTTGCGATGAGGTAATGGGTGTTACTGCACTCGGCCTTGTAAACCGTGGCTTTGTTACTGTTGTTTCTCCTGAATTCGGTAATACGCTTGACTCATCTCGCTGCATCTCCTGCGGTCAGTGTATTGCACTCTGTCCGACCGGTGCACTTGAGCCTAAAACTCCGTTCAGAAAGAATGTTCCGCTTGATACAAAAGTTACAGAAAAAGTTTGTAACGGTTGTGCAAAGCTTTGCAAGATGAATGTTCACACTTGCGGTAATACTATTGTTCGCTGTGAGCCTGCTGACGGCGGTATCCTCTGTAAAACAGGTGCATTCGGCTTTGCGGCACTCAATAATCCCGACAGAGTAAAGTTATGCACTGTTGACGGTGTTGAAGTCACAAGAGCAGAAGCTCTCAAAGCAGCTGCTGAAAGAATGGACGGTGCAACCGTACTTGTTAATTCATCAATGAGCGATTCTGCACTCAACGAAGCGGTTGACTTTGCAAAGTCTAACAATGCACAGATAATGTATTTTGATGCTGTAGAGTATACCGAGGCTGAGGTTAAAGTATTCGGCGAAGAGAGAAAACTTGGCGCAAATATTGCAGGCATCGAAAAGCTCGGTATTGCAAAGTATAACGGTGAACGAGTTGATGCAGTTGTATTCGGCGGTAAAGTCCCGGAGATTAACGGTAAGCTCATAGCTGCAGAAGTATTTGAAGCTGTTGATGCTCCGATAATTCTGGCGGCAAAATCTAATCTCGAATAAATATAAAAAACGGTGAGCTTTGCTCACCGTTTTTGTTGTATTAAAGAAGTTCTTTGAATTCATCAATCGCTTTTTTATTTGAAAAAATCACATCACTGCCGTGAGAAAGAGAGGGGGAGTTGCCGTCATATGTTTCGGCAATGCCGCCAGCTTCACGCAGGATTATTGTACCTGCCGCATAGTCCCAGGGCTGAAGCTCTTTTTCAAAGAAAATTTCACATCTGCCGCAGGCGATTGCACAGATATCGTATGCTGCAGAGCCGCTTCTGCGGATATCTCTCGAATAATCGAAAACCTTTCGAAGCAGAGCGAAAGTTTCGTCTGTGTTTTCGGGGTGGTAGGGTGATGTGCCGAAAAGTGCAAGTCCGTCGGAAAGAGGACGGTTGCTGACACTTATCTGTTTGCCGTTGAGATAAGCGCCTTTTCCTTTTTCTGCACTGAATACTTCGTTGGTGTACGGATTATAAACAACACCGAGAATCGGCTCGTTATCCTTGCAGATTGCAACTGAAATACAGCTGCAACGGTAATCCTGCATAAAATTTGTAGTGCCGTCTATTGGGTCGATTAAAAAACGCAATGCGGTTGTTTCGGTGTCTGAATCGCCCTCTTCGCCGACAAATTCAGCCTGTGGAACAATCTTTGCAAGCTCTTTGAAAAGATATTCCTGCACGGCAACATCATACTTTGTTACGAAGTTTTTCTTGCCTTCTTTTGCAGTGACGTAATCCTCCTGCTCGTGTGCTGTGAGGATTATTTCACCTGCTGATTTTACTGTTTTGATTATTTGCTCGATATTGAAATCCATATGAATTTATCCTTTGATTTTCTTTGAATATTTTATTTGGTTGAATAAGAATCCGAAAAGAAGTGCAAGAATAATTACGGGCAGGAATATGAGTACGGCAAGAATAAGAGCGATCAATATTGCTGGTCCTTTGCGACTTCTCGGTATCTTTTCGTATTCGGGTGTATACTGCGGATATTCACGGCTGTTGCTGTTTTCGACAAAGTCAAACATCTCGAGTTCGGTATTGTATGCATCAAACTCACCTTTACAGCAGAGGGGAGCCAACAAGCCTGTTGCATCGGGCGCAACCTTGATTATTTTTCCGAGGTCAACGTGTATAGTTGCAAGCAGACTGTCGATAATTCTCAGGAATCCTATGTATATGCGGCACTTCGGGTCATCGGGTGACATATTGTTTTCGCCCGAGAAAAGGTTGGATACAAGTGAAATAATAAAATCAACAACTTTATCATCTTTAATATTTTGCCAATCTGCTTTTTTTAGTCCGGTTTCTTTTTTTGTCCATTTTGCAAATGTGCCGAATTTAACGCTGTTGAGCCATTTGAAAATTGGTTTGATAATCCATCCGAATTTGTAAACGAGTTTAGGCTTGATGCTGATAGCCTGAGCCATATAGGCAAATTTATCAATATCACTGCCTGCGGCTTTTATCATATCGCCGATAACACCTATGAGCTGTTTTTTGAGGTGCTCTTCAAGTGTAAGTCCTTTGGTATCTATATCAGCTTCGGTTACTTTTTCGGTCTCAACTTTTATGCTGTTGTTTTCGATTGTCAGCTTTCTTATCGGAGCAGGGTAACCGATGAGCGCGCCTGTGCTTACAGCATAAAAAGCATTGCCTCTTTCGCTGAAAATTCTGCCGATATTATGCGTATGAGTATGGCCGGTGAGCATCAGCTGAATGCCCATATCGGCATATTCTTTTCGGATATCCTTGTAATTGCGGTGCATATCTCCTTTTCCGATAAGCTCATACATAGGTGACGGAGGGATTATCGGGTGATGTGTCATTGCTACAATAAACTGGCCGCTTTTTCGCGCATCCTCAGCCTGCTCTTTTACCCAATTCAGGAAATTGCCTTCGATTCCTATGTCGTCATTAAGCGCAAAAAGCCTGACATTATCGGGGAGTTGCACAATAAAACTCATATACTCGGGTTTACAGCTGATTGCTTCGTCCGGACCGAATTCACGGTAGAAATCAAAAAGCTCTTCACGTAAAAGACCGGGCATTTCTTCAATATTATCACCGACATATTTTTTGCATTTTTCCTTATAATCATGCGTGGCGGTGATAACGTAAACCTTTTTGCCTTTTGCCTTGAGGTCTCGAAGCATCTCGCGAAATTCGATATGTGCCGCTTCTTCGCCGTCGTTGGTGACATCGCCGGCGATCAATACAATATCTGAAGATTTGTCAGCGGAAATTTTCTTGAATGCTGCTTCAATAAGCTCACGACTACCGCCGAGCAGTTTCTGGCTTCGCATAAGTGCGCTTTCGTAAGCACTGCCACTTATGCCTGTAAGCGGTGAATAATAGTGAGTGTCGGTAATTACGGTTAATTTGAGTGACATTGTTTAATCAATCCTCTTAGCCTTGATTTTGTAAATCTTTACTGAATGTGGATCAAGCGTATTTGAGATTATGTCGTTTGTTGTAAATTCTTCTTCTGTCCAAAGCTCTCTGCATTCATATTCTTCAGCATTGGGAAGAGTACAGTATTCAGTCGGAAGGAGTTCTCTGATGCTGATCGATTCGGTAGATTTATCACCGAATTTATTGAAGAAGCAGATTGCTGTTTCGCCGTTTTCAAGTGGTTTTACGAGCACATCAACTTTGATGTTTGACTTGTGTCTGCGGCACTGTACACCAAGCTTATCCTGATCAATTGCAATAATCTCTTTGTTGGTAAGTATCTTGAGTACTTCGTCATCGGATTTTACATTGCCGTCTTCGTCGATAAAACGACGGATATCATTGCCGAGAATGAGAGGTGCTGCCATCATACACCATAGTGTAAAGTGAGCTCTGTTTTCGTCCATTGAAAGGTCGCCGTTGCCGACTTCGAGCATATCCGGGTCATTCCAACCGCCGGGACCTGCGTGCTTTGCAAGACGTACATTCTGTTCGTATATTGCAACAATTGATGCCCAGTTAGCTGATATATCAAGCGTTGTTCTCCAGAGGTTACCGGCTTGTCTGCCCCAGTTCCAGGGTCTGTTGAAGCCCCATTCGCAGATTGAGTAGCATATCGGTTTTTCTTCTGTACCGTTTTTCAGAGCATATTCTTTAGTGGCTTTTTTGAGTTCTTTGCCCATTTTGGTGTATTGGCAGGCGGCGGCATCCATTCGGGAAGCAAAAGGATTATAGAATCTGATTGTGTTTATACCTTTTTTTAACTTGATATTGAGTTGAAGTCTTCCGTCTGATGTTGAAGCTTTTGTGGGTGCTGCATAGAGGTCATATTCATCCTTGCCGTTTACGATAACACGTGCATATTTGTAGAATTGCCCCTTCTTACGGATAATTACACTTAGAACATAGTTGCCGTCTTCTTCTGCTTCAATCGTGCTGAAGGTTGCAGAGCCTATATTTGAACTCAGACCGACTATGTATTCGCTCGGATGCTTTGAGTCTGTTGCGAGTCTTGCGTGACCCTCAAGCTCAGCACAGTCAGCACTTAGTGAAGCTATTTCAGTTCCGTCAACCGTGCTTACTATTATGCTTTCTATGTAAGGTGCAGAGGTGGGAATCGGTTTGCTGTGACAAAAGTCGTATTTAAAATATTCAATTCCCCATTCGGCAAAAGTTGCAGCATCAACAGCCTCATGGCCGAGAGAAGCAGGAAGATCTTCGCATGTGTGTGTGCCGTTAGACGAGTATATACCTACCTTAAGACCCATCTTGTTAATATCTTCTACAAGCGGTTTTATGCCGCGGGGGAATGAGGCATAGTCTGCGACAAATCTGCCGTTTTCGTCACGCTCTGATGATTGCCAGCAGTCGTCAAGATTAACATACTGATAGCCTGCTTCGGCAAGTCCGCTTTTTGCCATTGCATTTGCGATTTCTAAAATAAGCTTTTCGCTTATTTTATTACGGAATGTGTTCCAGCTTGACCAACCCATCGGCGGTGTGAGCGCAACACCGTTATTGTATGATTGTTGGCTTTTTGTGGTCACCTTGGCTGCGTTTGCTGTTCTTGTGGCGATTGCTGAAGGGTCAAGCCTGTTTGTCTTTACCGAATATGCTATACCTGCAACAGCAGCAGCTGCTGCCGCCGTTTTAAGAAGTCCTTTGAACATAACTGTACCTCCGATTTTTTTATATTCTTAATAATAACAAACTTTAAGTTTTAAATCAATATAAAAATAACCGATCCTTCAAGAATCGGTTATTAATATACTAATTATTCTTATCGCTGATTTTTTTTCTTATAAGGAGACTTGAAAGCTTATGCGCATCAAAAGGAATAAGGGGGTAGAGATAACATCTTCCTGTAATGGTCGGATTGAATGATATCAGCAGTATAATGATAATCATTCCTCCGATGAAACCCCATATATCAAACAATGCGATGAGCACAGTCAGCATCATCCTGCACAACTTGAAGGCGTAGCCTAATTCGTAGCTCGGCTGTGTGAAGTTTGTGATTCCGACAAAAGCCATATAGAGAACTACTTCAGATGATAACCAGCCTGATTGTACGGCAAATTCGCCGAGGACAAGTGCACCGACAACACTTAAAGAGTTGCTTAATGCGGAAGGTGTGTTGAGTGATGCCAATTTCAAAGCATCAATAATTATTTCTACTATTAGAAGCTGAGCATAGGGAGGTATAAGATATTCATCCTGAATTTTTATAAATTCAAGCCATGCGGGTATATATTCTTCATTTTGAATAAGCAACAGCCATATAGGGGTAAGAAGCAGTGTAAGAGCAAATATCAGCATTCGTATGATGCGTAGATACGAGCCGATAAGCGGCGGAAAATAATAGTCATTGGAGTCCTGCAAAAAGTCGAATATCCCTGTAGGTATTATCATTGCGGATGGTGAATTATCTACGATTATAATAATATTACCTTCATTCAAGCTTGCTGCAGCTGCATCGGGTCTTTCTGTATATCTTACTTTTGGGAAGGGATTGAAATGCTGTTTGGTGAGAAGTGTCTCAGCAAGAGTAGCCTGGCCCATTGCAAGGTTTTTTACCTTGATATTTTTGATTTTTTTACGAATTGAATCTAGTACCTTTTTATCTGCTTTTCCATCAATATAGCAAATAACTGCATCGGTATTGGAGGCGGTTCCTATATTCGTATATTCTATGGTGAGTTGAGGATTTCGCATACGTCTGCGAATTAATGCAGTATTAAAAATAAGTGTTTCTGTAAATCCGTCATGTGCACCTCTCAGTACCTTGTCATTTTCAGGTTCACCAACGCTTCGTGCAGGATATGTTCTTGCATCAATTATGATGGCGTGCTCATAACCTTCGATAAAAATACATAGTGCACCCGATAAAACAAATGTTTTTACTGTCCGGATATCACCTGTTACATCTGCTTCAATATAACTTACGAATCTGTTAACAAAGTCTCTGGCATCTGTTACATTTTTGATTTTGTCGGCAGTAAGAGCTTGCATTCCTTGTATAACCTTTACCATCGAGTCATCTTTTACAAGACCATCAATAAAATAAAGCTTTGCTTTCTTTTCGGCGAAAACAAAATTTCTGCAAACTATATCAAAACTTTCATTAACTCTAAGTTCATCATCAATCAGTTCAATATTTTTTTTATAATCTTTTGTGAAATTTTGCATTGACTTATCACTTCCCGTAACTATTTACGGTAGTTTTTGCATAGGATTAGTAATTTATTCGTTTAACGATAATCATTGTAAAGATTTACAATGGCGTTCCAGGTCAACGGACCAACAGCACCGCTCGGATTTTGTCCGACAAGCCTTTGAATTGCTCTTACTGCGTTTTGAGTTGCGGAACCGTATACTCCGTCAACTGTTACAGCCGGTACTGAGGAATTATATTCAGCAATTGTATTTATGAATGTTTGCAGCTGCTCAACAACTTTTCCTGTAGCACCGGTAGTTATAAAATATCCCGGGTACAGTAAAGAAGAATAACTTGTATACTCACTCGGTAATGAGCGCAGAACGGCATCATACTCATCCTGCAGTCTGTACCAGGTTTGTCTGCCGACAATACCGTCCTGCGGCAGACCGAATTGACTTTGAAATGCAATTACGGCGTTTCTCGTTTCTTCACCGAAATTACCGTCAATTGTAATATCGGGCAAAGTATCGTAAAAAAATCCGAGAAAATCAAGGTAATATTGAAGCGTTGAAACGTCGGTGCCGCTGTCACCGGTTTGAAGTACATTTCGGAAAATACGCTGTGCTTCAGTAATTGTTATCCCTTCTGAATAAAGCTCAGATAAGCTTTTTACGCCGTTATAAATCTGCTTGATTTTGTACCATGTAGCTTTGCCGACTCTGCCGTCCGGAGTAAGATTAAATATACGCTGAAACTGTTGGACGGCACGTCGGGTAGCTTCATCAAAGATACCGTTTATTTCGGGTATTTTCGGTATTGAGGGATAGTTTGCGGCTATACGGTTAAGCTGTCGCTGTATTGTTCTGACGTCTTCTCCCGAATCGCCTAAATCTATTATTACGCCCGGAAAAGAAGGTGTGTTTGTTCCGATGGGTGCATCGTTGACTATGTTGATATCGTCTCCGTAATAGTATTGAAGGATTTCATATGGTGTATTACCTTGGTTGGCAAGATTTACGGTTCCCCATTGTGAAAGTCCGTCACACTGTACGGTTGTACCATTGCAATATGCAGTGAAATAGGGCTGGATCTGATTACCCTTTGTTACATAATCATTGAATATTTCGTCAACAATACGGCTTATATTTTCAAAAACCTCTCTGTTGTTTATAAATTTCTGGTCATATTGAGTTGAAGAAGTGATATCAAAATCATATCCTTTGCTCCTGTAAAACTCCGTATAATATCTGTTCAAGGCAAAAGAAATAATTGCGTAAATATTTGCTCTAAGTGCGTTTTCAGGCCAGGTTGGATAGATTTCGCTTGAAGCAACATTTTTAATGTAGTCTGCAAAGCCTACGGTTACATTCTGTGCCTGAGAATCAGGTGCACCGAGATGAACAGTTATTGTATCTGGTACTATCGGTGTTGCCAAAATGATACCTCCTCAAAGATTCGGTGCATCTTCGTACACATCCTCATAAACCGAAGGCCTGCTTATGGGTTGCATTGCTGCAGGCTGAAGTGACTCGATCTCTTCAAAGATCGGTACATTATGAAAAGTAATCGGAGAAAACTGCGGGTGCGTGACTTTTACGGTATATGTGGCATATGGGATGGCTTCTCCCGGTGATAATGATAATGCTTTATTTTTAGTTGGCAAAATTATTTCATCAGCTACACCGTCAATATCCGTATATTCTTCTGCGAAAGTAAATTTTCCTTCCTCAAATTCTTTTTCTACAATGATTCGGGCATTTTGGATGGGAAAGACCTGAGATGCTGCATATGTCTGTACACGCAATTTGCCAGTTTTTTCGTTTCTTGCCAAAAAATCATCACGGTTTTTATATGTCTGAGATTCCGGTGAAGTTTGTTCTCCCGGACGTTGAGGTCTTGCATTGGCATGAACCGCAATATCGTTTTTTTCTTCTGTGCCGGAGTATTCAATCGGCATAGGTCTGTTGCTGACGTATTGTTCTTTATACTTTTTTCTCGCTTTTGGCTCGTCAGCTTCTTTGGGTTCATTTGCTTTTTTAAATTCGTTATTGCTTCCTATAAAAATATTACCGTTTTTTCTTGCATATTTTAGCAGCTCGTGCTTATAATCTTCTATACACTTGTCAAAGTTATCCATAATATCACTCCCGGTATATGTTGCTGTAACAGTATATGTCAGATGAGTAAAAAACGTGATTACGTAATCAGTTTTAAATCGGTATTGTGAATTTATGAAATTTTATAAAATCTCTTTTATATTTAAAAGATATATGATATAATTCGTTTTGTAAAATTATTTACATTATACGTTTTGGAGGTAGAATATGAAAATATTAATGGTTGGTTCCGGTGGTCGCGAGCACGCACTTATTAAAAAGTTGCTTGAAAGCGATAGGGTAGACAGCGTTATCTGTGCCCCCGGTAACGGCGGGATTTCTTGTGATGCAGAGTGCTTTTCTGTTAACGTTATGGATATTGAAGGTATGATCGCTCTTGCTCAGGAGCAAAAAGTCGATATGGTTTTTGTGGCACCCGATGACCCGCTTGCTGCCGGAATGGTTGATGCCTTTGAGGATAGAGGCATCAAGGCATTTGGTCCCTCTGCTCTTGCAGCAAGGATCGAAAGCAGTAAGGTGTTCTCTAAAAACCTTATGAAAAAATACGGTATTCCGACGGCAGCATATGAGGTTTTCTCAGATTCGCAGTCTGCCATTGACTATATTGAGTCTTGCGGTAAATTTCCGGTCGTTATCAAGGCTGACGGTCTTGCACTCGGCAAAGGTGTCATAATTGCTGAGAACCTTGAGTCAGCTAAGGATGCTGTTAAGTCTATAATGGAGGATAAGGTTTTCGGTGCTTCGGGTAATAATATTGTCGTTGAAGAGTTCCTCACCGGTCCGGAGGTTTCTGTTCTTGCTTTTACTGACGGTAAAACTCTTGTACCTATGGTTTCTTCAATGGATCATAAGCGTGCACTCGATGGTGATAAAGGTCTAAATACCGGCGGTATGGGTACAGTTGCTCCGAATCCTTACTACACTAAGGATATTGCAAAGATCTGCATGGATACTATTTTTATGCCCACTGTCAAGGCTATGCGCAGTGAAGGCTGTCCGTTTAAAGGCTGCTTGTATTTCGGCCTTATGCTGACACCTGACGGACCGAAGGTAATTGAGTATAACTCTCGCTTCGGTGATCCTGAAACTCAGGTAGTTCTGCCTTTGCTTGAAACTGAGCTTGTTGATGTTGTGGAGGCGGTTATCGACGAAACACTTGATCAGATTGATGTTGTATTTTCTGATGACTCATGTGCATGTGTAATTATGGCTTCGGGCGGTTACCCGGGTTCATATGCTAAGGGAATCGAGATCAATGGTCTTGACGAAAAGGGTGCAGTTTACGGTGCTACTGTATACCATGCGGGAACAAAGTTAACAGACGGCAAATTTATTACAAACGGCGGACGCGTACTCGGTGTTACAGCAAGAGCTGAAACTCTGCCTGTTGCTCTTGAAAAAGCATATTCTGCTACTGATAAGATTTTATTTGACGGTGCACATAAGCGTACCGACATCGGTAAAAGAGCACTTGATGCTTTAAAATAAAATTTTATACACAAAAGGGAGGAATCAGCTGTGAAGGACAAGAAAAAGCTGATTAAAGTTGTTGTTGCTGTTGTTCTTGTTGTTGCTATTGCAGTCGGTGGTGTTGTTTTTGTAAAACAGAAGACCGAAGGCGATAAATTTGAGGCTGTAATTATGAATGTCGGTACATCAACGGTTACGCAGACTCTTTCTACTCAGGGTACGGTTGAGTCGCTTAACAGGGGAGAATATGAGATTTTCGACGGTGTAGTTGTTAAAGAGGTTTTTGTCAGTCTCGGAGATAAGGTGGAAAAAGGCGAGTTGCTTGCTACATTCGAACCGGCCTCACTCAACGGTATTATTGCTCAAAAGCAGTCTGCATATGACACAGCAAAAATCAACTATCAAAATTCCGTTAATTCTGCAAATGAAGCTTCGGTTAAGCTGCCTGTGATTGAAGCTCAGATTGCTGAAGCTGAGAAAGAAATTGAGAGACTTACGGCTGAAGCTGAGAAAGCAAAAGAAGAAGCGGATACTCAATCTCAGCCTGAAAATGTGCCGGATTGGGTTAAGAAGATCGACTTTGAACGCCTTGCTAAGCTGCTCGGAAATTCTTATACAGTTGATGAGCTTTATGATTATTTTATAAAGCTTGCTAATCGAGGTGCAGACCGTACAACTATATCTGATTTTATTAATAGCCTTAATTCAGGTTCACAGTTTGATTTTTCATCAATGCTCGGTGCATCTTCGGCGGAAACGCAGCTTATGAGTGCTCAAATGAGCCTTATGACACTTAAGGCTCAGAAAACTTTACTTGAGACTCAATCTAAGAATGTTCTTGAGAGCACTTATAAGTCCTTGATGGATGCTTCTAAGGCTGAGCTTGATGCAACTAAGCTTTCTGTTGGAAAGCTTGCAAAAGGTTGGTATGCCGACGGAGACGGTGTGGTTAGCGAGATTAATATTAGAGCAGGGGAGTCATATACCGCTGTTCAAAACACATCAGGCTTTGATGCGTCTGCACTTATGGGGATGCTTTCCGGTGGCGGAAATGCTGACATCAGCTCTCTGCTTTCGTCTTTTTCTGCATCCTCTGCAACAAAAAATGTAGGTCTTGCTGTCGAATATTACGATAGCTTTACAGCATCGTTTTCACTTGGCAAATATGATATTCTTGATGTGAAAGTCGGTCAAAAGGCGAAAATTACATCCCTTGGTCACGAGCTTGAAGGTGAGGTTATTTATATCAGTCCGGTTGCTTCGGATAATTCAAGTTTTGATATCGGCTCAATGATCGGCTCTATGGGTGGAACTGCTTCAGCAGGTTCCAATTCAATTCCTGCCCGTGTGCTTATCAAGAATCCGGATGAGAGTATAATTATTGGTATTGATGTTGATATTGATATTGAGCTCGATGTTGTTGAAGATGCAGTTACGATTCCGATCGAAGCTGTTGAAACCGATGATAAGGGCACATATATTTATAAACTGAATGACGATAATGAAACTGTTACCCGTGTTGCTGTGGAGCTTGGCCTTGCAACAGATACCCATTATGAGGTTGTTTCGGGTTGTTCAGAAGGAGATAGGATTGTGCAGAATCCGGCAACAGCTCTTAAAGAGATTGCTGAAAACGGTAAAAAGGTTGCAGTGACATATACGTCGGATGCCGCTGTCTGATGTGAGGTGCTAGCATCAATGAATATTATAGAAAATATTCGTATTGCTGTTTTCAGTATACGAACTAACCTTACACGTTCCTTGCTCACGATGTTAGGCATAATTATAGGTGTTGCATCGGTTATAGCTATTGTTACCGTCGGCAATGGTGGTCGTGATTATATAGTCGGTATGATCGAGTCTATGGGATCTAATATGGTAAGCATTACTGTTGCCAATGATGTAGCTACAGCAAATGACTATATAACGGATGCGGATATTGAAGCTATCAAGCAACTTGAGAGTGTCGGTGTTGTTTCGCCGATGTCAATAAATATGGCGATGTGCGAGAGTGATAAAGAGAAAGGTACAGGTATGATAATGGCCGGTACTACTGATCTTCAGCACATTATGGCTTCTAAAATGCTTTATGGCAGGTTTTATAATGAATCTGACTGTGAGGCGGCAAGATACGTCGTTTGTATTGATAATATAAGTGCATATTCACTTTTCGGGTATGAAAATTGTGTCGGCGAAAAACTGAATATCACCTATAACGGTAATACAGTTGCCTTCAAAATTATCGGCGTAGGCGACAGTACTTCAATGGCCGAGATGGATACTGAATCAATAGCAACAATGATGGAATCATCCAGTGCTATGGGTACAATGGTGACTCTGATGATGCCGTCAACCACTTACAATGAATTTTTTGCGCAAAACGGTAAATACCAAATGGTTTATCTTACTGCCAATGATGACAGATTCCTTGACAGTGCCGGAGCTTCGGCTGTAAATGTGCTTGAAGCAAGACACTCTAATTCGGGTCGTGAAGTATATAAAGTGAGCAATATGGCTACTTATATTGAGCTGATAAACACAGTTATTAATGTTTTTACTGCCTTTATTGCAGCAGTCGGTGCTATTTCTCTTGTTGTAGGCGGTATCGGTGTTATGAATATAATGTTGGTTTCTGTTACCGAGCGTACACGTGAAATCGGTATAAGAAAGGCACTCGGTGCAAAAACTTCTACGATTATGCTTCAGTTTCTGACAGAATCGGTTATTCTGTGCTGCATAGGCGGTTTTATAGGATTGGTGCTGGGCGTTGCCGGTGCACTTGCTGTTGCTGCTTATGTTGATGTGCCTATATCAATTCAGTTTTCTACTATTTTGCTTGCGGTCGGTTTCTCGAGTGCAATAGGTATTTTCTTTGGAATATATCCTGCACGCAGAGCAGCTAAGATGCTTCCGATAGAAGCTTTAAGACGAGACTGAGATTATTATAAAAAAAAGGAAAGGAATGCTAAGGCAAACCTTTCCTTTAAATTTTATGTTTTAATTAATACTTGAAGTTCTTGTAGAAGATGTGAGATGAACCTGTTGCGTTACCGCCACCGGCTACATCGATAACAACGTTGATATCATACTCAACTGTAAGGCTTATAAGATTACCGGTTGTTGAATCAATAACAGCCTTAACTTTTGCATTCTTGTAGCTTTCGCTTACTTTTGCACCGCCGAGAATATCATCAATTGCATCATAGATAACAATAGCGGTTTTGTGGTCGAAATAGCTCTTGTCAGCATCACCGACGCAGATACCGCACTTATCAATGGGGGAATTGTTTGACTTAGAATTCTTGTTTGCTGAACTTGAACCACCCTTAACATTGAGAAGGATTGTGTACTGGTTGCCGTTTGCTGTGCAAGTAGCACCTGTTACATCAGAAGTTGAAAGGGTGCTCTTACGAAGGTACTGGTGAGGAAGATCTGATTCCCACTGGCCTTTTGTAACATCCATTGTGTATTTGTTTTCCGCGCCGATGCCCATGAACTTGTACATTACGTCACCGAATGTTTTGAGGAGGATACCTGCGTTAAGCTTTTCGTTATCAACATAACGAAGCTTGTTGAAACCAACCTTGGCTGCAACAGCCTTATTTACAGCGTTGTTGTAGTATGCGATGATTTCAGCGGGAGTTTCAGGCTTTGCTGCGGGAGTACCTGCAGTAGTTGTTTCACCGGGAAGAGTAGTTGCGTCAGGATCTGTTGTTGCATTGGGGTCAGTGGTTGCGTTGGGGTCTGTTGTTCCGTCTGCAGAAACAGGTTCTGTAACTGTGCCGTCAGCGGTTGTTGTTGCATCGACTGCTTCGCCGATGTCATCTGTTACCTCATCGGGTACGGTTGTGGTTTCTGCTTCGGGTGTTTTCTCGCCGCAAGCTGCAAAGCTAAGGAGCATTGCAACGGCAAGAAGAAGTGCTACGAGTTTTTTCATTGGATTTTCTCCTTTCGGTATTTAAATGCCTTTACGGCATTGATTACTTTTTATAGTATTTATCAACATTTACCGAATGTTCCTTCCAGGTAACAGCATAATGAAAATTCATATCAGCATCTGTAAGGAAAAAATAATAATCTGTATCAGCAGGGTAGAGCGCAGCTTCTATTGCGGCAATACCTACGTTAGTTATCGGACCAGCGGGTAAGCCTTTACATTTATAAACATTGTAAAGCTCACTGTATACGGAAACGTCTTCAACATAAGGTGCAACGTGTTGATTCAAATAAAATATTGTTACGTCACATTCGAGCTTTCCGTAAGAGGAATTGAGCCTGTTATGCAGTACGGAAGAAACTTGTTTCATTTCGGGATCAGTTGCTTCTTCCTGAATAATTGAAGCTATACGGAGTATTTCATCCATTGAGTATCCTAATTCTTCAGCTCGGGACTTATACTCATCGGTTATCTTGTTTTCATAATTTTTCAAGAATTTATTCAGCACCGATTGAGCATCCATATCATAATAAAATTCATAAGTGTCGGGAAATATGTATCCTTCAAGTACAAAAGGCCTATCCTGAGGATTTTTAATTTCCTTAATAAAATCGTATTCGGTAGCAGGAGAGTTGACAGCAGCTATAAAATCTGCTGCACTGCAAACACCTTTATCTTCAAGAAGTTTAGCACATTCCTCTGCGGTAAGACCTTCGCGGAATGTAATTGTTACAGTAGGAATTGCGGTGGTAGACGGTGTAAGGTGATCAAGTATTCCGTCATCAGATGAACACGCAGTTAAAAATAGAACACATAATATTAATATCGGAGTAAAATATTTTTTCAGTCAAAAACACCTCCGTAAACCACTTTTTCATAATTATACAATAAACAATATTTTTTTTCAAGTGTTGACATAAATATTAGTTAAGAGATATAATTAACAGAAAAAAACGGGTCTGTAGCTCAGCTGGGAGAGCATTCGGTTCGCATCCGAAAGGTCGAGAGTTCGATCCTCTTCAGATCCACCAAAACCGGCAAGCTTCGACAGAAGCTGCCGGTTTTGTAGCCCTTTTCGGGAAGTGACTTGTTTAACTAGTCGCTTTTTCAACGAATTCCGTTTCTGTATAATGAGTGAAATATTGTATGTTAAATGTTAGTAGACTGATTTGGCTTTCAAAAATAATAATAAATATCTGTATATCAGCTTGTATTAAGCATAAACACCAAAATATACATACTGCGTTTATTCAAATTGATAATTGAATATTTTTGTAATTGTGTTATGATAATTATGGTAACTTTTGTAATATGAAAGGGAATTGTTATGGCAAAATATTTAATAGTTAATGCAGATGATTACGGAATGTGTAATGCAGCTAATACTGCAGTAAATGAGCTTTTTGAGGGTGGCTGGCTTAAATCCGCTACCATTATGATGCCTTGTCCTACAGCGGCTGACGCTGTTAATTTCTCTATCGCTCATCCGGAATATGCAATCGGTGTTCACCTAACAATGACAAGCGAATGGGGTAAATACCGCTGGAAACCTCTTACAGATGGTAAAACTCTTGTTGATGAAGAAGGCTTTATGTGGCACGAAAGCGACCAGGTTGAAAAGAACGCTTCTTACGAAGATCTTGAAAAAGAAATACGTGCACAGATTGACCTTGCTCACAAGATGGGTATGAAGCCCTCACATACAGATAATCACATGGGTTCTCTTTATGGCCATTATACTGGTCGTCTCGGTCTTGCTAAGATGACACTGCGTGTGTGTGGTGAATACGGTTATGCATATCGTCTTTATACCAAGCACGATAAACGCATCTGTCCTAAAGGTACACCTTATTTTCTTTATGCTGCAATCACCATTCTCTCAAAGAGATGGGGCAAAAAGTATAATGTAGTTATTCCGGATTATCTTCTTTTCCCCGATTGGAATGATGATATGCGCGTCAGCTATGAGGTTTACAGAGATACAATTCTTAAAATCTGGACCGATATCCCTGAAGACGGTGTAACCGAGACTTTTGTACATCCTTCTGTTGAAACTGATGAACTTAAGGGTATTACTGCAAGATGGCAGGACAGAGTTTGGGAGTATCAGCTTATGAAGGATCCTTATGTTCACGAGTATCTTAAAGAACATGGTGTTGAGCTTATCAGCTACCGCGAGCTTATAAAAATGAAGGGCGGCAAAGTTCGCTGAGTAAAATATCTCCGGCTTCATCCTTTGGGTGTAGCCGGAATTTTTTTCATTCTGACAAAAAATGAGTATTCGCGAGAAAAAACGAGTATTCGAGAGCTATGACGAGCATTTTAAAAAATATGTCTTGATTACGCTGAAAAAATGTTAAAAATATTAAAAAAATTGTTGACATTTAGCGTTTTTAGCACTATATTTGTAATCGTTATAATATATATTATAGAGAGGGGTTGCATAATTGGAAAATAATATAATTATCGACCTTAAAAACATTTCTGTCTCATTCGACGGTGAGCCTATTCTTAAGGATCTTAATCTCTATATAAGAGATAAGGAGTTTATTACATTCCTCGGTCCTTCAGGTTGCGGTAAAACGACAACTCTTCGTGTTATCGCAGGTTTCATTGAACCGGACAGCGGTGATGTTATATTTGATAATAAACGTATAAATGATGTTCCTCCTCACAAGAGGCAGGTCAACACCATTTTTCAGCGTTATGCTCTTTTTCCTCATCTTAATGTTTATGAAAATATCGCTTTTGGCTTAAGACTTAAAAAGGTAAGCAATAAGGAGATTAAACAGACGGTTACCGATATGCTTGCTCTTGTTAATCTCCGCGGTTTTGAAAAGCGAAATATTCAGTCGCTTTCGGGCGGTCAGCAGCAACGTGTTGCAATTGCGCGTGCACTTGCTGTTAAGCCTCGTGTCCTTCTGCTTGATGAGCCGCTTGGTGCCCTTGACCTTAAGCTTCGTAAGGACATGCAGAATGAGCTTAAGAATATTCAGCAGCGCCTCGGTATTACTTTTATATATGTTACTCATGACCAGGAAGAAGCTCTGTCAATGTCTGATACCATTGTTGTAATGGACAGCGGAGTTATTCAGCAGATAGGTACACCTCTTGATATATATAACGAGCCCAAAAACGCTTTTGTTGCCGATTTCATAGGTGAGAGTAACATATTGGACGGTATCATGCTTGATGACTGTTTGGTTGAATTTTCCGGTCACCGTTTCGAGTGCCTTGATAAGGGCTTTGCCAAAAATGAGGCAATCGATGTTGTTGTGCGTCCTGAGGATGTTGATGTCGTTGAAGAAGAAAAAGGTATGGTAAAAGGAGAAGTTACGTCCGTTACATTTAAAGGTGTTCATTTTGAAACTATAGTTGATATCGGCGGCTTTAAATGGATGATTCAGTCTACTGATTATCATGAAGTCGGTAAGCGTATCGGTCTTTTCATTGAGCCTGATGCTATTCATATTATGAAAAAGAGTGCATATTCCGGCCTTTACGGTGATTACAGCTCCTTCAGTGAAGAATTTGATGAGCTTTCTGACCCTGAGGAGGTGGAGGAGGAATGAGCAGCCGAACATTAAAAGCAAAGCTTGTTGCTTCTCCGTATATTGTATGGTCAGTTCTCTTTATAATTGCTCCGCTGATTTTTGTTGCATATTATGCATTTACTGATTCAAGCGGTGCTTTTACTCTTGAGAATATCTTTGAATTGAGCAAGTATACAACAACGTTTTTGCGTTCTGTTTGGTTTGGTATTGTTGCAACGATTATATGTCTTATAATTGCCTTTCCTCTTGCTTATTTTATATCTCAAAAAACCGAGAAAGTTCAGCGTACGCTTGTTTTGTTGGTTATGCTTCCGATGTGGATGAGCTTTCTTATCCGTACTTATTCATGGATGGCTTTGTTACAGGATACCGGTATTATTAATTCTTTTTTGATGAAGATCGGTATTGATCCAGTGCATATGATCAACACTGAGGGTGCGGTTATTTTGGGCATGGTTTATAATTTTCTCCCTTTTATGATCACGCCTATTTATTCGGTAATGGCAAAGCTTGACCACAGTATGATAGAGGCTTGTCAGGATTTGGGCGGTAACCGTCTTACCTGTGTGCGCCGTTGCATAATTCCGATGAGTATGCCGGGTGTTGTTTCGGGTATAACGATGGTTTTTGTTCCGTCAGTCAGTACTTTTTATATTTCTCAAAAGCTTGGCGGCGGTTCTTTTGACCTTATTGGTGACGTTATTGAACGTCAGTTTCAGCAATCATATAATTATAATCTCGGTGCGGCAATTTCCTTCGTTCTTATGATACTTATACTTATATGTATGGCGGTTATGAACCGATTTACGGGTGACGAGGAGATGGCGATATGAAAATTGCATCTAAGATTTACATTTTCCTTGTTTTTGCATTCCTTTATGCACCGATTTTTATTCTTATTCTTTTCTCATTTAATTCAACAAACAGTACAAGTGTTTTTTCGGGATTTTCACTTCAATGGTACAGATCTATTATTGAAGATGAAGCAACTCTTAAAGCTCTGTCAAATACCGTTATTCTCGCTGTTTGCTCTTCTTTGATTGCAACCGTACTCGGTACTGCATCCGCTGTTGGCATTGACCGATTTAAAAAAGGTCCTGCTCGTTCCGGTATAATGGCAGTTACAAACATTCCTATGATGAATCCTGAGATTGTAACCGGTATTTCGATGATGCTTCTTTTTGTCTTTGTAGGCAGACTTGTCAACAGCGAATCGGTTCTTGGCTTCGGTACTTTACTTATTGCACACGTAACATTTAGTCTTCCTTATGTAATACTTAATGTATTGCCTAAGCTCAGGCAAACAGACCGCAATCTTGCTGAGGCCGCACAGGATCTCGGCTGTAAGCCTACAGCGGCGTTTTTCAAAGTTGTTCTGCCGTCGATTATGCCCGGCATACTTACCGGTATGATTATGGCTTTTACTCTTTCTCTCGATGATTTCATTATCAGCTATTTTACAAGCGGGCCGGGTTTTCAGACACTTCCGATTGCAATCTTCTCAATGACAAAAAGACGTGTTAAGCCCGATATGTACGCTCTTTCGGCTCTCGTTTTCGTGAGTATTCTTGTCCTTCTTATCCTTTACAATATAGCTCAGACTAAAAGCGAGGATAAAAACAAGAAAAAGAAATGAATCCTTTACCGTAAGGGGGAATTATTTTGAAAAAATTTCTGGCAATGTTTACTTCGTTGCTTATTATAATTTTTTCCGTTTTATGTGCATCAGCCGCAACAGATGACGAAATATCGGCTCTCAGAGGTACTACATTATACGTGTATAACTGGGGTGAATATATTTCTGATGGTGCTGATGATACACTTGATGTAAACAAAGCTTTTGAAGATAAATATGGCATCAAAGTTGTTTATGATACCTTTGATAATAATGAATCGATGTACTCTAAGCTTAAAAGCGGCGGTGTTTCTTATGATGTTGTGATTCCGTCGGATTATATGATTCAACGTATGATAGACGAGGATATGCTTGAAAAGCTTGATTATTCCAATATACCGAATTTTGAGAAATATATTCCTGAGAAATATATTAACCCTTCTTATGACCCTAAGAATGAATATTCTGTTCCGTATACTGTCGGTATGGTAGGTTTGATATACAATTCTGCTGTAGTCGACGGTAAACCTGATAGCTGGTCTGTTCTTTGGGATAAACAGTATAAGGGTCAAATATTGATGTTTAATAATCCTCGTGATGCGTTTGGTATTGCCCAAAATCTTCTGGGTATGGATTATAATACAGAATCGAAATTATCGTGGAAGCTTGCTGCCGAGTTGCTTAAAGAGCAAAAGCAGGCTGCTCCGGTGTATGTTAATGATGAAATATTTCTTAAAATGGAATCCGGTGAGGCTGCACTGGGTGCCTACTATGCAGGAGATTTTCTCACGATGAGTGATAATAACTCCGATCTTGAATTTGTTTATCCTAAAGAGGGTACCAATTATTTTGTTGATGCAGTCTGTGTTCTGAAGGGTTCACAGAATAAGCTTGCTGCAGAGCTTTATATTAATTTCCTTCTTGAGCCCGATGTAGCTCTTGCTAACGCGGAGTACATCTGTTATGCAAGCCCTCATAGCGGCGTATATACTAATCCGGAGTATGCGTATTACGGCAATGAGATTCTTTATCCGGAAGATGGCAAATTTAAAACCCAGAGTTATCTCAATCTTTCACCTGAAACACTTGAGCTTATGAGCTCTTTGTGGGATGATGTAAAGAATTATAACGTTGATGAAGGCGGAAGTAATTATGATTTCTTCTTTGGTGACGGTTCGCTCGGAGGAGCTGACTCGGCTGCAACACTTACTCCTGAGGGTACTCGGTATCTGATATATATACTGATTTTTGCTGCTATCTGCTTTGCGTATATTGTTTTTCGCTATATCAGAAAGAAAATACGTGAAAAAGCATAATCGATCAGGTTGATTTGTTCAAAAAAGCCTTTTTTTACGCAAAATTCACAAAAACACTAAAAATTCAGGTTGATATTGATTGGCTAATATGCTAAAATAAGGGTGTTGTAAAGCAACACCCTTATTATTTTTGTGAGGTGATTTATATGAAGTACACTTTAAACAAAACTAATTACCGTAATTTTGACGTTATGGAGCTTGGTAAGCGCGAGGGAAGAGCATATTTCATTCCTTACACCGATAAGGCTAAGCTTGAAGCTGCAGATATTTCTGCTGAGCGTTATTCGAGCGATCTTGTCAGAGTACTTTCGGGTGAATGGGATTTCAAGTATTTTGCTCATCTTGCAGATGTACCTTATGATTTTGACTCTTCAAAGATTGAATTTGATAAGGTCAATGTTCCCTCAACCTGGCAGAGAACAGGCTATGAACCGCCTGTTTATCTTAACTGTCCTTACGAAATTGAAACTAAGCCGCCTATGCTTCCCGATGATATGTCAGCAGGTATCTATCGCAAAACTTTTAATGTTGATAATACTGACAAGGTATATCTTATTAATTTTCTCGGTGTAATTCCTTGTATTGACCTTTATCTTAACGGTGAGTTTGTCGGTTACAGTGAAGGTGCTCACAATACTGCAGAGTTTGATATTTCTTCTTTTGTCAAAGAAGGAGAAAATGAGCTTATTGCTGTAGTTCACAAATGGAGCAACGGAACATTTCTTGAATGTCAGGATATGTTCCGTGAGAACGGTATTTTCCGCGATGTTTTGCTTTATGAGCTTCCCAAGACCTATATTAATGATTACTTCCTTAAGACAACGAAGGATGTTGACGGATATACTGTCAGTGCTGAGGTTGCTGTCAAAGGTGCCGATTCCGATTATACAGTTGAAATCTATGCTGTTGATTCACAAGGTAATACACTTTTCAGCGCTGAAGCTCCTGCAAATGTACCAATGTCATTCCGCAATCTTAATGTTGTTGAATGGAATGCTGAAATTCCGACTCTTTATACAGCTTTTATTACTCTTAAAAAGAACGGTGATCCCGTTCAGTTTGTACGTTCTTATATAGGATTCAAAAATATTAAAATCAATAAGAATATATATTATTTCAACGGCGAAAAGATTAAATTCAAGGGTGTTAACCACCATGATACAAATCCTAAAACCGGCTATGTAATGACTTTTGAAGACATCAAAAAAGACCTTGAATTGATGAAAAAATTCAATGTTAATGCAATCCGTACTTCTCACTATCCGCCCGATCCGCACCTTCTTATGCTTGCTGATCATATGGGATTCTATGTTGTTGATGAGGCTGATATTGAAACTCACGGTTGCGGATGTCCTCCTCACAATAAGATCAACCTTATCAGTAACGACCTTAAGTGGGCACCAAGATATATTGACCGTGTTATGAGAATGTACTATCGCGACAGAAATCATCCCTGTGTTTCGATGTGGTCGCTCGGTAATGAGGCAGGCGGTATCAAGTGTCACGATGCTTGCTATGATGTGCTTCATAAGGTTGCACCCGAGATTCCCGTTCATTACGAGGGTGCTTGCCGTTCGCCGCGACTTGGTTATGATGTTGTCTCAGAAATGTACACAGGTCATGCCGATGTTCAAAAGGTGGCTGACGGTACACGCGGAAAGCTTTACCGCCAGAAGCCGTTTTTCCTTTGCGAATACAGTCACGCTATGGGTGTAGGTCCCGGTGCTCTTGAAGATTATTGGAAGATTTTTTATGCTAACGATAATCTTATGGGTGGCTGTATCTGGGAATGGGCAGACCATGCTGTATATCACGAAGACGGTCCCTACAAATACACATACGGCGGCGACCACGGAGAAAGAAAGCATGATAATAACTTCTGCGTTGACGGTCTTGTTTATCCCGATCGTACACCTCATACAGGTGCCTTGCAGATGCGTAATGTATACCGTCCGCTTCGCGCAAGACATACCAGAGCAAACAGCTTTGCGTTCCTCAATACCAACCGTTTCAGGTCATCGGGTTATATTACGATAAAGTGGACTGTACTCAAAAACGGTGTTGTAATTAAAGGCGGCGAGCTTAATCCCGATATCGCTCCAAAGGCTGAACGTGTGTTCAGGCTTGATCTTCCTAAAATTAATCAGGATTATGAATACCATATCAACTTTGATTATTATGTTGACGATGAGAAAATAGCAGGCGAGCAGATTGCTCTCAACGAAGTCTACACCAAGTTTATGCGTAAAAACTGCACTGATATCTCAATAAGTGATGAAGGTACAAAGCTTGTTGTTCAGTTCAGCAACGGTAAGGCTGAGTTTGATTTTGAAACGGGTGACTTTGTTAATTACGAATTTAACGGCAAGAAACTGTTTAATTCTTCACCTGTCGGCCCGAGAACATTTATGCCTAATATTTTCCGTGCAATAACAGACAACGATGCTCCGGCTATCGCTAAAAAATGGATCGCTAACGGATATGATAAATATGTATGTAAGCTTCAGGATGTGAAATACAGCCTTGAATATAATGAGGCTGAGGTTGAAACTACCTTTATCCTTATGAACGGCAATAAAAAGCTGTTTGAGGTCGAGATCGAGTACACTATTAAGGGTAACGGTACAGTTAAAGTTAAGGCGGAAATCGAGCCTTGCAGATTCTTTGTTGAGGATGACCTTGCAAGATTCGGCGTGATGCTTGAAATGCCTCACGAATTTGAGAATATCGAGTATTTCGGACTAGGCGAATATGAAAACCTGCCTGACTTCAAAGCACAGTCAAGAGTCGGTATTTATACAACAACTGTTGATGATATGCATGAGCCTTATATCTATCCGCAGGATAACGGTAACAGAGGCGAAACACGTTGGATGAAGATAACTGACGAAAAGGGTAACGGTATTCTTTTCTGTAACAGCAAGGGTAATTTCAGCTTCAGTGCTCATCATTATACTCAAAAACTTCTTAATGAAGCAAAGCACCAGGAAGATCTCTGCGATGAGGGTACAACTGTAGTTTCTATTGATGGTTATATCCGCGGTGCAGGTACTGCGAGCTGTGGTGAGGACACACTTAAGCCTTACCGTTTCAGCGCAAAGAACGGTCTTAAATTCCGCTTCTCAATTCTTCCTATAACCGAAGACTCTGATGAGTGATATGAAGTTTAAAAATGTCCTTATTGCCAGTGATTATGACGGAACTTTATACAACAGTGAAGGCATAATCACTCGGCAAGTCCGTGAAAAAATAGCATATTTTATTTCAAACGGCGGCAGATTCACTGTTTCTACAGGCAGAAGCTATCAGGGCTTTCACGCTTATGAAAAATCATATATCAATGCTCCTGTTTTGCTTGCAAACGGCGCTTTGGCTTATGATTACGAAAAGAATTGTATTGCTTTTTTAGATCAAGTCGGTGATGAGATTTTTGCTGCATTGCGTGATTTACATAAAACTTTCCCTAAAGCATCTATAGAAATGTATTCACTGTTTGATTCGTTTGTAATTAACAACTGTGACATATCATCACGTCATTTCACTTCACAGGGTATAGCTTTTTCAGAGATTGATGATCCTGCACAGGCAAGTGCTCCATGGCAGAAGGTTATGATATTTTCTGAGGCTCAGTCACTTGAAATTCAGGAATTTTTGAAATTATCGCACCCTGAGGTACGTTATTTACCTACGACAGGCAGATATATTGAGATAATGGGTAAGGGTGTTGATAAGGGCACCGGTCTTCTCAAGCTTGCCGATAATCTCGGTATTCCTCACAACAGGGTTTATGCTGTTGGTGACGGTTTTAATGATGTTGAGATGCTTGCAGCTGCTGAATGCGGTTTTGTGCCTTGCAACGGCAGTACAGAAGCTCTTGTAGTTGCCGGTAGAGTAGTGCGTTCAAATGATGATGGTGCAGTTGCTCACGTTATCGAAATTCTTGACGAAATATATTGAATTTTATTTTTTCTATTGTAAAATTGTGAAGTTATGTTATAATTAAATAATAAATAACTTTGGAGGTCGCTATGGAAAAACAGTCTTTTTTGCATAAGCTTTTCGGTACAACTCCCGGTAAGGGTGTTCAGCCGAAGGAAGCTATTGCATACAGCGTAACAGGTATCGGTCAGAACTTTATCTGTACAATTATCGGTTCTTATATTACCGTCTTTATGACTGATGCACTTCTTTTCGGTGCTGACGGTGTTATGGTAGGTACTCTTCCCGGTGCTATTGCAGTTGCAATTCTTATGCTTGCAACTCGTATTTTCGATGCGTTTAACGACCCGATTATGGGTAGTGTTGTCGATAAAACCCGTACAAAATGGGGTAAATGCCGTCCTTATCTTAAGTGGATGGCAATTCCTATCGGTATAACAACCATTCTTTGTTTCCTTCCTGTATTTACTGCAAAGTCAATGGCAACGTTTGCTATTATTTCTGTTATATACATTATTTGGTCGGTTGTTTATACAGTAGCTGATGTTCCTTATTGGGGTCTTTCAACCTGCCTTACTAACGACACAACAGTCCGTGGTAATATCCTCACAGTAGCGAGAATGGCTTGTACTGTCGGCGCAGGTCTTGTTACTGTCGGTGTTCCGATTATAACAGGTGCCGTTACAGCAAACTATAAGTATACAGACAGTGCTGAGCATATCGCTCAGATTATGGCTGATTATAATGTTGATGCTGAAGGTGCAAAAGCATTTGTCGGTACGGTTATGAAAAGCTGCGTTGAGCAGAATGCCAATACACTTAAGTGGACATATTTCATCTGTGCAGTAGTTTTTGTCGTTGTTGCAATGCCTATGTTCTTCTACGGCTTCAAGAATACCAAAGAGCGCTTCACAGCTGAGGGCGACGCTCCTTCATTCGGTCACAATATCAAGCTTCTTTTCAAGAATAAAGAGCTTCTTCTTATCGTTCTTTCCGGTATTCTTGGCGGTGCAAGAATGGTTTATTCTTACACAGGCGGTCTCTACTTTGCAAAATATGTTCTTCAGAATGAAGGCCTTTACGGCATCATTACTCTTCTTGTTGTTCCCGGCGGACTCGTTGCATCTCTTCTTGTTCCGTGGATGTCAAAGAAGTTTACAAAGAAGTGGTCGTACATCGTAGTACATCTCTTTGGCGGTATCGTAATGGCTGTTATGTATTTTGTCGGCTACGATGCTCCCTGGAAAATTATGGTCTGTGCAGTAGGTCTTGTTCTTCTCGGTATTCCTCAGGGCGTAAACAACATTATCACCTACGCTATGATTGGTGACACTGTTGATTATCTTGAGTGGAAAACAGGCGAGAGAGGCGAGGGCATCTGCTTTGCTATGCAGACTCTTATTAACAAAATCGGTATGGCAGTCGGTGCATTTATCGGTGTTATGTCTGTAAGCATAGCCGGTATTGATACTGCTACCGGTACTGTTGCAAATGAGGGTGCTCTCTGGAATGTACTTATCCTTTCCGGTGTTATCAGTATGTTTGCATGTGCAGTTCCGATGTTCTTCTATACAATTACTGAAAAACGTCAGCGTGTAATGGTAGCTGAGATCGAAGCACGCAAGGCAAAGAAATAATGTTTTAATTTTAACAGAGATGATTTTGTAATGAGGTCATCTCTGTTTTTTTATAGAAGGTAAAAAAGAGGCACACTTTGCTGTTAAGTGTGCCTCAAAATGTTTGTGTTTATATTTTACAGGAATTAACCAAAATATCTTTCAAGAAGACCCTGGAATGCCTTGCCGTGTCTTGTCTGGTATTCGAAATGAGCAGGAGACTGTTTAATTAATATATTTTACACTTGAAAGTTTAGATCAAAGTTGTTATAATTAAACCACCACACAAATCAAATATGGCATATTGTAAGGGAATGTCTTTTTATTTAGGTAAAAATGCATTCTCCAGTTGTGCATTCCTTGTGATATGCCTGTGATTTGTGTGGTAGCAATCAGGGGTTATGCATTTTTCAGTGTGTGTGGCTTCTGTTGCACACACTTTTTTATTTTTGGAGGTAAAATTTAATGAAAAAAATTACGCTTAACAAAGAAAAGGTTATGACTATAATTTTGTTACTGTCTATAGTGTGCTTGTTGATAGGAACATTTTGCTATATTGCTAATATAGGAGATTGCCGAGTTTATGTTTCAGAGTGGAGAGATTCGGTAACCAAGTGGAGTATTATTGATAATATTAGTGATCCTTTCAGTTTCCCGGCAGGTTTCTTTTGGGATTTAGGATTGTTATTGTTGATTACTTATATTGGGTATATTTATATCGATAAAAGGAAAAACTCAGCATCACCAAATATAAAGCCAACATCATATTACAAACGAATACTTATTATGGGTGGCACAATATTAGTATCTCTTATTATATTGATAGCCGGTTTAGCGAACGATATGATGTGGTTAAGCGGAATTGGTTTTTTAGTTGGTATAGTTGCAGGCATACTTTTGCAAGAAGAAGTAAGAACAAATACTTATCAGAAAATGTCTGATGAAAAATTAATAAGCCTTTACCAAGAATATGCACATAAAATTCAAACAGCATTAAGTGTTGGCGGTGGTCTCACTGGTGTAGGTTCGACTACAGCAACAAATAAAGTAAATAGTGATATTAATAGCTATCGAGAAAAAGGCAAATTAATTGGATCGATTTTAGTTGAGCGCGGATATACTGTTAACTTTGATCTTTTGAATGGAAAAGTAACAAAAGGAAAATCTAATTCGGATTTATCAAAAATAATAAAAGGAGCAGTTGTGGGCGGAATCATTGCCGGTGATGTGGGTGCAGTTATTGGTGCGGCACATGCAATAAATAAAAATAACGAGAAAAAATGATTAAAAAAAGAGTGGCTTTTCAGCCACTCTTCGTTTATTTATAGGGGATTGATTAACCAAAATATCTCTCAAGAAGACCCTGGAATGCCTTGCCGTGTCTTGCTTCGTCACGAGCCATTTCGTGAACTGTATCGTGAATAGCGTCGAGATTGAGCTCTTTTGCCATCTTTGCAAGGTCAAATTTGCCCTGAGTTGCGCCGTTTTCAGCTTCAACTCTCATCTCAAGGTTCTTCTTTGTGCTGTCTGTAACAACTTCGCCGAGAAGCTCTGCAAACTTAGCAGCATGCTCTGCTTCTTCATAAGCTGCCTTTTCCCAGTAGAGACCTATTTCGGGGTAGCCTTCTCTGTGTGCAACTCTTGCCATAGCAAGGTACATACCAACCTCTGTGCACTCGCCCATATAGTTAGCTCTGAGACCTTCGATGATCTCTTCGGGAGCACCTGCAGCTACTCCTACAACGTGCTCTGCTGCCCATGACATTTCGCCGCTCTGCTCGTTAAACTTTGAAGCAGGAACCTTGCACTGAGGGCAAAATTCGGGAGCAGCATCGCCTTCGTGAACGTAACCGCAAACAGAACATACAAACTTTTTCATAATAAAATTCCTCCAAAATTATATTTTATTTAATTTAATTAACAGAGCAATTGCAATTTTCGCAAACTCCGTAAAAGACTAATAAATGTGAATTGATTATTCCTTTGTAATCGTTAGAAAAAATTGAATTTAGATCATTCAAGGGAGAATGGTGTAAATCATATAATTTATTGCACTTTTCGCAAATGAGATGATAGTGTAAGCTGCTGTTACCGTCAAACCTGTCGGATGTACCGCAATGGAATTTGAGTATAGTTCCGTTTTCTGAAAGTAATGCTAAGTTACGGTACAAGGTGCCGAGACTGAGATTTGGCATAATTGCTTTCAAATCAATGTACAGTTCGTCGGCAGTGGGATGGTCAGTACGGGAACAAAGATTGTCGAGAATCAGCTCACGCTGACGGCTGTATTTCATTGACATTATGTCACCTCCATTCAATAATGATAATCGTTACTATTATTATATCAAAGATTTTTCGTTTGTCAACAGTTTTTTTAAAAAAAATAAGCGGTCTGATAACGACCGCTTAAAAATTTAATATTTAGTTGGATTTCGGAGCCTTATAACCTTTTTTTACCAGCAATGTTTCGATTCTGTCTGCAGGGTCAAGAAGGCCGCTGACGGAAAGATCGTGATTAAGTGTATCAATAATATATGAAACATATTTAGAAAGGTCAACCTCAGCATACCACTCGCGCGAAAGAAGCTCAGGGGTGCGATAAATGAGATTTGTTGTAAAGACCTTATCGATTATACCTTTTTCGTATGCTTCATCGAAATCGTCAAGACCGTTGCAGAAGAGGCCAAAGCTTGTACAGACAAAAACCCTGTTTGCTTTAAGTGCTTTTAGCTTTGTGGCAACTTCAATCATTGATTCGCCGGATGAAATCATATCGTCAACAATTATAACATCCTTGCCCTCAACATTTGCACCGAGAAATTCGTGGGCTATGATTGGGTTTCTGCCGTTAACGATACGTGTAAAGTCGCGGCGCTTGTAGAACATACCGAGTTCAACCTCGAGTACTGTTGAATAGTATATGCATCGTCCCATTCCGCCTTCGTCAGGGGAAATAACCATAAGGTGATCCTTATCGAAATGAAGGTCGTCGATCGTTCTTGTCATAGCCTTTATCATCTGATATACAGGCTGGACATTTTCAAAACCGCTGAGAGGTATGGAGTTTTGTACTCTGGGATCATGAGCATCGAAAGTAATTATATTGTCAACGCCCATGTCGTGGCAAAGCTCCTGAAGCATATTAGCGCAATCGAGCGACTCGCGGGAAGAACGCTTGTGCTGTCTGCCTTCATAGAGCATTGGCATAATTACGGTAATTCTTTTTGCTTTACCGCCAACTGCACTGATTGCACGCTTGAGGTTAGCAAAATGCTCGTCCGGACTCATGGGAACATCCATACCGTACATATTATATGTAACACCATAATTGAAGCAGTCACAAATTATAAATAGATCGAAACCGCGAACAGTCTGATGAATTGTAGCTTTGCCTTCACCTGTACCGAATCTTGGAAAGCGGACATCGATAAGATAAGAAGGACGGTCGTATCCGCGGAAATGCAGGGTTTCTTTATGTTCTTCATGTCTTTCCGATCTCCAGGAAGTAAGGTACCAGTCGATCTTTTTGGCAAGCTCCTCACAGCCGGGTAATGCGATTATACCAAGAGGTCCGTTGGGGATAGTCTGAAATTTGTCATCAAACTCATTGAATTTCACGGTTACAAATCTCCTTTTGCTTATTATATAGTGTGCTCTCTCTACACGAAACAATATATATTGTACATAATATATATTGATTTGTAAACCTTTTGCAGGTTTTTTAATTAAAAAATATTTTCAAAAATATCGCGGGCTTTTGTTGAAAATAACAAAAGCCCGTCGAAATTATGTGTAGCTGTGATCTATAGTAATAACTGCATAATACTTTTTATTCTTATTTTGAAGATTATTGTTTATTGTGTCAACAACAGTCTTACCGTCAAGCTTGGTATGATAGGGGATAACGATATCAAAAATCAGATTGGTGTGGTGAGGTCCGGAGACCATACGAAAATCATGAAAAGAAAGCGAAGGATGAATATCACTGATGATTTGAGAAACCATTTCTTTGGCGTGGTTTGTTTTTTCATCGTCCATTACAATCGGGTCCATATGAAGAGTAAGAATATATTCTGTATCCCTCTTGAAATCCTGTTCAATTACATCCATAAGGTCGTGGCTTGTCATAATATCTGTATCTGACGGTACCTCTGCGTGAGCTGTAATAAAACATCTTCCCGGACCGTAATCGTGAATTATGAGGTCGTGCACACCGTATACGCCTTCGTAAGACAGAATTTTTTCTTCTATCATTTTAACTGTTTCGGGTTCAGGAGGCTGACCTAACAGTGATGAAGAAGTATTGCGGAAAACACCTATACCTGCCCAGAGAACAAACAGCGATACAATTACACCGAAAATACCGTCAAACGGTAATTCAAAATACTGAGAAAGAATAAGAGAAAGAATAGATGCTGCTGTTGCGGCAATATCGCTCAAGCTGTCTTTCACCACAGCATCAACTGTATCTGAATTAATTGCTTTACCTATCTTTCTGTTGAAAAGAGCCAACCAGAGCTTACCGAGTATTGATATAAGCAATACCGCAATAGCAATAATGCTGAACTCAGGTTTTTCGGGATTGAAAATTTTTTGTGCCGAGCTTTTAATAAGTTCAAATCCCATAAACATTATTATTACTGCTACAGCAAGACCGCACAGATATTCAAGTCTGCCGTGTCCGTACGGATGCTTCTCATCTGCAGGCTTAGATGCGATACGAAAGCCGAGTAGAGATATTACAGAGCTTGCGGCATCAGAAAGATTATTAAGTGCATCGCCGGTGATTGCAATACTGCGAGATATTGATCCGATTATAAATTTAACTACTGAAAGCAAAATATTTACAATTATCCCTACAATGCCGCTCAGAGTACCGTATGATGCACGTACTTTCGGAGACGTAATGTTTTGGCTGTCGCGTATAAACAGTCTGATTAATAAATCGGTCATCTTATTCTTCCTTTTTAATTTTATATTTATGATAATAGCTTTAAAGCATGCGGTTAGTCAAGCGTAACTTTTGCCTTTGAGGAAAGATGTGTAATCAGTTATTTCTTTTTTGCATATACTATCTGAAAAATATATACAGCCAAAGTATAATATAAAACAAAGAATACCGTTAACCGTCAATAAGATTTTTGGTGGTAGCGTATATAATATAGTTTTTCTGAGAAAACTGACAAAATAACAGCATATGTATCCGAAAATAATCGGTTTTGTTATATCGTTAATTATGTTGAGCTTTATTTGAGTTTCTTGAGCAAGCTTATTTATGCTTAATGCAAAGTTTATTATTTCGCTTAAAAAAAGTATAAAAATATAGCCCTTAATTGCAAATTCAGGCAAAATAAAGTATACAAGCACTACACATATAGCTGAGTCTAATATATTATATTTCATCGAATCAGTTTGTCTGTCCAACCCCTTCAGCAGACCGTCGGTTATCATATCGGTATACATAACAGGAATAAGAACGCTTAGGAGCTTTATATAGTAATTCGCTTCATTAGACTTTGATACGGAAGCTGATATCGCCTCCGAAAATACAAAAATAAAGCACCCCACACCAATAGAAAAAATCAGTGAAAGTTTAAGAATTTTTGAAGCGGCAAAGCTTATTCTATCTTTATTACTTAAAAGCTTGAGCCTTGCAAATTCCGGTATAAGTAAAGCGGAAAGTGAGCTTATAACTGCAGATGGATACAGCACAACCGGTAAGGCTATACCGTGTATTACTCCGTAAATACTCATTGATTGCTCAACACTCTGTCCCGATTTTTTGAAACCCTGAGGAATAAGCAGATGCTCGACAGTTAAAAGTACCGATCTGAATCCGGAACCTACAGCATCAGGTACGGAAATTCTCAGTAACGATTTTAAAGAAGGTTGTGATTTTGAGGTTGCTTGTGTTTTTTTGCAATCAGACAAATAAAGGAAGTATGAGCATAAAGCAGAAATTATCTCTGATGTGGTCATTCCGAATGCAACAGCAGAGCAGGCATACTCAAGACCCGTGTTTCCGAAATATTTAAGACTTATTACGGTAACGACAATTTTTGCTAATTGTTCGGCAAGCTGGACTGAAGAGTATTTAACCATAGTTTTACGTGCGGTAAAATAACCGTTTAATGCCGAAGACACTGATACAAACGGAAGGCTGAATGCAAGTATTTTTATAGATTTTTCTGCACGAGTGTCAAATATCCATTTTTTACTTATCATACCCGAAAGCATATAAAAAACTATACAAATAAATATCCCTGCAATCAAGGAATATTTTATGCACATATCCATAGTGCAACGTATATTTTTTTCATTTTTACTTAACAAATCTGTAGTTAACCGTGTTGCTCCTAATTTTACACCTGCACTTGCAAAGGTCACTGTTAATCCGTAAACTGCAATTATTAACTGAAAAAGACCGATTCCTGAAGAACCGATTTGGTTGGTCAGATATATATTAAACGAAACGGAGATTGTTCGCATAAGAAAACTGCCGAAAGTAAGTACAGCAGTGTTGAGCATTAAAAGTTTTGCATTCTTCATATCAGCACCTCATCCCGGATAATTCTATGCCCGGCTGAGATTAAAAATGCTTGCATTTTGTCTGTGGCTTTGATATTCTATAGTTATATACAGGAGGTAAGAATATGAAATTAGATATTAAACGTGAATTTGTTATTGATAAAAGTACTGCAACTACCAAATCAAGTCACGCTTCAACTATTATTTTAATGGATAACGGTGAAGTTGGTGTAGCTTGGTTCGGCGGAACATACGAAGGTAAAGACGATGTGGATATCTGGTTTTCCAGCAAGAGCAAAAAAGGTTGGCGTAAGCCAGTGTGCATAACTGCAGCAGATGATATTCCGCATTGGAATCCCGTACTTTTTAAGAATACCGACGGTTCGATAACACTTTATTTTAAAGTTGGTAAAACAATCGCTGACTGGCAGACCTATTATTCTGTTTCAACAGATTGCGGAAAAACATGGTCAGCACCTGCAGAACTTGTCAAAGGTGATGTGAGTGGCGGCAGGGGACCTGTAAAGAATAAAGCTATTCAATTACAAAGCGGCAGAATTCTTGCACCGTCTTCTTGTGAGCAGAATAAAGATTGGCGTTGTTTTGTTGACATATCCGATGATAACGGTATTTCATGGAAGAAAACTGATTTTATTGAGCGTCCGAAACGTTACAACAAAATTGTCGGTATGATACAGCCGACGCTTTGGGAATCATCACCCGATAATGTTCATATGCTTGTACGTACTAATAGCCATTATATTTTCCGTAGTGATTCATCAGACGGCGGTAAGACTTGGTGCCCTGCTTATAAAACAGGACTTTTTAATAATAACAGTGGAATTGATGTTGTGCGTACTGATGACGGCAAGCTGTTTCTTATCTCAAATCCTGTTAAAGAAAATTGGGGCGAAAGAACTCCGCTTACTGTAATTTGTTCTGAAAATAACGGGCATACGTGGGGCCTTGGTGCTGTTATAGAGAGTATGCCAGGTGAATATTCATATCCTGCGATAGTAACAAACGGTAAAGAATTGTTTGTATCGTATACATGGAACAGAAAATATATCTGCTTTGCAAAGATTTCTTATTCCGATTGATAGAATACAGGACATTATATTTTAAATTGGTGATATTATATGAAAATTGAAAAAACATCATTTACTGTTGAATCAAATCTCAAACCTGTTATCATCCACGGCTTTTTTTATTCGCCGATAGTAAAAGCAAATTCCAAAGCTGTTATACAGATAGCACACGGTATGGCTGAGCACAAAGAGCGTTACGATGAGTTTGCTACGTTTCTTGCGGAAAACGGTTATGCTGTTTTCGTGCATGATCATCTCGGTCACGGTGAATCTGTTGACAGTGTTGAAAATCTCGGATTCTTTGGTGAAGAAGATGGCTGGAAAACGCTTGTTAATGACTGCTATACAATAACTAAGTTTGCTCGTGAGGTTTTTCCGGGTAAGCCTGTTGTTCTTTTTGGTCACAGTATGGGCTCTTTTATTGCAAGAGCATATTCGCAAATGTACGATATGACTCTTGACGCTGCAATTTACTGCGGTACAAGCGGTAATAATCCTGCTGCGGGTCTCGGTATAAAATTGGCTGATGCAATAGCACACAGCAAGGGCGCAAAATATAAAAGTGAGCTTATCAATTCTGTTGCATTCGGCACATATAACAAAAAATTTAAACCTCAGCGTACCGCTTTTGATTGGCTTAGCCGTGATAATTCAGAGGTTGATAAATATGTTGCTGACGATTACTGTGGCTTCATTTTTACAGCCTGCGGTTATCGTGACTTGTTTTCTGTGCTCAAATATGTTTCCGGAAAGAATTGGTACAAGGCAGTACGCAAGAGCTTACCGATTCTTCTTGTTTCAGGTGATGCAGATCCTGTAGGTGAGTTTGGTAAAGGCGTAAAGCAGGTTGCTTCCGATCTGAAAAAGACCGGTCACAGCAATGTTGAAATGAAGCTTTACAAAGACTCAAGGCATGAAATTCTCAATGATTATGACAGAAAGAGTGTAATGGAAGACGTTCTTGTATGGCTCGATAATAATGTGAAGGACAAGAAACCGAATTAAGAGGCATAATTTATGAAGAAAAGCTTAACCAATACCAAACTGCTTACTGTTTATTACATTCTTTTTTCTGTTTCGGCGGTTTTGTTTTTTATTATGCTTGCTGTTACTGATGGTCAATCTTTTTCGGAAACGATTTTCCGAAATTCGGTCGGAAGTGATTTCTTTATGGATTTTTTTAATTCCATAAGAGATGCGAGCACAAAGGAAGTATATAAAGAAGGGATAATTTATCCTCCGCTTGCAAATATTTTTTTCTATGTTTTATCGCTTATGATCGACCCGAAGCTTGCTTCTTCATCGTTTGCTCATCGCACACTATTACAGAAGGATTATGTTTGTTTATTTTTGTATTTTGTGTTTGTTGTACTGACGATTATTATGTTTGTCAGGCTGATAAAAAAACATTTCGAAAACAGCAAGCTTAAGCGTTTTTCATCGTCATTACCTATGTTGCTCGTTTTTTCATATCCTATGATCTATTGCGTGCAACGCGGAAATATAGCATTGCTTTCGTTGGTTTTTTCAATGTTTTTTGTGTTTTATCGTAACAGCGATAACAAAATTCTCAAAGAACTGTCATTTATACTGCTTGCTGTTGCAGCCGGAATTAAACTGTATCCTGCAGCATTTGGCTTGCTGCTTATTACTGACAGAAAATTTAAAGAAGCTATCAGAGTTGTTGCTTATGGCTTGATTTGCTTTATTGTGCCATTCTTTTTTTATGACGGATTTGAAAGTATCAGTCAGCTCTTGAGCAATATAAAAAATTTCTCTGATTTTTCTGTCGAGAAAATATCCCCCGGATTTGTTTGTGTAGATGTTCTTGCGATGTATTCATCTATGCTCTTTAAGGTTGATTATTCATCTGCATATAGTTTTATGTTTACAGTTACATATCTTGCTGCTTTTGCTGTTCTTATAATAGCGCCAAAGGATTGGCAGAAGGTATGGGCAATTGTATATATGATCATGAATTTTACTTCAACGGGCAGAACATATATTCTTGTATTGGCAATAATTCCGTTTGTTTTGTTCATTACATCGGAAGAAATACGTAAACGGGATTTGATATATTATATTGGCTTTTTATTGATTCTCGTTGTAATACCGCCGATATATTATACAAAGCTTGATGTAATAAAAGATTGGATTTGCACAAATCTGATTTCGGGGAGCGGTCTTGCGGCTGAAAATCTTAAATTCCTTGCTTCACCTAATCAGATGTTATCGGCATTCGTTGTTACGGGTATGATGATGTTCATGTTCGTAGATATATTAATTTGTGTGGCAAGCGGAAGAATCAGGATATTCAAAAATAAAGATAAATGCGAGTCAAAAGGCTGAAAAAACAGGACTATGCTTCATCAGCATAGTCCTGTTTTTATGTTGTTTAGTTGAGAGATTCAACAGTTTCCATAAGGTAATCGCCGAATTCGCTGCAAGTACAACCATCATCACGGCCGGTGATAACAAGCTTTCTTTCGGTAAGCATACACTTATCAAGTGCAGCCTCAAGAGCGTTGGCTTTGTCAACATAACCGATATGAGAAAGAAGCATTACAGCCGCACGGAGCATTGAGCAGGGGTCTGCGTAAGCACCGCGACCTTCACGAATCATTCTGGGTGCTGAACCGTGGATTGCTTCAAACATTGCGTACTTCTTGCCGATGTTTGCGCTGCCTGCAGTACCGACACCACCCTGGAACTCAGCAGCTTCGTCAGTAATGATATCACCGTATAGGTTGGGAAGAACAAATACCTTGAAATCACGGCGACGCTTGGGGTCTATAAGCTTTGCAGTTGTGATATCAATATACCACTCATCTGTTGTAATTTCGGGATATTCTTCACCGATACGCTTGCATATTGAAAGGAACTTACCGTCAGTTGTCTTGATGATGTTTGCCTTTGTGATGATAGAAACTCTGTCCTTGCCGTTAGCGCGTGCATAGTTATATGCAAGGCGAGCAATACGCTCAGTACCTTCTGTTGTGGTAACAACAAAGTCAGTTGCAAGGTCATCTGTAACATTGACACCCTTTGAACCGACTGCGTAGGCACCCTCGGTATTCTCACGGAAGAATGCCCAATCAATGCCTTCTTCAGGTACTTTAACGGGACGAAGGTTACAGAAAAGGTCAAGTGCCTTTCTCATAGCTACATTTGCGCTCTCGATATTCGGCCACGGATCGCCTGCCTGAGGTGTTGTTGTCGGACCCTTGAGGATTACGTGACAAGCCTTGAGCTCTTCCATAACGTCGTCGGGAATAGCTTTGTTGGCTGCAACACGGTTTTCAATTGTAAGACCGTCAATTTCCTTGAATTCAACCTTACCGCTTGCTACTTCATCAGCAAGCATATAGCGGAGTACTCTTTCAGCTTCCTTGCAGATTATCGGACCGATACCGTCGCCGCCGCAAATACCGATAATGATTTTATCAAGCTTTGCGTAATCTGTAAAATCGCCGATTGATTTAATTCTTTCGTTTCTTTCAAGCTGCTCACGAAGAAGGTCTGCGTATCTTTCGGCAGCTGCTTTAATTTGTGCTTCGTACATTTTTATGCATCCTTTCCGTTTTCTCTTGTGTAGTTGAGTAAGCCGCCTGCAAGAATCATATCACGCTGACGGTCAGATAAATCATAACAAAGTGTATATTCTTCGCCTTTAGTCTTATTAATCAGCTTGACTTCCTTGCCTGCAGTGATTTCAGCTTTTACATCAGGCAAGCAGAGAACATCATTCTGATCGATCTTATCGTAATCATCGGAATTCTTGAAAGTGAAGGGGATGATACCTGCGTTGATAAGGTTTGCACAGTGGATACGTGCAAATGACTTTGTGATGACGCACTTGATACCGAGGTAAAGCGGAACAAGAGCTGCGTGCTCACGTGATGAACCTTGACCGTAGTTAGCACCGCCGATAATCATACCGCTGCCTTCACGCTTACAGTTTTCTGCAAAATGCTCGTCACACTGACGGAAGCAGAAGTTTGAAAGATAGGGGATATTTGAACGGTAGGGAAGAATCTTTGCACCAGCAGGCATAATATGGTCGGTAGTAATATTGTCGCCGACTTTAAGAACAGCCTTTGCTTCGATGCTGTCGGGAAGAGCAACACTTGTCGGGAAGGGCTTAATGTTGGGACCGTACTTGATTTCTACTGAATCAGCCTCTTCGACAGAAGCGGGAAGCTCAACCATATTGTCGTTTATAAGGAAGCTGTCAGGCATTTCGATACCGGGGAATTCGCCGAGAGTTCTCGGGTCTGTAAGTACACCGGTGATTGCACTTGCTGCAGCTACTTCAGGGCTTACGAGGTAGATGCCTGCATCAGCAGTGCCTGAACGGCCTTCAAAGTTTCTGTTGAATGTACGGAGTGATACGCCCTTTGAATTGGGGGACTGACCCATACCGATACAAGGACCGCAAGCAGACTCAAGGATTCGGGCGCCTGCACCGATCATATCTGCAAGAGCACCGTTGAGTGAAAGCATAGTAAGAACCTGCTTTGAACCGGGAGCGATTGAAAGGCTGACATCGGGGTGAACCTTCTTGCCCTTAAGAATAGCTGCAACCTTGAGCATATCCATAAGTGAAGAGTTGGTACAGGATCCGATACAAACCTGGTCTACTTTGATTTCACCGATTTCGGTTACTGATTTTACGTTATCGGGCATATGGGGCATAGCTGCAAGGGGAGTAAGAGTGGAAAGATCGATATCTATAATCTTTTCGTACTCTGCATCGTCATCAGCCTTAAGTTCTGTCCAATCTTCTTCACGACCCTGAGCAGCAAGGAATGCCTTGGTGTTTTCGTCTGAAGGGAATACTGAAGTAGTTGCACCGAGTTCAGCACCCATATTTGTAATAGTTGCTCTTTCGGGTACGGAAAGTGTTTTGACACCTTCGCCGCCGTATTCGATAATTCTGCCGACGCCGCCCTTAACGCTCATAATTCTGAGCACCTCAAGAATTACATCTTTTGCAGCAACCCAAGGGCTGAGTCTGCCTGTAAGGTTAACCTTAACAACATTAGGCATAGGAATATAATATGTACCGCCGCCCATTGCAACAGCAACATCCATACCGCCTGAGCCGATAGCAAGCATACCGATACCGCCGCCTGTGGGAGTATGGCTGTCGGAACCGATAAGAGTCTTGCCGGGTTTGCCGAAGCGCTCAAGATGTACCTGGTGGCAGATACCATTACCGGGTCTTGAATATCTGAGACCTCTTTTCTTTGCAACGCTCTGAATAAATCTGTGGTCATCAGCATTTTCAAAGCCTGTTTGGAGTGTGTTATGATCGATGTATGCGACAGAAAGTTCAGTCTTAACTCGCTCAACACCCATAGCTTCAAACTCAAGATAAGCCATTGTACCGGTAGCATCCTGAGTGAGTGTCTGATCGATTTTGAGCCCTATTTCTGTGCCGGGTATCATTTCACCGCTGACAAGGTGACTTTTAATAAGTTTTTGTGCTATATTGTAGCCCATAATTTGTACCTCCCTGAAAACATATACTGTAATATTAAAGCAAAAAAGGTGTGATGTCAATCAAATTCAGTAAAAATACTATATATTGTGAAAGTAAATTAAAAAACTTACATTATTATGTTGATTGTTTGTGAAAAAAATGATATAATTATTAGAATAATAAAGTTAAAAGGATATGGATTGAAATGGCAGTAAATAGTAAAAATAATTCCGGTAAAAAAAGAACATCACAGAATAATAAAGGCAAATCAACATCTGCAAAAAAGTCTTCGTCAGATAAAGCTTCAAAAAATCAAAAAAGAAATGCAAATGATAAGTCCGTTGCAAATAAGCAAATAACTTCATGTATACTCTTTGCAGTTGCTCTTTTTTTGCTTTGTGTTGTTATAATACCGAGCGGTGTAGAAGCTGGTGAAAGTAATTTATGGCAGGGCATAAAAGATGCCTTTTTTGGTATATTCGGAATTTGTGCTTTGGCAATACCGCCTATGCTCATATATTCATCGTTTTGTGTAGCGAAAGATAAACCGGCAAATAAATTTGCTGTACGTCTCAGCGGAATCGGTGCAGCATTACTGATGTTTTCCTCTCTTATGCATATATTTTCTCACAAGGCTGCTTTTCTTAAAGATGTTGCTTTGTCTGAGCAAGTTTCGGAAGCATGGGAAAAAGGTTTCAGCTTTGTTAATTCCGGTATTATAGGCTCATTTTTCGGCGGTCTGATTTCCGGTTGGTTCGGTAAATGGGGCGCAATCGTTACAATGCTTATTATACTGTTTGTTCTTGTTATGCTTCTTACGGGAATAACAATGTCTCGACTTATCGAATTTTTTTCATCAATTTTTTACAGAGTTTCCGATTCTGTGCAGAAACGTATTTCTGACCGTGAAAAAAATCGCCCCGAGAATTCTGTGAAACGCAAATCACCAAAATCAGATGAAGGTGATTACAAAATCCCGCAGTCCGAAGATATTTTTGATGATAAAGACAACACTTCTGATACTGATATCGACAAACCTCGCCGTAAAAAAATTTTTGTTGATGCCGCCGATATTGAGCCGGTAGATTTTACAAATGTAAGTGATATTCCTGAAGAAGCACCTGATGTTCCGAGCTTCAAACCAATGCCTATCCCTGATTTTACTGATGTAAGCTCCGGTTCGGATGCATCGCAGCAGAATAATGATAATTCTAAAGATATTGATGAGACTGGCGATGACGGTCTGCCTTTTGACATTAACGAGCCTCAACCGTTGCCTGCTGATATCCCGATATCAAAAAAGCCTGTTAAAGATGCAGAAGAAGTGTTGAAGCTTATCAACCAAGCGAGCGATGAGAACGCTGAGCAATCTGCAATTCAGTATACTGATGATACAGAAGATAATATTAATGATAACGAAGATGAGCCGGAGCGCGTTTATGTTCTCCCTGATGTCGAATGTCTTGCTCAGGCTCAGAGCTATGGTGATGCTGATATAAAAGATGAGCTTACAGCAAATGCAAATAAGCTTGTTGAAACTCTTCGCAGTTTCAATATTGAAACCAAGATTGTTGACATAGCTCGCGGCCCCTCTGTTACACGTTACGAAATACAGCCTGCACCGGGAATTAAAATCAGTCGTATTGCCAACCTTGCAGATGATATTGCAATGAATCTTGCGGCTTCCGGCGTACGTATTGAAGCTCCGATTCCGAATAAGGCTGCTGTCGGTATCGAAATTCCGAATAAAACAAGGCTTACCGTAAGCCTCCGCGAGATTATCGATTCTCCGCAATTTAAATCTGCGACAAGCAAGTTGAATGTTGCGCTCGGTAAAGATATTTCCGGTAATGTTACATGTACCGATCTTGCCAAGATGCCTCACTTGCTTATTGCAGGTACCACAGGTTCGGGTAAATCTGTTTGTCTCAATGCAATGATCATAAGTATTCTTTTTAATTCTAATCCCGATGAAGTAAAGTTGATAATGATCGATCCTAAACAGGTCGAGTTTACAGTTTACAGGGATATACCTCATCTTATGGTTCCTGTTGTTTCCGATCCCAGAAAGGCAGCAGGTGCGCTTGCCTGGGCTGTTTCGGAAATGACAAAGAGATATAAAATGTTCTCTGAAAAAGGTGTACGCGATATAAAGGGCTATAACAAAATGGCAGCAAAAGACCCTGAAATAACACCGATGTATCAGATTGTTATATTTATTGACGAGCTTTCTGACCTTATGATGGTTGCTCAGAATGAGGTTGAAGATTCTATCTGCCGTCTTGCGCAGATGGCTCGTGCTGCCGGTATGCATCTTGTTATTGCTACTCAGCGTCCCTCGGTAAATGTTATTACCGGTATTATTAAAGCTAATATTCCCAGCAGAATAGCGCTTTTTGTTTCATCTCAGGTTGACTCAAGAACAATTATTGATACAGCCGGTGCGGAAAAACTTCTCGGTAACGGTGATATGCTGTTTAATCCTGTTGGCGTTTCAAAGCCTGTAAGACTTCAGGGCTGTTATGTTTCTGATGAAGAAGTCGAACGTGTTGTTGATTTTATTAAGTCACAAGGCGAATGTGAGTATGACAGCGATGTTATGGAAGAAATTGAAAAACAGGCAGTTGCCGAGAAAAAGAAGGAAGGATACCACGTTGATGCTGATGCATCACCCGACAGCGGTGCAGATGAAGAGACAATGAAGGCGATAGCTGTTGTTGTTGAACACCAAATGGCATCTACTACACTTCTTCAGCGCAAAATGAAAATCGGCTATGCAAAGGCTGCGAGAATAATGGATGAGCTTGAAGAAAAGGGAGTAATCGGCCCGTTTGAAGGCAGCAAGCCCAGAAAAGTGCTGATGACTAAGCAACAGTTTAATGAAATGCGTGCTCTCAATGATCTCGACGGTTTCGTCGGCGTTGACAGCAGTGAAGGTAGTGAGGAATAAAAAATGCCATTTTTCCCGATTAATATGCAACAGGTAAAGGAACGCGGTTGGGATGATATAGATTTTGTTTATGTCAGCGGTGATGCTTATGTCGATCATCCCAGTTTTGGTGCGGCCATTATTTGCCGCGTACTTGAAAGCAGGGGATATCGTGTTGCATTTCTTGCCCAACCCGATTGGCGAAAAAATGATGATTTTATGAGGTTTGGCAGACCGCGTCTCGGATTTATGGTAAGCAGCGGCAACATTGATTCGATGGTTGCTCATTATACAGCTGCAAAGAAACACAGAAGTGATGATGCATATTCGCCCGGCGGAAAAACAGGTAAAAGGCCTGACAGAGCAGTAATAGTATATTGTAATAAAATCAGAGAGATTTACGGTGATGTTCCGATAATAATCGGTGGTCTTGAGGCTTCGCTGCGCAGATTTGCACATTACGATTATTGGGACAATAAAGTAAGACGCTCGATACTATTTGATTCACAGGCTGATCTTTTATCGTACGGTATGGGCGAAAAGCAGACGATAGAAATCGCCGATCGTCTTAATGCGGGAGAGCACATATCTCAACTCAGAGATATCAAGGGTACATGCTATGTTTGTGATGTTCGCGAAACACCTCTTATGGGTGCAGAATGTCCCTCTTTCGAAAATGTTGTTGCCAATAAAAAAGAATATGCTGTATCTTGCAGAATACAGATGAATGAAGCCGACCACATAAGAGGAAAGTTAGTCAAGCAAAGACATGGTAATAAAATTCTTGTACAGAATCCTCCCATGCCTCCGCTTACTACCGAAGAGCTTGATGCAGTATATAAATTGCCGTTTATGCGTGCTGTGCATCCTTGCTACGATAAAGATGGCGGTGTACCGGCAATTACAGAGGTTGAATTTTCGATTACTCACAATCGCGGCTGTTTCGGCGCCTGCAATTTTTGTTCACTTGCTTTTCATCAAGGCAGGTTTATTACTTCACGCAGTAAGCAATCTGTTGTAGATGAAGCAAAACTTCTTACAACTTTACCTGGTTTTAAGGGGTATATTCACGATATAGGCGGACCTACTGCTAATTTCCGCAGACCTGCTTGTAATATTCAGCTCGATAAAGGTCTGTGCAAGTCCAAAAAATGTCTTGCTCCGAAGCCTTGCCCGAATCTGATTGCCAATCACGAAGAATATCTTGATATCTTACGTGATGTCAGAAAATTACCTAAAATCAAGAAGGTTTTTATTCGCTCAGGTATCCGCTTTGATTATCTTCTTGCCGATAAAGATGATATCTTTTTTAAGGAACTCATTGAACATCATATCAGTGGTCAGCTTAAGGTAGCACCGGAGCATTGCTCTGCTTCAGTCCTTGATGCAATGGGTAAACCGCATATTGAAACGTATCTTGATTTTGCTAAACGATATTATAAATACAATAGGCAGATCGGCAAGGAACAATACCTCGTACCTTACCTTATGTCATCCCATCCGGGAAGCACTCTTAAAGATGCCGTTGAGCTCGCTGTCTTTTTAAAGAGAAATAAAATTAGACCAGAGCAGGTTCAGGATTTTTATCCTACACCTGGTACTGTTTCGACTTGCATGTTTTATACAGGTCTTGATCCGTATACTCTAAAAGAAGTTTATGTTGCACGAAATGAACATGATAAAGCTCTTCAGCGTGCGCTTCTGCAGTATTTTAATCCCAAAAATAAAAAGCTCGTAGCAGAAGCACTGAAAAAGGCGGGGAGAACTGATCTTATCGGTAACGGTGCCGACTGTTTGATAAAATCCGAAAGTTCTTTCGATACGAAAAAAAACTCTTATAATAGAAGAGGTAGTAGATATGAGCAAAAGAAAAAGCGCAAATAAATCAGTGTCATTATTAATTACATTTATTTTGTTAGTTGTGGTTTTTCTTGCCGGAGCAATTCATGGATTTAATAAAAATGAGACTGACGTGCCTGTTGCTGACAGTGCTTTTTCCGTTCATTTTATTGATGTCGGTCAAGGTGACTGTACGCTTATAAAATCCGATAAGGGTAATATGCTGATAGATGCAGGCGAAAACGGTAATGAAGTAGCAGTTCTCGATTATTTGAATGAACAAGGTATTACTTCGCTTGAATACTTTATAGCAACTCATCCTCACTCAGATCATATAGGTGGTGCGGCTGAAGTTATTTCTGCTGTAAATGTAAGCAACGTAATTATGCCTAAATTGTCTGCATCGAATACCCCTACTACAAAAACATATGAAAAGATGATACTTGCTGTTCAGGAATCGGGTGCAAAAGTTATTTCTGCAAAACCGGGTACGGAGTATTCATTCGGTGATGTTAAATTTACTGTATTATCTCCGTTTGAACAGGATGAAAATCTTAATAATATGTCGGTTTGCGTTAAGCTTACATACGGTTCACATAGCTTTATTTTTACCGGTGATGCTGAAAAAGAGGTGGAAGAGCAATTACTTAATGCTGATTATGATCTTACAGCCGATGTGTTCAAGCTCGCTCACCACGGCAGTTCAACATCAAACACATCTGATTTTATTGATGCCGTTAACCCTGAATTTGCAGTGATATCTTATGGCGTTGATAACAGCTACGGTCACCCTCATGATGAAATTACAAATATGCTTGATGAAAAAAATATTCCGTATTATACTACAGTTGAAAGCGGTAATATTGTGATAAAGGTTATTGATGACAAGCTTGTTATTGAATAAAACGGAGGCTGATATGATGAAGTATATTGTTGACAGATTCGAAGGAATCTTTGCGGTTTGTGAAGATGAAAATATGATTACGACCAATATTCCTGTTGCAGATTTGCCGAATGGAGTTCACGAAGGCAGCGTTATTATAAAAAGCAACGAAAAATATATTGTTGATGAAGAGGATGAATCCGTACGCAGAGCAAAGCTCTTTGCTTTACAAAACAGTATTTTTGATGAATAATTCCTTTAAATTGGGATAATTTTTGTATGGTACATCAAAGTGTTTTTTCTTGACAATGCACTATATATATGGTACTATATATCCAAATGATATCTTTAAGTGCGATGCAGTGACATCGGCAAGATTGATAATAATTTAATCTGCAGCTTCTGCTGCCGATTTTGTGGTGTAATCAAACCTTGCCGAGTCGCAAGGTTTTTTTTGAGAAAGGGGTTAAGTATGAAGGCATATTTTGAAAATTGCTTCAAATATGAGAACGGCCAGCTCTCAAAAACTTCTATCCCTGCTGTAACAATTCAGGGGGACGGCAGCGACTTTTTATTTAATAATTGCTTTATATTTCCCGCTTTTTGTGATGTGCATGTTCATCTCAGAGAGCCGGGTTTTTTTTATAAGGAAAGCATAGCGACAGGTACGGCTGCCTGTGCAAGAGGCGGTTATACAGATGTTTTCTCAATGCCTAATCTTAATCCCGTGCCCGACAGCGTATCTCATTTGAATGAACAAATTGAAATAATTAACCGCGATGCTGTTATAAATGTTCATCCTTACGCTTCTATTACCGTAGGACAGAAAGGTGAAGAACTTTCTGATTTTGATGGTCTGGCTGAGTTTTGTGCAGGCTTTTCAGACGACGGAAGGGGAGTACAGAGCGAAGAAATGATGCGCTCTGCGATGATTAAGGCAAAAGAGCTTAACAAAATCATTGTTGCACATTGTGAAGATAATTCATTGCTTAAAGGCGGATATATTCACGACGGTGAGTATGCAAAACTGAACGGTCACCGAGGAATTTGTAGTGAAAGCGAATGGAAACCGATTGAACGGGATCTTAAACTTGCTGAAGAGACCGGATGCAAATATCACATATGTCATATCTCAACAAAAGAAAGTGTACAGATTATTCGTGAGGCAAAAAAACGAGGTGTAGACGTTACCTGCGAAACCGGTCCGCACTACCTTGTAATGAATGATAGTATGCTAAAAGATGAGGGCAGATTTAAGATGAATCCGCCCATACGCAGTGAAGAAGACAGACTTGCGTTGATTGAAGGAATAAAAGACGGCACAATTGATATGATTGCGACCGACCACGCACCTCACAGTGCAGAGGAAAAGTCCAAAGGACTTGAAGGCAGTGCAATGGGAATTGTAGGAATTGAAACCGCTTTTCCTGTTCTTTATACAAAGCTTGTTAAAGAGGGAATTATAACTCTCGAAAAGCTGATTGAATTGTTAGCTATTAACCCCAGAAAACGTTTCGGTTTACCGGAAACCGATGACTACTGTGTATATGACCTTGAAAAGTCTTATAATATTGACCCTGAAGAATTCCTTTCAAAAGGCAGGAGCACTCCATTTGAAGGTGAAAAAGTTTTTGGTGAATGTAAATTAACTGTATGCGGAGGTAAAGCAGTATGGATATGCAAAAAATAATGAACTATAACAGAAAAATAGTTCTGGAAGATGGTAGCGAGTATTTCGGCTACAGCTTCGGCTACGAGTGCGAGAGAGTATGTGAGCTTGTTTTTAACACAGCTATGCTCGGTTATCAGGAGATTATTTCTGACCCGACTTACACTTATCAGGCTGTTGTTATGACTTACCCGATTATCGGTAACTGCGGTACAGCAGACGATGACTTTGAAACAAAAGTACCGACACTCGGCGGTTTGGTAGTAAGAGAATATAATGATGTTCCGTCAAACTTCCGTGCAACAAAAACACTTGCCGAGGTTATGGAAGACTATAAAATACCGGGTATCAGCGGTCCTGATACACGTGAACTTACACGTAAGATCCGCGATAACGGTACTTGCAAAGTGTTGTTTACTTCAGTAGATACTTCAAAAGAAAAGGCACTTGAGATACTTAGCTCTACAGAAATCCCTGCAGATGCAGTAAAAAAAGTAAGCTGTAAAAAGCGCTGGTACTCAAGAACAGCTAATATGAAGTACAATGTTGTGGCTATTGACTGCGGAATTAAGCTCAGCCTTATCCGTACGCTCAATTCAAAGGGATGTAATATTACTGTTGTTCCTTACGATACAACAGCTGAAGAAGTTATGAAAATGAAGCCTGATGGGATATATATTTCTGATGGTCCCGGTAATCCGGAAGATGTACAGCCGGTGATTGATCTTGTAAAAACACTCAAAGGAAAATGCCCGATTATCGGTGTAGGTCTCGGTCATGAGATTATCGGACTTGCATACGGTGCAAAGACATATAAGATGAAATTCGGCCACAGAGGCTGCAACCACTCGGTAAGATCACTTATAAATAACACTCTGCGTAATCATCTTCAGAATCACGGTTATGCTGTTGATGCAGATTCAATAAGCGGAACAGAGCTTGAAATTACACACCTTAATGTATTTGATAAAACCGTTGAAGGTATAAGCTGTGAAAAAGACAACGTTTACGGTGTTCAGTATTTACCCAGCGAATGCTCAACTTTCTATGAAAGATTTATTAACCTTATGAAGGGGGACAAGTAAGATGGCAAAGAGAACAGATATAAAAAAGGTGCTTGTTATCGGCTCCGGCCCTATTGTTATCGGACAGGCTGCTGAGTTCGACTATGCCGGTACACAGGCTTGTCTTGCTCTTAAAGAAGAGGGCTATGAGGTTGTACTCTGCAACTCTAACCCTGCTACAATTATGACCGACACAACTATCGCTGATAAAGTATATATGGAGCCGCTGACTCTTGAATATGTTGCAAAGGTTATCCGCTATGAGCGTCCTGATGCGATCATTCCCGGCATCGGCGGTCAGACCGGTCTTAACCTTGCTATGCAGCTTGAGAAAAAAGGTATTCTTAAAGAGTGCGGCGTAGAGCTTCTCGGTACAAGCAGCAAGAGTATTGAAATGGCTGAGGACAGAGAGCTTTTCAAGGAGCTTTGTGAATCCCTCGGTGAGCCTGTTCTTCCTTCACTCATTGCAAATACAATGGAAGAAGGTCTTGCAGCAGCAAAGGAAATCGGCTATCCTGTTGTCCTTCGTCCTGCTTTTACTCTCGGTGGTACAGGCGGTGGCTTTGCTGATAATGAAGCAGAATGCCGTGAAATTCTTAAAAACGCACTTGCTCTTTCACCTGTACACCAGGTACTTGTTGAAAAGAGCATCAAGGGCTACAAAGAAATCGAATACGAAGTAATGCGTGATGCAAACGATACTGCAATAGCTATCTGTAATATGGAAAACGTTGACCCTGTCGGTATCCATACAGGCGACTCTGTTGTTGTTTGTCCTACACAGACTCTCACAGCTAAAGAAAACTCAATGCTTCGTGACAGTGCTCTCAAAATTATCCGTGCGCTTAAAATTGAAGGCGGCTGTAACGTTCAGTTTGCTCTGGACCCGCTTTCTTTCTCATACTATCTTATCGAGGTTAACCCCAGAGTTTCGCGTTCATCTGCTCTCGCATCAAAGGCAAGTGGCTATCCGATTGCACGTGTAACAGCTAAAATTGCAATGGGTATGACACTCGACGAAATCCGTATTGCAAACACTCCTGCGGCATTCGAGCCTACAATCGACTATGTTGTTACAAAGATGCCAAGATTCCCGTTTGATAAATTCTCAACTGCCAACAATACTCTCTCCACCCAAATGAAGGCTACCGGTGAAGTAATGAGTATTGGCAGAACAATTGAAGAAAGCCTTCTCAAAGCAACACGATCACTTGAAATAGGTGTAAATCACCTTTATATGAAAAAGTTTGATACTTATACCGAAGAAGAACTTCTCAAATATATTGTCAACGGTACCGATGACCGTTTCTATGCAATTGCTGAACTTATCAGCAGAGGCACAGATATGGGTATGATTTATCACGCTACCAAGATTGATATGCTCTTTATCGAAAAGATCAAGAACATTGTTATGATGGAGTATGAGGTAAAGGCAAACAAAGGTGATGTAGCAACTCTTTATAAAGCTAAGAAAATGGGCTTCTCAGATGATTATATTGCTCAGCTTTGGGGAGTGACAGGCAAAGAAGTATACGAGATTCGCGTTGAGAACGATATGTTCCCCGTATACAAAATGATTGACACCTGTGCTGCTGAGTTTGACGGATACATTCCTTATCTCTACTCAACTTACGAATCAGAAAATGAGTCTATTGTTTCAGACAAAAAGAAAATCGTTGTTCTCGGCTCCGGTCCTATCCGTATCGGTCAGGGTGTTGAGTTCGACTACTCAACAGTTCACGCTGTTACAACAATTAAAAAGAGCGGTTACGAGGCTATTATTATCAATAACAACCCAGAAACAGTTTCTACTGACTACACTTGCTCAGACAAGCTCTACTTTGAGCCTCTCTGTGTAGAGGACGTTATGAACATCATTCACCTCGAAAAGCCCGAAGGTGTTGTCGCTTCTCTCGGCGGTCAGACTGCTATCAATCTTTCAGAAGGTCTGCGTGACAGAGGAGTTAAGATTATCGGTACGGACTGTGATGCTATTGAGCGAGCAGAAAACCGTGATTCATTCCAGAAAGTTCTTCAGTCACTCAACATTCCTCAGCCCGAAGGTCAGGCAGTTACAAAGATTGAAGACGGTGTTGCAGCTGCAGCAAGAATTGGCTATCCCGTACTTGTACGCCCCTCATTTGTTCTCGGCGGTCGTGCTATGGAGATTGTTGCTGACGAAGCACAGCTTCGCAGATACCTCAACACTGCAGTTGAAATTGATGAAGATAAGCCCGTTCTTGTTGATAAATATATTGTCGGTAAAGAGGTTGAGGTTGACGCAATCTGTGACGGCAAGGACGTATTTGTACCCGGTATTATGGAGCTTGTTGAGCGTACAGGTATTCACTCAGGTGACTCAATCAGCGTTTACCCGACATTCAGCATTTCCGAAAAGGTTCAGGAAACAATCATTGACTATACTAAGAAGCTCGGTCTTGGTATAGGTATCGTAGGTCTTTTTAATATTCAGTTTATTGTTGATAAAGATGACAACGTCTTCATTATCGAGGTTAACCCCAGATCATCAAGAACTGTTCCGTTCCTTTCAAAGTCAACCGGTTACAGCCTTGCTGATATTGCTACACTATGTATGCTCGGTAAGTCTCTCAAGGATCAGGGCATTGACTATGATGTAGCACCCAGAAAGAAGCGCTGGTATGTAAAGGCTCCTGCTTTCTCTTTCTCAAAGCTCAGAGGTCTTGATGCTTACCTTTCACCTGAAATGAAATCAACAGGTGAAGCAATCGGTTACGATAACAGCCTGACACGTGCACTTTATAAAGCACTTCAGGCAAGCGGTATGAATGTTATGAACTATGGTACCGTATTTGCTACAATCTCCGATAAGGATAAGGAAGAAGCACTTCCGCTTATCCGCCGCTTCTACAATATGGGCTTCAACATTCAGGCAACTGAAGGTACAGCTAAATTCTTTAAAGATAACGGCATCAGAACTCACGCATTGCCCAAGATCAGTGACGGCAGCGATGAAATTCTTCAGGCAATCCGTCAGGGTTACGTAACTTACGTTATCAATACAAGAGATACAAGCTCGGTCGGTGCACTTTCAGACGGTCACGAAATCAGACAGTGTGCTGTTGAAAATAATGTAACAATGTTTACTTCACTTGATACCGTCAAGGTACTCCTTGATGTGCTTGAGGAAACAACACTCTTTATTTCAACAATCGATGCATAAGGAGAAATACCATGACTCAGGGTATTTATGAGATTCTCTCAAACGAAAAAATTGCACTTAATGTTTATAAAATGACTCTTTGCGGTGATACATCAGGTATTACCGCATCGGGTCAGTTTGTTAACCTTAAGCTTGATGGCAAATTCCTTCGAAGACCCATTTCAATCTGCGATTACGATGACAAAACAATAACAATCATTTATAAAGTAGTCGGTACAGGTACAGAGCAGATGTGCGAAATGTCAGCGGGCGAGAAGCTTGATATTCTTGTCGGTCTCGGTAACGGCTATAATCTCGACAAGAGCGGAGATAGGCCTTTACTTCTTGGCGGAGGTGTAGGTGTACCTCCGATGTATAATCTCTGCAAAAAGCTTACAGAACAGGGCAAGAAAGTATCTGTCGTTCTTGGTTTCAATACAAAAGAAGAAGTATTTTTAGAGGATGAATTCAAGGCGCTCGGCGCAGATGTAACTGTTACAACGGCTGACGGCTCATACGGCGTTAAGGGTTTTGTAACAGATGCTATGAAAAATATTGACTATACTTATTTCTTTACTTGCGGACCTATGCCTATGTTCAAAGCTATTGAGGCTACAGCCGTAACAAGCGGTCAGTACAGCTTCGAAGAACGTATGGGTTGCGGTTTCGGCGCTTGTATGGGCTGCAGCTGCAAAACAAAATACGGCAACAAGCGAATCTGTAAAGATGGCCCCGTGCTTGAAAGGGAGGAAATAATATGGTAAATACAAAGGTTAATTTAAGCGGTATTGAGCTTGATAACCCGATTATCCCTGCAAGCGGTACATTTGGTTTCGGTTATGAATTTGCTGAGATTTACGATATTAACTGCCTTGGTACATTTTCTTTTAAAGGTACTACCAAAGATCCTCGTTTCGGTAATCCTACACCAAGAATTGCCGAATGCGACAGTGGTATGATTAACGCTGTAGGTCTTCAGAATCCCGGTGTTGAAAAAGTAATTTCCGACGAATTACCCAAGCTTAAGGCTTGCTTTAAGAAACCTGTTATGGCTAACGTAAGCGGATTTTCTGTTGAAGATTATGCTTACACGGTTGAGATGCTTGATTCTCAGGAGCAGATCGGATGGTTTGAGGTTAACGTATCCTGTCCCAATGTGCACGGCGGCGGTATGAGCTTCGGTACATCGGCTGAAGCTGCAGCTGAGGTAACAAGTGCGGTGCGTAATGTAACAAAAAAGCCACTTTACATCAAACTTTCCCCAAATGTTACTAACATTGTTGAGATAGCAAAAGCTTGTGAAGCAGCAGGTGCAGACGGTATCAGTATGATTAATACTATGCTTGGTATGCGTATTGACCTTAAGACTAAAAAGCCTGTTATTGCTAACAAGATGGGCGGGTTTTCAGGTCCTGCAATAAAGCCTGTTGCTCTCAGAATGGTTTATCAGGTTTATGAAGCTGTCAAAGTACCGATTATAGGTATGGGCGGTATTGCTACAGCTGAAGATGTTATCGAAATGATGCTTGCTGGTGCAACAGCGGTCGAAGTCGGCGCACAGAATCTTGTAGATCCTTTTGCTTGCAAAGATATAATAGATAATCTTCCGAAAGTTATGGAAAAATATAAAATAGATGATCTTTCATCAATAATAGGAGGCGCACACTAATGGGTAAAGACGTAATTATCGCTTGCGACTTTGCGAGCAAGGATGCAGTAATGAGCTTTCTTGATAAGTTCACAGATTGCAAGCCTTTTGTAAAAATCGGTATGGAGCTTTTCTATGCTGAAGGTCCGTCAATTGTAAAAGAAATCAAAGCAAGAGGCCATAAGATTTTCCTCGACCTTAAGCTTCATGATATTCCTAACACTGTTAAAAAATCAATGGCTGTACTTTCCGGTCTTGATGTTGATATGACTAACCTTCACGCAAGTGGTACGCTTTCAATGATGCAGGCAGGTCTCGAAGGTCTTACAAGACCTGACGGTACAAGACCGCTTCTTATCGCTGTAACACAGCTCACTTCTACAAGTCAGGAGCGTATGGAAGAAGATCTTCTTATTAAAGAGCCTATTGATGAGGTAGTTATGCACTATGCACACAATGCTGCAAAAGCAGGTCTTGACGGTGTTGTTTGTTCTCCGCTTGAAGCAGGCAAAGTTCACGAGCGTTGCGGTCAGAACTTTATGACAGTTACACCCGGTGTAAGATTTGCTGACGGTGAAATCGGTGATCAATCACGTGTTATGACACCTGCTCAGGCTAAGGAAATCGGCAGTGACTATATTGTTGTCGGTCGTCCGATTACTGCAGCAGAAGATCCTGTTGCTGCATACAAGCGTTGTGTCGCGGAATTTGTAGGTTAATAAATTAAAGGAGATAGAACGATGAAAAAAGTTATTGCAAAAGATTTACTTAAGATCAAGGCTGTGTTCTTCCGTCCCGAGGAGCCCTTCACTTGGGCAAGCGGTATCAAGAGCCCTGTTTACTGTGATAACCGCCTTATCCTTACAGCTCCTGAGGCACGTAAGGACGTCGAAAACGGTCTTGCAACTGTAATTAAAGAGCATTACCCCGAGGTTGAGGTACTCATGGGTACATCAACAGCAGGTATCGCACACGCAGCAATTACTGCAGAAATTATGGGTCTTCCTATGGGTTATGTCCGTGGCTCAAGCAAAGATCACGGCAGACAGAACAGAATTGAAGGCAAGCTTGAAGCTGGTCAGAAGGTTGTTGTTGTTGAAGATCTTATCTCAACAGGCGGCAGTGTTATTGACGTTGTTGATGCACTCCGTGAGGCAGGTGCAGAGGTACTCGGTATTGCTTCAATCTTCACATACGGTATGCAGAAGGGTCTTGACAGACTTGCTGCTGCAAATGTTAAGAACGTAAGTCTTACAGACTTTGATACAATTGCTGAAGTCGCTGCAGAAGAAGGCTATATAGCAACAGAAGATATTGCAAGACTTATCAAATTCCGCAATAATCCCAGTGATGAAAGCTGGATTGGTGCATAATATGAGAAGCTTAATTGATATTCTCGACCTCAATACAGACGAAATTTCGCAGCTTATCGATACTGCAAACGATATTATAGCTAACCCTGCAAAATACAGCGAAAAATGCCGTGGCAAGAAGCTTGCAACACTTTTCTTTGAACCGTCTACCCGTACAAGGCTCAGCTTTGAAGCTGCTATGTACGAGCTGGGCGGTAATGTGCTCGGCTTTTCTGCAGCACAGAATTCATCAGCTGCAAAAGGCGAGAGCGTAGCGGATACTGCAAAAACAACATCTTGCTATGCTGACATTATTGCAATGCGTCATCCTAAAGAGGGTGCACCGCTTGTAGCAGCAATGAACGCTACCGTACCCGTAATCAACGCAGGTGACGGCGGTCATAACCATCCGACACAAACACTTACTGACCTTCTCACTATCTACAGAGAAAAGGGCAGACTCGATAATCTTACAGTCGGCTTCTGCGGTGACCTTAAGTTTGGCAGAACTGTTCATTCGCTTATTTCCGCACTGTCGCGTTACAAAAATATCAAGTTCATACTTGTTTCTCCCGAAGAGCTAAAGCTTCCGAGTTACGTCAAAGAAGTGCTCAAGAAGAACAATCTTGAATACATTCAGACAACCGATCTTGACTCTGTTATGCCTGAGCTTGATATACTCTATATGACACGTGTTCAGCGTGAAAGATTCTTTAACGAAGAAGATTATCTCAGACTTAAGGACAGCTATATTCTTTATCCTGAAAGACTTGTCAACGCAAAGTCTGACCTTTCAATTCTTCATCCGTTGCCGCGTGTAAACGAGATAAGTGTTGCTATCGATGATGACCCTCGTGCTTGCTACTTTAAGCAGGTATTGAACGGCAAATTTATCCGTATGGCACTTATTCTTAAGCTTCTGGAGGTAGAATAAAAATGAAAATAGATTCTATCAAAAATGGCTTTGTTATTGACCATATCACCGCAGGTAACGCAATGAAGATTTATAATCTTCTCGGTCTTGGTAATCTTGATTGCCGCGTTGCTCTGATTACAAATGTTCCGAGCAATAAGATGGGCAAGAAGGACATTATCAAAATTGATGATGATATCGTCATAGATACCGATATTCTCGGTTTTGTTGACCCGAATGCAACAGTAAATATTATCAAGGATGAAGTAATCGTTGACAAGAAAAAGCTTGAACTTCCTGAAAAGCTTACCAACGTAATTAAGTGCAAAAATCCGAGATGTATTACTTCTGTTGAACAGGAGTTACCCCAGATTTTCAAGCTTACAGATAAAGAAAAACAGGTTTATCGTTGCCTTTACTGCGAAACAAAAGCAAATAACGCATAATAATATTTCTAACTGCATCATAAATTATATGATGCAGTATTTTTTAAAAAAACTTGACAAATTTCTTCTATAGTGTTATAGTGACAAAAAACCAAATGAGGTAAATTCATGAACACATATCTTTTCTCAAAATTTGATATGGATATGAATTGGCTTGCACAGCATGATTATCAGTCAGCTTGCAGGCTTATACCTCTATATTCATTTTGGGATAGATAAAGTTATTTTTCCATATGTTTATAACGGTGTAAGCATCTGCAGCTGCTTACACCGTTTTTTATATCCAAATTCATTTTATAAGGAGAACTATTATGAAACTGTTTGATTTAATCAAAAAGAAACTTTTCAAAAAGCAACCTGTAAAAACAGGTGATCATCTTGTAGATTTCTATAACCGTATTGATGAGGATTCACGTCTTTTATCGAAACACGGCAGAATTGAATTCCTTACAACCACAAAGTATATTGAAAAATATCTGAAAGACGGTATGAAGATTATGGAAATCGGTGCCGCTACGGGCAGATACTCTCATTACTTTGCTCAAAAAGGTTTTGAGGTTGATGCAGTTGAACTCATCGAGCACAACATTGAGATTTTCAAAGCTAAAACTAAACCTAATGAAATAGTCAGCATTAGACAAGGCAATGCAATCAATCTGTCCGAATATCCCGATGCAAGTTATGACATAACGCTTTTGCTCGGTCCGATGTATCATCTCTATACGGTTGAAGACCAGAAAAAAGCTTTGTCGGAAGCAATGCGAATCACCAAAAGTGGCGGATATGTTTTCGTTGCATACTGTATGGTTGACCCTTCTGTTTTAACGGGGATTTTTAAGAACAATAAGGTACAGCAAAGCATTGAAGACGGTCTTATTGATACCGAAACCTTTGAAACATTCTTTCCTCCGCACGGAGTTTTCAAGCTATACACCAGAGATGAAATATTTGAGCTTACGGAAAACATGAATGCACAAAGGCTGCATTTTCTCGCAACCGACGGTTATGTCTGCCATATGCGTGAAGTAATAGACAAAATGGATAATGAAACCTATGAATTATATCTGAAATACCATTTCAAAACCTGCGAAAGACAGGATATGATCGGCCTATCCCACCACACACTCGACGTATTGAGAAAGGAAAAAAACAATGATATTAAAAAATGAAATTCCTATTCTTGAATTTGATACGGATAATACAGCAGTTATAATGCCGACACACGAAAATCTTAAGCTGAGTTTACCTCGTAAGGCTGTTTTTGCTTTTTTGGATGAGTATATAGAAAAATATGCGCACTTGCATGACGGAGTCAGAGTAGGGGAGTTTACATCTGAAACTAAGGATTATCCAATATATATAGTCAAATATAACGGAGAAGATGTTTGCTTATGTCAAGCGCCTGTAGGTGCTGCTTCAGCAGTTCAGATATTGGAATGGCTAATAGGGTATGGAGTGCGCGAAATTATTACAGGCGGATGTTGCGGTGCACTCACAGATTTTGATGAGAATGTATTTATAATTCCATATAAAGCATTAAGAGATGAAGGTACATCATATCACTATATGAAGCCGTCAAGGTTTATCGAGATAAATAAAGTTGCTTTAAAAGCGATAGAAAATACATTTTATGAACACAAAATTCCTTATAGAGAAGTGATAACGTGGACAACAGATGGTTTTTACCGTGAAACAAAAGAAAAAGTAACATACAGAAAGCAAGAAGGATGTGAAGTTGTAGAGATGGAATGCTCGGCTCTTGCAGCGTGTGCTTCTTTTCGTAATGTGATATGGGGATGCATTTTATTTACTGCAGATACACTTGCTGATGTTGAGAATTACGATGAACGCAATTGGGGAGGCGATTCTTTTGCTTATGCTCTTGAATTATGCTTGGATTCGGTTACAAAAATTCAGATGAAAGAGGAAGAATTATTATGACCAAAACAAATCAAGAATTGTATTATGAAAGAACTCCCGTTCTTGAAACAGAACGACTTATTTTAAGACCGTTAACTCCTGAAGATGCTGAAACAGCATTTTTATGGCACAGCGACCCGAGAGTTAACAAGTTTATGTCATATCCTCTTTATACCGATATAAGCCAAACCGTACATTGGATCAACGATATAGTTCCGATTGAAGAAGATTTTAACTGGGGAATAGTTATAAAAGAAGGCAATATTCTTATTGGTAGTATCAGCATAGGTCCGATGGGAAATGATGATGGAGCCTGGGGATTCGGTTATAACATAAGATATGAATATTGGAATAACGGTTACACAACCGAAGCCACAAAACGAATTATTAAGTATTCTCACAAGGTTCACGGCATAAAGGATTTCATCGCAAGTCATGCTGTCGATAACCCTGCATCGGGCAGAGTTATGGAAAAGTGCGGCTTGAAATTTGAAAGCTACGGTGAACACTCCAAGCGTGACGGCTCTGTGACTTATAAAGTAAAGAATTACAGAATGCATATTGAATAAGGTGTGATAATGTGAAAATAGAAAACATCGATAACGGCAATGCTTTTGACTTTGGCAAAACCTCTGCCGAATACGCAAAGTACAGAGATATTTATCCCAAAGAGTTATATGATAAGCTTTATGAAATCGGTATAGGTCAC
>JAZPYN010000015.1:0-7737 GCA_045544155.1 Acutalibacteraceae bacterium
ACATACACTTTTACAACAACGAAAGAATCCAATTAAAAACAAAACTGACTCCGCTTGAAAAACGAAGTCAGTATGTCGCTTAACTAAATATTTCTGCCATAAGGGCTTTTTTGTACTGTCCGCACAATTTGGGGCAGTTCATTTTTACTTTACACAGCTTTTTAAAACACCGTATTTTGTTGAATAAGAGTTCAACCAACATACATATTGTTGACGTGTATATTTTTATAATTACATTAAAAATCCGAATTTGTAAAGCTCGTTTACTTCACATCATTTAAACACAAACTGCACCAGAATCATATAGAAAACCGTACCGCCCGCAACACTCAGAAGTGTATTCCTTCGCCATAAGTGCAGCAGAGCAACGCCGACTATCGCAATAAGCTCGGGCAAGCCGAAAGGAAACGAGGTAAATGTTGCATCCTTGAGACAGTAAACGACCAGCATACCCATAACCGCGAATGGCAGAAACTTACCGAGGAAGGTTATGAATTTAGGTGTTTTCTTGGAGAAGATTATAAACGGAAGTCCGCGAAGAAGTGCCGTAATAACAGCGGCAACAGCAACAATCAGCGCGGAATGCTGAAAATCACTCACCGTCGCTCACCTCCTCTTTTTTCTCAAGAGGCTTACGCAAAGCAAAAAGCAGGATCGTTATCACCAGCATTGAAGGGATGAGGAAATTCTCACTGCCGAAAACAGCAAGGCAGACGGCCGTGGAAACTACGCCGATTATGGCAGGAATGTGATTCTTTGTACTCTTCCACTGCTCAACAAAAACAGTGACGAAAATCGCCGTCATAGCAAATTCGATACCCGCCGAGTTAAACTCAACATTAGTACCTATAAAATTGCCGAGCAGACAGCCCATTATCCAATATGACTGATTGAAAAGCGAAAGCAAGAACTGATAAAGGTGAAAATCCGTACCCTCCGGATGATTACCGTCGCACAAAAGTGAATAGGTTTCGTCCGTAAGAGCAAAGGCAAGGTAAATCTTTTTAAGTCCTGCTCCTTTGTATTTGTCGATCATCGAAATACCGTAGAAAAGGTGACGTGCCTGCACAAGCAGAGTTGTGACAGCTGTAGAAATAAGTGAAGCACCGCCTGCAAGAAGGCTGACCGCAACATACTGCATAGAGCCTGCGTACATCGTAACGCTCATCACAAGTGCCCACCAGATACCGTAGCCCGCCTTTGCAAGAAGCACACCGAAGCCTATACCGAGCACTATATATCCTGCGAAAACCGGCAGTGATTTTATAAAAGCCGTCTTGACCGTTTTCTTTTTCATCAGGGGAAATAACGCCGTCCTTTAATTTTGAAATAACGTCAACTATGCTATCACAAACCGACACAAAAATCAACACTGTAAATCTGTTTATTTTGCATTGGGAAGGTATGCCCCCAGGTTTTTCAGAGCCGTCTGAAGCTCAGCCGTATCTACCTGCCTGACATCTTGTGTTTTACAGGCAAGTGCTGCGGCAGTACCTGCCGCCTGACCCGTTATAAAACAGCCCGGCATAACGCGTACAGATGCCTGCATCTGCCTGTCCGTGCCGATACATCTACCTGCAACCAGCACATTTGAAAACGAAACGGGTACAAGACTGCGGTAAGGTATACCGTAGGATTCACCTGCACCGTACCTGATATCGTATTCTTTTGAAAACCGTTCAAACTCTTCATCATCAGTGTTCATCACATGGATATCGACGGGATAACAGTATCGGCCGATTTCATCATCAAACACTGCACGTTCAAGATAATCTTTGAATCCGAGCATGTAATCGCACACTATTCTGCGTGATTCGCGTACACCGGGCACAGTTGCCGTAGCGCACAATATCATATTTTCATAACCTTCAAGATAGGTTTTGTAATACTTTTCATACTCAACCACAGACTGCCTGCCCCAGACCATTGCTTCGGTAAGTGAACGCTCGTCCAGAGGATTCAAGCCAAACAGGTGACCTATATTGCCGCCCGCTACAGAGTTGCGTCTGAAATACATACCGGGCAGATGACGGTCCTTAAAAGTAAGCACTCCGTCATTATACGCCTGCTCAATATATCGTCCCTGTCCACCGCCGGCTTTGCTGTCATCAACATTGGCCCACAAAGAGCAAAGTGTTCCGGGCATAACACAGTTGTTTTCGTCACCAATCTCAAACTCACCGCCTGCAAGGGCACACAAATCACCGTCACCTGTACAGTCAATATAAACCTTTGCTTTTACGGCAAACATACCGCTTTTCGAAGCAATGATAACAGCGTTAATGCGTCCGTCTTCGCACACGACATCGCAAACAGAAGTGAAAAAACAAAAATCCACATTTTCCGATTTCAGCAGCTTGTCATATTCGCGTTTCAATTCTTCTGCATCAATTGTTGACCAACGACTGCCCCATTCGGATGAATTCACAGGCACCGTATTTTTCAGTGCCTGCCTGATTTCAAAACCGATACCCGATGCAACGGTATTCACACCGTCACTGAACGGAGCAAAAGCGGGCACAAGTCCCGTTGTACCCATACCGCCGAGGCAGCCTGTCGCTTCTGCCAGAAATACCCTTTTACCCTGACGGGCAGCAGCAACAGCCGCAACAACACCTGCCGCACCTCCGCCTGCAACAAACACGTCAACGTCATATTTTATTTCAAGCTCTTTTGAATACTGCATAATCAGACCTCTGCACAAGCTGAGAAATTACCTGCCGCATCGCAGGCAACAACAGCATAGGCATCACTTTCAGTGCCCTGCGGATCTGTAACCTCAAGCGGATAATCCCACTTGTAATTCTCAATTCTTGTGAAAAACTCACCGTTTTTTGTAACCCTGTAATATGCGATACCGAAATTATCGTTTGACTCATCCCAAGCAATTGTTACACCGTTTTCATCTGCCGACTTTGCAAGGTTTGCAGGTGCTGTCGGTGCCTGTGAATCGAGCACATAGCCGTTTGCTACATAGTTGTGATATGTTTCAATATAAAACGGCTTTACCATAGATTTGCTGTAATAATGAGAATATGAGAAGGTTATAATGTTTTCGCAGTAGCGCGATGCTATATCCATCTGCCTTGTGAATCGGTCAAGCGTAGCCGTAACGGATTCGATATTTTCCGTTTCACCGCGGAGAATTATACCGCCTAACGGGCTCGGACCTATTGCGATATCAAAATTCTCAACATTTGCCCAGAGCTTTACATCTGCATCAATTTTATCAACTGCGGCAGAATACATCTCCCATATACGCACAAGCTCACTTTCATCAATCCAGTCTGCACCTACCGCATCCTGCGGAGCAATAATATCGCCGTCACGCCAGTTGACTTTTTCAAAGAATGTGAGCCAATCGGCATAGGCGGCAGCCTTGCCGAATGAAAGGTAGTCGGCTGTAAACGGACTTATAAGCAGAGGAAGTGACTGCTCTGTTTCGTTTATCGCATCAATAACCGTGTTTATACCCTTTGCCATCTTACCCATAAGCGGTGCACAGTTGATCATATTGTTTATTTCAGGTGTGAAATACCAGCCGTAAAACTCCGTCGGATAATCCTTATAATACTTAGCATATATATCTCTTACCATATCTGCGGCAACATCGCAGATAAGAGTATAATCGCCGAAGAAGTTACCGACAAGCCAGAATGAATCGCACATTGCAAGACCGACAAACACCTTGATTCCGCTGCCCTTGCAGGCTTCAAGTGCTGCACCGACAACATCACCGCCGTTTACTGCATTGTCAAAAGCAGACAGGCTTTCGTCATAGTAAACGATCCAGTTTCCGTTTGCATCCATGTTCGCAATATCCTGCAGAATAAGGTACTCAATGCCGTCAGCGAGCATATTGTCTACCTCTTCAGACCAACGCTCAGCGTCCCATGTACTGCTCTCCCATGACTGAAGAAACGTGCCGTTAAATTCGGGGTTGCACTTGCGCTCTTCAGGCATCTGACCGCCAAACGGTGCTGCACCAAATATAAGGGCAAGCAAAGCTGTAAAAAAGTTTTTGATTGCAACAAACATAATATCAACTCCAAAACGATCTCCGTAATGCCGCCTTGACATTACGGAGAAAAATTATCAGATGCTTATAGCTGAGAATGCAAACATAAGCACTTCAACCACCATTGTAATAAACTCATAGAGCCCGAGAGACTTGAGCAGATTTGCAAGAGCACCACCGATAACAGGTTCACCGCCGACGTTTACAAGTCCGTCTCCACCCTCAACGCTCTCACCGTTCATAACAGTATACCCCTGTGTGCGGTAGCCTGCAGGAGTGAGATTATCCGCAAGGTAATAAACCGTAACGTCAGCCTGCTTGCCGCTTACCTGCGGAATTTCGCCGACGTACTCAAGCTCAATACTCTCACCGGGGGCAAGCTTTACGGTAGGGTCAACCTTAAACTTAATGTCAAGCCCCTTGCATACAACTGCAGTAACTTTGATATTAGAATCCGCACAGATATTTGTAACAACAAGCTTCTTTGAATCGGAATTTATGTAACCGGAAACATCGTTATCAAAATGTGCCCATACCGAGTGACAAAGACTTGTCGAATCCCTGAACTGCGGGAAACGCTCGTCAGAATAAACGTCGGTTATCTCATCGGTAAGAAGAAGCTTCATAACAAGCTCCATAGTATAATCGTCAAATACAACAAATGCGTGGAACATACCCTTTATAAACCAGGTATTGTCGGGCAGATAGCAGGTTGAAGCATCTACCGTCATATCGGGTGAAACTTTGTATTTGCCGTCGCAGTCGTTGAGCTGCACATAACCGTCAGCAAATCTCTGACCGAAGGGAGGAGTTGTTGCACCGGTAGCACTTGAGAGAGTGATGATCGAGTCGGAATCCTCATTCATACCGGAAATAATTCTGTTGCCGTAGCCTGCGATAATCGAGATATTCATACCGTACTCTTCACGAAGGTAACGGAGTCTATCGCCTATTGTCGGGAATATATCATAATGGAAACGGTCACTCTTTGCGATAAGACCTGCGTGCTTTGTTTCGTCGAGAAGAAGCTCTTTTGCACCGTCGTACTTATCAAGCGGCATAAAGTCCCATATGCTGCCCCAGTTTCCCATAACCTGATAGAAATATGGCTTGACCGCATAGAGAATATCATCAAGAATACCGAGCCAGTTTGCCTTGAGAAGCCAGTTTATATCTTCTTCAATCATAACACCCTGCTCAATAAATCTGATAAGAGTTTCCTCATCAAAATCAATCTCACCTGCAAACGGATCATAAGCAATACCTGCGCCGCCTATTGCGGGAGAAGTCATAATGACATTATCGACCTTATTATCATCACCGTAAAGTGCAAGATAAGTCGCCGTAACCTGTCCGCCGTGGCTGAGAGAATAGATATTTACTTTATCTGCACCGCTGTGCTCAAGCACGCTGTCGATATAATCGCGCAGCATATTTGCGTTATACTCCGCACCCATTCTGAAATCGCACGTAAAATTATAGATGCGTGACGGGTCGAGATACTTCTTCAGCTCTGTCTGAATCTCAAGCTCATATGTATTAGCACCGTCGGGGAATTTTTCATTCAGTGCAGCAGTATTGGTTTCAGCCGCCTCAACAGAAATCGGGCGAAGCGGATAAACGCTTGTACCGTCATCGTTACAGCGGAGAATGCCGAGCTTATCAACAACCTGCTCACCGACAACTTCACCGATAAGCTGGGCATCACCCATAACAAGATTACCCAGAGCACGCCCTGTTTTTGCAATATTCTCAAGCAAGCCGAGTGCCATCGCGCCTATATCCGGTCCCCAGACTCGCTCACCGTCTTCGGTAAAAAGACCTGCTCCGCCGTAGCCCGGCACAATGATAACCGGATATTCGGAAACGCCCTCATCAAGGTCATCAAAACTGTAGCCCTGTGCAAAGCAAAGGCACGAAGCCGCCAGCAATACAACCGACAGTAAAACACAAAGCACTTTTTTCATATCAATCCGCCACCCTTTCAGATGTTATACGTATATATTAACACAAAAAATCAAAAATTGACAGTGAAATTTTTGTAAAGACAAAAAATCACCCGTTTAAAAATAAACAAAAAATTATAAATTTCATTATTGATTTTTAACAAATTTGCGATTGACTTTGAAGGTCATTGTGCTATACTTTCATAGGATTTTTTCAGCAACTTCGGCAGGAGCAAGCCCCTGCCCTACTTTCAGGATATTTTTTAGAAATGAAGGCGAATATATACTATGGAAATACTTTTAGGCTTATCCTTCGCACTCGGTGCAGGTCTGCTGCTTTCTCGTATTGCAAAGCCGCTCGGTCTGCCCTCAGTCACATCTTACCTCGTTGCAGGTATACTCATCGGCCCCTACTGCATAGGCAGGCTCGGCATTGAAGGTATCGGTTTTACCTCAATGGAAAGTGTAAAATCGTTTGAGCTTTTCTCTCAGGTTGCTCTCGGCTTTATAGCATTTGCAATCGGTAACGAGTTCAGGCTGTCACAGCTCAAAAAAATCGGCGGCAAAGCTACATTCATTGGTATTGTACAGGCTTTAGTCGCAACTTTGCTTGTTGATGCAGCTCTTATCGGGCTTCACTTTATACTCGGTGAAGAGAAGCTTCCGCTCTCAATGGCAATTACCCTCGGTGCTGTCGCAGCAGCAACCGCACCTGCCGCAACTCTTATGGTTGTACGTCAGTACAAAGCAAAAGGTAAGCTGACAGACTTACTTCTTCCCATCGTTGCTATCGACGACGCTGTCGGTCTTATAATCTTTGCCGTATCATTCGGTATTGCAAAAGCAATCGAACACGGCGAAGTAAGTATAAAAGCAATCATCCTTGAGCCGATTATCGAAATTGTATGCTCACTTCTTCTCGGCACGCTTATGGGTATGCTCTTCTCCTGGTTCGAGCGTCATTTCAGCTCAAACAGCAAGCGTCTGTGCCTTTCAATCACTTGCGTTATTTTCACCGTTGCAATATCAATGTGCAAGTTCGAAGTGTTCGGTGTGCATGTAGGTTTTTCCGTACTTCTTGTATGTATGATGCTTGGCACAATGTTCTGCAACCTCTGCGATTTCTCAGCAGAAATCATGGACAAGACAGATGCATGGACAACTCCGCTTTTTGCACTCTTCTTTGTGCTCAGCGGTGCAGAGCTTGAGCTGAGAGTTTTTACCGATATAGCTATAATCGGCATCGGTGCCGCATATATTATAAGCCGCTCAATCGGTAAATATTTCGGTGCATATGCCAGTGCAAAAGTTGTAAAATGCGACGAAAAAACTACCAAATATCTCGGCATCACACTTTTACCACAGGCCGGTGTCGCACTCGGTATGTCTGTTACAGCCATGGAACTTGGTGAAGTAGGCTCAATGATAAGAAACATCGTCCTTTTCTCCGTTCTTGTATATGAGCTTGTAGGTCCCATGCTTACAAAAATCGCCCTCACAAAGGCAGGCAACATCGAGCCCAAACCTCATCACAAAGAAAGAAAGCACCGCACTCCCCCCGCAAAGATATAACAGCTTTATCAAATCAGCGATCATCCTTATCGGATTTTCGCTGATTTTTTTTGCCATGTCGTACCGCCTTCGGTACCGCTGCCCGGCTCCTGACCGTCAAGTACAGTGTTGTTTTCTTCTGCCATTTTGTCTCCTTTTTACGGATAAGGTCATCCGCTCCCCGTTTATACGCACACGGGCAAACGTATTTTGATATGAAAA
>JAZPYN010000016.1:0-26112 GCA_045544155.1 Acutalibacteraceae bacterium
ATACTTGATATTGCCGAAAATTCGATAAAAGCAAAGGCAAGTGCGGTTGAGATTGAAATAATCGAGACAGCAGATATGCTTAAGTTTTCAATATCGGATGACGGAGGTGGAATGAAGCCTGATTTTCTGAAATCGGTGACCGACCCGTTCACAACAACCAGAACGACAAGACCTGTCGGACTTGGTATTCCGCTACTCAAAATGGCGGCAGAGCAAACGGGTGGCAGAATGGAGATTGAATCCCGACATTATGAGGATTATCCCGACAACCACGGCACAACGACCTCGGCTACATTCTTCAAAAATCATATTGACGCGGCTCCGCTTGGAGATATCGTCGAAACGGTGGTAACGCTTATACAGTGTAACCCCGACACAGAGTTTATCTTCACTCATCAGACCGAAGAGGGAAGAGTTGAGCTCGACACAAAGGAGCTGAGACTTGTTCTCGGTGATGTACCTTTAAACAACATTGAGGTTATCCTTTGGATAAAGGAATATCTTAATGAACAGTATAATCAATTAACTTAACATAGGAAAGGAAAGAAACTACTATGAAGTCATTGGCAGAACTCGCAGCAATCAGAGACAAAATGAAGGACAAGGTCGTTATCCGTGAAGGAAGCACCGAGACCCGCGTTGTTGTCGGAATGGCTACCTGCGGTATCGCAGCAGGCGCACGTCCCGTAATGAATGCCTTCACAGAGGAGCTTGCACGCCGCTCACTCAAGGGTGTAACGGTTTCACAGACAGGCTGCATCGGTATGTGCCAGTATGAGCCCATTGTTGAGGTATTTGTACCCGGCCAGGAGAAGGTCACATACGTTCAGATGACAGTTGAAAAGGTAGCAAAAATTGTAACCGATCATATCGTAAACGGTAATATCGTTACAGAATACACAGTCGGCGCTGTTACCAAATAACAAGGAGGAAACAAAATGTATCGTTCCCACGTTCTTGTCTGCGGCGGTACGGGCTGTACTTCATCTCACAGCAATGAGATAATTGAAAAGCTCGAAAGCGAAATCGCAGCAAAGGGACTTCAGGATGAAATCAAGGTCATCAAGACAGGTTGCTTTGGCCTTTGTGCTCTCGGTCCCATCATGATAGTTTATCCCGAGGGCTGCTTCTACAGCGAAGTTAAAGTAGAAGATGTTCCCGAAATCGTTGAGGAGCATCTCCTCAAGGGCCGTATGGTTACCCGACTTCTCTATGAAGAGACAGTTCAGGAGGATACCGTCAAGTCCCTTGAGCAGACAAAGTTCTATGCAAAGCAGAAGAGAATAGCTCTTCGTAACTGCGGTGTCATCGATCCCGAAAATATCGATGAATATATCGCACACGACGGTTATCAGGCTCTTGAGAAGTGTCTTAACCAGCTCACACCCGAAGAGGTTATCTCAATCGTTAAGGATTCCGGTCTCCGCGGTCGCGGCGGCGGTGGTTTCTCTACCGGCCTCAAGTGGAGCTTTGCAGCAAAGAATGCTGCAGACCAGAAGTATGTAGTATGTAATGCTGACGAGGGTGACCCCGGTGCATTTATGGACCGTTCAATTCTCGAAGGCGATCCCCACTGTATTATTGAAGCAATGGCAATCTGCGGTTACGCAATCGGCGCAACCGAGGGCTATGTTTATGTCCGTGCAGAGTATCCCATTGCTGTTAAGCGTCTTCAGCTTGCTATCGACCAGGCTAAGGAATACGGCCTTCTCGGTAAGAATATTTTTGATTCAGGCTTTGACTTTGATCTTCACATCCGTCTCGGTGCAGGCGCATTCGTCTGCGGTGAAGAAACAGCTCTTATGACCTCTATCGAAGGTAACCGTGGTGAGCCCCGTCCCCGTCCGCCTTTCCCGGCTGTCAAGGGTCTCTTCGGCAAGCCCACAAACAACAACAACGTTGAAACCTACGCAAACATTCCTCAGATCATCCTCAACGGTGCTGAGTGGTTTGCTTCAATGGGTACAGAGAAGTCAACAGGTACAAAGGTATTCGCACTCGGCGGCAAGATCACAAACACAGGTCTTGTTGAGGTTCCGATGGGTACAACACTCCGCGAAGTTATCGAAGACATCGGCGGCGGTATCCCCAACGGCAAGAAGTTCAAGGCTGCTCAGACAGGCGGTCCCTCCGGCGGTTGTATCCCTGCACACCTTATGGACACTGCAATCGACTTCGATAACCTTACAGCAATCGGCTGTATGATGGGCTCAGGCGGTCTCATCGTTATGGACGAAGACAACTGTATGGTTGATATCGCTAAGTTCTTCCTCGACTTTACAGTTGATGAGTCCTGCGGTAAGTGTTCACCCTGCCGTATCGGTACAAAGCGTATGATGGAGATGCTCGAGAAGATCACAGAGGGTAAGGCTACTCTCGAAGACCTCGACAAGCTCGAAGAGCTCGCTCTCTATATCAAGCAGAATTCACTCTGCGGTCTCGGTCAGACTGCTCCCAACCCTGTTCTCGCAACACTCAAGTTCTTCAGACACGAGTACGAGGCACACGTTGTCGATAAGGTTTGCCCCGCAGGTGTTTGTAAGGGCCTTGTCCGCTACTATATCGATGCTGAGAAGTGTATCGGCTGCGGTATGTGCGCAAGAGCTTGTCCTGCAGACGCAATTGCAAGAACAGATTACATCGCTCCCGGTCACAAGCTTGCTTCCTTCGCAATCAATCCCGAGAAGTGTGTCAAGTGCGGTGCATGTATGGATTCCTGTAAGAAGATTCAGGCAATTTACAAGAAATAAACGAAAGGAGTGTGCCATAAATGGAAATGGTAAATATCAAAATAAACGGCATGCCCTTAAGTGTGCCTAACGGTATATCAATTCTCGAAGCTGCACGTTATGCAGGTATCGAGATTCCCACCCTTTGCTATCTCAAGGATATTAACGAGATCGGTGCTTGCCGTATCTGTATGGTAGAGGTCAAGGGTGCAAGAAGCCTTGTTACAGCTTGCGTTTACCCCGTAAACGAAGGTATGGAGGTCTTCACAAACACAGAGAAGGTAAGACAGTCACGTAAGATGACTCTTGAGCTTATTCTCTCCACTCACAGAAAAGAGTGTCTCTCATGTATCCGCTCCGGTAACTGCGAGCTTCAGAAGCTTTGTAAGGAATTCGGCGTTGATGATGAGAATGCATTCTCAGGTGAGATGCCCGCATTCGAGTTTGACGATTCAGCTGCTCATATGGTAAGAGATAATAGCAAGTGTATCCTCTGCCGTCGCTGCGTTGCAGCTTGTAACCAGCAGAAGGTAAGCGTAATCGGTGCAAACGCACGTGGCTTCGACACACACATCAGCTCTGCTTTCGATAAGGACCTTGCTGATGTTTCCTGTATCTCCTGCGGTCAGTGTATCGTTAACTGCCCGACAGGCGCAATCTACGAGAAGGATGATACAGCAGCAGTATTTGCAGCTATCAACGATCCTGAGAAGTTTGTTGTTGTCAACACTGCTCCTTCAATCCGTGTTACACTCGGCGAGTGCTTCGGTATGAGCATCGGCTCAAACGTTCAGGGCAAGATGGTTGCTGCTCTCCGCAGACTCGGCTTTGACAAGGTTTTCGATACAGACTTTGCAGCTGACCTTACAATTATGGAAGAGGGCTATGAGCTTATCGACCGTGTCAAGAACGGCGGTACACTTCCGATGATTACTTCCTGCTCACCCGGTTGGATCAAATACTGTGAGCACTATTATCCCGATCAGCTCAATCACCTTTCAACCTGTAAGTCACCCCAGCAGATGTTCGGTGCAATAACCAAGACCTGGTATGCACAGAAGATGGGTATTGACCCGAAGGATATAGTTGTTGTCGGTATTATGCCCTGTACAGCTAAGAAGTTTGAAACAAAGCGTGACAATCAGGCAGCCTCAGGCTATCCGGATGTTGACTACGCTCTTACAACACGTGAGCTTGCACGTATGATCGAAACAGCAGGTATCTACTTCAACCACCTTCCCGACGAAGAGTTTGACAATCCGCTCGGTGAAGGCACAGGTGCTGCAGTTATCTTCGGCGCAACAGGCGGCGTTATGGAAGCAGCTCTCCGTACAGCTGTTGAGGTTCTCACAGGCGAAGAGCTTGAGAGTGTTGACTTCACAGAGGTCAGAGGCCAGGGTATCAAGGAAGCAACTTACACAGTTGCAGGTATGGATATCAAGGTTGCAGTTGCCAGCGGCGCTGCAGCTGCACATGAGATTATGGAGAAGGTTAAGGCAGGTACTGCCGATTACCAGTTCATCGAGATCATGGGTTGCCCCGGCGGTTGTGTAAACGGCGGCGGTCAGCCGATTCAGTCTGCAGTTGTTCATAATTTTGTTGACCTTAAGGGCAGACGTGCAGCAGCTCTCTATGAGGCTGACAAGAACCTTCCAAAGAGAAAGTCACACGAGAGTGAGGCTGTTAAGAGAATTTATGCTGAGTTCCTTGGCGAGCCCAACAGCCACAAGGCACATGAGGTTCTCCACACAAGCTATGTAAAGAGACCCAAGTATAAATAAGTCTTAAAACAAATAAAACTGCAAGCTTACCGAAGGTGAGCTTGCAGTTTTTGCATATAATAAACGTTATTCTGATATGAGGTCGATTATGTTTTCGATTGCCTGCTGCTTCTTGGATGGAAGGCAGGCTATTTTATTTGCCAGCTTAGCGGCAGTCTCAGCTTCGCTTTTTGTGCCGAACATAAGCGATTCCTCAGTTGTTTCAAGTACAGTGCAGATTTTTTCAATAAGGCTCAGACTCGGTCTGTATGCACCGTTCTCAATTCTGCTCAAATGCTCAGTAGATATATCAATCATTTCCGAAAAAGTTTCCTGAGTGAAGCCTTTTTCTTTTCTGCCTTCTTTTATTCTTTGACCTATCATCTTAAAATTGATCATAAAACAACCTCACAGCGTGTTTTGATTTATTTTATCAAGTAAAAGAATAAATATTAATGATTTTAAATATTATAGTTGACATTAAATATCAATAATGATATAATTTGCTTGCTTTTAAAAGGCAAAAAATTAAAAAGGAGAAATTATTTATGAGAAAAACGAGCAAGTTATTATCGCTTTTGTTGGCTGTTGTTATGATGCTTTCAGCTTTTGCAGTCAACAGCTTCGCTGTTGCAACCGAGCTTGAAGCAGGCAGCAGTAAGAACACAGCAACAAACATCCCGCAGTATGGTGTTGAGTACGTAAGCACATTGAGCAAAGCAGGCGAAACAGATTGGTTTAAGTTTACCACACTTTCTGATGATGCTTATTATACTATTAAATTAAAAAATTATGATATTTCCGAAGGTGGATATCTGGATTCCTATTATCTTCATTTGTATATTTATGATGAGTTTAATCAAGAGATTGCGTGTATAGGCAGTAGTGCATCTTTAAATATTAAATTAGAAAATAACACGACATATTATGTTAAAGTTTTAATGGGCTCATCTAAAAAGGAAAGCACAGGTAATTATGCTGTAATTTTATCATATAAATTTGATACGGTTTCAAATGAAAAAGACAAAGCAACTTCAATAGACTTAAATAGTAGCTACACAAATTCATTAGATGGAATAGGCGATGTGGATTGGTTCAAGTTCACAACTCTTTCAGAAAATACAAATTATACAGTGGAGTTTAAGAATTACGATATTTCCGAAGGCGGATATCTGGATTCCTATTATCTTCATTTGTATATTTATGATGAGTTTAATCAAGAGATTGCGTGTTTAGGTAGTAATTTATCTTCAAAAGTAAAATTGGAGAATGATACAACATATTATATTAAAGTTTTAATGGGTTCATCTAAAAAAGATAGCATAGGCAAGTACGGCTTTTCTGTTAGCAATGATTCAGCAAAAACTCTTTCCAATATCGAGGTTGATTCATTACCAACTAAAACAACATACTTAATCGGCGAAAGCTTTGACAACGCAGGCCTCGTCATAAAAGCTCAGTACTCCGACGGCACAAGTAAAACTGTAACAGATTATACTCTCAGCGGTTTCGATTCATCGAATGAAGGTACAAAAACCGTTATCGTCAGTTACACAGAAGGCGGTATTACAAAAACCAGTACCTTTGACGTAACTGTTACAGCAGAAGACAGCGATATTGGCACAGGCTTCTTCCTGTTTGATTGGATCTTTGCGTTTATCAGCTTTATTATCAATTTCTTTTCTTCAATCCTGTTTTAATAATTAAAAAAAGCCTCACACGGTATTTAATCACCGTGTGAGGCAAATTTTATTATAAGATCAATATTCTTTAGGGTACCAGATATAGCCGCTTTCGCCGTCATACTCGCTCATAAATGCAAGCCAGAGAATGCGTTCGTTTTCGTCTATATAATAATCGTCGGGAATGAGCTCGAGAGTAGAGCTGAGATATGTATAGGAGCTGTCAAACGAATGGTCAAAATAAAGTGTTTCAGAAGGGGTTATTGTAATACGGCTTTGGCAATATTCGCAGTACTTTTTAAGTGCTTCGCCCTCGCTGTCACTTAGCTTATATATAGTGAGAGTAACATCGGCTGTTCCGCTGCCGTTTTCAATTTCAAAAACAGAAAGCGTTACAGGGGTGAAAGCTTCGCAGTAAGCTATTACCATAAAGTTTGTGTTGTTGCCGCTGTCATCATCGTAGGCTATACGGCTGCTGCCGGAATAGAGCTCAGCCGCAAGGTCGAGGTTATATTCTTCAGATACAAAAGCGTAATATCCGCTTTGCGTCGGTCGAAACTCAAATTTGTTTTCTTCCATACGGTCAATAGTGACGGTGGATGTGCCTTGTGCAATAGTGTTTGCTATATGCGGTGCAGTTGTAACGGGAGGGATTGTAGCAAGTTCTTCGGTTGCATTTGTTTCTTCAACCAAAGGCACGGTTTCCTCTGAGACGTTGTTTTTATCCGGTATCGATATCATACCTGTGGCAAACAGTATCGCGACAACTGCTGCTATTGCCAATACTGCGACACCTGCAATAATTCCGATTATAAGACCGGTATTGCTCTTTTTGCTGTCGGCAGGTTTATCAGTATTCTCTACAGGCACTTTTGGAATATCGTCCTTGTGAGCTTGGGGCGATTCAACGGGAGCGACTGTCGGCTTGGTCGGTTGGGGATGTACACGGCTGCTGAGCAGATTGCCGAGGAAATCCTTAAGTTGGCTGTTGCCGTAGTAATCGGCGGCTTTAAAGCTCGGCAGAACGGCATAATCAATATGTATATGCAACAAATCATCAGGCGAAGAGGCACCTGCATCAATCATAAGCAAGCCGAGAAAGGATGCGGCGTTGGGGGCATCACGGTTGATTGAGAAAAGAATCTCTTTAGCTGAATACGTATATCCCTGTGCAATCAAAGAATATGCCTCGGAAAATCTCATGCTTTTATCATCGGAAAAGTCGAAGCCGAATTTGTTTTTGACATAAGACCATTCCGGGCTTTCAAAGTCTGCAATGGGGTCAACAACAAAATCTGAAGGGATTTTCATAGTGTTATCATTCGGATGCGAATCGCTGTAGATGTCTTCAATTGACGATTGCTCTGTTTCAGTTACCGGCTGCTCATCATTTGAATAAGGTTCGGTAAACAGACCGTCAAAAAAGCAGTCGGGCGTTTTGGTGTTAAAGCTTTGCTTAAGTAATGAGATGCGCACAAGCTGCAGAACAGGAAGACCCTGCAGAGACGGTGTGCTCATACAAATCTGAGCGGCATTCGGCATAATGCTGCGGTAGGCATTGAAAAGTGCTGTGATAACAGCTTCGCTGTTATCGGCAAAGCAGCTTATTTCGTCTATAGTCATATCAAAACACATTCTCAGACAGACAATAAGCTTTGATACAGGGTCAAGAGTATCTGTGAGGGCGTTAAGTGCATCAACGGCGGCAACGCCTTCGTCAGGCACAGGTGTACTGAAGTTTTCGCAGCTTTCAAAAAAAGAATGCATATCCTCTACGGAAAAATCAGCTGCAGCTGATTTTTCGGGCACGCCGAGTTGATTAAAGCATATTTCGGCGGCTTTTGCAAAAACATCCGCTGCTGTCGGAGCTTCTGTTGCGGAAAAAACATCGGAATAAATCTTAGTCATTATTTCATCAGCTGCAGTTTCATTACCGAAGATACTTATGAGCATAAAACGAAGCTTACCCGATGTAATATCAAAAATACTTTTTGCATTTTCTTTATCTGACATAGTGCGGTTCTCCTTTGCTGTTACTCAGTTATTGTGCTTGATTATAAGTAATTATATCATTCATGAATACTTTATTCAACAGAAAAAACTACGCTTGGATATCGTTTTTATCAATTTTATTTGTTAAAAAGCGGAATTGTGTCGATTTGAGGCTCGTGAATATAAAAGTAAGCCTCACCCGGATTTGGCAGAGGCTTACTCTATGTGCTGTTATTTTTTTCTTGATTTTCTGAAAGTTTTGCGCTCTTTGGTTATCAGCTTGTCAAATGCGGCAAGCGTACCGGGGAGAATAAATACTATCAGAAGTATTGCTGCAGTAACGCCTATAGAGATCGTACGGCATATCTGGGCAACGGTCGGGTCGCTGTAGAAGCTTGAGATTATTGCAGTGACGAGCACCATAATAAGACCGGATGTCATTATTGTGTGAATTGAGCCCTTATACGCTTCTGCAAGAGCTTCTTTCGGACCGAACTTTTTGCGGCTTTCACGGTAGTAGTTTGTGAGCAGTATGCCGTAGTCAATCGTTGCGCCCATCAATATGCATTCAACTATCAGCAGTGCAAGGAAGTAGATGCTGAAGCCCTGCCAACCTATGACGGTGACCGTGATAAATACGCCACACTGAACAAGAAGTACGAGTATCAGCGGTATTATCATGGAACGGAAGGAAATTGCAACTATAATGAATATTGCGATTGCTGTAAGGAGAGTTATAAACAGCAGCTCCTTATCAAATGTGCCGGACATCTCATATGTCATCGGTGACATACCGACGAGATAGAGTTTGCCGGAAAAGTTTTCATTTGCAAAAGCGTTTATTCTGTCGAGAAAAGCGTTTGTTTTATCGCTTTCGACAGGATAGCTTGTCTGGAGCACCATTCGCGAATATTTGTTGCCCTTAAGCATCGACACACCGTCCTTAAGTGCCTTGCCTGCATCGCCGAGCTGAGCTTTTATATCGTCACCTATAACGGGTGAGAATGCGGGGTCGTTTATAAGCTTTGTTGAAAGATGATCAAACAGCTTTTCAATGCTGAGCTTCCACTCGGGATCAAATGCGGCATTGCTTGAATGGTAGAGATATATCAAGTCAACGGTTGCTTTGTCGAGCATATCTTCACCGGCAAGAGAAGTCAGAAGGTCAGTCATTTCGCTGCTGTTGAGTTTAATACCGCTGACAACAGCATTGACCATTGTCTGTGCACTGCCTAGTGATGCTTTCATATCCGGCTCGATCATTGTTGAATATTCGGGTCGGTCAAGCACACCGCTGTTGAGACAGTCGAGCAAGTTTTTGACCGAAACTTTCCACGCTGATGTGTCACCACACTCGGTTATATAGAGCAGATACAGCTGTTTGAGCTGAGCCGCATCCATACCGATAAGGCTTGCGAGCTCATCGGGTGAGTATGCTTTGCCCTCTGCAGTTCCGTTGACAATCTTCTGTGCAAGCGGCAGCTGCTGCAGGTCTTCTTCGCTCATCATTGAAGAGAATCTGTCGCTGTTGTTTACAACAAAGTTGATTACCTGTTGAAGAGTTAACTTGCGTGAAGCACCGCCGAAAATGTCAACGTTAAGGTTTTCGTCAGAGTAAGCGATATAAAGAAGACGCATCTGATTTGCTTCAATGCCCATCATCTCTGCCATTTCTTCATAGCTCTTCGGCGTTGTGACAGTGTCCTTGTCGGTATAAAGTGTCAACATTTCCAATTGGGCAAGAGTGTCTTCGTCAAACATATCAGCATACATTTTATTTTTTGATACGTTGTTTATGACATAATCGGCAAATGTGCCGAGTGTCATTGTGCCGTAGTCGGTACCGCCGTTTTCGCTGTAATAAAGTAACATCATACTTTCGGCTGTTGATTCATCCATGCTGAAAAATTCTGCAAGAGCCTTGGCGGACAAAGGTTTTGTAAGAGCATCGGCATCAGCAAAAGCTTTAAATGTGTCGAGTTGAACACGCATATCGTCGGTAATATAGCTGTCGAATGTAGGATCGTTTGCAATATCTTCCGTAAGGAAGGTGATAAAATCGCTCATTGATACAGGCTTTGCTGTGCCGTCATAGTAGCTGTAGTATATCAGGCCGAGCATTGATTCATCAAGCTCGAAGCCTTGAGCTATATCAACACCGAAGGCTGTGCTCAGACCGTCAATTGAGTAAATCATCTCTTTTGCCGTGTATTCCTTACCAAGCAGATTAGGATAGCCGAGTACTTGATTAATATTTTCATCAGCTTCAAATTGTTCTGCAAGCTGTGCTGCAGATTCCTCATCAGTGTTTTCGTATATCATAACAATTGAATTTGTCTGAGGGAAAACATCTGCTATCGGATCGGACATTTCTAGGTTGTATGCAATTTGTGTGTTGTTTTGAAGAATATAGAAGACTACGAACGCAACGATAAAGACGACCGTAAAAATGTGACGGAAATGGTGGCTGAATTTTGCAAGCTTACCCATAGGAAGTGCAAGTTCGCGCTTTGATGTTTTGGTTATTATTTTGTCACATATAAGTATGAGTCCGGGCAGTATGGTGAATACGCATAACATACTGATGAAAACGCCCTTAGCAAGCACGATACCGATATCAAAACCGATTTTGAACTGCATAAAGACAAGCATAAGCAGGCCGACTATTGTTGTGAAAGCGCTGCTTGCTACGGAAGAAAATGCGTTTACAAGTGCTGATTTCATAGCACTTTTCTTATCGGATTGCAGAGCTTTTTCCTGTCGGTAACGGTTCATCAAAATTATGGAATAATCCATAGAAAGTATAAGCTGAAGTATTGCCGAAATAGATTGAGTTACGTTTGAGATTGAACCGAGTACAATGTTGGTGCCGGCATTGATAACTACAGCAATGCCGATTGTAAGCAGGAAAAGCAGAGGCTCAAACCAAGAGCCGCACATAGCAATCAGAATTATTATTACAAGAGAGATGGCAAAAAGAAGAATCCACATTGGGATTTCCACATCACCGGGGTTGTCATTCTTAAAGGTAATGTTGTAGTCTGAAAACTTGTTTGTGAGTGCGTTTTCAATAGCAAGCTCTTCCTCTGAGCCATAGGCAAATGATGTATTTATAACATAGAGTGTTTTGTCACCCTTGTTATATTCGCTGCTGCTGTTGTGTGTGACACTGCTGACATTTTCAATACTCTTGAGCTTGTCGAGAAGCTGGTCCTTTTCGGATTCGTTCAAGCCCTGCGCCATTACGCGTATCGTCTGCGCCTGATCGAGAGCAGGAAACTCATCGTTCATAATGTCCAGACCTTGCTTCATTGAAAAGTCATCAGGCAGGTAAACAGTGAGATCATTGTTAATACTGACTTTGAGTGACAGCCCGGCACATATTATACTGAGTACTACTGCTGCAATAAGCAATATGTACCGTCCTTTTACAATTAAAGCGGCTATTTTTTTCATTTTTCCTCCCGTTTATATGGATGAATAAAATTCAAAGTAAAATTAAAGTAACAAAAACATTATAAATTAATAGTAGCCTCTTGTCAATCTTATATTCTTATAATAAATAGTAAAAAAACTTGACTTCATATAGTGCAAATTGCATATACAAGCCGTAATATTTATTAAACAATATATTTACCCGAGGTAGAAATGTGAGAGTGTATTGCAGAAATATCTATGATGAAAAATTTTGAGCTTTTATAAGAGCTTTGGCGAATAAAAAGATATTTCGTTTAAAGGTTTACAATTTCTTCATTAGCATATATAATATAACTACAACTAAACGAGAGTCCGGTGATAAAGTTGAAAAAAATCAGATTCGGTATCGTCGGTACCGGTACGATAGCTCACCGTTTTGCTCAGGCGATTGCCAACGTTGATTGTGCTGAGCTTGTTGCTGTTGCTTCGAGGACTGCAGAAGGTGCAAAAAAATTCGGCGATGAATTTGGAGTTAAGTATCGTTTTGACAGTTATGAGAAAATGGCTCAGTCCGATGTTATTGATGTTGCTTATATTGCCGTGCCTCATTCGGGTCATATAGATTGCTCCTGCCTTATGATGAACGGCGGCAAGCACGTAATCTGCGAAAAGCCGATGGCGGTAAACTCGGCAGAGGCAGAGAAAATGTTCCGCTGTGCTGATAAAAACGGTGTGCTTCTTATGGAGGCTATGTGGGCAAGACTTGTGCCCGGCACAATAAAGATGCTCGAGCTTGTTGAAAGAGGTGTGCTTGGCGAAATTCTCGGTGTCGAGGGTAAATTCTGCTACACAATGGATGAAGATGAGATGGGGCATCATGTTTTTAAAGCGGAAAACGGTGGCGGCTCACTTCTCGATGTCGGTGTGTACGGCCTCAACTTTGCAAGCTGGTATCTCGGCAAGGATGTTGAGCAGATGAGCGCACATTGCTCGGCATATGACGGAGTTGACAGTCACACCTGTGTGCTGATAAAGTATCGTAATTCCGCTATTGCAGATTTATCCAGTGCCATACTTCTTCGTAAGCCCAACGAAGGCTATGTTTACGGCAGTAAGGGTTATGCTTATCTACGTCGCTTCTACGCTCCGCAGGAGATAGACCTTTATTTCAATGACGGCCGGACAGAAAAAATATCTGTACCGTATGCCGGCAACGGTTTTGAGGAGCAGATAACACATTTCTGCAAGTGTGTATCATCCGGTCTGACAGAAAGCCCGATCGTTACTCGTGAACAGACTCTTTACATAACAAAACAGATGGACGAGATCAGAAAAATGATAGGAATTGCCTATCCGCAAGATAAATAAGGAGGAAAACAAAATGGTCATAATCAGAAAAATATGGTGGGTTCTTACGTTGCCTCTGCTTCTTATCACTTTACTTACAAGTCCTAAGGCTGCAAGCACCGATACGGCAGAGCTTGTTTCAAGGGATACGTTTGTGTTTGAAAAGGCACTTCTTATGGGGCAGGGAATCACGACAGATGGCGAATACTACTATACAAGCGGCTCTATAAGTGCACTGAATTTAACAGCTCTTGCAAAGTTTGACTGTAAAGGTATAGAACTTGTCGATTCGCATATCAATCCGTTGCCGAAGTCCTGTTCCAAGCGTGGTAACAACCATATCGGCGGTATCAGCTATTACGACGGCAAGATATATGCACCCGTTGAAGGCGGCGATGAAGTCTATGCCTGTATAGTTGTGTTTGACGCCGAAACCCTTGAGCCTACGGGAGAAATCTATGATTTGCCCAATGAGATATATACCGATGGTGTACCGTGGTGTGCTGTTGATACCGAGACCGGTTACCTCTATGCTTCAAAATGGACGGATATAGAGACAATATATGTCTACGATACAGCAGATTCTATGAAGCTTGTAAAGGAAATTGACTTGACAGGCATCGAGACAATACACCGCATACAGGGCGGAGAATTTTATAAGGGTACACTCTATCTTTCTGAGGATATACAAGACAATGCCACCTTCAAAAACATACTCAGTGTTGATATTGAGACCGGCGAAGTTGCTGTTGCTGCAGTAAGAGATGTCGGCGGCGATAATGTTGAGGCAGAGGGTATGACCTTCCTTGAAACTGAGGATGGTGCAGTTATGCACGTGCTTGATTATAACAAGGTAATTGGAGTTTTTATTCATCATTATAAAGTTGATTTCTGAGATTTAAATTTAAAAATCAGCCGCAGGAGTTTCTCTTGCGGCTGATTTTTTACCACATAATTCTGATTAAATACCGAATACTTTGTTGCTGTTGATTTTTTTGCGGTAAAATATTATGCTTGAGCTGAAAGGAGGGCTACGATGAAATGCAGAGTAATCATTGATAGAGACAGAGAGGAAGAAATCATAGTTTATGCTCATGAAAGAAACGAAACGGTAGAGGCTGTTGAAAAGCTTGCGGCAGACAAATCGGAAACGCTGATAGGCTTTTCGGGCAAAACGGCAACAGTGATTGACATAGGACAGGTGTGCTGTTTTACGGTTGAAGATAACAAGGTGTATGCTCTGACGGAGAAAGAAAAGCTGCAGCTTAAAATCAGGCTTTATCAGGTTGAGGAAAAAGCGGATAAGCGGTTTATTAAAATCAATCAATCCTGTATTGCGAACATCCGAATGATCAAGAGGTTTGATTCGTCAATTTCAGGCACACTTCGTGTAACCTTCAAAAACGGCTACACGGACTATGTTTCGAGAAGACAGCTTAAAGCAGTTAAAGAAAGGTTGGGATTATAATGAATAAATACGTAAAAGAGTTTTTCCACAGAGGACTTATATTTGCGGGCTTCGGTCCGATTGTAGTCGGCATTGTTTTTATGGTTTTACAGTATACGGTTGAAGGGTTTTCGTTAAGCGGCACTCAGGTATTGCTTGCAATTACATCAACCTATCTGCTCGCTTTTATCCAGGCAGGTGTAACCGTATTCAATCAGATTGAGCATTGGAGTACTGTCAAATCTCTGCTGTGCCATTTTGGCTCTCTTTATGCGGCATATTCTGTTTGCTATGTAGCAAATTCGTGGATTCCGTTTGAACCTATGGTGCTAGTCATCTTTACGGCGATTTTTGCAGTATTGTTTTTCGTGATATGGACAGTTGTATATTTATCCGTGCGTGCGGCAAGCAAAAAGTTTAATAAAAGGCTTCACTGACAGCGTGAATCGTGTTATAATAAGCACATGCTTTTTTCGGGAGTGAGACGGTTGAAAGTGAAAAGAAGAGTTGTTGCGACTTCTGTTGTTATAATTTTATGTGTTATATGTTTTTCAGGCTGTACAAATAATAATTACGAAAGCGAGGCGACAACAGCTGTGAGCTACGAGCAGATATCGCAAGAAGAAGCGAAAAGGCTTATGGACACCGAGAGAGGTTATGTGATAATTGATGCACGTACTCAGGAGGAGTACGACTCGGGGCATATTAATGGCGCAATACTTATACCCGAGTATGAAATAGCTGACAGGGCAGAAAAAGAGCTGCCCGACAAGTCACAGCTTATACTCGTCTATTGCCGAAGCGGCAGACGCAGTAAGATTGCTTCTCAGGCACTTGCCGACCTCGGCTACACAAATGTAAAAGAATTTGGCGGAATAATCGACTGGGAATATGAAACCGTTAAGTAGCATCAACGGCCTATTATTGATGTATTAAGCGGGAGGCGAAAATATGGCTGAAATTACAGAAGTTATAATGATAGTGTGCTTTGGTGCTTCGTGGCCTTTTAATGTTATCAAATCATATAGGGCACGTACCGCAAAGGGCAAAAGCCCAGTGTTTCTGTGCCTTATAATTATCGGATACATAGCGGGTATAGTGTCGAAGTTTTTGAATGAAGCGTATATGGCGGCAATTGGCGAGAAATGGTATGTGCTGTTTTTCTATTTCCTCAATCTTTTAATGGTCAGTGCAGACCTTATAATTTATTTCAGAAACAGAATGCTTGACAAAAGGAGCGGAATATGAAACTTTTGTCGATTGGTAACAGCTTTTCAACTGATGCACATTTCTTTCTGCACCGTCTGGCAGTGCTTCACGGAGTTGATTTATATACTGCAAACCTTTTTATAGGCGGTTGCAGTTTAGAGACACATTGGCATAACGCGAACGAAAATAATGCGGACTATGACTATGAGATAAACGGAAACGTCGCAGAGCGAAAAATCAGCATTGAAGAAGCTTTGGCAGAAGATAAGTGGGACGTTATCACCTTTCAGCAGGCGAGTGCATACAGCGGTATATTTGAAACATATGAGCCGTATCTGACAGGCCTTGTGGATTGTGTCAGGACAAAACAGCCACAGGCGAAGCTGTGTTTTCATCAGACCTGGAGTTATGAAAACGGCTCGGAGCATCCCGGATTTGTGAATTACGGTTGTGACAGCCGAAAAATGTTTGAAAGTATTGTCGCCGCTTCCGAAAAAGCGGCAAAGCTTATTGATGCAACGCTTATACCTGCAGGTACGGTGATACAGCATCTTCGTGAGAATGTGAGCGAGTTTAATTATGCAAACGGCGGCTTGTCGCTTTGCCGTGACACATTCCACCTTTCAAATGATTACGGCAGGTATGCCGCGGCGGCAACTTGGCTTCGTATATTGAGCGAAAAACAGCTCGAAACAAATCCGATTGGCGGGCTTGATGTGAGCCTTATTGAAAAAATAAACAGGATTGTAAATAACATATAAAAGATGCTCGGTAATTAAAAACTACCGAGCATCTTTTTTACTCTTTTGATATTACCTTTTTCTGCCAGCTTTTAATGCCGCATTTTGGGCACTTCATCTTTCTTGTGCGGCCCATATGCGTTGCCCAGAATACGCTTTTGAATGTCGGTACATATGTGTGCCCGCATTTACTGCATTTGTAGTAGCCTGCGGTTTGCTCAATCTTAACTGCAAAGCCGACACCGATAAGGCAGGGGATTAAGCCTACGAGTATAAGCACTATCCGCTTCCATTCTTCCATCTCCAAAAAGCTTGCGATAAAAGACATAGCGAGCAGTATGAATACCGACAGCATGCCTATTACTATTTCAAGCCGGAGCAGATGCCTGTCGGCTTTTTCTTTTTCCTTAATCATTTCAAGCAGTGCTTTTTCTGCGTTCTTATCATAGTTTTCCATTGTTACCACCTCTCCGTTCAATAAATCGTTTACCGTAATTTTAAGCTCTTTGCAAAGCTCGAGCATTATTGATGAGTCAGGCAAAGATTTGCCCGTTTCCCATTTGGAAACAGCTCGGTCGGTAATGTTAAGCTTTTCTGCAAGCTGCATTTGTGTAAGTCCTGCAGCTTTTCTTCGCTCAGCAATAAACTTACCGATTTTAGCTAAATCCATATCAATGCCTCCTTTCGGTTTTATTGTAAGCATAAGGCGGTAAAAAGTCTACATACCGTTGGTTGATTTACGGTCAAATGCTTAATTCAAAGAGTAGTGTGGTGTTTTTGGGTGTCGTGAATGTTATTGTGTCGGTTTCACATTCTTCAATGTTTATCTTTGCGATAGGTTTTATTTTGCCTCCGCTTTTGATGAAGTCCGACCACTTTCCGCGCTCATTAAAATAAGTTTTGTATGTGTTAGGAGAAAACAGCTCGCCGTTGATATTTATCATAGGCGAGCTGTTTTTAAATTAAATTTTACTTTTTATCATACAATGTACCTGATAACTGAATTAACTTTATCAGATAAATTTTACTGCTGTTCCGTATGCAATAACCTCAGCAGCACCCTGCATAACGGCAGACGATGCATAGCGGATATTTACAACAGCATCAGCTCCGAGTGCTTCAGCTTCTTCAATCATTCTTTGGGTTGCGAGTTCTCTTGCATCGTTCATCATCTCAGTGTAAGCCTTCAGCTCGCCACCGACGATGGTCTTGAAGCTTTGAGTAATATCTTTGCCAATGTGTTTTGATTGAATTGTGCTGCCTTTTACGAGACCGAGCATTTTAAGCTCTTTGCCGCTGATATAGTCTACGTTTACCAGTAACATTGTTAGCACTCCTTTTATATTTTTGGTTTTTGTTGATAATCTGATGCTAAATCAATCACATTATATCATTTTCGCAGAATTAACGCAATAGATTTATCAGAAGCAATGTTTGGATAAGCGTGTAAAGGCGTGGAATAAGATGAAATAAAATGAATAATTTGTAAATTTCAAATGAAATAAGTGACTTTTCAACCAAAAAGTCATTTATATACTAAAGGAAGTTTTTGGAAAATCTGCCTGACATATAAAAATGCGCTGATAAGAACAGAACATTAACGGAGTAAAACGAATTGAAATGTTGTGTTTAAAATGAAGGAGAGGATTCAAGTGTTTGAGGAGATTACAAGTGTCAGAGAAAAATATATGTATACGGCAACATTATCAAACGGAGATGTCGTTATTGCACTTGAGGATGGATTTGCCCGAAGCATAAACGGTAACGGTAACCGTTACAGGATAGTTACTCATCTTGACGAAAATGAAGAAGTTATCGTTGACGGCTGGGAGCTTGTAAGTTGAAATCGGTAAGGCTGTAGTTTTTGTATGACAAGTTGTTAGAAAATCAAACATGCTTTCGGTTTATTATACTTCAGGCAGATTTAGACAAAGAAAAAAGATTGAGAATTTTTGCATAAAAAAGACATCGCCCCCGATACTATTGACAAAGAAGGTTGTTTATACTATAATTAATTGAGCTCAATTTAATTGAGTAATCGATAAATGGAGGCTTGTTATGAATATTTACGATTTCAAGGTGAAAGCACAGGACGGCAGCGAAGTTTCTCTTTCCGATTATAAGGGAAAGGTGTTGCTTATCGTCAACACCGCCACAGGGTGCGGTTTTACTCCGCAATATGATGAACTGCAGGATCTTTATGATGAGTTTAAGGACAAAGGTTTTGAAATTCTCGATTTCCCTTGCAATCAGTTCGGGGGTCAAGCACCCGGCGATGATGAGGAAATTCATTCCTTCTGCACCGGTCGTTATGGAATTACCTTCCCACAATTTTCCAAGGTTGATGTAAACGGTGAGAATGCTATTCCGCTTTTCAAGTGGCTGACCGAGAACACCAAGTTCGAAGGATTCGGTATGTCGCCTATGGGAATGATGCTGTCGGGCGTTGTTAAGAAGGCCGACAAGGATTATAAAAACAACGGCAACGTAAAATGGAATTTTACCAAATTCCTCATTGACAGGGGCGGCGAGATCGTGGCCCGTTTTGAGCCTACCGATATGAAAAAACTCAAAGCAAAAATCGAGGAGTGTCTGTAATGCGGTACGAATGCAAAACCGAAAACGTCTGCTCGCAGATCATCAGTTTTGATATTAACGATAACGTAATCACCAATATTGAGTTTTATGGCGGTTGCAATGGGAACTTGAAAGCGATCTCCAAACTGCTGGAAGGTATGACTGTTGAGGAGATCGAGCAAAAGTTACTCGGTAACACCTGCGGCAGAAGACCGACCTCCTGTACTGACCAACTTGCAATTGCCGTAAGAAAAGCTTATAATGAAAGCAAATCAACGTAAATGAGGACATAAGTATGACTATTGCCGTTCGATACTATACCCGTTCGGGTAACACTAAAAAATTAGCGGACGCCGTGGCTTTGGCTGTATCCGCAGAATCCAAAGATATTTCTTGCCCGATTGACGGGAAAACCGATATACTCTTTCTCGGTTGTTCTTATTATGCCTTTGATGTGGACGAGGCGGTAAAGAAGTTTATTATCGAAAATAAGGACAATATCGGTAAGATCATATGCATTGGCACGTCTGCTATGATGAAATCTATGAAAAAGCCTGTTAAGAAGGTAGCGGACACCGTAGGTGTTGCTGTTGCGGACGAGGAATTCCATTGCCATGGCGAGTTTGCAAAAATTCACAAAGGCAGACCGAACGAAAAAGACCTTGCAGATGTTTCTGCCTTTGCAAAGAGCGTTATTGATCAAGAGGGCTAAAATATGGACAAAAAATACGATGCATTAAAGCTTGAAAATCAGTTATGCTTTCCTCTTTATGCCGCTGCCCGTGAGGTGGTCAAAAGATACCGTCCGTACCTTGACGAACTGGATATCACCTATACGCAGTACATTACCATGATGGTCATGTGGGAAGAAAAGGAGATCACGGTTAAGGCTCTCGGCGAAAAGCTGTTCCTCGATTCGGGAACCATGACTCCCGTGCTCAAAAGCCTTGAAGCGAAGGGCTACGTTATTCGCAAAAGAAGTACCACCGACGAGCGTTCGGTCAGCGTTTTCCTTACCGACAGCGGTGAAGAGCTAAAGGAAAAGGCGGTGGACATCCCCGCCAAGGTCGCAGGTTGCACCAATCTTACTGCAGAGGAAGGTTTGCTGCTATATAAAATTCTTTATAAGATACTTTCTAAAGAGGGCGAAGAATGAATAAGATTGCAGAACTGATAACCAAAAGAAGAAGCGTTCGCACCTATGACGGCAGAGCGCTTGATGAAAGCGTAAAGGAACAACTCCTGTCGTATGCGAATACAATTCAAAACCCCTTCAACCTTCCCGTTAAGTTCAAACTTCTCGATGCCAAGAAAGACGGTCTGACCTGTCCCGTTGTAAGCGGTACGGATTTGTACGTCGGCGGAAAAATTGAAAACGTGCCGAAAGCAAGTGTTGCGTTTGGTTACTCCTTTGAGGAATTTGTATTGTATGCACAGTCGCTTGGACTTGGCACCGTATGGCTTGGCGGTACAATGAATCGCTCTGCCTTTGAACAGGCAATGGAACTTGGTGAAAATGAGATGATGCCCTGTGCCACTCCCATCGGCTATACGGCAAAGAAAATGTCCATCAGGGAAACTATGATGCGAAAGGCAATCAAAGCAGATGAACGTCTGACCTTTGAGGAGTTGTTCTTTGACGGTTCGTTTGATATGCCACTTACAAAAGAAAAGGCAGGCACATTTGCCGAGCCTTTGGAAATGGTAAGACTTGCCCCTTCGGCAGTAAACAAACAGCCTTGGCGCGTCGTTGTAGCGGATCATACTGCTCACTTTTATCTCAAGCGCAGTAAAGGCTTCGGTCACGAAGGAAAGCTTGATATGCAGATGATCGATATGGGTATCGCGCTCTGCCATTTTGCACTTACCGCAAAAGAAAACGGTCTGGACGTTTTATTTGTGCAGGAAGATCCGAAGCTAATACATAAAGACGGTGTAGAATATATTGCCTCGTACAGGCTTCAGTAAAGATAAAATAAGAGCAGAAAATTGCCGCTGAGAGGACTCCCCCCTCAGCGGCTTTTTGCTATCACTCAAAGGAAACAGGCTTGGTATCACCCGTGGCGAATGCGTTGGGGCCGGGATCCGACATGGAGAAATACATCTTTGCGGCTTTAGTGGTGCCGAAATCACGGTTGGAGCCGGAATTCTGCACCTTATTAAAGGCATCACGGAACATCTGGTTGTGCGCTTCCTCGCGGTTAAGGAGAAAATCAATGGTCTCACGCACCTTTTTGTCATCGATCTGGCGGTAAAGGTATTCGTATACCACCTTTGCACGCTGTTCGGATGCGATATTGCTGAGCAGGTCAGCGCACAGATCACCCGTAACCGTAACGTAATCTCCCGTCCAGGAATAACCCGAAGCGTTGATCAGCCCCGGATTTAAGCCAAGGAGCACGTGAGATTGGATCTCACCGCAGGGCACCTTTGTGGCATCGATATCGTGACCGTTTAAGAGGTTGATGGTCTGTGCCACCATCTCCATATGACCGAGCTCCTCCGCCGCAATATCAAGGAACAGATCCTTGATCTCGGGATCTTTTATTCTAAAACTCTGGGACATATACTGCATCGCCGCCTTTAGCTCGCCGTTTCCTCCGCCAAGCTGTTCCTGCAAAAGTGCCGCGTACTGCGGATTTGGTCTCTCCACCTCCACGGGATGAAATAGCAACTTTTCGTGTTTGAACATTTCATTACCTCCGTTTATTTGATATTAGGTATTCTTTCCAATACGGATACGGATATTCAAACGCGCCGCCAAATCTATACTTGTATCAACCGTTGCATCGCAGTAGACAAAGAAAAGGCATGTAAACAGAAGAAATCTAATATCTTCTGCCGTGATGTGGCACGGTCCCGCGTCCTTTACCTTTTACAAAAAACAGTGTAAAATAGTATTGACTCTGACGTAACGTTATAGTGTATACTCACAGCTGAGGTGAAGATATGAAACTGCAAATCAAAGAATTTAGCCTTCTCACCGGTGTCAGTGTGCGCACACTGCATTATTACGACGAGATCGGTTTGATGAAGCCGTGCTATGTGGACGAGCAAAATGGTTATCGCTTTTATGACGAAGCATCTTTGGAACGGATGCAGGAGATCTTGTTTTACCGTGAGTTAGATTTTCCTTTGAAAAGTATTGTGGAGATCCTCGCCTCGCCGAATTACGATAAACAAAAAGCGCTTGCAGAGCAGAAGCGGTTGCTGACGTTGAAGAAAGATCGGCTGGAACGGTTGATCGCAGCTCTGGAACAAGCAGAAAAAGGAGAGATCACAATGAGTGCGTTCGATAACAGCGAATACGAAACCGCCCGTCAGCAATACGAGGACGAGGCGAAGCAGCGTTGGGGTGCCACCGACGCCTACAAGGAGAGCCAAGCAAAGACTGCCGGATATTCCAAAGATAAATGGAATGACGTTCTCGCCGGCATGAACGGTGTCTTTGCTGAATTTGCTGAGTGCAAGAAATGCGGCGAAAGTGCCGACAGCGAAACGGCACAGCAGCTCGTAAAGAAACTGCAGGACTATATCACGGTGAATTTTTATCACTGTACCAATGAAATCCTTGCAGGGCTCGGACAGATGTACATTTGCGACGAGCGGTTCAAAAACAGCATCGATAAAAGCGGTGAAGGTACTGCGGAATTTGTTGCCGAAGCCATCAAGATCTATTGCAAGAAGTAATGATAAACGCCATCGGAAACACCGGTGGCGTTGACTTTTATAAATTAAACTCAGCAACACAGCAGATAAGAGGAACGATTCAACTTGTTTGCAAGTCCAGAGAGATATATAAGATAGGGAATATAGATCTGTTATCGTTACCCGAAAGCATAACTGCATAAAACATAAAAGGTCGCAGAACGTAAAAGTCTGCGACCAAAAATATTGAGCATTCACAGGCAAATCCCTTTTGAATACTCAATTTGAAGATGACGGCTAATTTTGATACAAAAATCGAGAGGGGGGCAAATGCAAAAATTGAGTCATTTTTACACCTCATCTTTGTACGGATCAAGGGGCGGTTTGTACTTTTTAAGCATCTCCTCCTTGCATAAATGCAGTTCCTTTTCATTTATGATGCCACGGGAGTGCATCTGCTTGAACATAATGACAGCATTCATATACCGAAGCTGTCTTTCGGTTTCTTCGGGAGTCATCCTCGGCAATGGCTTTTGGATTTTCATAAAAGCACCTCTTTCAAAATATTAACCCTGCGGCTTGGTTTAATAAAGATGCTCAAAATTTCCGAAAAGTCAAGTCCCCGAAAAACAAAATCACCGCGCCTATTATAAGTAGACGCGGCAATTGATAAATTATTGTGAACGCTTTTGAATTGGGTTGGGGGTCATTGTTGAAAAGCACCAACACTCAAATCAGTTTTTACAGTGTATTTTCTGCTATAATTATTATAAAGAATGATTTTATTTTATTGTTAGGATACCATTTGAAGATGTAAACCATCTATAATTTCTGTTAATTTATCTTTAGAGATATGCTCCTGCAATTGATTTCCCACCTTTTTCAAAACCATTCAATCTACTCTTTCAATAAACTGCTCAATTGAAGTTGTAATTTCCTTTTTCAAAAGAACATCACATAAGATACCGAAATAATCTTGTTTAAGATTTGCATATTCGGGTAAATCTTGTGTATTACTTTGTGAAGCAACCGCAGGTATTAGATAATTATTTGCTATTGCAAGCAGCTTATCGATAGTTGGATATTTTTTACGTAATTCATTATCTAATCTTTGCGCTTCAAATAAATTTTCGATAGTTGGTGTGGTTGATAAAACATTATTGATTCTATTAAGATCATTCGCCACATCAGATAATTCGTGCGCTTCGTGTGCAATTTTGAATGCCTCTTTAGCTAAGTTATTATCAAAATGTATCATTTTCCTCCACCTTTATGAAATTAAAACTTCTGTTATCGCTTTTTGTTTTTCTGCAAATAGGACATCCGCGTCCTTTATTTCTGTCAGCAACCCTGGCTTGCCATTCGTGTCCGCGTTGACATTTCCACCAAACCTTTTTGTTGCTATTGGGAGCCACATCGACGGGAGTTAATCCATTGTTTTTAACATAATTCCACTCTTTTGCTAACTCTGGATTAACTGTTTCCAAATCAGTTTCTCCTTTAACAACAGTTCGTCCCGAACAATACGGACATCCGCGGCCTCGATTTCTGCTCGCTATTGTTGCTTGCCATTCGTGCCCATGTTGGCATTTCCACCAAACCTTTTTGTTGCTATTGGGAGCCACATCGACGGGAGTTAATCCATTGTTTTGGGCATAGTGCCATTCTTTTGCTAACATAGGATTAACCGTTTGTAAATCACTTTCGCCTTTAATAGTATATCTTCCCGAGCAGTATGGACATCCGTGTCCCTTGTTTCTGTCTACTATTTTTACTTGCCACTCGTGCCCGTTTTGACATTTCCACCAAACTTTTCGCCCACTGTTTGCCGTAACGTTTTCTGGCTTCAAGTCGCCGTTCTTTTCATAGTTCCATTCTTTAGCTAATGCAGGATTGGTTGTTTGTAAATCATTGTACTCTTTTAAAACTTTTTTGCCTGTACAGTATGGGCATCCTTTCCCATTATTTCTATGAGCTATTGTTGCTTGCCATTCGTGCCCGTTTTGACATTTCCACCAAACTTTTTTGTTGCTATTGGGTGATACAACCGTAGGTTCTAATCCAATGTTTTTGATATAATTCCACTCTCTTGCTAAAGTGGGATTGATTGTTTGCAAATCGTTATATCCTTGTAAAACTTTGACACTTGAACAGTATGGACATCCTTTTCCATTATTTCTATGGGCGATTGTTGCTTGCCATTCGTGCCCGTGTTGGCATTTCCACCAAACTTTTTTATGACTATTTGCTGCAAAATGTTCCGGCTTTAAGTTTCCATTTCTTTCATAATTCCACTCGTTTGCTATTTTTGGATTAGAGAACAAAAGAGAATTTTCTTTTTCTGTGTATTCCCTCAGGTTTTCTATATCAATAGCATCTCTTTTCAAATCGACATCTACGACAGTTTCGACGATTTCACTTAAAAGAAGTTTAAGCATTTTTGAGAGATCTTCTTGATTTCTTTGAACAACATAATCTATAGAACTGTCGTTCAGCGATGGCAAACCTTCTCTTATACGATATAGTTTAATTCCATCTTCTTTGCACTTGTGATTTTTTTCTAAATCTTGTTTTGTTTTATTTCTGTGCCAAAGATACCCATCATATTCAATGGCTGTTTTTTTGGAGGGAATATAGATATCTAATTCGTATCCCAGTTTCTTATATGTATGAATCACTTCTAAACCATATTTTTCAAGATAATATACAATTGCGTATTCTGGAAAAGAAGTGTGTCGTTCAGAAACGCAAACAGGGCATCCGCTACCTCTGTTACGGCAATCTATTGTTGCCTCCCACTCATGCCCTTTATTACATTTCCACCAAACTTTTCGTCCGCTGTTTGCTGTAACGTTTTCTGGCTTTAAGTTGCCATTCTTTTCATAGTTCCATTCATTTGCTAAAGTGGGATTAATGGTTTGTAAATCGTTATATCCTTGTAAAACTTTTTGACCGGCACAATATGGACATCCATGCCCCTTATTTCTGCCTGATACTGCCACTTGCCACTCATGCCCTTTATTACATTTCCACCAAACTTTTTTGCCGCTATTAGCTGTTACTTCATCAGGCGTTAGCCCATTGTTTTTTTCATAATGCCATTCTTCAGCTAACGTCGGATTAATTGTTTGTAGGTCATTATAGCCTTTTATGGCTTTTTTACCTGCACAATATGGGCATTTATTTCCATTATTTCTACTTGCTATTGTTGTTTGCCACTCATGTCCTTTATTACACTTCCACCAAACTTTTTTGCTACTTCCAAGTGTTAATTGTGTTGGGTCAAAATTTGTATTTCTTTCCCAATTCCATTCTGCCATCAGTTTGGCATTATCGATTACATATTTCTTTTCTGCCATAACCTTGGCACCTCGCTTTTAAAATTATTACTTATAAATTATACCATAAAATTTTCCAATAGTAAACATGCACTGTTTTATGATAACAACAAACAAGAAAGGAGTGATGTTATTTGTTTGTTTAGTATTTTGAATCAGTAAAAATTCGATTGGAGAATGTGAAAACATTTATAAAAATCATAACTACCGGCCGTGCCGGTAGTAT
>JAZPYN010000017.1:0-18074 GCA_045544155.1 Acutalibacteraceae bacterium
TTTCAAACCTAATATCTCTGTTTCATATTGCTTTATGTGTCTATACTCTCTTGACATAAAAATTCCCCCCTATGGTAGTTTCTTTAATCCTACCATAGAGGGAGCTTTTTTTCATTGTCCGTTTTTAACGGACCTGTTCAATGTGTTACCTCTTGATTTTTTATATCGGTTTATTTAACAGGAGCCCATGCGCCGTCGGTGATAGCATAGTAATTCTGATTAACGTCAACCATACCGAAGGAATTGATGTTAAGAGTTGTACCGCCGAGCATATCCTCGGTGTAGTAAGCGCCTGCACCTGTTTTAACGGCGTAGGTAAGGCGGATGCCGTTGTAAAGAATAGAGTAATCGTTATCGTGGTCGTGGCCGACAAGCATATTCTTTGTGCTGCCGAGCTCTTTGCAGAGTGCGAAGAAGCCGTTGTTTACGGGCGGATGGCCGCCGTATTCACCTCTGCGGCCTGATGCGATGGGATAGAAGATGGGATTGATTGTGCCAAGGTTACCAGCAGCATCGTCAGCATCTGTGCTTACTGCGTGCCATGCATCGTAGTACTCAACAACGGGAATGTGCATAATAACGGTGCTCTGTACGGGGTAGCCTGCAAGCTTGTTTGTGCCCTTAACGCACCACTCGTACCAATCCATCTGATTGTCCCAGAGGTGGTCATAGCCGCCGATTGTGCCGTTTTCTGTTTCATACTCTCTGTTGTTGTGAGTGTCCATCATATATATGGAATGAACGATTTTGCCGTTTTCCGTGACGTTGATAACGTAGTTGCCGTATCCCATATCCTTGGGGCCGAACTCAAAGACGGAGTTTTCAGCTTCTGCAAGGTGATATGCTGCCCAAAATTCGCTGATACAGCGCTGACCGTCATGGTTGCCCATAACAGCACCCCACGGAATACCATAGGAATCAACAAGCTCGATAAGCTTGAGATATGTCATTGTGCCCCATGCGTTGTCACCGGAAAGAGTGATAAGGTCGGGTTCGGTGTCTTCAATAAGCTTTTCGATAAGAGCCATGGACTCTATGCCGAGATCTTCGTAAAGCTCGTCATCGTAAAGCTGCACGTCTGCAAGGTTGAGTACGACAAAATCCTCGCCGGGTGTTTTTTTGAGCTCGATGTATGAATCAGCCGTGAATTCATTCTCTGCTGACCATTCTGTGAAAAATGCTGCTTCGCCGAAGTTGGAGATCAACGCACCTACGGGTGCAAGAATCTGACCGAGTGAAAGAATGCCTGCAAGAATAAGTTTTATTATTGCCATTTTTTTGCCTCCTTGAATTTTAATAGAAATATTTTAACAGTAATCTGGGTGCATTTCAATAACAAAAACGTAAAAATATAAATATTATTGCAAACAAATTAACAGTATAATTTAATTACAATAAAGCAAAATGTTGTAAATATGCACGGTATAATGTATAATATATCGGAAACGAAAAATAAGAGGTGCTGAGACTATGAATTACCGCACAGACAAATACGGCAACAAGCTGTCAGCGCTCGGCTTCGGCTGTATGAGGTTTCAAAAGAAGCTTGGCGTAATTGAGTTTGAAAAGGCTGAAAAGCAGATACTTACCGCGATAGAAAACGGAGTTAATTATTTTGACACTGCCTTTATATATCCGGGCAGCGAATCTGCATTGGGCGAGATACTGCAGAAGAATAATCTGCGTGACAAGGTGTATATTGCGACTAAGCTTCCGTCACAGATGATGCTCAATATTGCCACACTTGACAGGCTTTTTAACGAGCAGCTTAAGCGTCTGCGTACTGACAGAATAGATTACTATTTCTTCCATATGCTTGCCAATATGCAGGCGTGGGAAAGACTGAAGGGAATAGGAATTGAGAAATGGATAGAAGATAAAAAAGCAAGCGGTGCGATCGGTCAGATAGGTTTTTCATATCACGGCGGTACAGAAGATTACTGCAAAATGATAGATGCCTATGATTGGGATTTCAGTATGATACAGTACAACTATATGGATGAGCATACTCAGGCAGGTAAGCGCGGCCTTGATTATGCACATAAAAAAGGGATAACCGTAATGATAATGGAGCCGCTGAGAGGAGGGAAGCTTGTAAAAGACCTTCCTCAAGAGGCAAAGCAGATATTCGCATCACATTCAAAAAAATATTCTCCCGCACAGTGGGCTTTCCGTTGGCTGTGGAATCAGCCCGAGGTAACCGTTGTACTCTCGGGTATGAACTCTGAAGAAATGGTGCTTGACAACATAGCAACTGCCTGCGATGCAAGCGTTGGAGAACTGACCGAAGATGATGAAGAAATGCTGCGTCGGGTTGGCAGAGCGATAAACGCAAGCATGAAGGTTGGCTGTACGGGCTGCGGCTACTGCATGCCATGCCCTAAAAATATTGATATACGTTCGGTTTTCGGTATGTACAACACATTTTATTCGGGTAAAAAGCACAAGGCAAAGCGAGAATACATCAAAGCGACAATAGCTGAAAATACATCTGCCCCTGCAAGCGACTGCATAGGCTGCGGCAAATGCGAAACACACTGTCCGCAGAAAATTGAAATACGTAACGAGATAAAAGCTGCGGGCGAAGCGCTTGAAGGAAAGATGTACCGAAGGATGAAAAAACGCAAATAAGCAAAAAAGAACAGCCCCCTTGAGCGGCATTAACCGTTCAGGGGAGCTGATTTTATGTCTTTATTTTACCTTTACCTTGTAGCACTTGATTTCAAACGGGTTGATTTCAAAGCTCATGGTCTTGCCTGTTGCGATGTCTGCTGCAACGTCCTCACGCTCGAGGAGATTACACTCTGTAACGCTTGCGATTTCAGTGAAGAACTCGGCTGTAACCTTTGTTCTTCTGCCGGATTTCTCAACAAAACGTACGATGTAAGCATCCTCATCCTCGCACTTCTTGACAGCTTCGAGTGTAACGTTCTTGCCGTCAACGCTGATGAAGGAGCCGCTCTCTGCACCCTTTGCCTCGTCGCTGAGATCAACGGGAAGCATCGGGTTGTTGAACTCAAGACCTCTGACGAGAGTCTCTGCATCCTTCCAGCCGCCTGCGTGCGGATAGAGTGAGTATGTGAAGTAGTGATCGCCTCTGTCTGATGCGGGGTCGGGATTCATCGGAGCCTTGAGAAGAGTGATGATCATTCTCTGCTCGTTTACCTCGTAGCCGTACTTGCAATCGTTGAGGATTGTAAGGCCGTAGCCATCCTCAGACATATCGATGAAGTTGTGAGCGGAAACCTCGAACTTAGCCTTATCGTAGGGGTTGTGGCGGTAGTTAGAGCTTTCGATTGTTGCGTATGCGATATCTCTTGTGAACTTCTGTGCCTTGATATCTACGTCGAAGCCAACCTTGAGGAGCTTCTCCTGCTCGTGCCATGAGATGAATGTATCAAAGTCAATTCTGTCAAGCTCATTGTAGATGATGATATTCTGCTTGAGAACAGACTTCATGATGTTCTTTGTGATTGTAACGCAGGTGAATACATCGCCTGTTACAACGCTTTCAACCTTGCCTGCCTCGGTGTCAAACTCGCGGTCAGTGTAGGTTGCAACGATATCCCATGCATCGTACTTGCCGGGAAGATCCTCGTAAATGCGGAATACGTTACCCTTGCCCTCGAGAACTTCTCTGTCATTCTTCTTGTCAAAGATTGAAACAAGCTCTGCAGCATCGTTGAACTTAAGGCTGAAGTAATTGTTTTCAACATTTGCACAATCAACTGCCTTAGCTTCTGCTACTGCAGCTTCCTTGGTGTAGAATACCTTGTAGCCTACTGCGGGAACATCCTTTGCAACGAATGTGAGTACCTTTGTGCCGTCAAGCTTTGTGTAAGCCTGAACGGGTACCTTGTTGCCGTCAGCATCGTAAATCTCAACATCCTTGTAGGGCAGCTCAACCTTTGAGGTTGCGGCTGTGCCGAGAGAATTGAACAGAGCAAAGGGCTTGCCGTACTTTGCGCCTGCGCCGATGTTGCCTGCGATTGCGTTAAGAGCCTCATCACGTACGCTTTCACCGATTGCGATGATATCCTTGTAGATATCGCAAAGGTCGCCGAATACCTCTGTGATGTGTGAGCCGGGAAGTGAATCGTGGAACTGGTTGGTGAGAATCATCTGCCAGCCCTCGTTAAGCTTTGCAAGAGGATACTCGTAGCCGTAGCTCATAGCAATGCTTGCAAAGATCTCTGCCTGACGGTAGAGGTTTTCGCTGTATCTGTTAAGCTTCTTGAGCATAGCTTTTGTGGTGTGAACACCTCTGTGCTCCTCAAGGTAAAGCTCGTCTTTCCAAGTGGGAATATTTGTGTCGGTTGCCTTTGCCTTCATACGTGCAAGAGAATCCTCAATCTTACTTGTCTGTGTAGCGGGCAGACCTGGGAAGTTCTTGTAACGTTTTACATACTCGAGCATTTCGGTGTCAACACCGCCGCCGCCGTCACCCCAGCCGTAGCAGTACATTGACTCGCCGATGGTAGCCTTGTCGGTGTACTTCTTCCAGTTCATCTTGAGTGAGTCTGCCTCAACAGTGCCGATGAAGTGTGTGGGGGGAACAATGGAGAATACCTTTGAGCCGTCGGGGCCTTCCCACCAGAAGGTGTTATACTGCCAGGGATTGGTATCGTTCCAGATGCCCATCTTATGTGTTACGAAATATTCAACGCCTGCCTTCTTGAGAATCTGAGGCATTGCGTAGCCGTTACCGAATACGTCGGGTACCCAGCAGGTCTTGGGTGTGATGCCGAATGTCTTCTCTGCGTATCTTACGCCGTGAAGAAGCTGACGGACGAAGGATTCACCGGAAACGAGGTTACAGTCAGGCTCAACCCACATTGCACCGATGTACTCCCATCTGCCCTCTGCAATACGCTTCTTGACCTGCTCGAACATAGCAGGGTAGCGCTTCTCCATTTCGATGTATGTGGGGGCTGTGCTCTGTGAGAAAATGAAGTCGGGATACTGCTCCATAAGGCGAAGCATTGTTGCGTGAGTTCTGCCGAGCTTACGTACGTACTCTTTGTAAGCCCACATGAAAACGATGTCAAGGTGGGAGTTACCTACGAGTGCGAGTGTGCCCTCTGTCTTGTAGTTGGGGTTGTTGTAAACTCTGTCCTTGAGTACCTTCTGTGCTGCAAGGAGACCTGCCTTGAACTCGTCACCGTCAACGTCGAAGTTAACGTGAGTAAATGCCTCTTTGAGTGCGGAGCGGATAAGCTCTGCAAGGCCTGTATCGAGAACGGGCATAAACAGTGCGTTGAACACTGCCTTGAAGTCCCAATAAACCTCTTCAATTACGGGGTCAACTACACCGATGAAGGAGCAGGAGAGAGTCTTGACTGTTGATTCGTTTGAGTGCCATACATAGTATGACTCGATGTCAACATCGTAGTGCTTGCCTGCTTCAGCGCAGTCGGAGAGAAGTACGCTGTTACGGAAGGGGTCAAGACCCTGATAGGGTTCGCCGTTGAGTGAAAGAAGGGAGTCGCCGCCGAAGTAGACGTTGAGTGTAACCTTCTTGCCTGCAAAACGCTCGGGAATGTCGAAGGAGTTTTTGAAGAAAGCACTCCAGCCGTTGTTACCCCAGCGGTCGCCAACGTTGAGGTCCTTCCACTCGTCGTAAAGATATTCGTAATCGCCAACACCCTTGTAGATGCATTCCTTCATCTTCCATGCGGGAATTGACTCAATGTCTGTGTAAATTCTTTTCTTGAGAGTCTTGAGCTTTACGTTTACAACATCGTCAAAAGAGAAAATACCTCTCTGCTTGCCCTTGGTAGCGTCACGCCAGTCGTCTACGTGAGCATCCATAGCATCGAGTGCTGCAACAGCGTCAAGATTTTTGATTTCTGCCAAATTTCATCGTCCTTTCTGATGTAAAATCGGTCTTAGAAACAAGACCGCATTGTGTCATATACAGTATATCACCAAATATTTACTTTTTCAATATAAAATAAAATATTATGGCAATCAATAAACTGTGTTGACCTTTGGATTTTAATATGCTATTTTATCAATATCATATATAAAGGGAAGATTTTATGAAAAGCTCCAACAGGGCCAGATTTATGCTGGCAGGCTCAATGGCTATATTCGGTACGTTGGCACCGTTTGTCAGAAACGTAGGTGTTTCATCGGGTGAGCTCGCACTCTACCGTGCAATTATGGCGGCAATGGTTATCGGTTTCTTTTTGCTTCTGACCAAGCAGAAAATTCCGCTTAGCAAAATAAAAAAAGAGCTGCCGCTGCTGCTCTTTTCGGGTGTTGCAATGGGAATTAACTGGATATTACTGTTTGAAGCGTATAAATACACTACGGTTTCGGTTGCGACCTTGAGCTACTATTTTGCACCTGTTATAGTAACAGTCGTATGTCCGTTTTTGTTTAAAGAAAAAATGCGGGCAAAGCAGTGGATATGCTTTATAATGTCTACTGTAGGTCTTGTGCTCATAACAGGAATAGGCGATACGGGTGAGGGCAAAGCAAATCTTACCGGCATTTTATTCGGACTCGGTGCGGCGGTGTTTTACGCTGCTGTAATACTGCTGAACAAGTTTATAAAAAATGTCGGCGGTATTCACAGGACGTTTCTGCAATTTCTGTCGGCAATAATCGTACTCATTCCCTATGTTGCCTTTACGGGCGGCGTTTCACTCGGCGGTCTTGACCGAAGAGGATGGGTATGCCTTGTGATAATAGGTGTTGTACATACCGGTATAACCTACTGTCTTTATTTCTCATCTCTTAAGGAATTGCCGGGACAGAAGGCGGCAATACTCAGCTACATAGATCCGCTTGTAGCTGTAATGATTTCGGTTACTGTACTTGGTGAAAGTATGACGGTGTGGCAGATAGTCGGCGGTGTGCTGATACTCGGTTTTACACTCTGGAATGAAATAAATCCTCAGAGAAAATAGCAGATTTGGCGATGATTCTTTTTGGATCATCGCTTTTTTCGTTATTTTTTACAAATATCGAGCTTTTTTATTTCCTATATTGTGAAATTTTATGAAAAGTTTAGAATTGAAGCCTTTACAAAACCATTTTTTTGCTTTAAAATAATAATACAAGGTAACACTATGCGGCAGTGTATAACTTATTGTGTTCACTTTGTAATTAATATTGGGACACTTCGTACTCCTTTCCGTAAGGTGTGCGTTACGGGTTTTACCCTGAAGCTGTCACGTTTTGCCGCAGCCCCTCCGAATGGCTGCGGCAGCGTTTCAAAACAACGACAAGCACATCCGCTTTTGCAGATGTGCTTGTTCTTTTATTGCCTGAATATCCACAGCTTTACAACCGCCATACATTCACGCATACAGCTCGGTATAACCGTATACCATACTGTTGTGCTGTGCGAATGTGTAAGGTTGCCGAAACCCGCGATTCTTGCAAGCGAACCTGCACGATAAATATGATAATCGTTTGTAACGTAAGCTGCTTTATAATTTTCACCGAACTTTTTATCAAGAATCTGCTTTGAATAAACAAAGTTTTCGTAGGTGCTCGTTGCCTGTTCCTCTTTGATTATATTTGTCTGCGGAATCTTACGGCTGAGCAGGTAGCGCTCCATAGCAAGAGCTTCGGTAATATCCTCCTGCGGGCCCTGACCGCCGCTGACAACAATCACGATATCGGGGTTATCCTCATACATTTCAACGGCACAGTCGAGTCGGTTTTTAAGCCCGACCGTAAGCAGCTCGCCGCGTATGCCTGAGCCGAGCACTATAACTGCATCCTCGTTGCCCGTAACGGTGTCGGTAACGCCTAAGCCTAAAAGCACGGTGACAAACACCGTAACCGTGCAAACTCCGCACCAGAAAGCAGCTCGCAGCCATTTCGGGACTTTCGGCACAAGCTTTTCAAGCAGAAAACCGTACAGCAGAAATACCGCACCAAGCATAAGCTCGGCAATGATGCCTGCGTTGAGGTTTGACATAACGGACATAAGAAGTGCATTGAAAACAAGCAATGAGCCTGTAATAACAAGCAATATTTTTATAATTTTCTTTTTCATTTTATCTCCCACCTTTAAGATAAGTATATCGGCCTTTTCTTACAAATAAGTTAAGAGTTTGCAAAAAATAAGCACATTCGTAAACCGAATGTGCTTGAAGTTATCTTTCGTTAAATCTTTTTTCGACGTATTCTTTCCAGCGTCTGGCTATGAGCTGATGTGCGCCGGTTGTGGGGTGCACGCCGTCCCACAGAAGGTTGAATATATCGGTCTGCTTTGCATACTCGTCAAACATATCCTGCAAGGGCACAAACACGGCATTATATTCTTCGGCAATCGCTTTTGCCGCTGCTGCGTATTCACCGATACGGGACTGCATATAACGGCTGTATGATTCGTCTTCTGATACACCGAAAAACGGCTCCATAATAACGATAAGCAGGTCGGGATTTTGCTCAAGAGCCTCATCGAGCATATAGCGGTATATTTTTTTATATCGTTCAGGCGAGGAGCCGTTACTGCTTGAATAAAGCGAGTATACATCATTGGCGCCGACAAGTACGCTCAATACAGTCGGCTTAAGGCTGAGGCAGTCTTCCTTCCATCTGCCGTAGAGATCGGAAATTCTGTTGCCGCTGATACCTCTGTTGACAACTTCAAAATCTTTATCAATATTGTCGGCGTGCATTTCGGAAGCTAAAATATACTGATAACCGTGGCCGTGGATATGGTTGAGGTCCTCAGATCTGCCTCTGTTGCCGTCAGTTATCGAATCGCCTTGGAAAAGTATAACGTCGCCGTTTTTGACATTGAACATATTTGCCACCTTACTTAATTTAGATATTCATACTTTAATGATAAAGTTACAAAATGATTTATGGAATATCAGTTTTTAAGGCTCTGAAGAGGGGCGGGGATTCTGCCGCCGCGTGATATAAACTTTGCGGGAGAAATCATATTGACATCCATTACGGGACCTCCGCCGAGAAGACCGCCGAAGTCAAGCTCATCGCCAACCTTTTTGCCGATTGCGGGAATTACACGCACAGCTGTGGTTTTGCTGTTTACCATACCGATAGCAGCTTCGTCTGCAATAATTGCGGCAATAACCTCTGCAGGTGTGTCGCCGGGAATATTAATCATATCAAGGCCGACGGAGCAAACAGCAGTCATAGCCTCAAGTCGTTCAAGGTTGAGTGCACCGCTGCGTGCAGCATCAATCATACCTGCGTCCTCGGTTACGGGAATGAAAGCACCTGAGAGGCCGCCGACGTGAGAAGATGCCATAATGCCGCCCTTCTTGACGGCATCGTTAAGCAGAGCAAGTGCAGCGGTAGTGCCGTGACAGCCGCATTGCTCAAGGCCCATCTCCTCGAGGATATGGGCAACCGAATCACCTACTGCAGGTGTCGGTGCAAGTGAAAGGTCAACAATACCGAAGGGTACACCGAGTCTGTTTGAAGCCTCGCGTGCTACAAGCTGACCGACACGTGTGATCTTGAACGCTGTCTTTTTTACAACATCGGCGACATCTGTAAGGTTGCCGTCAGGAATCTTCTTGAGTGCAGTACTTACAACACCGGGACCTGAAACGCCTACATTGATTACACAGTCGGGCTCGCCTGCACCGTGGAATGCACCTGCCATAAACGGGTTATCCTCGGGTGCATTACAGAACACAACAAGCTTTGCAGGGCCGATACAGCCTTTGTCTGCGGTTGCTTTTGCGGCTTCGACAACTGTCTGACCCATAAGGGCGACAGCGTCCATATTTATACCTGCCTTTGTCGAGCCTATGTTAACGCTCGAGCAGATGTGATCCGTTACCGCAAGCGCTTCGGGAATACTGCGGATGAGTGCTTCATCGCCTGCGGCAAAGCCTTTATGTACAAGCGCGGAGTAGCCGCCAATGAAGTTAACGCCTACGGTCTGAGCGGCACGCTCAAGAGCTTTTGCGTACTCAACAGGGTTGCCGCCAGAGCAAGCGGAGACCATTGCAACCGGAGTTACGGAAATGCGCTTGTTGATAATCGGAATACCGTATTCCTTTTCAATCTGCTCGCCTGTAGCAACGAGCTTTTCAGCCTTGCGTGTTATTTTGTCATAGACCTTATCACAGCTCTTTTTAATGTCGCTGTCACAGCAGTCGAGCAACGAAATGCCCATAGTAATAGTGCGTATGTCGAGGTGCTCCTCCTCAATCATCGCAATCGTTTCGAGTATATCACCTGTGTTCATCATAGCTCATTTTCCGCCTTTTCAGATTCTGTGCATTGAGTTGAAAATATCCTCGTGCATAACGTGGATCTTAAGATTTCTTTCTTCGCCGTATGCTTTAAGCTCGTCGGAAAAATCCGTAAACTCAAGCTTCATAGCCGCAGTGTCAACAAGCATTATCATACAGAACATATCCTGAAGAATTGTCTGAGAAACATCAACAACGTTTACATCGTGCTCTGCACAGAAGGTGGAAACCTTTGCAAGAATACCGACCGTGTCCTTGCCGACTACAGTAATTACAGCTCTCATTTTTTATGTACCTCCGAAAGTAAAAATACATTTAAATTAAATTTAATTTTATCACATCGCACAAATTAAAACAATAGCTTTTGTGCAATAATCTGATAAAAAAGCGGCAGGTGTCAAACACCTGTCGCTTTTACTGCAGCAGAGAAAGGTTACTGCATATTCTTCTCGTAGGACTCGATCATCTTCTTAGATGTCATCCCCACACGACTTTTTATCTCGTCATAGCCTGAAACCCCAGCAGAATCAACGGTTTTAGCTACTCGCGCAGGCTTCGTTTTGAATAGATGTTTTTCGGTTATTTCGCCGGTAACGAGTTTAATCTCAATCTTGGCGCAACAACCGTCCTGAGCAGTTACGAAGATTTTATCAATATATTTGTCTACAAACTTTTTCGTAATAAGCTCTTCTGAAGAAACCCTTGAAGCATTCAAAAGGGTATTATACTGAACCAACAGAGTAAATACATATAAAAGCTCGCACGAGTACCGATTCGGGCGAGCAAAAGATTTTAAAGTCCTGAAAAAGGGACATCTGAAATGATATTTTTATTGTGAGGTGATATAAGCAATGGATTATTTGACTTTACTTAATGAAAAACAGATTGAAGCTGTAGAAAATACTGAAGGAAACCTGAGGGTTATTGCCGGCGCAGGCAGCGGAAAAACCAAACTTCTTGTAAGCAGATATGCTTATCTTGTTAAGGAATACGGTATAGACCCTGCCAATATTCTGTGTGTAACCTTCACTAACAAGGCTGCAGGAGAGATGAAACGAAGAGTCCGTTCGCTGATAGGACAGGCATATGACACTTCTCTGATATGTACATATCACGGATTCTGTGTAAGAGTATTACGTGAAGATATTGAAAAAATATTTTACCCGAAAGAATTTCAGATTATCGACAAAAGCCAGCAAAAAGCAATACTCGGTGAAATATACCAACGTTTTGAACTAAAACTTGACCATGCAAGTTTTGAAAAAATTCTACAACTTATCGCTCTCAAGAAATCCGACAGAAAATATGTGGAAAAGATGTGTTGCACAGATGCGTGTCAGATTTTACCGGAAATAAAAAATACCGATGACAGAATAATTGAAGAATTTCTTCAGCACCAGAAAAAAATATATGCAATGGACTTCAATGATCTGATGTATTTCACATTGGATATCTTTGAGCGTTGCCCCGAAGTTCTTGAAAAATGGCAAGACATATTAAACTACATTCAGGTTGATGAATTTCAGGACAGTTCTTTAAATGAAATGAAACTTATTGATTTGCTTTCTGCGAAGCATAAAAACCTAATGATTGTAGGAGATCCTGACCAGAATATCTATGAATGGCGCGGATCAGAAGTAGGGCTGCTTGTGGATTTTGACAAAAAACATATTCCGACAAAAACGGTATTTCTTAACCAGAATTACCGGTCTACTCCGCAGATTCTTAAATGCGCAAACACATTAATTGAAAACAATAGATTTCGCCTGAAAAAAGATTTGTTTACCATAAACAGTGACGGTGAATCGGTTTACCATTTCCATATGAAAAATGAGTACGCAGAAGCTGATAAAATAATCGAAACCATACAGTCCGTGAAAAAGACTACCAACTGTGATTTTGCCGATTTTGCGGTGCTTTATCGCTCAGGATTCCTGTCTCGTATTATTGAGAAGAAATTTACCGAAAACGGCATTCCCTATGAGATTTACGGCGGTGTCAAATTCTATCACCGCATGGAGATTCAGGATATCCTTGCCTATCTTCGGCTTATTGCCTTTGATGATGATTTGTCATTCAAAAGAATAATCAACACGCCTCGCAGAAAATTCGGCAGAGCAAAAATGCAGCGCTTACAGTTGCTTAATGAAAACGGAGAGTCACTTTTTAAAACACTTAAAAGCAATATAAACGACCCTGCGTTCAGTAAAAGCGGTGCAAAAGATTTTGTCGAAACCATTGACGGTATCCGTCGGAATCTGAAAACTACAACTCTTTCGGAATGCATCGAAGCAATTTGTGCCGAAAGCGGATATGAAAAATATATCCGTGAATTCGGTGATATGGAACGATTTGAAAATCTCTCCGAGTTCAAACGTATTGCATTTGAATACGAGAACAATTTCGGAGAGAAGGTGACCCTCAAAGAGTTTATCAATCAGATATCTCTTCAGTCTGAAGATAACGGAGAAGAGGATTGCGATATGGTAAAGTTGATGACTATTCATTCTGCTAAGGGTCTTGAATTTCCGAATGTCTTTGTCATAGGATTTTCCGAAGGAATTTTTCCTTCTTCCAAAACTATTGAGGAGCGTAAAGAATACGGACTTGAAGAAGAACGAAGACTCTGTTATGTCGCCATGACAAGAGCTGAAAAACGTCTGTATCTGCTTGATAGTGAGGGCTATACTCAGAACGGAAAAGAAAAATTGCCGTCAAGATTTCTGACAGAAATCGGCGAAGAAAACTATATACGCATCGGTACAATCTCAAAAGAACTTCAGGAGAATGCAAATGAATATGCATCAATACTCTGCGGAGAGCCGATTGTCAAAAGTGTAAAAGAAATAGGAGATACCGTTGAGCATCCTGCTTTCGGAAAAGGCAAAATAGTTGGTTACGGTAAGAACAAAAACAGTTACCGCATAAAATTCGATAAACTGTCAAGCGAACGTGATATTTCTGCAGATTATTTTAATAAGCCGCAAAGAAAGGTGCTTTCTTCACAGCAATCGCAACCGGCTCACGACTTAAAACCGGAATCTGATTACAGACCGACATTCCCAAAAGATAAACCGGATAAAGATAACTCAAACATACCCGACGGCTACAATAAGGTTGATAAAATTACTATTCCTGAAATTAAAACAATTTCGTCCTCCTCTCAAAGCAGGGAAACAACAGAAACACCGGATATTTTGTCAAGTGAAAATCTGTGGAAGCGAGAGGATGTTCCGAAAACAGGTTGGGTATGTACTGGTGTAATTGATATGGGTGCTCCTGTAGGTGTATGCGAAATGTGTGGTCATCAGATAATAAGATATGTCCACAATATGTATCATCCTGATTACGGCACACTCGGTGTCGGCTGTGTTTGTGCCGGTAAAATGGAAGGTAACATCGAAAAAGCAAAGCGGCGTGAGCAGGATTTTAAAAACAAAGAATCCAGAAAAGAAAACTTCAGAAACCGCAAATGGAAAACTTCAAAGAATAATAACAGCTATATTAAAATCAAGGACCATCTAATAGTTTTGTATTATAATAAATCCTATGATAATTGGAAATATTCCATTGACAATGTATTCTGTACAGAAGTTTTTAAAACCCGTGAAGAAGCTATGGATGCCGCCTTCGAAGCACTGGAGAATTTGTGCAAATAATATATTGATATTACCGATATTTGATAGTATCTATAATTTGATTCAGCAAAAAGCATTATAGCCGTCCGAATTTTTGGACGGCTGTAATTATACTTTTAAGTTTTTAATTCAATTTTAAATCCTTTATTATTGAAAGTTTCGGTTTTGCCATCGGGTCGTTCAATTCTGAATAGCTCACCTAACGGGTAACCGCATTCATCTTCTTCATAAGTAACATAAAGTTCGCCTTCGTAATCAATAGTTTTAGTTCCTGCTTGAAATATCGGATTACCGAAATATTCACATATGAATGTAAGGCGGTATTTATCATTTTCGAGAAATTCTTGTATAACCGTTCCTGTCGCAGTTGGGTACAAATTAAACACCCGGCCTTTCGGGTCATCGGTTATTACGTTACCGGTGTATGTATCAATCAGTATTCTTTCGTTCGGACGCCGGAGTTCAATAAAACCTTCTCTGAAATAGCGGTAGCTGTCATATTCTTCGGTAAGATATCTTGGCTCTGACAGATATGCACAAACCGCAATTCCGTCGAGTTTATTTTTTTGCAAGATAAAATTTTTCCCGTATGAACAGAGCGTGTGAATAAAATCATATTCACCAGGGATTTCCATCTGTAAATTATAGCAAAAATCATAGTCGGTATATGCCGGATGAATCAGACCCATTTTATTGTTTTTGATTACAATATAAACGCCGTTACCCGCATATGTTATGTTGTCGTATTCAAATTCGGCCAACATCAATTCTTGCTCTTGACTGAAAACACCCATCTTGCCGTTTTTTTCGGATATATAGGCAAAGTTCTGATTATCATACGGAAAGAAATCTATGCTTTTGATTATTTGTACAACCTTATAAACTTTACCGTCAACCGTGATTTCTAATGTGTTGTTATTCACAGAGCAATCCTCCCGTCAAACGGCTGCATTTACAACGGTTGCTTCTCTGAGCCTTTCAATATCGGAGCTGAGAAGAATGTTCTTTTTAAGAAGTGCGTTTGTGACTGAAACAAGAAACTCTTTGTTGGCGGCAAGCAGCTTTTTTGTCTGCTCGTAGTATCTTTCGAGTTCGGCATGAATAACACTCTCTTGCTGTGACTTCATGCTTTCAGAATTTTCTCCTCTTGTGCAAGGATCAAAAAGACGCAGACCGTTCATTCCCATTCCGCAAACACGTTTGGAAATTGCACGGGTTGCCCGATTAAGGTCATCCGAGCATCCGTCATCGATTTCTCCGTATATAAGATCTACCGCCGCTCTGCCTGCAAGAGTCATCATAATATGTTCTTCACTTGAACAGTCGGCATATTTGACAACAAAACCGTTAACACCTTTATTGCCGTAGTTTATGCAAGCCATTCCGATTCCACCCTTGTGCATAAGCTCATAGGCTACGGTATGACCTGCCTCATGGCATGCAATTCTTTCGAGTTTCTGAGAATCAACGGTACCTGTCATTTTTTCAACACAATAGTTGTTTATCATAATCGATTCAACAACGTGCTTCAGATTAATTTTGTCACAGCGCTCGTATGCCGCAAGAATCGCCGCCTCATTGATAACAGTTTCAAGATCGGCGCAAGAACATCCTTTGAGCATTTTGGCAATATCTATGATATTGAGGTCATCGGACACGGCTTTCGTTGAAAGATAGTGTTCGATGATTTTTATCGCTTCATCGCCTTCGGGTGCTTCAACGGTGATTTTTCTGTCAAATCTGCCGCTTCTTACCAATGAATCGGGAATTTCGTACAAATCATTGGCAGTTGCAATAACGTAAACCGATTTTTCTTTAACTTCGTCAATGCAAGCCTGAACGGCGACATATTCTTCATCGTTGCGTTCCTCTGCCGCAAACTTGTCCATATCATCAAGCAAAATAACGGACGGAGCATTTTCGGCGGCGGTTGCGAAAACCTCACGCAATTCATTTATGAAATCGCCGTTGGTTTTGTTTCGTCTGATGATATAGGATTTTCTGCCGCATTCTTTCATAAGACACTTTGCCATAAGGCTTTTACCGAGACCGGGTTCGCCGCCTATCAAAAGACCGTGTGACATTTTTGCTCCGAGTTTCGCATAAAGTTCGGGATTTTTGAGCATATCGCAAATCTGCATCAGCTCGTTCTTTACCTTTTCATAACCTATGATTCTGTCAAATTCACTCATTGTTTTCAACCTCCGTGTTTTGTTTGGTGTACCTAATATATACCATTGCTGATGGGGCGAAAACAGTGCATCCAAAAGAATAACGGTTGATAATATAAGAAAATCACCCACTCTTTTTTGAGTAGGTGATAAGTGCGCTATATGATTTGATTAAGTGTCAATTCATCTTGTTTACCGCCGTAAAACTTTTGCAGTACATCTGCAAAAAGTTCGTCTTTGGTAGCACGGTAAAACAAAGTCATACTTGAACACAGTTTAAGATTATCCGGGTAGCCGAACACCTCAAGGGGATCATTTGATTTGCACTCAAGAAGTGCACGGCATATTACTCTCAGATTTTCTCCGAGATAACTATCCTCATAAAACAGTTTTGCTTCATCTGCGTTTTCAAGTCCATAGTAAACAGCAGTAGAGCTGTAGCCCAAAGACTTGAGCTGCGGGAAAATATACCACATCCAATGTGACTGTTTTCTACCTGCTTTGATTTCGGCTAAAGCTATGTCAAAAAACTGTTTGTGCGGCTCGTAAAAACGGGAAATGTTCATAAGTACTGTTCCTTTCAAGATAAAAGAAGTGTATATCTCTCTGCGGCTTTACACAGTTCGGTGCCTATTTCTTCTCTCAATGTTTTGGGTTCGGTTACAGTGATGTGCGGAGCGTACTGTAGTGCCCAATACTTCATCGCCATATTAAATATCAAAATCTCTCTCTACAGTTGACATCAAATCAATTGTTTTTCTAAATTCCGGGCGATTGCAAAAACAAATTTTTGATTCATATTCTTCTGCAAAGGCTTTTATTTCTTTCTTGAAATCAGCAGAAGTTTTTGAATGTGCATCTGTTTCACTATCTAAAATAAGAATGTGTGTAGGCTTGTATCGTGAAATTTCTGCTTTAAGAATTTCAATCATATATTTTTCTTGTATTTGCATTGATTTATTGGAAGGGTTTCCGCCAGTTAAAGAGACTATTTTAAAAATATTTGAATAACAAATATTTTTATACCATTCAAAATCCTGCTTTTGCTTTGTGATTTTAAGATACACTTTTTTTGAGAATGAGAAAAAAGGAAAGGAATCAATATACCGATTTCCTCTTTTGACATCATTACTGTGAATCCAGCTTAAATGTTTTTCCTCGTTATAATGAACATCAAAGCAATGCTCAATGGTATTTTTACCAGCCGTCATATTGTCGTAATTTATTACGCTGCAATCTGATTTTTCTCCAAAATTACCCGGTGCTCTTCCGATGATCATGAATTTTACATTATTATTAAGGTTAAAATAATTTTCTCCATGACGGGCGTATTCAATCATCAAAGGTGTTTTGGTTGTTATTTCATCGGGCTGACCAGCTATAACGGCTTCAAATGTTTCTTTGCCTAATTGTATTATATTCTCTTTGTATGTTTGAAAATCCATTTTGACATTCCTCACTTTCTGTATCTCTCTGCGGCGGAGCGCAGTTCGTTGCCTATTTCTTCTCTCAATATTTTGGGTTCGGTTACGGTGACGTGCGGTGCGTACTGCAGTGCCCAGAATTTCATTGCCATTGCGCTGACTCTGACCTCTGCGGTGACTTCGTCTTCCGTTTCGTCTGAGAATTTTACATCCTTGCCGAACCAGTCGATAATTTCTCCGACAATGTATTTCTTTGCAATAAACTTAACTCTAACAGTTTCATCGCAGAACATATAAATATGCTCTGCCATGTGTTTGGGAAGGTCGAGACCTGCTTCAAGACCCTTGACGTTTTTCTTCTGCTTGACAGGGGAGTCGAGCAGCTTGATATCCGTAATCATATCAACACGGTAGTTGGCAATATTATCGTACTTGTCATAGTTGCAGACAAGATAATATCTGCCGTTGGTAGCAACCATCTGGTAGGGGTTAATTATGTAAACTCTGTCTTCACCGCTGCTTGACTGACGCGGATGAAGTTTTTTGTCCGTACCGTATCGGTTATACTTAAAGCTGACCTGTCTGCCTTTGCTGATTGCCTCGTCAAGCACTTCAATAGTGTAAAACAGTTCTTTGTTC
>JAZPYN010000018.1:0-96475 GCA_045544155.1 Acutalibacteraceae bacterium
TATGCGGGACTTTGCGAATGTACCCGTTATATGAAGGGGGTATCCCACACGGATCCCAAGGGAACAGAGTTTGCTCTGGAAGTGATGCGTAAGTTGAATGATGCCTGCAAGGTATGGCGAGAAAAGGAAAATATAGATTTCAGTCTGTATGGCACACCGCTGGAATCTACAACCTATAAATTTGCGAAATGTCTTCAGAAGCGTTTCGGCATCATTGAAGGCGTTACAGACCGTAACTATATTACCAACAGCTATCATGTACATGTAACAGAAGAGATTGATGCATTTGAAAAGCTTCGCTTTGAGGCTCAGTTCCAGCACCTTTCACCCGGTGGTGCAATCAGCTATGTTGAAGTTCCCGATATGCAGAACAACATTGAAGCTGTACTTCAGGTTATGAAGTTTATTTACGAGAACATCATTTATGCAGAGCTCAACACAAAATCCGACTATTGCCAGGAATGCGGCTTTGACGGCGAGATTGAAATTGTCGAAGAAGACGGCAAGCTCATCTGGAAGTGCCCCAACTGCGGCAACACAGACCAGGATAAGATGAATGTTGCTCGACGCACCTGCGGCTACATCGGCACACAGTACTGGAATCAGGGACGCACACAGGAAATCAAGGAAAGGGTTCTCCACCTGTAATATGTACTACGGACAGATTAAAAATTGCGACATTGCTGACGGCGAAGGGGTGCGTGTCACTCTCTTCGTTTCAGGCTGTACCAACCGGTGCGAGGGTTGCTTTCAACCGCAAACATGGGATTTCTGCTACGGTCAGGAATTTACAAGTGAAACAGAAGAGCAGATAATTAAAATGCTCGCACCCGACTATATAAACGGTCTTACACTCCTCGGCGGTGAGCCGTTTGAGCCGGAAAATCAGAGGGCACTTCTCCCCTTTGTAAAAAGAGTTAAAGATGCTTACCCCAATAAAACCATCTGGGCCTTCACCGGCTTCACCTTTGAGCAACTTCGCACACAAGAGCCTCATCCGAGATGCGAAGCAACAGACGACCTTCTGAGTCTTATCGACATACTTGTTGACGGAAGATTTGAAAAAGACAAAAAAAATCTTATGTTAAGATTTCGAGGCTCGGAAAATCAGAGAATAATTGACCTGCCGAAAACTTTGGCTTCAAATGAAATTATACTCTGGGATAAAATTGATAAGAGATAAAGAAGCAGCTGACATTGAAAAAATCAATGTCAGCTGCTCTTTTAATTATTTTTAATTTATTTTGATTGAAAGGATTTCATAAGGCTTAAGCTGTGCTGAAACAACTCCACTCATAACCGAACATTCTGTTACCTCATTTTCCATAAGATCAACTACACTCGCGCGCTGGAAGCGGAAGTTTGGAATAAGTGTAACCGAAGTGTCTGCGCCTGCACTCTCATAAATTCGAATTATAATACCCTTGCCGTCTTCAGCAGCCTTTATGCTTTCAATAACGGCTGTGCCGCCTTCAAAATTCATAAGCTGTGCAGAGGGCTTGGACTCAATCTGTCCGTCAACACCAACCTTTACAACTGTCATTGGCATATTGAGTACATAGGAGTGTTCGCTCACCTTAGCCTCTACTCTGTCGCCCTTATGCGGATAGAGCGCATAAATAAATGCATGCTTACCGTAATCGGCATTTGTATCCGGATAGCAGGGACTACGGAGAAGGTTCACATCAATTGTTGTATCCTTTACGCGGTAGCCATACTTACCGTTATTAAGCACAGCCACACCGTAGTCGCGCTGCGAAAGATCGAGCCACTTCTGTGCACAAATTTCAAACTGAGCATTTTCCCAACTTGTGTTTTCTGTTGTTGAGCGCTCAATTGAGCCGAACTGAATATCACACTCAACCTTATCTGTGTGAACATTTACGGGGAAGGCTGTGCGGAGCATTCTGCGGCGCTCCTTCCAGTCAACCTCTGTTTCAAAGCGGATAATACCGTCGGGTGTAAGCACAATCTTCTGTCTGAGCACTGATGAACCGTAGCTGAAGGTCTGAACGCGCACTGCGTTGCCACCCTCTACAGATGACTCTATGCTCTCAAGCTTCATTGTTTCATAAACATCCTCGGTATAATTAAAGCGCATATCCCATGCATCTCCTCTGTCAGCATATACACGCAGGATGTTTGCTTTTTCGCCGGCAAGAAGTGTCTGTCTGCCGTTGACTTTGTCAAAAACTTCTGTAATTGCACCGCTCTCATCAAATCTGACAGAGAGTTTTGAATTTTCAAGTCCGCTCTCATCAGATACACAGCGTTCAAAATAATCTGTACTTTCGTCAAGGCTCTTCATACCCATCGCCGGCACGGTAATTGTTCTGTAGCCGCCTGTTGTTTTAAACTGCTCCGTAACCTCAAACGGCAGACAGTTGAAAACAATGCTTTCGTTCATTCTGCCGATTGATGAAGCAACCGCAGCAAAAGAAGCTTTTTTAATCTCGCTCAGGCGCTTGAGCATTGCCTTGTAGCCTTCTTCCGCCTCTTTGTAAACGCGGTTAATTGATGAACCGGGAAGTATATCGTGGAACTGATAAAGAAGATATTCCTCCCAGATTTCGTCAAGCTCTGCCTTAGGATAAGCAACATTTGCCGCAAGCTTTGCCCACACACAGGCAAACTCTGTTTCTCGGAGCGCAAACTCAACGCGGCGGTTATAGCGCTTTATCCTTGACTGTGTGGTATAAGTACCCTGATGCTTTTCAAGGTAAAGCTCACCCACCCATTTTTTATAGCTGTCCTTATTTTTGTCAATTCGGTCAAGCATATCAATTGAGTATCCCTGCTCGCAAGGAACAAGACCTTCAAGGTTCTTGATTCTCTTGAGGCTCTCAAGGTGGAATGTGCTCGGTCCTCCGCCGCCGTCACCGATGCCAAAAAGCATAAGAGCCTCTTCGCACACGGCATTATCCTTGTAATTGTGCTCAATCTTTTTGAGTGAGCGCGGCATTGCCGGACCGTTATATGTATCCTCAGGAAGAAGATGTGCAAGCACACTTGAACCGTCTATACCAACCCAATTGAAGGTATGATGGGGATATACATTGTGCTCGCTCCATGAAAGCTTCTGTGTTACAAAATAATCCACACCGCTCTTTTTCATAATCTGGGGCAGCGCAGCACTGTAACCAAAAACATCGGGCAGCCAGAGTGAGCGGGCATCAACACCAAATTCATCCATAAAGAACTTTTTGCCGTAAAGGAATTGACGAACAAGAGGCTCACCGCCGCTGACATTAGTATCGGCTTCAACCCACATACCACCCTGACATTCCCAACGATTTTCTCTTACCTTCTGTTTTATCTTTTCGTAAAGCTCCGGATAATCCTGCTTCACCCATTTGTAAAGCTGCGGTTGACTTGCACCGAAAACAAAATCGGGATAGCGCTCCATAAGACTGATAACATTCGAAAATGTTCTTGCGCCCTTGCGCTTTGTTTCACGGATAGGCCACTGCCAGGCAAGGTCAATATGCGCATGACCGATACCTGTTACGCGAAGTGAGCTGTCACCGCCCCTGCGTTCAAGCTCCGCTTTAAGAATTCTTTTGACTTTTTCACGGTCAAAATCAAGTGTTGCCATTTCACACACAGCCTCATAAACTCTGCCAAGAAGTCGTTTATAACGCGCTGTTGATTTATCAAGACATTTAAGAAAATCAGAAAGAATATAAAGATCGTAATATATTTCGCGAAGCTCACTGTCGCAGATTGCAATGTCAGCTTCGATAATCCTGCCGCTGTCCTGATATTTGCCGAAAAGGTCATTACAGCCTGCATCTGCCCACACAAGAACCTCGCCGCTGTTTTTTGTTTCTTTATCAAGAATAAAAATGCGTTTACCCGGTCCGCCAAGCTCATAGTCAAACTGTGAGCTGACATTTGTAAGACATGCTACAGGTACACCTGCCTTATCAAACACGCACATTTCACCGCTTATGTCAAGCATAAGCACAAGATTCTTATTCCTTTCGCTTTCGGGAATTCTGCCCTCAAAACAAAACCAACCGCAATCCCAGATTTTACCCCACGAATCGCATACACTGAGGATTTTTTCCTCACCTGAAAAACGGTCCTCAAATTTAACAGGCTCATCTGTTATGTATGCCTTGATTGAAAGCGGAGCAATTTTAGTATAAATCGCAGGCTTTACCGTATTGATAGCATCTTCAAGTTTTCTGAACATATATTTTTCTGAATAAGGCATTTAAAAGCACCTCCTGTTTTTTATAAAAAAGGCCGCATCAAAACTCAAATTTTAAATTTAAGTTCTGATACAGCCTGATAGAATTGCTGTTATTTATGCCGCAGGTCGGAACGGATTGGGAATAATTCCGCCGGAAGTTGTCTGCTGTTCACCGCCGTTTTCTTCGGAATCAGATGCGAATGTTGTCTGTTGTTCACCTTCGCCAGAATCTCCTGCATCGGTCGGTGCTGTAGTTTCATCGCCGCCGTCCTCACCGGAATCCGGCGCAGTGGTTTCATCGTCATCCCACCACCAATCAGGTAACAGAGGATTGCGTGTTGTGGTTTCTATGACCTCTTCAGCGCTTGTTGTCTGCTCATTGTAGGACGGATCTTCGCTTGAGCTTCCGCTGTTTGAACCGCCTCCTGAGCTGTCCGAACTGCTGTTACCGCTGTAGCGGACATAATCAAGTGCTGATTCACGGTGCTCGTCAAGCTCGATGTTACTTTCGCCATAGATTGCTGTCTGAACCTTCTGTGCGGCAAGCGGATAATCTGCAACCCAGTATGAAATGCCATTGAATCTGGCATCTGCTCTGGTTTCCTGATCAGGCATCGTGAGCTGAACAATTTCATAGTTCATCCAGCCCTGAGAGAGTGCCTGTGCAGCAAAGCTGAGAATCTTTGACTTGGGACAGTCTGTTGCAAGGTGAGGCAGCACCGTATCTACAGCATTGTTGAGCTGACCGATTGATGCGCCCTTAGCACTTCTGATAAGTGCAGAAATGAAATTGCGCTGACGACGCGTACGCGAAACATCACTGTCCGCATCGCTCTTTCTGATTCGGCAATAAACAAGTGCCTGGTCACCGTCTAGAGTAACTGTACCGTAATTGGGGATCTTTTTAATTTTTGATGTCGTACGGTTGATATACCTTTGCTCGTACTCTTCAATATCGAGAGTTACACCGCCCAGAGCATTAACAAGCTCAGGGAAGGTTGTAAAGTCAACCGCAACATAATAGTCGATGTCTACCTTATAATTATTTTCAATTGTTCTGACAGTTGCAGCCGCACCGCCGCGCGAATATGCCGCATTCATTTTTGCCCAGTAATCTCTGCCGTTGACATTAAAATAAGAGCGGCTGTCGCGCATAAAGGACACAAGCGTTATTTTCTCAGTCTTCTTATTAATTGAAACAAGAATCATCGAGTCGGAATTACCGCCGTATTTTACACCGTTTTTACCGTCGATTCCAAGAAGAAGAACATTTATTACATAATCCTGGTCCATAATGCTTCCGTCAAGGTTATACCATTTTTTAAGAAGATCATCGAGCGAGGCGGCATCAGAAACATCATGCATCGCTTCAAACTCATTTTCCTCAAAATCCTCCGAGTAATTTTCATCACCCGTCCAGCCTTCGTTGCCGTAGTTTATCATATTGAGTTTGTCATTGACAAACACGGCAACAAGCGCTGCAATCATAAGCACAAGAACAAGAATTATCGCAACAAGAATTATCTTTGTGTTTCTTTTGTTGTTCTTCAGCAAAAACTCAATAAACTTGTTCGGATAAAAAATGTCGCGTTCTTCAAGAGGTTTGTGACCTTTTTTATAAGTCGGCTTTTTTGAACTGTCCGAATAGACATCTTCAAATTCCGTCTTTTTGTCCTGATTATTTTCCATACTTCTTTCCCTTTTTCATCTACCAAAAGCCATCCGGCTTTAATTTATGACTGCGTCTGTTCTTCCTGTGAATCAGAAGCCTCCGGTGCTTCATCAGTCTGATCACTCTCTGCTTCGCGCTCAGCAGTTGTGACAGTAACAAGCTTATCGCTGTCTGCTACACGCATTACGCGAACACCCTTTGATGTTCTTGAGAAGAGGCTGATTGAATCGGCAGGCATACGGATAACAATGCCCTCTGCAGAAATGAGGATTATATCCTCGTCATCCTTAACCGTCATAAGTGCGGCAACCTTGCCATACTTTTCGGTCTTGTAGTTTGTGACACCCTTACCGCCTCTTGTCTGCTGACGGTATTCATCACCGGGACTTCTTCTGCCGTAACCTGTTTCGGTTACAGTAAGAACAAAGCTTTCGTCAGAAACAATATCCATGCCTATAACCTTATCATCGCCACGAAGCTCAATAGCCTTAACACCTCTTGCAGTTCTGCCGATAGGACGGGCATCATTCTCGTTAAAGCGTATTGAATAACCGTCGCGTGTCGCAACGAGCAGATCATCATCACCCGTTGTGAGCTTAACCCATGCAAGCTCGTCATCATCGTCAAGATTGATGGCAATGACACCGTTTTTGCGGATATTCTTGTAGGCTTCAAGAAGTGTACGCTTAATAATACCGTTTCTTGTGACCATACACAAATATTCGCCGTCTGCTTCAGCAGGCACTTTTATCATAGCAGAAATGCGTTCATCCGGCTCAATGGGAAGGATGTTTACCGCATTCATACCTTTACCTGTGCGTGAGCTTTCAGGGATTTCATAGCCCTTGAGCTTGTATGCCTTACCGAAGTTGGTAAAGAACATAATGTAATCGTGAGTGGAACAGGTGAACATTGTCCGCACAAAGTCCTCCTCACGGCGTGTCATACCCATAACACCTCTGCCGCCTCTGCGCTGACTGCGGTAGGTATCCGCAGGCATACGCTTGAGATAGCCCTTATCGGTGAGAGTGTATACACTTTCTTCTTCAGGGATAAGGTCTTCAATATCGACCTCACCGCTGACATTGCAAATTTCCGTGCGTCTTTCGTCCGCATAGCGCTCTTTAGCCTCAAGAGCCTCTGCCTTGACAACACCTTTGATTTTTTCTTCGCTGCCGAGAATCTCAGTATACTCGGCAATCTTTGCCTTGAGTGCCGCCATTTCTTCTTCAATCTTCTGGCGCTCCATACCTGTCAACTGACCAAGACGCATTTCGACAATCTTCTGTGCCTGAATTTCATCAAGTCCGAAACGGTCCATAAGTCGTGCCTTACCTGTCTGCTGGTCAGGAGAAGAACGAAGAATATTGATAACCTCATCAATAAAATCAAGTGCGATAAGATAACCCTCAAGAATGTGTGCGCGGTCCTGAGCCTTTTTAAGATTGTATCTTGTTCGGCGTGTGATAACCTCGCACTGGAAGCTGATGTAATTCTCAAGCATCTCCTTGAGAGTGAGAACCCTTGGGACACCGTCAACAAGGGCAAGCATGATTACACCGAAGGTTGACTGCATCTGTGTGAAGTTGTAAAGCTGATTGAGAACGACCTGCGGATTTGCATCGCGCTTGAGGTCAATAACAATCTGCATACCTTCAATTGAAGAATAGTCGTTAATATCGGAAATGCCTTCAATGCGCTTATCTCTTACAAGGTCTGCAATGCTCTCTATAAGGCGAGCCTTGTTTACCATGTAGGGAATTTCCGTAACACTGATATGGAAACGACCGTTTTTATCCTCTTCAATTTCTGCCCTTGCGCGTACGGTAACCTTGCCTCTGCCTGTTGCATAGGCGGCACGAATGCCCGATTTGCCCATAATAAGACCTGCTGTGGGGAAATCAGGGCCCTTAATATGCTCCATAAGCTCTGGCAAATCAGCATCGGGATTATCGATAAGGCAGCACATGCCGTCAACAACCTCACCAAGATTGTGTGGCGGAATATTTGTAGCCATACCGACAGCAATACCCGTTGAGCCGTTTACAAGCAGGTTGGGTATACGCGACGGAAGAACCGTAGGCTCTTTAAGACGGTCGTCGTAGTTAGGAACGAAATCAACCGTTTCCTTGTCGATGTCAGCAAGCATTTCAAGAGAAATCTTACTCATTCTTGACTCGGTATAACGGTATGCAGCGGGCGGGTCACCGTCAATTGAGCCGAAGTTACCCTGACCGTCTACAAGCATATAGCGCATTGAGAAGGGTTGGGCAAGACGAACCATCGCATCATAAACCGAAGCATCACCGTGGGGATGGTAACGGCCCAGAACCGAACCGACTGTATCGGCAGACTTTCTGTATGCCTTATCGGGATAGAGATTATTCTCAAACATTGTGTAGAGAATTCTTCTGTGAACAGGCTTAAGACCGTCCCTTACATCGGGCAGAGCACGAGCGGTAATAACCGACATCGAATAGCTCAGGAACGATGTGCGCATTTCGTTGTTGATTTCAACATTTATAATCTTCTGATTTGCAACTGATTCTGCATCAAAACCCATATTTATCACCGTGCAGTGTACAACCGGGTTTCCTGTCGCCACCGCATTCCTTATCTAAATATTTGGTCCAAAAACTTACATAAAGATTTGCTGATTTGAAATCCTGAATTCAATCAGTAAATCAAAAACTTATACGGGGAAGAAAGCTGTGTGAACTGCGGAAACAGCTCTGTCAGCATCCTTTGCATCGATAAGAACAGAAATTTTGATTTCGCTTGTAGAAATCATCTGGATGTTTATGTCCTTCTCGTAAAGAGCCTCGAACATCTTGGAAGCTGTGCCGGGGTGAGTTTCCATACCTGCACCGACAACAGAAACCTTTGCAACATTTGTGTCGCAGACGATGCTGCCATCCTCAAGGTCGAATGAATCCTTGATTGTTTCAACTGCAAGCTCACCGTTGGACTTTGCAACTGTGAATGTGATGTCCTTTGTATCGTTTCTGCCGACAGACTGAAGGATAATATCAACATTGATATTCTTTGCTGCGAGCTTTGAGAAGAGTTTGAAAGCGATACCGGGTGTGTTAGGAACACCGATAACTGAGATACGGGCAACATCAGTGTCCTTTGTGACACCTCTGATTAACATTTTTTCCATTTTAGCTACCTCCTTGACAATTGTGCCGGGTACTCTTTTAAGGCTTGAAAGAACCTCTACCTCGACATTGTATTTTTTGGCCATTTCGACCGAGCGATTGTTGAGAACCTGTGCGCCGAGTGTTGCAAGCTCAAGCATTTCATCGTATGTTATTTCTGCGAGCTTCTTTGTGCCCTCTACCTTGCGGGGGTCTGCTGTATAGACACCTTCAACATCGGTGAAAATCTGGCAACGGTCTGCGTGAAGAGCTGCTGCAATTGCAACTGCGCTCGTATCGGAACCGCCTCTGCCGAGAGTTGTAATGTCGTCAAAGCCGTTAAGGCCCTGGAAACCTGCAACGATAACGATGTTTCTCTTGCCGATTTCATTCTTGAGTCTTTCAGGCTGAACCGTCTTGATTCTTGCCGAGCCGTAAACATTGTCTGTTCTGAAGCCTGCCTGCCAGCCGAGAAGAGAAACAACCGGATAGCCCTCTGCTTCAATTGCCATTGCAAGCAGCGCGCTTGACATCTGCTCGCCTGCGCTGAGAAGTGAGTCCATCTCGCGCTTGGATGCCTTCGGGTTAAGCTCTGCAGCCTTTTCAATAAGGTCGTCTGTTGTGTCACCCTGTGCCGAAACAACAGCAACAACATCATTTCCCTGCTTATAGGTGTCGATGATGATGGAAGCTACGTTGCGTACACGGGCTGCATCAGCAACGGAGCTGCCGCCGAATTTCTGTACTATCAATCCCATTTATGATAACCTCCTGTGGTAAACTGCCGCACAATACGACAGCCTTCAAAAGTAAATTTGAACTGTTTTATTTTATTGAACAAATCAATAATCTGTTACACGGATTACACTGCCGACTTCAACACCTGCAGCAGCAATCTTAGAATCAAACTCGCGCTGTGTGAGAGCAGGAGTGATAAAACCGAGCTCATCTGCAGCTGCACCCTCATATGTCAGATACTGGACCTCGCCGAACTGCTGAGCAATGCTCTGCTTTGCAGCAGCTGCATCAGCGACAGTTGCACGGACAAAGAAGGGATGCTTAATGTCAAGATAATCGACAACATAATCTTCAACACCGTCTTCCCAACCAAAGAACTTTCTGCGCTCAGTATGTCTTGCACAGTCGATAACATCTGCAACAACAGCGCTTGCTGTGGGAAGTTTGCCTGCACCTCTGCCATAAAAGACTACATCACCGAGTGCATCGCCGCGGACAAGAATTGCATTGAACACATCATCAACACTTGCAAGCTGGCTGTGATTCTGAATGAATGCAGGTGAAACCATTGCGCTGATTTTGCCGTCGCCATATCTTGTTGCACGGCCGATAAGCTTAATTACACCGCCCCATGCCTTCGCATATTCAACATCTGCAAGCGCAATTTTTGTGATACCCTCTGTATATACGGAATCGGGATATACATGCTTACCGAAGCAGAGTGAAGCAAGGATACAAATTTTTCTGCAAGCATCTTTACCCTCAACATCAGCGGATGGGTCACGCTCAGCATAACCAAGCTCCTGAGCAATTTTAAGTGCAGCCTCAAAGGTCATGCCGTCGTTTATCATCTTTGTGAGGATGAAGTTAGTTGTGCCGTTGAGAATACCTGCAATTTCATCAATCTCATTTGCAGCAAGGCAGCTGATAATCGGGCGGATAATCGGGATACCGCCGCCGACGCTTGCCTCAAACATGAAGTTGACATTCTTTTCCTCAGCAACCCTGAGAAGTTCATTACCCTTTGCAGCAACAAGCTCTTTGTTTGAAGTAACAACACTTTTTCCTGCCTTAAGGCAATCAAGAACAAACTCGTAAGCCGGGTGAACACCACCCATTGTTTCAACAACAATACCGATTGTTTCGTCATTCAAAATGTCTTTAAAATCTTTGGTGAGAAGCGACTCGTTTTCGTCACCGGGGAAATCACGCAGATCGAGAATGCGCGTAAGCTCAAGTGACTCCTGCATGCTCTTCTTGACAATGCTTGCGTGGTTTTTTTTGAGGACTTCAGCTACGCCCGAACCGACGACACCATAGCCCATAACTGCTATATTCATTTTTATTTCCTCCGCGGAATTTAGTTTATGGTATATAGTTACCCAATGATACTTTGCTATTATAGCATATTATAATAATATAATAAAGAGGAAACTGAAAAAAATTCATTTTTATATGTATAAATTTAAGCTCATTTCGGCTTTATTTTCGTCAAATATCACCTTAAAAACAAAAAATCCACCCGACACGCAGGCATCGGGCAGAGAAATATAATACAGTGCGGAAATTACAGATATTTGTCAAACTTCGGATCAATAAAAGCATTGGGATTTGCAGCTTTTACACTGTCAATAATTTCTCGGTAAAGCTGCTTATGCTCCTCCATAACACTGCCGATGACCGCAGGCTGATAAAAATCGTCAGCCGTGACACGAAGGTTATACCGCCAAAAAAGCATATCCCTTACAAGCTCAAGACGGGTGACGGTAGAATAAGGCACAACAATCTCTTTTGCAGGGTCACTGCCCGTTGAGCCGAAGGCTGTTTTTTTGCCCGAATTCACAGAAGTTTTGTCTTTGACCCTAAAGCCTTTAAGTATAAAAGCAGTTTGAGTTATGCTTACCTTTTCCTTAAGCGAAGGAATAAAAACAAGAAGGAAAAGCACAGCAAAAACAATAACAGCATAGCGAAAAACTCTACTCTCACCGCTGCCGGGAGCAAAGTAATAAATGACACCGAGTGTAAAACCAACAAGCACAACCGATACAAGTGCCGAAAGCAGTGTCAGCGGCAGATTTCTTTTATATGTTTTCAATTCCATCATCTCCCTGCAGTATTGTACAATTTTAAGTTAAAGTTGTCAAATGCGGCGAGTCGCCGCCAAACTGTAATTTTATAAATCAATATAACAACGCAAAAAGTGCACCAACCGAAAGACTGATACACTTGAGTGTTCTTGCGGATTTCAGGTCTTTCAAAAGCTGCAAAAAACGCACAAGATGACGGAATGGTTGCCCCGAATCTGTATCAAGATAATGCGAACGGGCAACCAAACATCAAATGAAAAAAGCACTGCTTTTGTGAAGCAGTGCTTTTGAATACTATTGCGTGGTTTTTTCGCAGCTTTTCGCTTATGCAAGCTCTGCAAAGTACTTGATTGTACGAACCATCTGGCTTGTGTAGCTGTTCTCGTTGTCGTACCAAGAAACAACCTGTACCTGGTATGTGTCATCGTCGATCTTTGCAACCATTGTCTGTGTTGCATCGAAGAGTGAACCGTAACGCATGCCGATAACGTCTGAAGAAACGATCTGCTCCTCGTTGTAGCCGAAGGAATCGTTTGCAGCAGCCTTCATAGCAGCATTGATGCCGTCAACAGTAACATCCTTGCCCTTAACAACAGCAACAAGAATTGTTGTTGAGCCTGTGGGTGTGGGAACGCGCTGTGCGGAACCGATGAGCTTGCCGTTGAGTTCGGGGATAACAAGGCCGATAGCCTTTGCAGCACCTGTTGAGTTGGGAACGATGTTTGCAGCGCCTGCACGTGCACGGCGGAAGTCACCCTTTCTGTGGGGGCCGTCAAGGATCATCTGATCGCCTGTGTAAGCGTGAACAGTTGTCATGATACCGCTCTGTACGGGTGCATAATCGTTGAGAGCCTTAGCCATGGGAGCAAGGCAGTTTGTTGTGCAAGAAGCAGCGGAGATGATTGTATCCTCAGCTGTGAGAGTGTTCTCGTTTACGCTGTAAACGATTGTGGGAAGATCGTTGCCTGCAGGAGCAGAAATAACAACCTTCTTAGCACCTGCATCGATGTGAGCCTGTGCCTTTGCCTTGGAGCAGTAGAAACCTGTGCACTCGAGAACAACGTCAACGCCGATCTCGCCCCAGGGGAGCTCTGCTGCGTTAGCCATAGCATAAATCTTAAGAGTCTTGCCGTCTACTGTGATTGTGCCTGCCTCGTCATCAGCGGAAACTGTGTGAAGATTCTCGCCGATTGTGCCGCAGTAACCGCCCTGAGCTGTGTCATACTTGAGAAGAGTAGCGAGCATTGAGGGCTTTGTGAGGTCGTTGATAGCAACAACATCATAACCTTCTGCACCGAACATCTGGCGGAATGCGAGACGGCCGATACGACCGAAACCGTTAATAGCAACTTTAACTGACATTTTACATACCTCCGAAAAAGTTTAATTGGATTTTTTTCACCTTAGCTATTTTATCCGTTTTTTGGCTGATATGCAAGCATTTTCCAAACTTTTGTAACATAGCACAAATTACCATAAAACGGCAGAGTTTTTTTTGATATTCTGCCCCTATTTTGACAGTAAAACCAAAGCTTCAGCCGCTTCCTGAGGCGAATATCCGCCTGGGGTACACTCAAAATTCTTAGGTATTGCACTCCAGCGTCTGACAAGCTCAGCTGCACGTTCTTCTGTTATTACAATTCTCGAACAATCGGCAAGGGTTTTGAGCGTGTAAACAATATTCTCTTTACTGTCGCCCAGCAAAGTAACAAGCGATCGTGCTTTTTCAGGTACGTATTCTTCTGCCTTTTCAATAAGTCTGTCAAAGAATGCGGCACAAGCTCTGCCGTGGGGTATGCCGTAATGCTCAGTGAGAATATAGCCGACAGGATGCGGAAAAAGAGTACCGCAGTAATTGAGCGTAAAGCCTGCGCTTAGCGAAGCGTGGTACAGCACACGTCTGCCCTCATCATCAGGCAGTTCACCATCTGCAAGAAATTTTTTAAGATAGTAATAAATTTTCGGCAAACACTCTGCGGCAAAAGCAGCCGCCGGCTCGTTGCACTTCGGACCGAGCCAGCCCTCTGCGGCATGCATAAACGCATCGAGTGCAGTAGAAACAGTGACACTCATCGGACAGGATGCAGTGTATCTCCAATCTGCAAAAACAAGGTTGAAATAGCCAAAGTCGCCCTTGATACTGCGTTTTACACCCTTGGTGTCGGTCAATACGCTTACGGCAGAAATTTCACTGCCCGTACCCGAAGTAGTGCCGATACCGACAGTCGGCAGAGGTGCATTTTTATAATTCATACCATAGACTTCTTCTGCATCAAGGTAGGAATTTGCGGCAAAAACAGCAGCCGCTTTTACAGCATCAAGTGCAGAGCCTCCGCCTATACCAATAAGAAAATCAGCACCGAAATCAGCCGCAATAAGACCTGCTTCGCGGCAGGAGGTAACAAGCGGATTCTCACCTATTTTATTGTAGATCATATACTCAATTTTTTCTTTATCAAGTGCCTTCTGCAGGTCGGCAAGAGCGCCGCTCTTAACAGCACCCGTGCCCCCGGTCACTATCAGGCATTTTTTACCGAAACGGCTGAGTAAAGCAGACTGAGCAAGCACAACGCCCTCACCGCCTACAACACGTGCAGGCATATAAAAATCGTAAGCCATATCAAAAACTCCCTTTCGTTGTATAACGGTTATAATTTTACCAAAACAACAGTTTAAAAGCAAGACTGATATTTGTTAATTTTAAGCAGAAATACATATAAATTACTCTTGATTTATATGTATTTTTATTATATAATACAATATCGATAAGGAACAAAGACCGAAGGAGTGCATCAGATGAAAAAAAAGCTTCTTGCAGCTGCCGCCGCCGTGTGTGCAGTATTGCTTGCAGTTATCATCGGTGCAGATTTTCTTTTTTCAAAAGAGATAAGCGAAGTCTTTCTTGCGATGAACACAACCGTCAACCTTGATATAACAGGCCTCAAACCAGAGCAGACGGCAAAAGAAATCAAGGAAGAAATGATGCGCCTTGATACTGAATTACTTTCAAGAACTTCCGCATTGTCCGAGCTTTACGCAGTAAACAGCGGTAAAACTCAGGTTAGTGACGAACTGGCTGCTCTTCTCAAAGAATTAAAGCAGATTGAAATTGATTCTGACGGTGCATTCTGTGTGGCTCTCGGTGCACTTTCCGACCTGTGGGGCATAGGCACCGGCAAAGAAAGAGTTCCTTCACAAGCGGAGATCAATACTGCAATCGAAAACGCAAAAGACTGGAAAATCGACGGCAACACCGTTTATCTTCCCAAAGGCGTAAAACTCGATATGGGTGCGATAGGCAAAGGATATGCCTGCGACAGCATAATGAATATGATCTGTGACGCAGACCATAACAAGACCGTTGCTGCAGTAGGCGGCAGTGTGCTCGTATATTCATCAAATAAAAAAGAGACTTTTACGCTTGGTATACGCGACCCGCTCGGTCAGGCTACCGATTACTGTGCAGTTCTCGAAACTGCAGGTACGTGCGTTTCAACCTCGGGCAATTACGAAAGATTCTTTGAGGATCAAAACGGGAACCGTTACCATCATATTTTTGACCCATCAACGGGCTACCCTGCCAATAACGGCCTCATCAGCGTTACGGTTTTGGCAAGCAGCGGCTGTGCTTCCGATGCACTTTCAACCGCCTGCTTTGTACTGGGAATAGAAAAGAGTATGCCTCTGCTCGAAAAATACGGTGCTGATGCTGTATTTATAACAGACAACAGAGAAATCTTCACTACACTAAGCGACAGTGACATTGCTTCACTGACCTTAAATAACAACAACTATAAACTCGGTGAACTCAAATGAAAAAGCTCATCAGACCGCTTGATATCATACTGATTGCCGTATTACTGTTCGGAGGAGTCGGATTTAGCCTTTATACACAAAAAAGCACGAAATCCGCAACAGCGGTGATTTATATTGACGGCGATATATATCAAAGCATCACACTGAACAAAATTGAAAAAAGTTATGAACTTGACCTGCCTTGTTCGCCTAAAGCAAAGCTGCTGGTCGAAAAAAACTGTATATCATTTATTCACGCTGAGTGTAACGACAAGCTTTGCATAAGCTCAGGTAAGCTCAGACACAGAGGTGACACAGCAGCGTGTCTGCCTGCCAAAACAGTAGTAACCATCGAAAACGGAGGAGAAAGTGAAATAGATGTCCTCGTTTACTGATAAAAAAAGTCCTGCCCGCAGGGTTGCACTTGCCGGCATACTCGGTGCCGAAGCACTGGCACTGTCCTGGCTCGAATCGCTTTTGCCTGCTTTTCCGTTTTTACCGCCGGGTGCCAAGCCCGGACTTTCAAACATTGTGACAATGTTTGCTGTATCAACTCTCAGCATATCCGATGCGTTTTTCATCGTGCTGATAAAATCTTCATTTGCAGGTATTACAAGAGGAATTACGGCGTTTTTTATGAGCCTTTGCGGCGGACTTATGAGCCTTGCGGCAATGGTGCTTATATTCAGAGTCTTTAAGAAAAGTCGACTTGGTTTAATCGGTACGGGTGTATGCTGTGCACTGGCGCACAATCTCGGTCAGCTTATTGCCGCCGCCGTTATCACCGACACGGTAACAATAACAGGCTATGCCCCTGCACTTGTAATTTTCGGCGTATGTACAGGTATAGTAACGGGTTTTGTTTTTAAAGCTGTAAGCCCGCTATTAATAAAGATAAGTAAACATTTTGTTTCCTCACCAAAATCCACAACGGAAACAAATTAACAGGAGATGATATTATGAAAGGATACTCCGCCGGCGGCGTGCTTTCAGCAGTCGTCAAAGGCAGAGGCGGTGTAAGTGTTTCGCACAGCAAAAACACTCAGGACTGTAAAATAGTCCGTATGCCTCCTCCGGAAAAAGTAGTGCTTCCCATGCAGCAGCACATCGGTGCACCGTGTGAGCCTTTGGTAAAAATCGGTGACGAAGTGAAGGTTGGTCAGATTATCGCCGACACTGATAAGTTTGTAAGCGCTCCCATTCACTCATCCGTATCCGGCAAGGTCACGGCAATCGGTGAGGTAAAACTCGCAAACGGCACTGTCGCAAAGGCAGTCACTATTGAATCCGACGGCGAAATGACTCTGTTTGACGGATTTGAGCCGCCGAAAGTCGAAAATGCACAAGACCTTATCAAAGCGGCCCGCGCCTCCGGTCTCGTAGGCCTCGGCGGTGCAGGCTTCCCTGCACACGTAAAGCTTGCTCTTATGCCCAATGAAAATATCGACACTTTGATCGTCAATGCCGCAGAGTGTGAACCGTATATTACGGTAGACTATCGAGAGTGCATGGAAAACAGTGCTAATGTCATTAAGGGTGTTGTAACACTCAAGAAGTATCTCGGTTTCAAGAGAGTTGTAATTGCTGTTGAAGATAATAAGCCCCAGGCTATCAACCTGCTCAACCAGCAGATTAAAGACATCGCAGGAGGCGATAAGGATATAAACATTATGGCACTCAAGTCAAAGTATCCGCAGGGTGCTGAAAAGGTTATGATCCAGTCTGTAACAGGCAGAAAGGTTCCGCCCGGAAAGCTTCCCTCCGATGTCGGCTGTGTGCTGATGAATGTTGCCAGCGTCGCTTTTATTCAGCGATATATCGAAACAGGTAAGCCGCTTGTCAGCCGCTCAGTAACAGTTGACGGCTCGGCGATCCACACACCGAAAAATGTACGCGTACCGATAGGCACAAGTATTCAGGATATAATCGATTTCTGCGGCGGTTTTAAAGCAGAGCCGTTCAAGATTATCTCCGGTGGCCCGATGATGGGTGCCGCAATAGTCGGTACGGATATTCCTCTGCTCAAGCAGAATAACGCAATACTCGCATTTGCAGAGGGCACGTTCAAGGTCAAGCCCGAGCGTGACTGCATCCGCTGCGGCCGCTGCGCTCAGGTCTGCCCAATGAGCCTTATGCCCACACTTATTGCACGCTACGCAAAATCCAAGGAAGCAGATAAGCTGACAGAAAGCGGCGTTACAGTCTGTATGGAATGCGGCAGCTGTGCATACGTATGCCCGGCAGGTCTGCCGCTCGTACAGCATATGCGCCTTGCAAAATCAGTCATCAGAGAGGCAGGTGCCAAGAAATGAGTGTAAACAAAAAGCTTACCGTCAGTGCCTCACCGCACGTGCGTTCACCGCACACGGCAACAGGCATTATGCTTGACGTTATAATCGCACTTATCCCCGCACTCATTGCGGCAATTGTTATATTCGGTACACAGGTACTTCTGGTAACTCTTGTCTGCGTAGGCAGTGCAGTGCTTTCCGAATATCTCAGCCGTAAAGTTATGAAGCGTCACCAGACTATAGGTGACCTGAGCGCCGTTGTTACGGGTCTGTTGCTTGCATTCAACCTGCCTGTATCAATTCCGTTGTGGATCGCGGCACTCGGCAGCATCATAGCAATCGTCGTGGTCAAACAGATGTTCGGCGGCATCGGTCAGAACTTTGTAAATCCCGCACTTGCCGCACGTATCATCCTTCTTGTTTCTTTCCCGTCTAAAATGACAGGTTGGACTCTTGACGGCGTTACTACCGCAACTCCTCTTGCTTCACTCAAATCGGGTGCTGTCGACAGCAATGCTCTTCCGTCACTTGTCGATATGCTTCTCGGCAAGCACGGGGGTTGTCTCGGCGAAGTTTGTTCCGTAGCACTTATTATCGGCGGTATTTATCTGATTATACGCAAAGTCATCTCCCCCGCTATTCCTTTAAGTTATATCGGTACAGTTGCCGTATTTATGCTTATTGCAGGCAAGGGCAGTTTTGAATTCACCGCATATCAGCTTCTCAGCGGTGGTCTGCTTATCGGTGCTATCTTTATGGCAACCGACTACACAACAAGCCCCGTAAGCTTCAATGGCAAGATTATCTTCGGTATCGGTTGCGGTCTTATCACTGCTGCAATCCGCGTATTCGGCGGATATCCCGAAGGCGTATCCTTCTCTATCATCATTATGAACATTCTTGTTCCTCATATTGAAAGACTTACAACAGCAAAGCCCTTCGGTACACCAAAGAAAGACAAAAAAGCCGAAAAGGCCGCCAAAAAAGCAGAGAAGGAGGCGGCTAAAGTATGAAAAGCTTCAAGCTCAGCGACATCCTCAAGCCGGTAATAGTTCTTACGGCAATCTGCCTTGTAACCTCCGCACTTCTCGCATACACCAATAAAATCACGGCACCCGAAATCGAAAAGCAAAACGAACAGGCTGCCAACGAAGCACGCAGCGCTGTTCTTTCGGAAGCCAAGAATTTCGAATCCGCAAAGCTTGACGGAAATACCGAATACTTTATCGGCAAAAGCGAAAGCGGCGACGTCATAGGCTATGTATTCACCACTACCGCCAAAAGCTACGGCGGCGAAATTGAGGTTATGGTCGGCGTTAAAACAGACGGCTCGGTCAACGCTGTTGAATTACTTCAGATCAGCGACACACCCGGTCTTGGTATGAACGCAAAGAACCCCGAATTCCTCAAGCAGTTTGAAAACAAAACCGCTGGTATAGGTGTTAACAAAAACACACCTGCCGAGAACGAAATCCAGGCTCTCACGGGTGCAACGATCACATCAAACGCTGTCACAAGTGCAGTCAACACCGCACTTGAAAATTTCGCAGCAGTAACAGGAGGTGCAGACAATGGCTGATAAAAAACCGCTCGTAAAAGAATTTACCAAAGGACTTATCGCCGAAAACCCGGTTCTCCGCCTTGTTCTCGGTACCTGCCCTACACTTGCTGTTTCCACATCCGTTATGGGTGCTCTCGGTATGGGTGCCGCTGCTTCGATAGTTTTAATTTGTTCAAACATCGTTATCTCAGCGCTGCGTAAAATCATCCCGGGCAAGGTCAGAATCCCTGCCTACATCGTTATTATCGCTTCATTCGTTACAATAGTTCAGATGCTTGTTAAAGCTTTTGTTCCCGCAATCGACGAAAGTCTCGGCGTTTATCTGCCGCTTATCGTTGTTAACTGCATCATCCTAGGCAGAGCTGAGGCATTTGCAGGTAAGAACAGCGTAATCGCCTCTGCACTCGACGGCATGGGTATGGGTGTCGGCTTCACAGCCGCCCTGCTTGCAATGGCATTCATCCGTGAGCTCATCGGAACAGGTGCAATCAATGGCACTCAGATTTTCCCTGCAGATTTCTCAATGTTAATATTCATCCTGCCTCCCGGCGGTTTCTTCGTATTCGGTATGCTTATTGCCGTTGCAAACAAGCTAGCTGAGAAAAAGGGTAAGCCCAAAGCTGAGCTTCACGGCTGCGAAAGCTGCCCGATGGCAGCAAGCTGCTCACTTATCAACAGCGGCGAAAGCTGTGACGTAAAGGAGGCGACCGTAAAATGACAATGACCAAAGAGCTTATGTCAATCCTTATAACCGCCATTCTTACGGAAAACTTCCTGCTGAGCAAATTCCTCGGCATTTGTCCGTTCCTCGGTGTTTCCAAAAAGCTCAACACCGCATCAGGCATGTCTATGGCTGTTATCTTTGTTATGCTCCTCGCTACTGCAGTTACCTACCCTATCAACGCTTTCATTCTTAAGCCCAAAGGTATGGAATACCTGCAGACGATAGTATTCATTCTTGTTATTGCGGCACTTGTTCAGCTTGTTGAGATAGTACTCAAAAAGTATATTCCCTCGCTTTACAGTGCACTCGGTATTTACCTGCCGCTCATCACTACAAACTGTGCCGTACTCGGTGTAGTTATCCTCAACGTTGACAATGGCTATGACTTTGTACACTCAATGGTCAATACACTCGGCGCAGGCCTGGGATTCCTTGTTGCGATGGTAATGTTCGCAGGTGTACGCGAAAGACTTGAAAGCTGTGACGTACCCAAGTTCCTTCAAGGTCTGCCGATAACACTTGTTGCTGCATCGCTCACATCAATCTCATTCCTCGGATTCACAGGAATCGTCGAAGGCATATTCGGTTAAGAAAGGCGGATAAAAAATTATGGTTTCAGCAATAATAGTTGTATCCGTCATCGGTGTCATCGCCGCACTTATGCTTGCCGTAGCATCCATTGTTATGGCTGTGCCGGTTGATGAAAAGGCGGAAAAAATAAGAGAAGAGCTTCCCGGTGCAAACTGCGGTGCCTGCGGCTTCTCAGGCTGTGACGGCTATGCCGCCGCTCTCTCAAAGGGCGAAACGACCTGTACTACACTATGTGCACCCGGCGGCAGCGAGGTATCAAAAAAGATTGCTGCTATCGCAGGACTTGAGGCAGGCGAAATAGCCCCTCAGGCAGCAGTTGTACTCTGTCAGGGTAATTCTCACAATGCAGGCACAAAGCTTGTTTACAGCGGTGTTAAGAGCTGTAAAATGGCAACCCAGCTTTTCGGCGGTCCGAAAGATTGTATTTACGGCTGTATCGGATTTGGCGACTGTATTGAGGCTTGTCCCTACGATGCAATCCATATCTGTGACGGCGTAGCACGAATCAACCCTCTTGCCTGCCGTGCCTGTAAGGCTTGCATTAAGACCTGCCCCAAGGGCATCATCGAGCTCATGCCTCTCCATCAGGCAAAAGCGGCTGTACTTTGTGCAAACCACGATAAGGGTGCACTAACACGCAAAGAATGTAAAGCCGGCTGTATCGGCTGTATGAAATGCGTAAAAGCTTGTGAATATGATGCAGTAAAGGTCGAAAACTTCTGCGCTAAAGTTGATTACGACAAATGCATCGGCTGCGGCAAATGTCACGAAGTATGTCCCGTAAAAGCAATTGACGTTATTGAGCTTGGCAAGATAGCACTCAAGAGTATCAACAGAATTTAAAGCTATATAAAACAAATTAAGGCTTGCACAGCATTCAAACTGTGCAAGCCTTTTTATTACCCTTCAATATCGTCTTTGATTTCATTTGCCTTGTCTATAATACTCTTTCGTCTTTCAGCAAGTTCGCGGTACATACGCTCCTTTTTCTCGCCCGAAAGGTCATAGAAGAATTTAGGAATCAATCCGAATACACTTGTAACCGTCGGAAGCAATGTGCACATCATAAAGAGCAGATACTCTGTTCTCTCTGATTGGTTACCGTAACCGGCACCCTCTACATAGCCGATTTTGCTGAGAATGAATGACTTGATCGTATTGCCGAGCGTACCTACAAGCTTTCTTGCAAGGTCTTTTGCAACACCCGTCATGCCCTCTGTTCGGTAGCCGTTTTTCCATTCACCGTAATCGATTGTTTCGTTGCGCATTTCCTCAGGTATAACATTCATCAGACCCCAACAGGTCATCCAGATAGTTTCTCTTATCATAAATGCCGGTATCATAACCGAAAGCTTTTTGTAATTCTTATTGACTGCACCGACCAAATAGACAAAAATCATAAGAAAATCGCCGAGATGTGAGCTCGTGATCCACAGCGTTCTGGTTGAAAAACGCGCACGTGCCTTTGTAACAAACGCATAGCTCGTAGGCGAAACAAACGCACCGGGAATGCCGACGATTGTAGTCATTGAAGCCAGGCCGAGAACATTTATGTAATAATAGTTTGTGCCTGAATTCATACCAAAAGCCTGCAAAAACTCGGTAATTGTAAGTATAAGCAAGGGCTTATTATTGAGAATAGACTTTATTCCCTGCATGATACTCGGCTTTTCGACTCGCTGTGCAACACGCTCCTTTGCCGTAAAGACAAAGAAAAGACCTAACGCACCTACAACAGTTGACGTGAAAACGCCCGCCGAAACATAAAGCGCCCTCATAGGTATTTTAAGTGTGCCGTGATTGATAAGGTCAATCAACAGCCCCATGAATATCTCGGGCCATTTTTCGACAAATCCCGAAAACAGACTTGCCTGCGTTATAAGCCTCGTTCGCTCGATAACATTGGGCGTTATGGTCGAGAGCATACCCGTTCTTGATATTGCGGCAAGCGAACCGTTGAGGTTGCTTATCAACTGAAAAACCATATAAAAAGCAAGCTTGCCCGAATGATAGGGACTCGTGCCCGCAAAAATTATCGGCAACAGCCAATATACAAGTGACAGCAGATATCCGGGACCCGAGCTGACAAAAAGCCACGGACGGAATTTACCGAAGCGGGTTCTCGTTTTGTCAACAATAGCAGCAAGGAAAACATCATTAATAACATCCCATATACCGATAACAAAGTTGACAACGGTCTGGAAGCTTAAGCCTACCTGGACAACGTCGGTAATAAACACGTCTTGATATTTGTTGATATTAAAGCTTTGTGAAATATCATAGGCAACATAAGCTATCGTTTCCTTTGAGCCTACGTAACGTCTGGTATACGAAGCAACCGCCTTCGGATTTGAGGTCTCAGGCGAGCTTTCATTGACGCGAACTGCATTTCCGGCCAAAATCACGCCTCCTTGCTTAATATTAAATTAATTCTACCATATAAGATTGTGAAAATCAACACAAAAAAGGAGAGCTGCCTTCCGTTTGAAAGACAGCTCTTGAAATTTATTTCACAAGTGCAATTTCGATATCGTAATCGGGTACATATTCTCCCTTAGCAAAATCTCTTGCTCTGAATACGACCTTGTCACTGTAAACCTCAGTAACATAGCCTGTTGCAGGCTCATTATAGTCGCCGTCTTTGTTGACGATTGTTGTGGAAGGTACGTTAACACCGTGGATATTGCCTATCTTCTCGTATGAATACTGACCAAAGCCTGTGTGAAGATGACCTGTAATAAGAATAATATTGGAGTATTTATTCATTATCTCATAAAGAGCATCGCTCTGCTCGCCGACATGACCAGCTTTTTTGTTTGTGCCGTTACCCCATGTAGTGGGCAAGCCGTGAGTAAGTGCAAGAGGCTGATGAAGAATTACAAATACAGGCTTACCGTTTACAGCCTCTGCCTTGAGAGTCGTGTCAAGCCACTCGAGTTGCTCATCACTTATATAAGACTCTTCAAACTCTGTCTTGTCAGTACCCAGCACAACAAATGTATAGCCGTTGATTTCGTATGTATAGTTGAGCTTGTTGATCGTAAGTTCGCTCTGTGCATCTGCATTAAGGTCGTTCTGGAAGGCTGTGAAGCGATCAACAACCTGCTTGTATGAACGCAGGCGAACATCGTGATTACCGACAGCCATAATGTAATTCTTAACGCCGCTGCCCTTGAGATGATCGCTTACAACGTCATACTCGCACTGAAGGCCGTTTTCAGCAATGTCGCCGACAATAAGAAGTGCATCAAGGGCACTTGTTGCATTTGCAACGTCCTCTGCTGCTGCACGAAAGCGAGGCTCACGCTCAAAAAGGTAGTTTGAAATCTGAGGGTCGCCCCACGTTACAAAAGCAAGCTCAACACTTTGCTCATCAAGCACCTTGATAGGCTCTGCCGTTGACGGTGCAACATAAGGTGTTATCATATAGTAGATTGAAAGGAAAAACGCAAAAAGTTTTGACAGCATATTTTTAATCTCCTTTTTATTTTTTACGGAATAATTATATCACCTTGTATTTTTTTGTCAATTAATTATTCTTTATTACAACAATTTTTTCAATACCGTAATGTTCAAACAATCTGATATGCGCATCTGTTATTATTTCTCCGCTCACAGCTATAGGTATTGCAGGCGGACACGAAACAGACGGCGCCGCACAAACTCTGCCTTCAGCCTGAGAAACCGATATCTCTTCACTCGGTGCAAAGACCGCATCACGCAAAGAAGCAACAGACTTGCCCATTGGCAGCGAAAACTCTTCTTTAATAATCTTTCTGAGCCTTATATTTCTGAAAGCTTTTTCCAGACGCTGAAAATCGCTTTCAGTATTGAACGGCGACACCATAAATACAACAAAATCACCGTCACAAAATTCAGGCTCAATATCAAACTCACGGAAATAATCGCCGATATTCTCAAAACCGTCAATTCCGTTACATCTGAAATCAGCCGTTATTTTGAGCGGCTCGTCGGATATATCCGAAATACTGTTTTGCTTCATAACCTTACGCACGCTTTCAATCCGTAAGGCACATTCATTTATATCGGTACGGATTCGCTTGCTCATATAGCTGTTACACAGATCAAGCGACTGCATTATAAGGTAAGACGGGCTTGTTGAGCCGAAAAGCGACATTGCACGCACAGCACTTTCAGCAAAGCCGTATTTATCGTCTGGCGCTATATGCAGGTATCCGCCGCCTGTAAGCACAGGCAGAGTTTTATGTGCCGAGTCACAGCACATATCGGCACCGAGAGATATGGGGTGCAGATTGTCTTTGCAAAAACCGAGATAAGCACCGTGAGCGTTATCGACAAGAAGCGGCACACCGTATTCCCTGCAAACATCCGACATAGCTTTTATATTGCTTATTCTGCCGAGATAATCGGGGCTTGTGACATAAACCGCAAACGGTTTATATTCGCACCGATTGAGAGCCTTTTTTAATTCTGAGGGAGTTATAACACAGCTGCATATACTGTCAGTCGATTCGGGGTAAAGCCATTTTACATCAAAATCAAGCTTTGCCGCCGCATAAATAAAAGCTTTATGAGCATTTCTGCCTGCAAGTACAAAAGGTCTTATGCCTTTCTGAGCATTCAAAAAAGAGAGAAACAGCATCGCATGTATGCTCTGTGTAGAGCCGCCTGCAGAATAGAGTGTGCGTGATGTACCGAAAAGCGATGCCGCATTACGCTCGCTTTCAAGTATTATACCCTCGGGCACAAACAGCTCGTCTGCACCTTTGATTTCGGTTATATCAAGGCTTTCACAGCCAAAAAAGGACACACCCTTATGGCCCGGCATATGAAACCGGGCCTTGCCGCTTTGTGCATAAGCTTTCACAAAATCAACAATGGGTGTGTTCATAAATATTTAAACCTCGTCAGCAATCTGAAGCATTACGGCACATTCGATACGCTTTTTGAAAAGCTCACAGCCGTACTCGTATATGCCTGTAATCTTACCCGTTGCGTGATATGAATTGGCGGCACATCCGCCTGAGCAGTAAAGCTTTGCCCAGCAGTCCTCGCACTCCTTGCGTGCGTATGCGTTGCAGAGCTTGAACTCATTCTGCACCTCGGTGTTTGAAATACCGTCATAGATATTGCCGAGCAGATATTTGCTGTCACCTACAAACTGATGGCAGGGATAAATATCGCCCGTAGGTGTAACCGCAACATACTCTGTACCCGAGCCGCAGCCCGAAATACGCTTGTAAATGCAGGGGCCGTGCTTGAGGTCGAGCATATAGTGGTAGAAGGTGAATGGTCTGCCCTCGCGCTTACGCTTTATCATCTCTTTTGCCAGTATCTCGTACTGTTCAAAAAGCACGGGCAGGTCTGCCTCGGTAAGTGCGCTCGCATCAGTAGGAGCACAAACTACAGGCTCCATACTAAGCTCCGTAAAGCCCATATCCGCCATATGGAAAATATCGTTTGTGAAGTCGGTGTTCGCGTGGGTGAATGTACCGCGCATATAGTAGCTCTTGTTGCCTCTGCGTTCAACAAACTCCTTGAACTTAGGCAGAATTATATCATAACTGCCCTTACCGGTATAATCTTTACGAAGACGGTCGTGTACTTCTTTTCTGCCGTCAAGGCTGAGGACAACGTTGCTCATTTCCTTGTTGCTGAATTCGATAACATCGTCATCGATAAGCATACCGTTAGTGGTAAGAGTAAAGCGGAAATTCTTATTATGGATCTTCTCCTGCTCACGTGCGTAGGCTACAAGCTGCTTTACAACATCCCAGTTCATAAGCGGCTCACCGCCGAAGAAGTCAACCTCGAGGTTGTGGCGTGTGCCCGAGTTCTCGATAAGGAAGTCGAGAGCGCGCTTACCAACTTCAAAGCTCATCAGAGCACGCTCACCATGATACTTGCCCTGGCTTGCAAAGCAGTACTCACAGTTGAGATTGCAGGTGTGTGCAACGTGAAGGCACATCGCCTTGAGCACCGTATTTCTGTTTTTGAAATCAAACGCCATATCGGCATAGGTGTCGGGGGTATAGAGCTTCTGCATCTTCTCGAGCGATTTTACATCCTCAATACACTCAAGACAATCTTGCCTCGTGACACCGTCAGATGCATATTTTGTGCTGATTTCATCTGCAATTTCGTCTGCACTCTTCTCTTGGTAGAGCGCAATTATATCGTAAGCAACATCATCAACAACGTGGACAGAACCGCTGCAGGTGTCGAGCACGATGTTGTAACCGTTTAATTTATATTGATGTACCATTTGTTTCACTCCAAAAGCAATCTGTGATTACCACATAAAAACAGGTAATACAGCAAACGTGTATTACCTGTCTGATAGCTGATTAAAATATCCGCAATTAGTTTTCCTGAGAGTTTTCGCACTGCTGATTAGCAACACCGCAGGAAGTCTTGCAAGCAGACTGGCAGGAAGTCTGGCACTCGCCGCAACCGCCGTTCTCACAGCTCTTTACAAGATCTTTTGTTTCGATAGTCTTAATTCTCTCCATTTTAAATATCTCCAATCATAATAATATTGAAAGAGCAAAAGCCCTCTTAAATTACGTGTAAAGTATAACACAGTCACCTTGCAGTGTCAAGCATTAAAGAAGAGGAATAATTGTATCCTTAAGATATTCGATCTGCTCATCGCTAAGTGCATCAAACGGCTTGCGGCAAACGCCGAAATCAAAGCCGAGGAGGTTGAGCACAGCCTTTTCGCCCGGCATAACGCCTACCTTGCAAAGTGCAGCTATAATTCTGTTAGCCTGGCACTGAATCTCCTGAGCTCCTTTGATATCGCCGCTATCCCAAAGCTGACGGATTTTGATAAACTTATCTGCCATAAAGTTATAGGTAGAGCCGATACCGCCATCAACACCCATTGCAAGGCCCGAGATCATCAATTCATCAAAGCCGTTGTATATAATTGCATCAGGGCAGCGGTCTCTTATCTGCTGAAGCTTAAAGTAATCGTTTGATGTATATTTGACGCCGATTATATTATCGTGAGAAAGCAGCTCTGCAATTTCATCAAGCGTAAGCTCAACACCGGAGAAAGCAGGGATATTGTAGATAATAAGGGGAATGCTGACACTGTCGGCAATTGTCTTGTAGTGTTCCATTACCTGAGCGTTGCTGAATTTGTAATAGAAGGGAGCAACAGATGAAACCGCATCATAGCCGATGCTTTCGACATATTTTGCGTACTCAACAGCCTGCTTTGTAGATACGGTACCTACGTGTGCAATCAGCGTTGCTCTGTCACCTGCAGCTTCCTTTACCGTAGAATACACAAGTCTGCGCTCCTCTTCGGAGAGAAGGAAAGCCTCACCCGTGCTGCCTGCAACATAGAAGCCGTCAACACCTTTGTCGAGATTCATTTCGACAAGCTTTGTAAGCTGAGATGTATTAACATTGTCATTATTATCAAACGGAGTCAAAAGTGCGGAAAAAATACCTTTAAAGTTCTTCATTTTTATAGTCCTTTCTGTCATTTCTTTTAGCAATGTTTATATTTTACAACAAAAAAACAATAAATTCTATAGTTTTTAAAAAAACTCTTGCAATAATCGGAAATTTTTTATAAAATCGTTTTTATAAAATCGAATGTATTAATAAACTATTAATTCATATGGAGTTGATAAAAATGTCAACAACAATGACAAAGAAATACGGACTTATGACGGCTATCGCAATGGTAACCGGCGTCGTCGTAGGCAGCGGTGTATTTTTTAAAGCAGAGAAAATACTCAACGCTACTGGCGGAGATCTTAAGCTTGGTATCCTTGCATGGATCGTGGGTGGTCTTATTATGCTCGCCTGTGCATATGCATTCTCAATACTTGCAAACCGAATTGAGAAGGTCAACGGTCTTGTTGACTATGCAGAAGCACTCGTCGGCAAAAAGTATGCTTACTTTATCGGTTGGTTCACAAGCGTAATTTACTACCCTTGTCTTACGATGACACTTGCATGGGTAACGGCACGCTACACCTGTGTGCTGTTTTTTCACGACCAAGCTGACATAACCGGCGGACTTTGTATGACACTTGCGGCATTTTACCTTATCCTGAGCTTCGCAATCAACCTGCTCTCTCCCGTTATTGCCGGTAAGGTACAGGTTTCTACAACTGTTATCAAGCTCATTCCGCTCTTCCTCATGGCAATTGTCGGTACAATCTACGGTCTTACCAAGGGCTACACTGTAGAAAACTTCACAACGATAGTCAACGAAGTTGAGACCGGCCCCGCTCTCTTCACGGCGATATGCGCAACTGCGTTTGCTTACGATGGCTGGATCGTTGCTACCACAATAAATGCAGAGCTTAAGGATGCAAAGAAGAATCTGCCCCGTGCACTTATTTTCGGTTCACTTGCTGTTATAATAATTTACATTCTTTATTATGTAGGTCTTGCCGGCGGAATAAGCAACGCCGATATGATGGCAGGCGGCGAAACAGGTGCAAAGCTCGCTTTTGAAGCTGTATTCGGAAAAATCGGCGGAACAGCAGTTTTTGTATTTGTCATAATATCCTGTTTCGGCACACTTAACGGACTTACACTCGCCTGCTCAAGAGGAATGTACGCACTTGCCGCACGTAACGAAGGCATAAAGCCGCGCGTATTCAGCCAGGTTGACAAGGCAACAAACATGGCTCCCAGCTCGGCAACCTTCGGTCTTATGATGTGTATGATATGGCTCCTCTTCTTCTATTGCTCACAGTTTTCTTCATTTGGCAGCAATTGGGGAATATTCGCATTCGACCCGACAGAGCTTCCCATTGTTACTATCTACTTTCTCTACATTCCGATATTCTTTATGATGCTGTTCAAGCTTAAAGATGTCGGCGGGTTCAAGCGTTTTGTCGCACCGCTTATAGCAATTATCGGCAGCATTTTCATGATGATTGCTACAATTTATTCTCACCAGAAGTTTGTTATCGGTTACCTCATTATATTCATCATAATCAACGCTGTCGGTATGCTGTTTGCAAGAGAACAGAAAGAAAAAGCAAAAAAGAAAAAGTAAAAGCAAAGCACTTGCATGATACTGCAAGTGCTTTTTATTAATCAGTAAAGTATCTGTACCGATTTAACAGCTGATGATAATATCCGCCGACGTTTAATGAATTCTCTTCTGCCGCCCAGGCTTTTGCCAACTCAAGCAACTCCTCAAAGCGCTGTTTTTCAGCGTAAAAAGAATACTTTTCATATTCAGTGAAATTGATATACTTTTTTATAACTTCTTTCAACACCTCAGTTGATTTTAAAAGGCAATACCGCTCCCATAAATAATACATCTCTCTTTTGGCAGCCTGATACTCCGCAAAAATATCCGAATTTCTCTGATAATAGAATCGCTTCGTATCATAGTAGTAGCCTGCATATTCCAGATATTGGTCATCGCTGAGAAGTTTTTTGCTTTCAACAAAATTCTCTGCACGTGCAAAAAGCTTTTTGACTCTTTCAGTGTTCCATTTATCCTGTACCTCAGGTTCGCTTTGTACATATCTTACAGTATTTGCATACTCGCAATATCTGGCACCGTAATTATATGCTGTAGGTGCCACTGTACATATCCTGTCAAAATGAAGTGCACTGATAAACTTTGACTCTGCCGCAAAGTGTTTCATATCAATATAGCTGTATGCTTTTACCAGTCTGCGCCGCAGATAAACCATTTCCCACAACAAATCAGAATCTTCGGAATGATAAGAGTAATCCTCAAGTTTTTCTACAGAGATTTCTATACACTCTCTGTCCTCAAATTCTATTTGGGCAAAAATTTTCTGATTGTCCAACATCTTTTTTATGACCCCGGCAACCGCTACAGCACGTGCAACATCCGGACAATTCTGAAAACCTTTCATCATAAACTTTATCTCTGCAACGGTAAAATCATAATCTTCCGCAGCTGTTTTTTCCGGTATTTTATTTCCGTTTGAATCAAGCATCGGATATCCTCCTTAAAGTCAAGAGAAGGGCAACGGACGCTGTTCTCTGATCACTTCACGGTAAAAGGCTTCAAGATCAAACATTTTTGCCTCAGGCATTTCATAATCGGCAAGCGGCTTAGGCTCATATCCCTTAAACATCTCATAATCGTCGATATCGGCAATCTCCGAAATAACAGGGTACTGACGGGAATGCATTATAAGCGCCTCACCCTTTGCCTTATCGAGTCGCTGAAGTTCGGAAACGGAAATAAGTCTGCGTTGAAGCCCGTTAGGCGTATAATAAGTACCGCAGAGTGCACTTATCTCCTCCAGCAGATCAAGTTCTTTGGAGGTAAGGAAAATCCAGTTATCGCAGTTACCCTTTATCGTATCGGCATCCTCACCGTATCTGCCTTTGAGCTGATGCAGGCTCTGAGCAACAAGAATATAGCGCATATTGCGGCTTCTTGCCGCAGATATCATTGATGCCATATCGGGAATTTTAGGCAGATTACAAAATTCATCAAGCACAAAATTAACTCTTACGGGAAGCATTCTGTTATCTTCCTTCTGTGCCTCGGCAATAAGCACCTCATACGCCTGCTTGATAAAGGTAGTTATAAGAAAGTGATATGTACTCTTTTCGTCCGGAACGATCAAATAAACCGCCGTTTTTTCTCTGCCGAATCTGGTAATATCCATTGTATTGCCCGAAAGCATATTGGTAAGGTTTTTCTGGATATTGAAAACCCGAATCATAGCATAGAGAGCTGACAGAATACAGTTCATAGTCTTTTCGGGATTCATAAGGGTATTGGCATAATTAAGGCCCGCTATTGTATCAAGCCTCATATTTGCACTGAGTTTCCTGAGCTTTTCAAGCGAAGCATTGGAACAAAGCGCACCAAGGCTTGCAACATTGACCTCTTCCGGGTCAGCTGCCTCCATAAGCAGGAGCAGATTTGCAAGAGCGAGAGCAGATGCCATTTCAGCCCAGAAGGGATCTTGTGTACCCTGAACCTGAGGAGAGGCAACCGTAGCAACAAAATCGTTAAGCATAGCGACAGCATTTTCCCGATTACCGTAATGATACATATAATAAGGTAGTGAAAGCGGATTCCACATATCGCCTTTGCCGATATCGCGAAAATTGAGAACTACCGTTTTGTATCCGTTTTGCTGTGCCATGCCCGATGTCCTGTTATAAAGCTCACCCTTAGGGTCGGTAACAACAAAGGATTCACCCGCCTTGATATAATAATTAAGTACAGGCATACAGAAAAGTCTTGTTTTCTTGGAGCCTGTTGCACCGAAAATAAGTGTATGCGTATCCGCACCGTCGACATAGGCTGTTCGGCCGTCAGATATAATAGGTATGCCTGCAGTAGGATATTTATCGTCGCTCAGATTTATATAAGTAGCTGAACGTTTTATTTCATCCATTGTAGCCCAACGGGTTTCTTGGTTTATATTCTGATATTTACCGTATTTATATTCCATTTGTTCACCTCTTTACTCAGAACCCGAGTGTTGCGGTCTTCTTTATTTTTTGAACTGTTCTGTTTATATAGTCACTCTCTGATGAAAAATCAGCAAGCATATCGCCGGTAATAACCGTACCGACTGCAGTCGACTCGGAGAAAAGTGTATAGACTATATCACGGCAAAGGTCCTTTACTGTATGAAGACCGTAGAAATATTCATTTTTACGAAGAACAGCTATAGAAGCCTCAAGGACCTGCTTTGCATCTTCATCAAGTTCAAGACCGTATTTGGCAAGATACTCAGCCGCAAAGCGGACAAGCTCTTTATTATCGGGCAGGTGAAGAGTCAGCTTCTCGATACGAAGATACATACTGACAACGCGTTCCATATCCTTTGTTTCGTCGGTTTCGCGATGATTGGAAATAGTCATAACAATCATCCAGTAAGAAGTATTCATCTGAATAAACTGAAGAAAATCAAGGAAGTGCTTCTCTTTATGATGACCTACCCACTCATCGACATTAATACGGATAATACCTCTGAATTCACTGCGAAAGCCTGCAGCAGCCTGCACAGACTCTATCAGACGGTAAAGCTCGGTGAAATTACTGTCTGGTGTACAATAATCAAGCTTAAACTCAAAAAACTTGACATCACCGTAAAAGCTCATAAGATTCTGCTTTGAGTCAAGAAATTCCGAAAGCAGAGCAAGAAGTCTGGTATTGCCGTAGCCAGGGCGTGTATAAACAAAAAGGTCAGGTAAAACTATAGGTGCATCAAAAGCTTTTTTGCTGATGTTTTCAGACAGAGTATTCCATCTGCTTATCAGACCTTTAAGCTCATCTGCACCCTTAAAGCTCATAAGTTTGTCATAGTAATTTTCCATCACAATTCACCTTCCTTTTAAAGAATATTATTTTTATAATCGTATCATATAGGTTTTTTTGTGTCAATATTGCAGTGCAAGATTAAGCAGGTGCCTGTTCTGAGCAGAACAGGCACCTGTCTTTTTACCATTTATTCTCTACATACTCGCAAAACGCGTACATATCTTTAATTTCAAGCTTTGTGCCGTCATCAAGAGTTACGTCACCGTTCCAGATACCGTGCACCTGATGTGTGTGCATTCTCGCAACACCAACGTTCAGATCGGTATGGTGGTCAAAGGTAGGATTCATCGTCAGGTTAAACCTGCCGTCCTCCGACACAAACTTCCACGGTTGCATAAACTTATCGGGTTTCGGGAAGACCTCAACGTCAACAGCACCAAATTTGTGTGCCTTGCCATCATAGAAAAGGCAGGTTTCGGTTGCGTTGCTCTCATCGCCGATCGCCCATGTGATCTCAAAGCCGAAAAGGTGTTTTTCACCGTTTTCATCAGTCAGGATGGTTGAGCCGTTACCCCAGTACCATACCATCTCGTGCGGTGTGTTTACTCTGCCCCAGTCAAGTGCACAGAACGAATCTGCCTTTGAGAAGGCCCACTCCTCACCGTCGATTTTAAAGAAGCCCTCACACGGCATACAGTTCTGCTTTGTGGTCATAAAATACTTGGTTTCATCACCCGCAAAGGGGAGAACGGTTGTAATATTCTCAAGGCCCGGCATAATATCCATTGTGAACTTACATTCAACAGTCTGCTTACCCTTGAGCATTTTAAACCACAGAGTTCTTGTGTTTTCTTTTGTATCGAAATCAAACTCTGCCTTGCCTATTTTGTAGCCGAAGCGGTTGGGAACGTCACCCTTTGCAGGCGGAACGTACTTATCCTTGCCGCCAAGGAAAAGCTGAGTTGCATCCATAATAAGCTTACCGTTTTCGAGGTCAATAAGCTTTGCACAAACAAAGCCACCGATATTGATGTTGGCAAAGTTGACCTGAACCATATACTTGCCGTCGGACACCTGATAGAAATCCCACTCCTTACGGCTCATAAGACGTGCTTTGACTTTTGTTCTGTCATAATCAAAAACGTTGTGCCTTGCCCAGCCCTTTGCGAGAAGTTTTCCCTCTGCACTGAGCAGGGGTGTGCTCTGTGTGTATTCGGTCTGCTTTGATTTTTCTTTCCAGTTTCTGAAAGGTATGTATGTTCTCTCCATATGTCATTCTCCTCTCGGTTATGAAAACATATTATAAATCTTGCCAAGGAACTCATACAGCTTGATTGCATATGGGTTTAACGCATCCCAATAAGACTCCTCGTAAAGTGTTGTCCACTTTCTCGGATGTCTGTAGAGGTAAAGCAGATCGCAGTCGGAAATGCCGCGGTTGTTGCCCTCTGACATTACTCTGATGCCCATTGCCTTGATATCGTGGTGAAGGTGCTCTTTTGCGTTCATCCATACATACGGGAACTGCATAAGCGAAAACTCGCCCTTACGGTTAGCGCATTTCCAGTATCTCCAGCTCAGCTCCGAACGCAGCAGTTGATCGAGCTGTGCCTGAGTCTGTGCCTGCGCCTTTGCATTTTCCCATAGCTGATCGCAGTAAGCAATATCTTTTCTGCTCATACCGTAAAGAGTCTCCTCTGATTTCTGGTAGATGTAAAGATGCTGTATATCGGTAACAGCGTGCTCGGTGATTATGTCGATAAACTCGCGTATGTTTTTCCATCCTGCTCCGTAAACAGCCTCGAGGTAGCCGTTCATTTCGGCAGAGTAATCGCAGTAGGGATCCTGCATAAGCTTTGAAAGCAGGTACGTACGAAGCTCGGCAAATTCGCCGTCGCAGTCTGAAATATAATAGTTACCTTCCTCGTATACGCCTTTAACGTTATTCTCGAAGAATATCTGAACATTGCGCTGCATTACAGCGAAATTCGGGAAAAGGCAGATAGTTTCAGCGTAGTTATTTACATAGTCCCAAATATAGACCCTGTTGCAGATTTTGCCCCACTCGGCAAGGTCGTGTATAAACTCTTTGTTTTCGCTGCATTTCGGGTCATCAAGTGTATGACCAAAGCAGCATTCGATCGAGCAAAGTCGGACGATAACATCCTCACGCGGCACAACGTTTGTGGGGGCCTTGCGTGTGTACTGATAGGCAAACGTATCAAAAACAACGTTATCATAGTCTCCTGCTGCCTTGACACGCTCGGCAACCGTGTTTACAAAGGTTACCATCGTACCTGCCTGCGAGCCGTTCGCCTTATCGAGCGCAGCACAGTTTTCACATTGGCAGTATTCACGGTTATCGTGCTGTGTGAGTGAAACGATCTGAATTGTGGCAGACGGGTCGTGCTGCTGTGCAAGAAGCGCAAGCACCTCGCTGACAACAATATTTATGACGTCTGGGTTTGTAAGGCAGAGCTGCTTGGGTATTCTTTCACCGCCTCGGTAAGCATAATACTCGGGGTGAGATTCAAAATAAGTTTCAGGTTTGCAGTAATAAGTTACAAGCGTATGGGCAAACGAACCTATGTAACCGACGTGACCGCCCTGCTCCTTGCTGAAGCTGCGGTAAACACCGCCGGTGAGTCCGTTAGCCAGCGAAAACTCCAAATCGCGTGAGCTTGCCGTATCTGTTTCGGTGTATTCAAAGAAAGGATGATATTCATCATCGATACCGAGAGGTACGGTAAGAGAAGCGTTTTCGGGTGTTACGATAACACCGCCCTCATACCAATGGCAGCCGCAATAATCCTCAAGGAAGGCGTATACGGCGTTGAGCGTCCCCTTATTGCCGGCACCACGAAGAACAACTTTGTCTGCAGCAGAAGTGATAATATAGCCGCCGTCCTTAAAGCCGCTGATATCTGCATCATCTCTGCCTGCGTCGCCGACAGCTATTTCAAGCGGCGCCTCATCCTGCGAAGCGCTGACAACAGCCAGATCTTTACCTGTTATTTTCTCCAAATAGTATTCAAGTCTGCCAGCAGCATAAGCATCGGTGACACCGGTGCCTGCAACGATAACGGCGTCGCCGACGTCAAGGCCCGGCTCAGCCGCAAAGGAACTTAAAGAAAGCGACGAAAGAATCATAACAATACCGACCAGAACGCAAAGAAGTTTCTTCATACCAAACATTCCTTTACTTTTAAATTTTTAGAGACTGTTGAGAATATTCATTACGCAGCGGAGCTCTTCAGGCTTGACCTTATCAACGGGCTTGCCGCTGAGGACACAGTCCGCAAAGTAGTTGATTTCGTTGGCGTAGGCATCGCTCTTTGGAAGATTTATACTGCCTGTATCGCCCTTGGTTTCTTTTGAAAGGTCAATTTCCTCATCAGCGAGATATATCTTCATCTTGCCGTTTTCGTTGGCAACGATCGCCTGCTCAAACTGGAAACGGAACTGAGCGGTAAACGGATAGCAGGTTGCATACCAAGAAGCCTCGGTATTTATTGTAAAATCGCCGAAATCGTAGCTAACGGAGATAAAATCCTGCTCAGGACGCTTTGAGCGATACTGATGAACAACCTTGGGCATACCGAAAGCATACACCATAAAGTCGAGATCGTGAATGTGAAGGTCGAAGGGTACAAGGCCGCTTCTCTTTTCATCCATCATCCATCCGTCCCAGCTCCAGCGGGGCTTGTGGCCAAGTCTTGTCATTGTACCTGAAAGAAGCTTGCCGTACTTGCCCGTATCAAAAATATCCTTGAGCACCTCGTACTCGGGCCAGAAACGAAGCACCTGAGCCACCATAAACTTAACGCCGTTTTTCTCGGCTGTTGAATAAACTCTGTCAATATCCTCTTCCTTAAGAGATATGGGCTTTTCGCAGATTACGTTAATGCCCTTTTCCATTGCCTTGACGGCAAAGTCTGCGTGAAGATATGTAGGCAGACAGATATCGAGTATATCAAGCTCTTCATTAGCAAGCATCTCGTCAAAATCAAGGTAATGACGCTTGCCCTCATACTGCTCCATTCTCTCGGGACGGATATCGCAAAGAGCAACGAGCTCGGCATCCTCTCTCTTATCCCACGCAGGAATATGTGCGCCGCTGATACCGCCAACACCTACAAGACCGACTTTAAGCATAATAAATACCTCCGTATATTTTACTGATTTTATTTTAATTCTTTTTTAGTTTAATTGCAATATTTTTTATAAATTTAAAGCCTGAAGCACAATTTTGAACTTTATGTTAAAGTATAAATTCTTTGTTGACAAGGCTAAAAATCAAGGTTAGAATTGTATCGAACGTTTGTTCGCAATAAAAATATGGAAGTATAAATGAAAAGTATCGAATTCAGAACAAACCCTATGTTTCTGAGAAACCAATTCAAGGGAGATGGAGTTTTCGAAATCCCAAAAATCGAAAAGGAGGAAATAAAACTTGAAAACGTTGAGTTAATCGGGTATGATAAGCTTAATGAAAATGAAACTGAAAAAATTGTTCATTTCTTTTTGGATGACTACAAGTTTGAAGCAATATGGAATGACCCCGAACCAAGAATAGAAAAGCTGAAAAAATATAAAGCTGTTCTTGCACCAAACTACAGCATTTACACGGAAATGCCGCTATCTTTAAAGGTGTATAACACTTTTCGGAGCCGTTGGTGCGGTGCATATCTGCAATCTAAAGGAATCAAGGTTATTCCTACTGTTGCGTGGGGAGAACCAAATACGTTTTGGTTTTGCTTTGACGGAATTGAAAAAGGCAGTATAGTTGCCGTTTCAACCTTAGGTGTCAGAAAAGAAAAAACACTGTTTATGCAGGGCTATAACGAACTGATAAGGAAAATAAAAACCAAGGCTGTAATTTGCTACGGTGAACCGTTTGAAGAAATGCAAGGTAATATTATACCTGTTGATTACGCTGAAACTAATAATTATGTAAAACATTTTGTTGAAGAAAAAGGGACAACATCAGATATTCGCCCCAAAATGCGTTACATAAAGACAGCATACGGACACATTGACAATACCTGCAAAGGTATGGGAGCGGCAGACAAAGGAAACTCCATAAAATTTCCAGGCTGGGATCCATCCATAAAACCGGGAGAAAATTACGAATGGAGAGGTAAAGGAGACCCTTCTAGCGGCAAAGGCGCTTGGGTAAACTCTAAAACCAAAGAAACTTTACATCCGGATCTGAACCACGGTGAGCCACACGGACCTCACTGGGATTATAATTACCCGGGCGGTGGTAATGGGTTCAGAATTTATCCTAACGGACAAATGACACCAAAAGAATATGAAGGAGGAATGTATTTTGCATAACAAAAATGACTGGAGATTGCTTAACCAGGAGGATTACTTAAAAAATGCAAAACTTATAAAATCCAAATATCAGAAGCCAAATGAAACCTGGGATCATGATCACTGTGCTTTTTGTTGGGATAAATTCAGTGAAAATGATAACGACTTGAACACAGGTTACTGTACCACCGACAGAAAATACTGGATATGTGATGATTGTTTTTCTGATTTCAAAGACAGTTTTAACTTTGAATTAGTTTCATAATTAAGCACTGCAAACAACACCCATATCAACCATACAAAAGTTTAGTCTGTAACATTAAGTTTTCGAGACACAAAAGAGACTGTCTCACTGAATCTTTGAACAGATCCGGATAAAAAATGTTATAGTCTTCAGTCCTTCGAAACTATAGACGATTTCAAATTCAGTTTAATTCACGGCAGAGAAATTGTTTTTGAATGGAAAAATGTTGAACACGGTGTATTCTATGAAGGAAAAGGTAAAGAGTCTTTTTTATATGTGAATCCAATAAAGATGAACACGGCAGATATTTTAAAACTTTAGACGAACTTCTGGATTGTAAAATCCAAGATAAAAGCTTACGAGAAATCATTACACAGGTCGAGGTTTGCTGGAGAAATCTTTAACAATACATATAGCAATATCAACATGAAAATCGGCTGTCTCGCACCATTCCCATGCAGACAGCCGGTTTGTTTTATTTCTCTATTCCGTATGCTTCGGCAAGTGCCGCATACTCACTCTCCGTTATTGTTATAACAGAGCCGTGACGTGGTTTAAGATGATCCATAGAATAAGTTGAACGCTGCACACGCTTAAAAGTTGTAAAATCTTTCGTCATCTGTGCAAAGTATGTACCCTGACCGTACTCGTCCATTATCATCATCCATGAATCCGTACCGTTGATGCGGTACATCGAGCTGCCCTCTACACCCCAATAATTGAGCGAACAGATTGTGTAATCCGTATTGTACGGGCCTGTAAGATTCTTTGAACGCACGTATGCTATTTTCTGCGTTAAATCTTCTTTGAAATACAGATAATAATATCCGTCTTTTTCGTTGTAGACTATATCGCCGTCGATACACTGCACGTTCATTATTTCGCCTGTTTCGGGATTAACCTCATTCCATCTGCCGAAAAGCACCTGCGGCTCGGTTTCAAAGGTTTTGAAATCCTTTGTGTATGCATAGTAATGGCCTGCACAGTCATTCTCTACAGTTGAGTTTGCCCAGTAGACCATATACATCTGTTTGTCATTATCCCATATTGCCTGCGGTGCCCACGCTCTGTTTGTGTTCTCAAAGCCCTCAAACTGACGGATATCAATCACCGTTTCATCAGTCCAGTTAATAAGGTCGTATGACCGCCATGAGATAAGGCAATGGTTTGAGGTCCAACCCTCTTCGGCATTCATATCGGTTGCAATAATAAAGTAGCAAGGCTTGCCGTTTTCGTCAGCACCCTTGAGTATGTACGGGTCGCGCACACAGCCTGTACCTTTTGTCTGTTCAATTACAGCTTCGTTGCCGTTAAGAGCCTTATAATTGTATCCGTCTGTGCTGACAGCAAAATGTATAGTCTGCTCGTTGACTTCATTACCGACAAAGTAGCAGAAAAGATAAGCATCCGACCTGCTGACGGCAGGATATACATATTCGTTAAACACACAATTAAAAAGATAGTAAGGTGTCATTATAATTGCCATAAGAAATCTCAGGAAAGTTGTAAGGGTCATTTATACCATCCTTTCGGAATTAGTTTAACTAAAGATTAACACAAAACCACGCTCAAGTAAATATTGAAATTATATTATAATAAGTATATAATTTAAGCATCCTACAATTTGAGGAGAAAAGAAATGAATGAACTGAGCACAATATTTTCAGAAATAACTGACGGTACACACATTACGCTTGAAAAAAATAAAATTTACGACGTACGTCAGGATGATTCGTTTGAGCTTGAGGGATACTACTGTACTAATACAGCCAAAAGGCACGAAAACCCAACAGGTAAAAGAGAAGCCGCCATTTACATCAAAGACAATTCTGATATAACAATTGACGGAAACGGTGCAACTATACTCGTACACGGCAAGATGACTCCGTTTGTTTTCGACAGATGCAATAATATTACAGTAAAAAACCTGACTGTAGACTATGCCTGTCCTACAATGGCAGAATTTACCGTAGTTTCAAATAACGACGGTGAATGTGTAATAAAAATCAACTCCGAATGTCTTTTTCGAATTGAAGACAACAGCATTATCTGGCAAGGTGAACCCGACAAAAACGGCAAGCCGTATTGGGAAGACCACTATGTACTTGGCAGAAGGCAGGTAAAACTGCTTGACCCTGCAACGGGGCTTTTCCGTGACTTCAGCCGTGCTGACCTTGAGTTTGAAAGTATTGAGATACTCGGCAGCAATACGCTCAAAGCTACACTTAAAAACAAGAACATATATTTTCCTGCAGGTTCAATAATCCAGTCACGTAATATTGTCCGTGACCAGACAGGCAGTCTTTTCCAACGTTGCAAAAACCTTATTTTCGATAACCTGCGAATAAAATTTATGCACGGACTCGGTATGGTTTCGCAGTTTTGCGAAAATGTAACCTTCAGAAACTGTGACCTTACACCTGCCAAAGGCAGGACTGCGGCAAGCACAGCGGACTTTTTTCAATCTTCAGGTTGTAAAGGCGATATACTTGTCGAAAACTGCGAAGCCGGCGGTGCTCACGACGATTTCATCAACGTACACGGCACTCACCTGCGTATAATCAAAGCCAACAATGGTACAAACGGCTTAACACTGCGGTTTATGCACGATGAAAGCTGGGGCTTTCAGGCTTTTGAAGTCGGCGACAAAATTGACTTTATCAAGTGGAATACACTCATTCCATACGCATCTGCAAAGGTATTAAGCTTTACAAGAATCAATGATACAGATATTCAAATAACACTTGATTCTGCTTTGCCGGATATAGAAATCGGCAAAGATGTAGTCGAAAATGCAACCTGGACACCTAATCTTTACGTAAGGAACTGCAAATTCGGTCTCACCTGCGGCAGGGGTATACTCTGTACTACACGAGGCGAAGTAATAATCGAAAACAACCGTTTTGAAAAAGTATGGGGACCTGCACTGCTGATTGAGGACGATTGCAACTTCTGGTTCGAATCCGGATTTACTAACCATATTATATTCCGCAACAACAAGGTCATAAGCTGCAATTACGCAAACATGTATGAAGGTGCGCCTGTAATACGCTACTCGCCTAAGGTAATGGACGAAAGCTCTGCTCAGTTTGTACACGGCAAGCTTAGCGTAACAAACAACAGCTTTGAAAAGCCGGTTTATGGCGACCACTTTATTCACCTCGAATATCTCAGAGAAGCTGAATTTACAAACAACAGCTTTGATGCACCTCTAAAACTCGAAAAAGTATGCACGGGTAATGTTATAAAAAACAACAATGTTATAAAATCTGTCGAAATATAATTCAAATTTGTAAATTTAAAGTAATGGTATTTGACAGAATGAAATGATTTTGTTAGAATTATTTTATAATTTCAAATTTAAGAGGTGGTTACCCAAATGAAAAAAATCATCGCATCACTTATGGCTGTACTTATGTGCATACTGCCTATGAGTGTATCTGCTGCTGAAAACAGCGGCCGTAAAGAAGCCCTCCCGACTTCAGCAGGTATTCAGGCGCTGCGCGACGAATTTGACAGCGACGTTGCTCCCGAAGCAGGCGGCTATGCACTTGACTACGCATATTATTCACCTGTAGGCGAAAACGATAACACTAAGTATCCTCTTGTAATATTCCTTCACGGCATCGGTCACGCCGACTATGTAAACGCTCAGCTTGATGACAGCGATTTCCCGTACTGGGCATCCGAAGAGCTGCAGAGCAGATTTGACGAAGGCGGTGCTTTTATTCTTCTTCCCCGTTCTCCCGAGCATAATCTCGTTTACTGGAGCACATCTCTCATTGAATCGCTGCGTGCAGTAATCGACGATATGATTGCAAAGCACGGTGATAACATTGATACAACAAAGATCTTCATCGGCGGCAGCTCTGCAGGCGGCGAAATGACATGGAATATGGCAGTAGCTTTCCCCGAATATTTTGCAGGTATATTCCCGATAGCATCCACCGGTACAGTTACAGCAGGTGATGTACAGCAGTGCTCTGATGTTGCAGTCTGGATGATCTCAAGCAAGCTTGACCCCGTTGTCAACTACACAATGATCACTCTTCCTCTTTGGAGCAATGTATGCAAATATAACTCAAACCCCGAAAACTGCAGACTTTCAAGCTTCTCCGCAGTAACCGAGCCTGCCGGCAACTCAGCTAGTGACAACCATCATATGGCAAAGGTAGTTACATACGACCTGCATATGCTTGACGAAAGCATATACCCGGATCTTGAAACAGTCAACGGCAAGGGCGAGCAGATAATTCTTGAGAGCCCCGAAGGTCTTATTACATGGATGAATTCCGTCAGCTCCGAATACGACGGAACCCCCGGTGAAGATTCCGGCAACACAACCGTAACCTTTTTCACAAGGCTTATCAACCTGTTCCGCAACGGTTTCCTCAAGATAGTAAATATCTTCCAGCGTTTACTTGGCCTTTAATATAAGCAAACAGCCTGCTGTACCGATGTGCAGCAGGCTGAATTTATTTTATACGATATTCTTGTCTTGCATATTCGCCGTTTATATATTCGCCCGTAAGGAATTTACGTGCACGAAAAACGATACGGTCAGCATACACCTCAAAGAAATAACCGACACCGCAATCGGTAATTCCGAAATTGTTTTCTTTTCTGTAACCGGGCACACTGATCGAATACACGCCATTTTCTTCGTTGAGCGTTTCAAAAACCTTATCGCAAACACCTCCGTGAAGGTGACCGTTTATAAAGAAAACATTTTTATACTTTTCAACAATTGCTCTGACTTCGTCATTCTGCTCACCGAGATCTCCGGTCTCCCATACCTCGGGCAAGCCGTGAGTATTGGCAAAGGGCTGATGGCACATAAGAAACACCGGTTTACCGTCCTTTGTGCCTCTTGCAAGCTCGCTGTCAATAAACTTCATCTGCTCTTTTGAGATGTATGCTTTTTCGAGCACACGTTTCTCGGTACACATAACAACAAAGGTATAGCCATTTATATCATAAGAATAATAGGTTTTGCCCGCCGTACTTATACCCAGATATTTATCGACCTTATCCATAACTATTCTGCTGTTCTTTTTAAAGAAAAAGCGTGCATCGTGGTTACCCATAGTAACAAGTGTATGAGGTATAACCGTCTGTGTATCAATCGGTCTGAAAAATCTCTCATACTCTTTATTGAGTCCGTAATCAGCAATATCGCCCGCCATCATAAACACATCGAAATTTTCGGGTGAAATGGAAATATCCTTAAAAAAATTGCCGAGGTTGGCTTCTGCCGCCTCACGGTCAGGCAGATGAGTATCGGCAATAACTGCCGCAGAAAGCAGAACCTCACTGCTGTTTTCAAATGTAATCGGCGCTTTATCGGAAACCTTATAAATCACATCATACTTAGGTGACATAGCTTTGATCTGCTTGGCATACTTATCGCAAAAATCTTTGAAAGACATTTTTATCCGCTCCGTTAACATAATTACCAGATAATATTAACACATAACTGCAATCGTTTCAATATAATTAGTCAAAATCATTAAAACTCAATAATCAAAGTCAAAAAAATTTGAAACGATCTTTGGGGATTTTATATTTTTTTAATTTGACACCCCTATTTTTTTATGATATAATTATCGATACAAAAGGAGTGTATGAACATGAAAAGATTTAACAAAATTATTGCACTGTTACTTACTGCCGCTATACTTTTCGGCACATCAGTCGTCTCTTTTGCCGCAGATGCCGACACTGCAGCCGATGATCCGATCATCGCAAGAATGTATCTGTGTCACAAGGCTTCAACAGACCACACATGGATCTACATTGAAAACCTTTCTAACACCCCGATACAAGTAGGTGCATATCCTTATATGATACCTAAGGGCTCCGGTGTTTCGGTAGGTACATACGGCACTACTGTTGAAGACGGTCCCGGCCTCTACTACAATTTCGAGGCATGGCGTTACCGCAGCCTCAAACCCGAGACCAATCCTGATCATCTGTTCACCTATCTCAGCAAAGACATCACAGCAGCTGATCTCGTAAAAATAAACAATATGATCGTCAACTCAAACCGCTGGAGCAAAATTCTTAACTGTGCTTACACTGCTCTTCGCATCTGGAACAAGATACCCGGTCAAAAGGTCTTCTACCTTTACTTCCCCTTCCTTATTGAAATCCAGATAGCCTTAAAGCCCCGTGTCACCACTAATAAAGACGGCAACATAAAAATGATCATACCCACACTCAATCAGACATTCAAGCAGATCGACCTTGGTGACAGCGTAACCACACAGCTCTCCAACCCGACACCTATATCCGAGCCTGCAAACGGTGACGAATAATTAAAGTCAACATCAAACGAGGTAACTTTGTTACCTCGTTTTTTTATTTCCACGAAGCGTAGGTTGCAGGTTTTTCAAAGCTGAATTATAATAAGCCTGCAAAGGAGAAAAAATTATGGATAACTATATAACAGGTTCAACAATCAAAAAGCTTCGTGAAGCAAAGGGAATAACACAGTCTCAGCTTGCAGAACAGATAGGCGTAAGCAGTAAGGCTGTTTCAAAATGGGAAACCGCAAAGGGGCTACCGGATATAACGCTTATTGAGCCGCTCAGCAGTGCCCTGGGTGTATCGGTAATAGAGCTGATATCGGGCGACACGGTAATCAACAAAAACATTTCGTCAAATATACTGCGCTCAAAGTTTTATGTCTGCCCCGTATGCGGCAATATTATACGCACCACAGGTGACGCACTTATCAGCTGCTGCGGAATAACCCTGCCTGCACTTGAAGCAGAAGAAACCGATGAAGCACACGAAATAAAAATTGAAAAAGTCGAGGACGAATACTTTGTAACCGTTGACCACGAAATGACCAAGACACATTTTATTTCGTTTATCGCCCACCTTACTTCGGACAAGGTGCAATTTGTAAAGCTCTACCCCGAAGGCAACGCCGAAACACGTTTTCAGCTAAGAGGCAGAGGCTATCTGTATATCTACTGCAACAAACACGGACTGATGAAGAAAAAAGTATAAAAACACAAGTCACTCAAGTTCTACCTTGAGTGGCTTGTTCATTAGTAAATTTAATTAATAATCTGCTTGCTGTAAAGACCTGTTTTTCTAAAAAATACTCTTGATGTAAATGCCGCCAATACAAAATAAATAAATCCGTCTGCACCAAAAAGTTCAACCGCAATAACAGCTGCAGCAATCTGACAATTTGTAACCGAAGCAAAAAACGCTGTCATACCTATTGCAGCACAAAATCCCATAGGCAAACCAAAAACCGCAGCTAACACAGCACCGAGAGTTGCACCTATAAAAAACGACGGTACAATTTCACCACCCTTATAGCCTGCTGAAATTGTAACAACAGTAAAAAAAATCTTCAACAAAAAAGCTTCCGGATGTACCGCACCTTCTTCAAAAATCCTATTTATGACAAACATTCCGCCGCCGTTATAGTCAGTACCGAATATCATTGTAAGAACTATAACAATACAACCGCCTGCAAAAATTCTTATAAAAGGATTCTTTATTACCTTTGCTGCGAGCTTCTTGCCGTCACGAAGGATATAACAGAAAATACCTGCAACTATTGAAACAGCAAACGAAATCGCCGCTGCTTTCATCAATGCAACCATCCTTATATCGGGAATACAACCTATGTCAAAACATTCCGGATGCACGCCAAAAAATTTTGAAATAAAGAAAGAGATAATGCTTGCAACAAAAGCAGGAAAAATCGCAACAGCATTTATTTCACCTATAACAGCTACCTCAAGAGCAAAAAAGCAAGCTCCCAGAGGTGTACCGAAAACGGCAGAAAACAAAGCCGCCATACCACACACTGTTAAAACCGAGTGTAATTTCGCGTCTGCTTTTACCAGTTTTGATACAATCTCTGCTGCACTGCCTCCCATCTGAAGAGCGGCACCCTCTTTACCTGCTGAGCCACCGAAAAAATGAGTTATTACAGATGCCGTAAACACAACCGGCATAAGACGCATAGGTATTTTAGATGCACCTGTTGCAGATTCAAGCACCCTGTCAGTTCCTATACCTTCTGTTTTTGTCAGTTTATACAGTGCTACAGACACAATTCCTCCGAACGGAAGAACAAAGACAAGCCATTTATGCTCTGCTCTCAATTCGGTTACAAAGCTTATAATATTGGCAAAAACGCCACCTATAACGCCGCATATTACGCCTACTGCAGCAGCGGAAAAAGCCATAAACATCCACTTAAAAAGAGTAATGAGTTTTGGCGATATATTCTTATTATTCAACAAAAAGCTCATTTATAACACCTGATTTTAAAAATCATAAATGGGATTATACCACAAGGAAAAGCGAAGTGCAATATATTTAAAAGTATAATAAATCTGCTATTTATTGATGTTTAGCCTAAGCTATGATATACTAAGTTATACTACCGATTCGGAGGTTAAGCTATGGCATATGATATAGCGGCTTTTATATGGCCGTCATACACAGGCGATGAACCGCGCACACGCATATTCTGGCCAGATGGCTACGGCGAATGGCAGACCGTAAAGGCGATGAGAAACAAAGGCTACAAGGGTTGCCGCTGGCCGAGAACCCCAACCTGGGGCTATGTAAACGAAGCTGACAGCCGAGTTATGGAGATGCAGATCGACTGTGCTGTTTCACATGGAGTAAATGTATTTATTTACGATTGGTATTGGTATGACAACCGTCCGTTTCTTGAAAACTGTCTTAATGACGGATTCCTCAAGGCACGCAATAACACAGATATGAAATTTATGCTCATGTGGGCTAACCACAACGCAACCCATCTGTGGGACAAGCGAAACTCTGACCACGATTTAGATACAGTTATATGGAGCGGTGTTGTAACGCCCGAAATTTTTTCAAACATCTGCGACAGAACAATTGCAAAATATTTCAGCTGTGAAAACTATTACAAGATTGACGGCTGTCCTGTCTATATGATATTTGATATCGACAATTTTATCCGTTCATTCGGCACAAGCCAGGCTTGCAAAGCAGGCATTGAAGAATTTCGCAGAAAAACGATAGAAGCAGGCTTTAACGGGCTTCATTTTCAAGTTGTGCACTGGAGCGGTCGCACCTACGGTTGGCTCAACGATGACGATGTATGTAAAGGTGCAGACACTTACAAACTGTATGATTACCTCGGAATCGACTCGGTAACGAGCTACAACTGGGGCTGCTCGGTAAACTTCGACGGCGACTTTGCCGATGTTGCAAAAGCCTACTGCGACAAGCTTGAAAGCGAATCAGAGAAGCTTAATGTACCGTTTTACCCCAACATTTCCGTAGGCTGGGACAATAATGTAAGGTTTTATGACTTCATACCCGGTGTTGTGACAGACAACACACCGGAGAAATTCAAAGCCGCTTGCGAAAAGGTAAAGACCTTTACAGATAATTCATTGAGCAAGGACATTATGAAAGCTCCGTTTATAACCGTAAACAGTTGGAATGAATGGACTGAGACAAGTTACCTGCAGCCGGACGACCTTTACGGCTACGGTTACCTCGAAGCAATAAAAGAGGTTTTTACCGATTAAGGAGATTTTAATATGCTTGATTTATTCAGATTTATATTCAAATTATTTGTTACGCTTGCCGTGACATTTTCATCCGTCTTCTCCCCTGCTGTTATTGCTCCGCCGAGTGATAAGCTCGATTTTGATGTGCTCGAATACCCGAAAGAAGCCGTTAAGAGTCTTGAAGAGTGGGGGGTTACGGAAGAAGAGCTCAAATCCCGTGCAGACTCAGAGCCTGAGGCTTACGAAGGCTGCAAGGGATACGACGATATAAACGGTATTTTTATTTCCCCCTACTATACTGCAAAAATCGGTGATAAGGATATTCCCGTTTATGCAACAACAGTTTTCCTCGGCGAGACACAGTACGGCGAATTACACTCATTTTCAGAAGTATATTTCGACGAAGGCGAAGAGTTTTCATTCAATATCGAGTTGACTTCGGCAGATTTCAGAATCAAGAACGCAATCTGCCTGCCAGAAAAGCTCGGAGTAAAGACAAAGTGCTCGGGCGGAGTTATGACGGCAAGTATCAACAACTTCGGCATATACACCTTCCTCTTTAACTACGCATCGCAGGCCCATGCCTACACGATTTTTGTAAGAGAGCGAGTAGACGAAGAAGCAGAGATAACAGAATATAAAAAGCAGTATGGTGAAGATAACGTTTATGTTGTAGACAGTGAGCTTGTTAAAACGCCATATGCTCATTTTGAAGGCGAAGAAAATTTTGTTGTCTACCTCAGGCAAGGCGCTTATGTACTTGCTGAACATGTATTCGACATAAGAAGCCAGGAGGATGAAAACAGATGCATTGAGGCAGGTGCCGCAGAGGACAACGCATTCGGTCTTACAAGACGTCCATTTGTAAACTTCTATAACTGCAGCAACATAAAGTTTGTCGGCAGAGGTGTACTTGACCTTTCACACCTTGACCGAAGAGAGCGCAGAGGTCTTGTATTCACACAGTGCAGTAACGTTGAAGTAATTGGCATGAAAATCATCAACTCTCCCGAATGGTCTTTTATCACCTACCGCTGTCAGAATATAAAAATCAAGGACGTTGACATATTCGGTTACAAGATGAATTCCGATGCATTTGCTATATGCAACACTCAGGGCGGTCTGATTGAACGCTGCTTTGCTCGTAGCGGTGATGACCTGTTTGACGTAAAGGCGCTCGGTGCAGCTGAGCCCTCGGCAAGTGAAAACATAACATTCACAGACTGTGTAGCCTGGGGCGGCAAGGCGAGATGCTACGGCATACACGGTGAAGTCAACAGAGCAATGCGCAACATCACTTTCAAAAACAGTGCAGTTATATGCCGTGACGCAACGTGGAACAACAACAGAATCGCTTCGCTTGCAGTTGTTGTAGAGCTTGCCGAAGGAAGTATTGATAACGTAACATTCGACAACATTGAGATCTTCCGTGACGACGGAAGAGCGATGATGTGCACAGTATTCACTGAAGAAATCGGTGATATGAACACAGTACCCATATACAACTTCACGGCTGACAACGTCGTATTCAAAAACATCACATACAATGCAGCCATGAAATCGAAATTCTCCGCAGCAAACGAAACCAACACGGTAAACGTTACTGTAGAAAATGTAAAGACAGGCTGCCTCAACTCATCGAAACACAGTAAGCTGATGTTTGAAAGCGACGAATTTGCAAATGTAACATATAAATAAAACTAAAACAGGCCGAAAAAGCATAGCGTTTTTTCAGCCTGTTTTATATTATATCTTAATAATCATTAAGTCCTTCTGATTTGCGGACGAGTTTGTTAATTAAATCCTTGAAAAATCTTATGATTCTTTCTATCAGATTCTCACCGTCATACTCAGCATCCTCGCCGTCTGCACCGTAACATCCTATATTGTTGCCGGTTATTTCATTGCCGAAAATATCGGTTGTCAGGTCGTTGCCGTCGATTTCAACACCTGCACCGATAAGCGGTGAGTCCTTTGACAGCATAAAGCTTTCAAAGGATGTCAGATCATTGCTTGCAAATCCCGGAACGGTATTCTTTGAAAACAGGTCGCAAAAAGGATTTACGGTATTATAGTAGCAGTTGTTTGCAAAAACATTGCCGTCACGGAAGTAATCCGCCGTATCGCAAACCACAACGTATCCGTCAGCAGGAGCGATTATATTATTTGCAATTACCGAATCATACATATCTATCATATAAAAATCGGCGCAGTTGACTATTGTATTGTTATAAAATTTAAGTCCGTGTTCACCCGGATTTGCCGAAATTCTGCTTCTTCCGCCGTTATCATTTACAGAAAGGCAGTAGCGCACCGTATTGTTTTTATGTCCGCTGTGGAATGGGCAGTTACAGATAAAGCGCATATTGTCGTGGGAATAGATATACTGATACGTACAGTTATGCGAATAGGAATCGAAATCAATCGCCATACCGTCACCGACATTTTTTTGCCCTGCAATTTCACAGTATTGAATCGTGCTGTTTACACTTCCCCAAAACCACATCGCGGCGGTGTAATAAAGGATCTCGCCGTTTTCATCCGTACCGGGGCCCTGGCAGCAGTTGATGGCGCGGCAGTTTGTAACCAACGCACCGTCGCACATACCGACAAGCACCGCTTCGGCATCCAATTCATGCAAATAACAGCCCTCGATAAGCAGACCTTCGTTGAATACGGGGTCGATATCCTCTTCGTTTTTGGTCCACCACTCCTGCTTGTCGTTCCATGAGCCCCAGATAATAAAGCCGTTGCCGCAGTTATAAACTTCACAGTTTTTAATTGTCAGATTGTTTACGGCATATCTTGACCTTGCTGGTAAGCCTTTGACCATAACCGCTGCTCTTGCACCTGTCGCTCCGTTTGAAAAATCGTCACGGCTGGTTACTCTGTGATTCTGCATATCGGTGAAATAAACATTGTCAATAACGATACCTTCGCTTGTCTGATTGAGTGTATCAATCCAGATTCCACCGCCGTTTGGAGCTTTAATATGCAGATTTGATACGGTTATATAAGAGCAATCGAAAAAACGGAAAACGTCTGATTTTTCGTTGGTGTACAGTATTGCTTTTTCGCCCTCACCATAGGAGGAGATAACAATCGGGTTTTCCTTTGTGCCGCTGCAGGTAAGTGTTACTGCACAATCATATTCGCCGCCGTTTTTGAAAAGAAAATGAGTTCCTGCTTTAATTTCAGGATTTTTAAGTCCCGACAATGTTTTTATGGGGCTGTTTATATCCGTGCCGCTGTTGGAATCATTACCGCCCACGGAATCAATATAATAATAATTTTTGTCGCTTGCTGCCGCATAAGAAAGAAAGCATACACTTGTTATTACAATTGAAAATACAACCAGAAAGCTTACTGCTCTCTTCATACATACATCCTCCTTAGTAATGCATTTTTACGTCATTCTAACACAATAAAGTATTTTTTACAACATTAATAAAGAATCAAGATCAGCAAATAAAAAGGCCATGGAACAAACCGACTGAAAAATACGTTCATTCCATGACCTTATGTAATATTATTTTCTATTAAGCCGTGCGGCATAGCTTGCTGCCTCATATATAAGAACAGCACCGACAATAACAACTGAAACAATCAATGACCAGCGAAGATTGACTGCTGCATAGATATTCATATCACCTACTATTTCGAGACCGATCGAAATAAGCGCTGCCTGAACACCTATTGCCGTAGCTATGTGGTTACCTTTTATAATTTTGTATGAAATCAGTATACTCATTATTGCAGAGGAAATCGTTATCATAAGGAAAACAGGAAGAATCCACTGAACATACCAAGTTGCACTGCTGTTAATATACGCCAGCAAAAGCATATAAAGCGAAATGACAGCAAGACAGATACATACGGTTACCGCAGGACGCTTAGGCTTCATTACGGGCAGAACGATCGCCATCCACAAACACATTATAAGACCGAGGAAATATAACGACCAATCCATATGACCCGGTTGAATCTGCTCAACATTTATTTCTAAGAAATCAAAAATCCAATGTACCCATGCAGGTGCACCCAAATAATCTGTTACAAGACATATAAGAGTCGGAAAAGCGAGCAAGGCAGAAGCTATTGCAGCATAACCTTTTGCTTTGGGATTTGCAGGCTTTTTTACTTTTCCAATGTCTGCAGAGTTTACTGCAGGCGCAGGCTCAGACACTGGCGGTTGAATATATATCGGCTCTGCCGGCTGTGAAGAAGTGACAGGCTGAGGTCTGTTTACAGCAGGAGCAAGCTGAGTACCACACTCAGGACAGATTGCCGTACCGTCAGCTATTTGTTTACCGCAGTTATTACAGTACATGTTTAATCCCCTTTCTCTTTCAGCTCATAATTTCACTTTCATATATCTTGCTTACAGCATCAATTATACCCTGCTTATTTTCACTGGCACGGTAGCAGGCAATAATATAACGCTCGTCAGGTGTACACTTACTTATATCATCAGCTTGAAGCTCATTCGTAGCATCATAAGCGTTCTCCGCACCGGAACAAAGCTCATGTAAAGGCTCAGACACCTCATAGCCAAGCAGAGTATTCATATCAATACCGAGCATTTTGGCAATTTTAATCATATTTTCGGTATTCGGCTCAGTTTTTCCGCTTTCATAGTACGCATATGCCGAACGATCAAGACCTATTACTTTTGCAATATCATCTTGTCTGAAACCTGATAATTTACGGAATTTTTTTAAATTTTCAGCAAGCATTTTTTTACCCCTTTCTTCGGATAAACTTTAAATATAATCTCCAAGTGCCTCCAGGCTCTCTACCACCACGCTTGCAGGAATGCCCGCAGCAGCATATTCATCACGGGTAGTAACACCGCTGAGCACAAGTGCACAGGGTATACCGTGATCTGCACCGATTGCTATATCGGTCGCAAGTCTGTCGCCGATAAAAGCTATCTCTTCTCGTTCACAGCCAAGTAATGAAGTAATATAATCGACTGTGTGCGTCATCGGTTTGCCCATAACAAGCGGACGTTTACCCGTTGAAGCGGCAAACATCTCTATCATAGAGCCTGTATCGGGCATAAAGCCGTTTGCAACAGGACAGTTGAGGTCCGGATGGGTCGCAATATAAACCGCACCTCCTGCAATATAATTGGCAGCTTTATTGATTTTTTCATAGGTCAGTGTTGTATCAAAGCCGAGCACAACTATATCAGGCTCATCGTCAACGAGGTTGATTCCACCCTTAATGAAATCATTTGTGAGGCGCTCGTTACCGAGCAGATACACCCTTTTACCTGCATAGTTTTTATTGAGATAGTCAATGGTAACGTGAGAAGAAATAATTATTTTATCCTCTGCAACGGGATAGCCCATTTTTTTCAGCTTTTCACAGCATACCTCAACATTATTAGAAGAATTATTGGTGAAAAATCTGAAATCCCTTCCGCTTGCAAGAGTTTTATCAATAAAACGATCTGCACCTTCGATTATCTCACCGCCGAGATAAAAAGTGCCGTCCATATCAATTATAAAATACTTGGTCTTTTTAAAAACAGAGCTGTTCATTTTTGTATTGTCCTTTTAATTAAAATCCGAAATCAAAGCCAAAATCGTAGCCGTCGTTACCGTAAACGCCGTGGGTTGTCGTTTCTTCAGCCGAGCCGGTGTTTTTTTCTTCGATCAGCTTGATTTTCACCTTAAATTCATTTGTAGAGTATTTTCCGCCGACGGATTCGATTCTGAAAAGCGAAAGCTCAAGCTCATCACCTACAGATGAATCCTCAATTATTTCAAGAAGAACATCTGCAGTGTCAAGTTTTTTACCGTTGACGGCTGTTATCATATCACCGGGCTGAGCCTCTGTACCTGCAAGATCACTTTCTGCATCAATTGAATAAATAACAAGCGAACCGCTCGGAAGATCCATCATCTGTACAGCCATACCGTAAATACTGCTGATAGATGAAGAATCGTTTGCAACATAAGATATGCCAAGCTTTGCTCTGCCGGGAACATAGCCGTAAGCAATAACCTTATTTATTACATCCTGTGCCTGCGTTATCGGAATAGAGAAAGATATACCCTCAAATTCTGTTGCAGCAATTTTTGAGGAGTTGATGCCTATAACCTGACCGTATTCATTGACAAGTGCACCGCCCGAATTGCCGGGGCTTATAGCCGCATTGTGCTGAATACATACCATATCGTAGCCTATGCTGCTGGTAATACTTCTGCCTATTGCAGAAACCTTACCGTCGGTAAAGGTACCGAAAAGAGCAGAACCACCCGGATTACCTATTGCATAAACCGTACTGCCAACCTTAAGCGAATCAGAATTGCCGAACTCTGCAGCCTTGAAGCCTGTAGCTTTAATACGGAGCACACCGATATCGGTACGCAGATCATAGCCGACCTTCTCAGCATCGTAACGTGTGCCGTCTTCAAACTGTATAACGATTTCCGTACCGGAATCCGACATAACATGAGCACAGGTAAGAATATACGTATATTCCTTCGCCTTATCCTCTTTCATAATAATTCCGGTACCTTCAGTATAAACTGAATTATTTTTGTATACAATTACAGCAACATTAATTTCGGCAATTTTTTCATAAACCTGCTCGGGTGTCAGTACACCTGAATCAGATATGCCCTGTGAAGGAGTCTCGTTAATATCAAGCGAAGGTGCATTTTCATTGGCTGTAGGAGTTTCGCCGCCGACAACACCGGGAGCATCGGGAGTTGACGGATCTTTCCTGCCGCTGAGCGAAACAGGAATTGCAATAGCAGAAACTGCTACAACAACCGCAAGAATAACAAGGAAGATATTACGGCTTTTCTTGTTGGTTTTACGTTTGCCGTCATTGACAGGCGGCTGGTACTGAATATACGGAGCACTGTTGGTTGTACCTGTGTACTGCTGTGTACGCGGAGGCTGATACTGAGTATACGGAGCATTACCGACGTAAGGGTTATATACATATCCGCCTTGTTGTACCGGAGGCTGATAAGCCTGCTTGGGCTGAACCGGCTCAGACACAGGCGGAATCTCAGATGCCTCGTGAGTTACGGAAGCCTCTTCCGCCGATGAGACATCGGCAGGTACTTCGGGCCGAACAGCTTCATCAGCAGGTGTTGCAGCCGTATTTTCTTCTTTGGTTTCGTTGTTGTTATTCATAAACTCATCCATTTTTTCTTCTCCTTAAATATACATTCCAAGTAAGCAGTAATGCTTTCACTGCTTATATGCATATTAAAGTCTGTGCATTGTATTCACATTTCAGGCTTGTTAATTATTTTTTAACTTTGTATGTGTTTTTTATCACAGCTATCACATTAGTTTCGGCAATGTAAACACAAACTCTGTATATCTGCCTTCAACACTGTCTGCATATATTTTTCCGTTATGGAGCTCAAGTATACTCTTGACAATATACAAGCCGAGACCCGTGCTTTTCGCATCAGCACTGCGTGATTTATCAACCTTATAAAAGCGCTCAAATATCCTGTTCAGCTCATCGGGTGCAATTCCCGAGCCACTGTTGAAAATATGAGTTTCCGTACAGTCATCTTTTTCGACTACGCTTACACTGATATATCCGTGCTCGGGCGTAAACTTGACAGCATTATCGACAAGGTTATATATAACCTGACCAAGCATATCTCTGTCAGCCCTGACAACGTGCTTTCCGAGAAGATCCAAACCGCGGATCTCAATTTTTCCGTCACTTATCTTTTGCTCAAGATTAAGGAAAGTACCGAGTATCATATCGGACAGGTCAACATCGCTGAAACTCAGATCAAGCTGGCCTGCCTCAATTTTTGAGAGATTAAGCATAGATACAACGATTCGCGACAGACGCTTTACCTCTTGGGATACTATTCTCAAATAATGCTCCTGCTGTTCGGGCGGTATTGTTTCATCGAGTATACCGTCGATAAAGCCGCCGATCGTAGTCATCGGAGTTTTAAGCTCATGTGAAACGTTTGCAACAAAGCTTCTGCGTGAGCTTTCAAGCTGTGCAAGGCTGCTCGCCATCGTATTAAACGATGCGGCAAGCTGACCTATCTCATCATTTCTGTTGATATCAACTCTCGGACTGAAATCACCTGCACCGTAGCTTTTTGTGACATCCGCCATATCCTTCAGGGGCTTTGTTATGATATGCGACGCAAAATATATTGCAATAACCGCAAAAAGCATAACAACAAGCAGCGAAACTACCAGTAAACGGCCTATAGGAGCAATAAAGTTAATAATTGCATCGTTAACGGGAGCAACGGCAAAAACAAGCGCGACCGTGTGCCCCTCAACCTGAACAGGCTCACCTACTATAAACTGTGCATCTTCAAACTGACCACCTATTGTGCTGACAGTTGAGTATGAGCTGAGAAGTACATCGTTTATGATGCCGGAAGGTATAACCAAATTGTCGTGATATGCACAAGCTTCGGCCGCCATATAGCCATCAACAAGAAACTCTCGGCACATTATGATGTGACCGGTAGTATCGCACAAAAAAACATCGGCATCAATAGAAGTTGATATAAGTGAAAGAGATGAACCGAGAGCAGCAATTGAGTCGCCGTCGCCATACATAGAAATATATCCGCCCGATAGCAAATCAGATGCAGACTGAGCAACGTTGTGGGTGTTTTCAGTCATCAGCTCTGCCTTCTGACCGTACCAGTATCTGCCGGCAAACACTACAAGCGCAATACCCATCAGCAAAAAGCACGCCAGAATTATAGCGGCAAGCATAAGCGAATATTTCGCACGAAGCGACATATCCTGACGCTTTTTATTTTTCTTCATAGATTATTCCTTGGTTTCAAACTTATAACCCACACCCCATACGGTACGAAGCTCCCACTTATCGGAAACACCTTCGAGTTTTTCGCGAAGACGTTTTACATGAACATCAACCGTACGAGAATCGCCGTAATAGTCAAAGCCCCACACTTCATCAAGAAGCTGGTCACGTGTATAGACTCTGTTGGGGTTGCTTGCAAGGTGGTAAATAAGCTCCATCTCTTTGGGCGGAGTGTCAACCTGAACACCATTGACACGAAGCTCATAATTGGTAAGATTGATAAGCAGCCTGTCATACTGTACCTCCTGCACAGCGGTCACAGGTGCAGCTGCACCTGCACGGCGAAGCACAGCCTTGATTCTCGCAACAACCTCTTTAGTATCAAACGGTTTGACTATGTAGTCGTCTGCACCGAGCTCAAGACCGAGCACCTTGTCAAAGGTTTCACCCTTTGCGGTGAGCATAATTATAGGCTTATCTGAGGTCTTGCGAATCTCACGGCAGACCTGCCAGCCGTCAAGCTTCGGAAGCATAATGTCGAGAAGCATAAGGTCGGGCTGTTGCTCACGGAACATTTTAACTGCAGTTGCACCGTCGTTTGCGATAATGACAGTAAAGCCCTCTTTTTCGATATAAAGTCTGAGCAGCTCGCAGATGTTGGTATCATCGTCAACTATAAGGATTTTTTCAAGTGACATTTCATTACTCTCCCTTGTATTTTGTCGTTTTTTGCAACACCGACAAAAAGTATACAGTGTAATTATAACACATTTTTTACAAATGTGAAGTATTAAATAAAAATTTTTTATTGTTATTAATATTCATTGACGTGACCTAATTTATCTGTTATTATATATAATAATTATTTATTAGTTGAGGTCTGTCCAAAAACAGGCTTTTATCAAGAAAGGCGGAATTTCAAATGGCAAAAGCAAAAAACGGCAAGCTTTCATTCAGCCTCTGGCTCAACCTCATCATGTTCGGCTTTATGGGCCAGGTTGCATGGGCTGTTGAAAACAACTTTTTCAACCTCTACATGTTAAAAATCGGCGGTGATATGCACGATATTTCCGTTATGATAGGCGTAAGCGCCGTTGTCGCTTTCCTTACGACTCTCTTTATGGGCAGCTTGAGTGATAAAATCAACAAGCGTAAGATTTTCATATGTGCAGGCTATATCCTCTGGGGTTTGACGGTTATATCATTTGCAGTCATCAACCCCGAGTTCATTGCAAAAATTATGGGCACAGAAGTCGGTGCTGCAGTTTCCGCTACAGTTATTCTTGTAATAATAATGGACGGTCTTATGACCTTTATGGGTTCGACAAGTAATGATGCCGCATTCAACGCATGGGTAACCGATATCGGCACATCATCAAACCGCTCAAAGATCGAATCACTCCTTGCCGTTATTCCCGTTGTTGCAACCCTTGCAGTCACAGGCTCATTCGGTGCAATATTCGGCGACAGCAAAGAAGTAGGTCAGCGTGAATATTCGCTCTATTTCCTTATTCTCGGTGCTGTTGTTACCGTTTGCGGTATTATCGGTATTTTCTCCATCAAGGAATCCAGAACAAATGTAAAAACTACTGCAGGCTTTGTCGAAACTCTCGTTTACGGCTTCAAGCCCTCAGTTATCAAGAACAATAAGCCTCTTTACATTTCACTTGTATGTATGGGCATCTTCTCGGTATCAAGCCAGGTTTTCTTCCCCTACATCTTCATTTATCTAGACAAGCATCTTGATATGTCTGCCCTCGGCTCAATGCTCAATATCGGCACCATTATTCTGTTAGCCGTTTTTGTTCTGGTAATGGTTGCCACTCTTATATACATTATTGCCATGAGCGATAAAAAGGGTAAAGCACCTTACCTTTTCCCTGCAGCTATACTCTACCTCATCGGTCTTGTATGCGTATTCTTTGCAGACGACAATATTCTCTACTTTATTTTTGCCGCACTTGTTACGATCGTAGGCTACGGCTTGCTTATGATCATGCTCGGTGCTGCCGTACGCGACTTCACTCCCGAAGACAAGACCGGTCAGCTTCAGGGTATCAGAATGATATTCTCTGTTCTTCTGCCTATGCTCATCGGCCCTACAGTTGCAGAAAAAATCTCAAACGCATACTCAGCAACAACATATGTCAATGATTACGGCGAAGTTCTTGCCACTCCCGCACCTCACATCTTCCTTGCTGCAGCCGCAATCGGTATAGTCATATTCATTCCGCTTGTTTTCCTCTCAAAGGAATTCAAGAAAGCTCAAAAATAAATTCAATTCCGAAAGGACGGTAGGATATTTATGAAAAAGCTTACCAGCATAATTCTCTGTATTGCAATGCTTATCGGTACGGTTGCCGTTGCTGCAAACGCATCTGAACCCGAGAGCATACAGTGGGACGGCGACCCCATTGTTTTCATACAGGGTTTTACAGGCTCACCGCTCATTAAAGATCAAGGGCTCGAAACAGAAGAAACAATACTCGGAGCAGGTTCTGAGTTTGATATAACAAAAATTCTTATATCCCTTCCCGGTATTGTTGCAGGTATTGCCATATATGCCCTTACAGGCGACAGCCGCTTGCTCGCAGGAGGGTTTGCTGACCTTGCATCCGCAAAGCTTGACAACATGTCCTGCCTTCCGAACGGCTCATCAAAATACGATGTAACAACATTCCCCTATTACGCAGAAGATGCGTCTGTTGCAACGCTCGTTGCAAACGGTAATGAAGCCTTCATACCCGAAGCAGGTCTCACTACCGCAATACGCGAGTATGTGCCTGACGAGTCAATTTACATTTTCAACAACGACTGGCGTATGGGTCAAGTTGACAACGCAGAGCGTCTCGATTGGTTTATAGGAGAGGTTCTCCGCATAACAGGTAAAGATAAAGTTGATATCTACGCACTCAGCCACGGCGGTCAGCTTGCCGCAACCTACCTCTACTACCACGGTACAGAAGGCGAAGTTGACAATGCAGTGCTCAACGTGCCTTCAATATGCGGCACAAGCATTGTAAACGGCTTGCTCGGAGACGGTGCGGCAAACTTCAGCATGAAAGAAATCAGCCGTTTCCTTTCCGTCATGCTTCAGACCGAAGCTGACCTGCGTTTCCTCGGCTACATCCTTCCCGGCGAATTTCTCAACAAGCTTCTCAAAGTAGTATTCGTCGAAGTATTTCAGCCCTATGCTCTTAACTTCGGCAGCATCTGGGACTTTATGGATATTGAAACCTATAATGTTTACAAGGCTGAATACCTTAATCCAACAGCAAATGCAGGTCTTATCGAAAAAGCAGATAAGATGCACTATGAATGTATGGCTAATATCGGTGAAGGTCTGCGTGCCGCACAAGCTTCCGGTGTAAGCATAAGCATTATGTCAAACCACGGTACTCGCCTCGGCTCGGGTGAAGCAATCAATGCAGACTTTGTTATTGACACCTCAAGCACATCCGGTGCACACGCAGCCACCTTCGGCGAGTGTTTTGCAGACAGCTATACGCCTAAGTACACAGTATGTGACAACAGGTCACATAACCATATCTCGCCGGATCGCACGGTTGATGCAACCTGCGCTTATCTTCCCGAAAACACCTGGTTTATAAACGGACAGTATCACGGCCAGGCGGCTTACGACAGCTATTCGCTCAGCCTTCTTTTAAAGCTTCTGCTCACAGACGATATCAAGGATATTTACTCTGACCCCGATTATCCTCAGTTTGAGATTGCTCAGTGCCCTGTTGATGCAGTATATGCAAAATTCACCAATACCGTTTCCGGCAGATTCAACAGCAAAACAGATACTTTACTTATCCGAAACATCTCAAAAGAGCATACTCTCGTAATTCGCTCGCTTTCAGCTGACGGAGTTAATTTTGAGATTGATAAAAAAGCAACTGTTGCACCCGGCGAAGAGCTTCTCATCCCTTGCTCGGGTCTTGATGATGAAGATTTCATTGCAATTGAAATGATATATTCCCGCAAGGGCAACCCGCTTTCTGCACCATTCACTAAAACATTCTGCTTTACAACAGAATAACCCATAAACCGTTATACCCCTAAGGAGCTTTTAAAATGAAAAAGTTTTTCTGTGTTTTCCTTTGCATAGCTTTAATTCTCTGTTCGACAGCTGTTTCAATACATGCAGAAGAAGAATCACCTGCATATGAATGGGACGGCCATCCGCTTATATTTATTCAAGGGTATTCGGGACCCAAGCTGATCAGAGACAGAGGCCTTGAAACAGAAGAGCAGGTCTGGACTTTTGACCCTTTGGACGTTGTCGGAAAGGTTGCGGCAAACCTGCCGGATATTATCAGCAGCGTTATCGATTACGCTGACGGTAACAAAGAGCCTTTTGTTGAGTGCTTCCGTAACTTTACTGCAGAATGGCTTGACAATATCTCGATGAATCCCGACGGCAAATCTAAGTACAATATTTCCTCATACCCATACTATATTGAGGAAGCAAATGTCGAATACATCAACACAGAAAAAAACGGCAAGTATCTTCCGATGACAGAAGGAGAATTTATTGAAGACCTCAGTCGCACGATTCCCGAAGACAGAATTTATATTTTCAACACAGACTGGCGCAGAAGTCACCTTGACAACTGCAAGCATCTTATACAGTTTATTGATGAAGTGCTCGAATACACAGGCAGTGATAAGGTAGATCTCTACGGTATGAGCCACGGAGGCCAGCTTGTGGCAACCTATCTCTACTATCACGGTACTGAAGGTAAGGTTGACAATGCCGTTATGAACTCGCCCGCAATCTGCGGCACGAGCCTTGTAATGGAGCTTTTAGGCGAAGATCCCGTTGCATTTGACCTTAATGAGCTTCTCCGTTTCGGCGGAGTTATGCTTCACACAGAGCTTGACCTCCGCTGGCTTGGCGATATGCTGCCTGCAGAGCTTCTCAACAGCCTTCTCAAGACAGCTTTCAATGAAGTTCTCCTGCCGTATGCGATACATTTCGGAAGCATATGGGATCTTATGGATACAGAAACATACACGAAGCTTCGTGACGTTTACCTCAATCCTGTTGAAAACGCTGAAATCATAGCAAAGGCAGATAAGATGCACTATGAATGTATGCCGAATATGAGCGAAGGTCTTAAGAGAGCACAGGAGGCAGGTGTCAGCGTAAGCATACTTGCAAACTACGGCTCGCACATCGGCACAGGCAAAAAGGTTGACTCCGACTTTATTATCGATACTACCAACACATCAGGCGCAACACCTGCACCCTTCGGCGAGCGTTTTGCAAAGGATTATACTCAACTCGGCACAGTGTGCACTGACCCCGCACATAACCACGTATCCCCCACACGCACAATTGATGCATCCACTTGCTTCCTGCCCGAAAACACCTGGTTTAACTACGAGCAATATCACACACAGACATGGTGGGATGTTTACACAAGAGGCCTTCTGCTTGAGCTTATACTCACAGACAATATAAAAGACGTTCACTCCGACCCGAGATATCCTCAGTTTGAAATAGCACAGTCACCGCTTGACGGCGTTTACGCTACATTCAACGGCGACCAGTCATCCGGTTTCTACAGCCCGTCAAGCGACACAATTACTTTGCGCAACCTTTCAAGAACCGCTATTGAAATCCAATCCGTAACCGTAAACGGCAAAGCTATGGAAATCGACGGCAAAATCAAGCTTGACAGTGATGAAACATTTGACATTCGCTACAAACCTGAAGATGAAGAGTTCACAGCTGTTGAAATCTGTTATATCAGCAAGGGCTTATTTGTAAGCTCCGACCTATATTCACGCACAATATATTTCTCTCCTATAGGGTGACGGTGAAAACACATGACAATTCATTTTGACAAGAAAAAGAAAATCATTTCGGCAATCTGCATAAGTATTGCCGTTGTAATTGCTACGGCACTGATTATAAATCACTTTGTTTCATCAAAGATTGATTCACTTGCCGATTCGGGGATACAGCAGACTGATGAAATAACACTTATATCTCACAGAGGTATGAATCTGCTTGCTCCCGAAAACTCACTCGAAGCTGCAGATAAATCCGCAGGCTACGGATACACCCACATTGAGTTTGACATAAGACAGACAAAAGACGGTGTATGGGTGCTTATGCACGATGAAGACATCAAGCGCACCACTGACGGAAAAGGCAAGGTAAGCGAGCTGACCTACAAGCAGATTCTCAGCTGTAACATCGACAAAAACTGCAAGGAATATGACAATGTTAAAATACCTTCGCTTGACGAAATGCTTGCAAAGTGCGGTTTACTCGGCCTTCACCCGGTAATTGAAATTAAGCAGAGCGGCACAGAATGTATAGAAGAGCTGATGAATTATCTCGGCCAGCGTACAAGCGAATGTACAATAATTGCATTTGACCGAGAGCAGATCGAATTAATTAATGAGCTTATGAATGCCGCCAGCACCTCCCTCACATCTGCGCGTGTTGAGCTTTATTGGCTCACAAGTGACCTGAGCAACGAAACACTTGAAGCAGCAAAAGCAGATACATCTATAGGTGTTTCATTCAACGGTAACAAAGCAGGCAAGCCCGAAGAAATAAAGAAATTTAAAGATGCAGGTATAAAACTTGCAACCTGGACAATAGATAAACCCGATAGACTGGCCGAGCTTTACTCACTCGGCATCAGAACATTCACCACCAACAGCATCACCCCTGACGGTATTTTTACCGACCCTATACAAGAGGTGACAACAAATGAACGCAGATAAAATACACGGCTGCAAATGCCGCAACTGCGGCATCGAGCTTATAACGCAAGGCAGATCCACAGACACATATTGCCGCTTCTGCGGAGCTCCTGCACTTACGGCGGAAAATTTTGAAAACGCCATACCTGAGCTCGTACTGCCGTTTGAGGTCAGTAAATCACAGGCAAAGCAAATTTTTGCACGTCATCTTTCCCAACGTCCTCTTGCGGCATCCGCTTTATCCCAAAAAGTAAAAAGCGGTTTCATACGTGATATATACATCCCCGTAAGAGTTGCAGACATAAAGGTTACAACCGAAGTTACGGTACTTGATAACTTCGGAGACGAAAAAAGCGTACAGATAAGCTCCGAATCATCAAAAGCCAATATCTGTCAGAGCCGTATGTTTGATGAATACCTTTTTCGTCTGCTCGGCGAATACGACTTCAGCCATGCTGTTACTTATGACGATAATCACGCTTCTGTCCCGTTTGAAAATCCGTCCGGATTCTCAATGGAGCTTTGCTTTGACGAGCTTGAAGCAGCTTCGATCAAAGCTGCCTTGGATTCTGTCGGAGATCGTAATGAAATTCAGAAGGTTATCAATTGTCAACCGATTGAAAAAAAAGAAGACAGTAAAACCGTGCTTGTACCTGTTTGGATACTCAGCAGCATTTCAAACGGTTATTCAAACCAGCTATTCATAAACGGTCAGAGCGGAAAAATCATCGGCGAGCCGCCCGCGAGCATAAAAAAAGCTCTTGCAATATTCGGCGGTATAGCTGCAGGCTGTACCGTTATAGGCGAACTTATATGGATGGTGGTAAACGGATTATGATAAAGAAACTGTTATGCACCGCTTTTGCAGTGTTAATGATAATGTCAGTCAGCTTCACCTCATTTGCCGATGAGGGTATAGAATATTACGACGAATATGACGACTACTACGAATTTGAACAGGATTACTACGACACTGTGGTATTTCCGGAAAAAGAAGATAAGGTTCAATGGTATAATAAGCTTTCTCCTATACCTCCCGTAATCGGGTTGGTTGCGGGCACACTTACATTGCTTGTGCTATATCGCAGGCAAGATGTTGCACGCAGGCAAAGCCCTGAGCGAAAAGCTTATAACTACGCCCCCAATATAAAACACACCATAAAATCAGACACTGACGAAAACACACTTTGAAAGGTAACATAAAAATGACAAACAACGAAAAACTCGCACAGCTTTTATTTCCGCACATCACAAAAACCCCTGACGATTACGAGGCACTCTATCCTCCGAGAGATCTTCCCGAAGGTGCAAGGGTAACACGTTTTGCGCCCAGCCCGACAGGTTACCTGCATATGGGCGGCTTCTTCGGCGCACTTGTCGATATACTTACCGCTCGGGTATCAGGCGGTATATCATACCTTCGTATTGAGGATACCGATAAGAAGCGTGAGGTTGACGACGGTGTTTCTGCAATCGTCAAGGGCTTTGATTATTTCGGCACTCAGTTTGACGAAGGTGTAACGGGCTTCGGCACCGAAAAAGGTTCATACGGCCCCTATACCCAAAGCCAACGTGCCGAGATATACCAGACAATAGCAAAAAGTCTTGTTGAAAAAGGGCTCGCCTACCCTTGCTTCTGTACTGCGGACGAGCTTACCGCGCTCAGAGAAAGGCAAGAGAACGACGGTGCACTAATTAAGGGCTACTTTGGCAAATATGCCAAGTGCCGTGACCTCAGCTTTGAAGAGCAGGAAAGACGAATCAAAGCAGGTGAAAGCTACGTGCTCCGACTCCGCTCAATGGGCAGTGCGGACAAGCGCATCGCATTCGACGACGTTATCAAGGGTAAGATTGAAATGCCCGAAAACATAATTGACGAAGTCCTGCTCAAGTCCGACGGTATACCGACATACCATTTCGCTCACGCATGTGATGACCACTTTATGAGAACAACACACGTAATCCGCGGTGAAGAATGGATTTCATCAGTACCCAAGCACATTGAGCTTTTCAGAGCTTGCGGTTACAAGTTACCTAAGTATGCACACACGCCTCAGGTGCTTAAGATAGACGAAGAAACAGGCGACAAGCGCAAGCTTTCAAAACGCAAGGATCCCGAAGCAGCAGTTGGCTACTTTGTCGAAGAAGGCTTCCCGAAGGAGAGCGTACTCGAATACCTTCTCACCCTCATCAACTCCAACTTTGAAGACTGGCGCAGAGCAAACCCGAAGGAAGATATTTCAAAGTTCCCCTTCAATCTCAAGAAGATGAGCATCAGCGGCTGTCTGTTTGACCTTATCAAGCTCAACGACGTAAGTAAAAACGTAATCTCTGTTATGAGTGCCACTCAGGTATACGAGAACGTTGCAAATTGGTCTGCAGAGTTTGACCCTGAATTCAACGCAATTTTCACAGCCGACCCTGCATTCTCCACAGCAGTACTCAATATCGACCGTGAAGGTCCCAAGCCCCGTAAGGACATTGCAAAGTGGAGCGAAGTCAAGGCATTTGTCAGCTACTTCTTTAACGAACTTTATACTGCCGACGTTAAATTTGACGAAAAACTTTCGGCAGACGATATAAAGGCAATACTCAACAAATATCTCGAAATCTATGACCCTGCAGACGATAAGGATGCATGGTTTGCAAAGATTAAGGATATGTGCGAGCCTCTCGGCTTCACACCCAACGTAAAGGAATACAAAAAGAATCCCGATGCATACAAAGGCCACGTAGGCGATGTTTCGGGCGTAATCCGAATGGCAGTTACTTCACGCTCCAACACTCCCGACCTTTGTGCAATAATGCAGCTTCTGGGCAAAGATGAGGTAACCGCAAGAATCAACAACGCTATTTCAACTCTTTAATATACGGAGGTAACTAACAATGGAAGAAGAAAAAGTATCAGTATCAAATTTCATTCACGATTTTATCGATGAAGACCTTGCCGCAGGCATCAATACGAGGGTACAGACCCGTTTCCCTCCGGAACCCAACGGCTACCTTCACATTGGCCACGCAAAGGCTATATGCATAGATTTCAGCACAGCTGAAAAATACGGCGGTGTATGTAATCTCCGCCTTGACGATACCAACCCCTCAAAAGAAGATGTAGAGTACGTAGATGCCATCAAAGAGGATATCGAGTGGCTCGGCTTCAAGTGGAATGAATGTCTTTACGCTTCAAGCTATTTCGATTTCATTTACGAATGTGCAATCAAGCTCATCAAAGACGGCAAGGCATATGTCTGCGACCTTAGTGCGGACGAAATCAGAGAATACCGCGGCACACTCACAGAGCCCGGCAAAAACAGCCCCTACCGTGACCGCTCGATTGAAGAAAATCTCGACCTTTTTGAGCGTATGACTAACGGCGAATTTGCAAACGGCGAGCGTGTGCTCAGAGCAAAAATTGATATGGCTTCGCCCAACATCAATATGCGTGACCCCGTTATCTACCGAATTGCTCATGTCAGCCACCACCAGACAGGTGATAAGTGGTGCGTATACCCGATGTACGACTTTGCACATCCCCTCTCCGATGCCAAGGAGAGAGTAACATACTCACTCTGTTCACTCGAGTTTGAGAATCACAGACCGCTCTACAACTGGTTCCTTGAGCAGATCGGCTTTGAAGAGCCGCCCAGACAGATCGAGTTTGCACGCCTTAACGTCAACTACTGCCAGACTAGTAAACGCAAGTGCCTTGAACTTGTTGAAAAAGGTATCGTAAGCGGTTGGGACGACCCGAGAATGGTAACTCTTTGCGGTATGCGCCGCAGAGGCTATCCTGCAGCAGCAGTGCGTGAATTCATCAACAGAGTCGGCGTATCTAAGGCTTACAGCGTTGTTGACTACGGTCTGCTTGAGGCTTGCGTACGTGACAACCTCAACGCAAATGCACCCCGTGCTATGGCTGTACTTGACCCGCTCAAGGTTGTCATCGACAACTATCCCGAGGGTCAGACAGAGACAATTGAGGTTGAAGTCAATCCCGACAAGCCTGAGCTCGGCAAACGCGAAGTTACATTCTCACGTAACATATTTGTTGAGCGTGACGACTTTATGGTTGAGCCTGTAAAGAAGTACTTCCGCCTCTTCCCTGGAAACGAGGTAAGACTCAAGGGTGCATACTTCGTAACCTGCACAGGCTACGAAGCAGACGATGACGGCAACGTAACCTGCCTGCACTGCACATATGACCCCGCAAGCAAGGGCGGCAACTCACCTGACGGCCGTAAGGTAAAGGGCACACTCCACTGGGTAAGCGCTGACGACTGCATCGAAGCAGAAGTACGCCTTTACGACAGACTTTACAATGTTGAAACACCGGAAAGTGATGCTGACCTTAACCCCGATTCGCTTAAAGTTCTTACAGGCTGTAAGATTGAAGGCGGTCTCAAAGACCTCAAGGCAGGCGACACATTCCAATTTATGCGTCAGGGCTACTACTGCGTAGATAAGGATTCTACCGAAGATAATATTATTTTCAACCGCACTGTTGCCCTCAACTCTTCATGGAAATAACAGAAAGCAGGTACAGATAAATGAAAATAGTTTACAGAGTTATCGCTGCAATCGCAGCCCTTCTTACCATTCCTGCGCTCTGGTTTCTGAAGCTTATTCATATAGGTATAGATCTGGGCTTTATTGACGGTATTTTTGATGACTCATTCTCATTAAACCAGATTTACGATTTCTTCAAGGATAAAAACGTAGACTTTAGCGACGGTTTCGAGCTATCTGAAAAGCTTGCTGAGGTTCTTGCACCTCTCAAAACTCCCGCAATAGTAACATTAGTTTTCCTTGCGTTCACTCTTTTGTCAGTTCTCGCGGTATTCTTCTGCTCCGCACTCACAAATGCACGCAAGGTCAACCTCGGTCTCAGTCTTTTCGGTGCCGCAAGCTCAATAGGTCTTATGGCAGCCTTCAATAATATGACTTCGTTGATTGCAGACGGCACTGTAGGCCTCGATAAGATCATCAACGCCGCGCTTACCGATTCAGACTCAGTAATAGCAAAAATTGCGGGACTTTTCGGTGCAGGCGGTTTTGTCGATTTTATCGGCGAGCTTAAAGTATTGCAGCTCACCGATGCTACAACCGCAGTTTTACTTATATTTATCTTCATAGCTCTCTGGACTGCCGCATTCATTTTCATAGATATGGATGAGCACAGTTTACCCAAGCAGAAAAAGCAGCCCAAAAAGAAACATAATTAAGAGGTGAACTCTTTGTCAGTACCCAAGGAAAATATACGAAACTTTTCAATTATCGCCCATATTGACCACGGCAAATCTACACTTGCCGACAGGTTGCTTGAGCTTACGGATTCCGTTGCAAAGCGTGATATGACTGCACAGCTGCTCGACAATATGGACCTTGAGCGTGAGCGCGGTATCACAATCAAAGCTCACGCGGTAAAGCTCAACTATAAAGCTAAAGACGGACAGGAATATGAGCTCAATCTTATCGATACACCCGGTCACGTTGACTTCAACTACGAGGTTTCCCGTTCACTTGCAGCGTGTGACGGTGCGGTGCTTATTGTAGATGCATCACAGGGTATTGAGGCACAGACACTTGCCAACACATACCTTGCACTTGACCATAACCTTGAGCTTGTACCCGTAATAAATAAAATCGACCTGCCTGCCGCTGACCCTGAAAGAGTTGCGGCAGAGGTCGAAGACATAATCGGTCTTGATTGCTCCAATGCACCCCGTGTTTCTGCCAAAACAGGTGAAAACGTTGAACAGGTGCTTGAGCGTATTGTGCAGGATATCCCCGCACCGACTGCTGATGAAAATCTGCCGCTTCGTGCTCTCATATTCGACTCTATCTATGACAGCTACCGCGGTGTTATTGTTTACGTCCGTGTAATGGACGGCAAAATCAAAGCAGGCGACACAATGAGAATGATGGCAACAGGTGCACAGTTTACCGTTGTTGAGGTCGGTTATATGCGTGCGACCTCACTCGAGCCTACCGATGAACTTACAGCAGGTGAAGTAGGCTACATCACCGCATCTATCAAGACTGTCAGCGATGCCCGTGTAGGCGACACAGTTACAACAGCTGAAAACCCTGCAGCAGAGCCTCTGCCCGGCTATCGAAAGGTAAACCCGATGGTTTTCTGCGGTATCTACCCTGCAGACGGTGCGGATTATGAGTCGCTTCGTGACGCACTGCAGAAATTACAGCTTAACGATGCCGCGCTCTCTTATGAGCCCGAAACATCGGGTGCACTCGGATTTGGTTTCCGTTGCGGCTTCCTCGGTCTGCTCCACCTTGAAATTATTCAGGAGCGACTTGAGCGTGAATACAACCTCGACCTTGTTACAACAGTGCCGAGCGTAATTTATAAAATTCACACATCCGACGGCTCAATTCTTGAGATTGATAACCCGACCAACTACCCTGACCCTGCAATCATTACCGACTGCGAAGAGCCGATAACAAATGCACACATCTATGCTCCTAACGACTATGTCGGTGCAATTATGGAGCTTTGTCAGGACAGACGCGGCACGTTCAAGGATATGACCTATATTTCAAGCGACCGTGTTGACATCCACTACGAGCTTCCGCTCAACGAAATTATCTACGATTTCTTTGACACACTTAAATCCCGTACAAGAGGCTACGCTTCGTTTGACTATGAGCTTTCACAGTATCAGCCCTCAAAGCTCGTCAAGCTCGACGTACTTCTCAACGGTGACGTAATCGACGCACTTTCATTCATCATTCACTCTGACAAAGCTTACGGCAGAGCAAGAAAGATTGCCGAAAAGCTCAAGGATAACATTCCGCGTCAGATGTTTGAGATTCCGATTCAGATTGCAATCGGCGGCAAGGTTATCGCACGTGAGACCGTAAAGGCAATGAGAAAAGACGTTCTCGCCAAGTGCTACGGCGGTGATATTACACGAAAGAAAAAGCTGCTTGAAAAGCAGAAGGAAGGTAAAAAGCGTATGCGCCAGTTCGGTACAGTCGAAGTACCGCAGGAGGCGTTTATGGCTGTACTCAAGCTTGATGATGACAACTGATTTACCCGGTCTGTATATCCACGTTCCTTTCTGTTCATCAAAGTGCCCGTATTGCGATTTTTATTCGCTTGTCGCACCGGATGAGCTTAAGGATCAATATACAGATGCTATTATTAAAAACATTATATTATATAATAAACGTGTGGGCGGTGCTTTTTCGACCGTATATTTCGGCGGAGGCACACCCTCACTGCTGGGCAGTAAAAGACTTATCAAAATACTGAGCAATATCGACCGCACAGCCGATTGCGAAGTTACGGTTGAATGTAATCCGTCAGATCTGAGCGAAAATTGGGATATAAAAGCTATGGATGCTCTTGTAAAAGCGGGTGCAAACCGCATCTCGATGGGTATGCAGTCTGCAGTAGACGAGGAGCGCAAAGCACTCGGCAGGCAGGCTGACCGTGAGCAAGTAAAGCTTGCCTTAGAGCTTGTCAAATCGGCAGGTATCAACAATTTTTCGCTTGATCTTATGCTCGGTATACCGCATCAGACCATAGACAGTATAAAAGAAAGCATTGAGTTTTGTGCTCAAAACGGTGCAAAACACGTCAGCAGCTACCTGCTTAAAATCGAGCAGGGCACGCCGTTTGAAAAGGTCGAAAAGCTGCTGCAGCTACCTGATGAGGACGAATGTTGTGATATGTATCTTGCCGCTTGCGAATGCCTTGAAGAGCACGGTTACAAGCAGTATGAGATATCAAACTTTGCTGTGCCCGGCTATGAAAGCCGTCACAATCTCATTTACTGGGATTGCCGCGAGTACCTCGGTTTAGGTGCTTCAGCGCACTCCTTTATCGGTGGAAAACGGTTTTATTTCGAGCGTGATATACATAAATTTATCGACAGCGCTCAGCCGATTGAGGACGGTGACGGAGGTAGCTTTGAGGAATACGCTATGCTGCGTCTGAGACTCACAAAAGGCCTCATAAACGATGATGTGAAACAACGATTCGGCTTTGATATTCCACCGAAAATGCTTGAGAAATCAAGGCTTTTTGAAAAAAACGGACTCGTAACGATTGATTCAAACGGCATCTCACTCACACCGCAGGGCTTCCTTGTTTCCAACTCGATTATAGCGGCTCTGCTCAATTAAAAACATTTATCCGGAGAAGCAAAGTATGTCAGATAAATCATTACAAACCAAGCGAAAACACCGTGCAAAATTCTGCCCTGCAGTTATTCCCTATACAGCTTATTCCGTTATAGTCTTTATAGTGTGCACCTATGCAGGTGTTTTTGACCTTATCTCGGTATACGGTAACAGCAACATTCTCGAAAGCGAGCCCACCGCAGTGTCCGATGCCCTGACACTGATTGCCACAGGTCTTCTGTGGGTTGCGTTCACCGTGCAGCTTTTTTTCAGACGACCGAATTTTCTCATTCCTCTAATATTTGGCATGGCAATGCTATTTCAACCTGTTATAGATTTAATTAATCGATTAAGGTATCATTATCTTTTTTATTATGAGTTTGAGATAATGCCATCGGATATTTACTTTTTAGTATATGCTGTATTCGCAACAGCAGTATGTGCTCTTTTTGTATTTAAAACACCAAAAATTAAAGCCTTTATGAAAAAAACGAACCTTTTCTGGGCAATTCTCTTTCCCGCAATTCTGCTCGGCAGTTTAGCCATAAACTCAACGGAATACTACCTTACAAGCGATTTTCTGCAACAACAGTATTCTCTTATGGAGTATCTCTCAATAATTGATCCGCTTGATTGGATTTCAGGTATCGTATTTTGCATATTGGAGTCTGCCGGTATTTTTCTGCTCTTCCGCTGGCTTGCAGACCCGTATAAAACAAATCATGATATAAATTAAAAGATTATATTATTAAAACGGTCTGTCAGAGCTATGCTTTGGCAGACCGTTTAACTTTATACATTTTAAGTAAAAAAGTTACGCTTGGCACACCTGTAGCAGGTTTACCGAGCGTAGCTTTTGGTTTTAATTAATTAAAATTATTCGTAACGCTGTGCGAGAATCTTGAGGATTTCCTTAGCCTCTTCCTCTGTAAGAGTAACGCCCTTGCCCATCTTCTCGTGCTCGGGTGCCCACTCGCGGATGTCGAGCTTAGGCTCTCTGTTGTTCCAGCTGATGAGGTTGAGTTCCTTTGTCCAGCCCTTTGCTGTTTCGGAAAGGACACCAAGTGTTTCGACTATGTTGTAAGTAAATTCAGGCATTTGCTTTCGCTCCTTATGTATATTTTAGGGTGAATCCGTACTTTTAGCTATTTTTATTATAATAAAAAAAATATAAATATCAAGATTATAATTAAAAATTAATAAATATTTTACAATTTAAAGGGAATATTCAAGCCAATATCCGTCATAATGCAGATTATATTAAAATAGCAAAAAAATATTGTAAACCGCTTGCAATTTGCTCCCAAAAAGGATACTATAGTAGTGATTAAATATCATTAAAATGGGTGAAAATTTGCATACGCAATACACCCTGAAAGGAAAGTTATGGCAAAGATGAAAACTGTTCAGTTCACTGAAACCGTACTGCGTGATGCCAACCAGTCCCTCATCGCTACAAGAATGCCCATATCCGACTTCAAAGAGATTCTCAGCGAGCTCGATAAAGCCGGCTATTATTCACTTGAATGCTGGGGCGGTGCAACTTTTGACTCATGCTTGCGTTACCTTGGCGAAGACCCATGGGAGAGACTGCGTACAATCAAGGCAGCATGTCCCAACACAAAGCTCCAGATGCTTCTAAGAGGCCAGAATCTTCTGGGTTACAAGCACTATCCCGATGACGTTGTGCGTAAATTTGTTGCAAAAAGTGTTGAAAACGGTATTGACATCATCCGTATTTTCGATGCTCTTAACGACCTTCGCAACGTCGAGGTAGCTGTAGACCAGACTCTTAAGAGCGGTGCTATCGCATCCGGTACAATCTGCTACACAACAAGCCCTATCCATAATATCGAAAACTATGTCAAGGTTGCTGAAGGCTTTGCAAAAATGGGTGTGCAGACACTTTGCATCAAGGATATGGCAGGTATCCTTGCTCCGCAGGAGGCTTACGACCTTGTTAAGGCGATAAAGTCCGCTGTCAAGCTCCCCGTAGTTGTTCACACTCACTCAACAACGGGTCTCGGAATGATAACACTTCAGAAGGCCGTTGAGGCAGGTGCAGATGTCATTGATACCGCAATATCAAGCCTTTCGGGCGGAACATCACAGCCTCCGACGGAAACTCTTGTATACGCACTAAGAAATCAGGGCTATAAGGTTGACCTTGACTCAAAGGTTCTTTCAAAAATCAACTCTTACTTTAAGCCTCTTCGTGCAAAATATCTCGAAAGCGGCGTGCTCAACCCCGTTGTTATGGCAACAGAGACCGACGCACTTGATTATCAGATTCCCGGCGGTATGCTTTCCAACCTTGTTGCACAGCTCACCGCACAGAATAAGCTTGACAAGCTCGACGAAGTGCTTGCCGAAACACCCAGAGTACGTGAGGACCTCGGCTATCCGCCCCTCGTTACTCCTATGAGCCAGATGGTTGGTGTTCAGGCTACATTCAACGTACTTCTCGGTGAGAGATACAAGAACATCTCCAAAGAGGTCAAGGCATACATCAAGGGCGAATACGGCAAGGCTCCCGGCAAGGTAAGCAAGGACCTCCAGAAGCTTGTCCTCGGTGACGAAAAGCCCTTCACAGGCAGATTTGCCGATACTCTTGAACCCGGTTTTGAAGCCGCTAAGGAAGAAATAGGTGCACTCGCTCACAGCGAAGAAGACGTGCTTTCTTATATCGCCTTCCCGCAGCAGGCAAAGGCTTTCTTTGAAGACAGAGCTGAAAAAGAAAAGCGCACATTCAAATATACAATTCAGGAAATCAAGGAGTGATCAATCAATGTTAGCAGGAAAAGCACTCGGCTTGACTGATGCACTTATGGTTTCCGGTGTCGGCATAGTCGTTGTTATGGCAGAGCTTGCTCTGCTGGCTGTATTGGTATTTCTGCTCTCGCGTCTTGTAAGTGCGATGGTTAACAAAAAAACAGTTGAAGAGGTTTCAAAAGATGAAGCCGATTGCTCTGAAAACATCGTTACCGCCAACAGCTCCGCAGCACAGACAAGTTGTGTACAGCTTTACGGAGTTGACGAGCAGACAGCCGCAACAATAATGGCAACAGTCAGCCACCAGACAGGCGTTGCACTTGAGCACCTTGACTTCAAGTCAATAAAACTGCTCGATACTCCGCTTGAGCTTATCGGTGTTGACGAGCCGACAGCCGCGATGGTAATGGCAGTTGTCAGCCATCAGACAGGTATTCCGCTCAACAAGCTCGACTTCAAACGAATAAAGTCACTTGAATGGGGTGGAATAGACGAGCCCACAGTCGCAATTATCATGGCGTTGGTAAGCCATCAGACAGGCATACCGCTTGAACGTCTTGATTTTAAATCGATCAAACTTATTGAGGAATAAAAGAAAGGTTAGGTAAAAAATTATGAAATACATCGTAACACTTAACGGTAAAAGCTATGAAGTAGAGGTCAACGAGACCGATGCAGTCATCACAAACGTATCAACAGCCGCAGGCGCAGCTCCCGCTCCTGTTGCAGCTCCTGTTGCAGCTCCTGTTCCCGCAGCAGCACCCGCAAAGGAAGAAGCTCCCGCACCCGCTCCTGTTGCTGCTCCCTCAGCTGACGGTAAGAAGGTTGTTGCTCCCATGCCCGGTACAGTTCTCAAGGTTCTTTGCAGCGTAGGTCAGGCTGTTAAGGCAGGCGACACACTCTTCATCCTCGAGGCTATGAAGATGGAGAACGAAATCACAGCAGAGTGTGACGGCGTTGTAAAGCAGATTCTCGTCGGCAGCAGCACAGTTGTTAACACAGACGACGTTCTTGCAGTTATCTGAGTAAAGTGAGGCATTTCTCAATATGACATTTTTAGGTGTTCTTGAAGGCCTCTGGGCAAGCTCAGGCTTCGCTTCCCTCGGTTGGCAGCAGGGCGTTATGCTTGTCGTTTCCTTTGGTCTTCTTTATCTGGCAATAGTCAAAAAATTTGAGCCTATGCTCCTTCTGCCTATTGCATTCGGTATGATGCTCGCAAACCTGCCTGAAACAGGTCTTATGGCTGACCCTGCAGGTCTTATGGATGCAACCCAGAAGGTTGAAGGTGCACATTGGTATGACGACGGTGTACTGAGGCTTATTTATGTAGGCGTAAAGAGCAGTATATTCCCCTGTCTTATCTTTATGGGTGTAGGCGCAATGACCGACTTCGGTCCTCTGCTCGCAAACCCCTCGAGCCTTCTTCTCGGTGCCGCAGCACAGCTCGGTATTTACGTTGCATTTATCATTGCTATTCTCTTCGGCTTTACACCCGAAGAGGCTGCATCAATCGCAATCATCGGCGGTGCAGACGGCCCCACAGCTATCTTCACAGCTTCAAAGCTCGCATCCCATCTTCTTGCTCCCATATCTGTTGCAGCTTACTCATATATGGCGCTTATTCCACTCATTCAGCCGCCCATTATGCGTCTGCTCACAACAAAGAAAGAGCGTGAAGTAAAGATGGGTCAGCTCCGCAAGGTAAGCAAGACAGAAAAGATTGTTTTCCCGATTGTTGTTACAGTTCTTTGTGCACTTATCATCCCGTCAACAGCTCCGCTCATTGGTATGCTGATGATTGGTAATCTCTTCCGTGAGTGCGGTGTTGTTGACAGACTCAGCGACGTATCACAGAATGCACTCTGCAACATTATTACAATCCTGCTTGGTGTTACAGTCGGTGCAACAGCAAACGGTGAGCAGTTCCTTCAGGTCAAGACTCTTGGTATTATCGTTATCGGTCTTGTCGCCTTCTCTTTCTCAACCGCAGGCGGTGTCCTCCTCGGCAAGTTGATGTATATCATCACAAAAGGTAAGGTCAATCCCCTCATCGGTGCCGCAGGCGTTTCTGCAGTACCTATGGCAGCCCGTGTTGCCCAGGTTGAAGGCAAGAAGGCAAACCCCACAAACTTCCTGCTTATGCACGCTATGGGTCCCAACGTTGCAGGCGTTATCGGCTCTGCTTGTGCCGCAGGCTTTATGATGCTCCTTTTCCTTCCCAGAGGCTAAGAAGCTCAACGGCATTTTTATCGGTGATGCAGTGCCAATGCTCTGCAGTATGAGCAAAGAGCATTGATCCCTCACCGCAAACACAACCGAACTCGGACAGGCAGGGCTTGATAAGCCCTGCCCCCGTTGTTTGCGAACGCACTAATAAACGGTACTTATTTTTATCTGTATACAGTCGGCTTTCAACTATGAAGCCCGAAAACACTATACGCTCGGCACAGGCAATCAGTGCCGATACATTATCAAAATCACAGACTATGTAATCCGATTTTTTCACAAGATATCTTTTGTTTTTAGATATACCCTTCTCCTGCTCTACAGAAAAAAAGAGCACACATCCGCCGGATTCCCGGCGCATAGCTTCAACAAGCAGTTTACCCGACGTGTTAATCTCACGGCCGAGTGTTCTGCCTGCACGGGAGAGTATAGTCCAGATAACTCTCTTCGTTTCAATTTTCGTATAGTCCATCTCCTCATAGGTGATGTTTAAATTTTTCATATCATCTGCCGACAGCTCGACAATAATCGCATCGTCGGTAAGAAGCTCTATTTTCATATCATACTCCCCCTTAGCTATATCGTACATCCTTAAACAGCTTAAAATCAAGGAACAAATAATGGTATTAACAGAAAGGAGAACAGGAATGGCAAAGCAAAGCTCCATCAAAAAAGCACGCTCACTCAGGCTTGATATGCTCGCAATGCTTGCATTGCCCGCGTTGAGTTCATGGTATTTCTACGGTCTCGGTGCAATACGGCTCATATGCATTTGCGTCATAACTTGTGTGCTTTGTGAGCTTGCAGGCAGACGTCTGCTCAGACAGCCCAACACCGTAGGGGACTTGAGCGCTGTTGTAACAGGCACCATTATCGCACTTATGCTCCCTGCCAATGCTCCTGTCTGGCTTCCCGTTATCGGCGGTATTTTTGCAACCGTCGCTGCAAAGCTTCCCTTCGGCTCTGTTGAAAAGCTTCCTTTTTCTCCTGCCGCAGCCGGCTTCGCCTTCTTAACTATATGCTTCCCCGATCTTATTTTTGACTATCCGCGCATATCTGCCGCAAGCGCTGCACTTTCAAGCACAAGCAGTGTTTCGCTCGCTTCGATGCTCGCACACAACACTTCTATCAGCCTTGGTTCGGTAAAGGCAATAGATATATTTATCGGCAATTTTCCCGGTCCGATGGGCGCAAGCTGTATAATAATCCTCGCAGGCAGTGCAATTTATATGCTCATACGCCGCACAAAGCTGTTTATAACTACAGCAGGCTTTCTCACGGGTGCCGCACTTATGGCAATCTGTTTACCGAGAGTTACCAATCTGTTTTCTTCACTTGTGCTTGAGCTTTGTGCAGGCTATATGATTTTTGCCGCAATATTCCTTATTATCGAGCAGGGCACTCAGCCGCATCACCCTTTGAGCCGTTTGCTCTATGGCTTTGCCGCGGGTGCCTCCTGTATGCTTATGCGCCGTTTCGGCACCTTTGAAGAATGCTCCTGCTTTGCAGTACTCGTAATAAATGCCGCGTGGCCTGTTGCTGACAAGGCACTTATGAAACTTATTAACAAAAGGATGAAGAAGAGTAAATGAAACGTATGTCACCCCTTCTTCCGTTGATTGCTACTGCTATTCTATGCATCTTATTAGCTTCGTGTGACCACAGACCTGCACAGGATGATTTTTCAACCTCTGAGACTGTGCATGAAGAAACCGCAAGCATAGCTGAAACCTTAGCAACCATACCGGAAAAGGAAGAAAACACGGCTGTAACCGTTTGCAGTACATTTGCAAACACAGCCGCCACCACAAAGGTTGTTCAAACAACCAAACCGATAACAACCGCACCAACTACGAAGCCCATAGCAACATCAGCACCGACAACCGTTGCTCCACCAACCACTAAACCCGCAACCACAGCGGCACCTACAACAGTGCCGACTACTAAAGCAGAGCCTACAACTGTTGCCCCCACAGAGCGCCCGACAAACATAATTACCGACAGCGAAGAAAGCGACACTGAGCTTGCTGTAGCGGATATGATAAACATGCACCGTGCTGCCGAAGCTCTCGGTGAGCTTACCTACTCGCCCGAGCTTGCAGCTGCCGCAGATATCAGAGCTAAAGAGATAGTATCAAACTTCTCTCACACAAGACCCGACGGCAGTCTTTGGTACACCGCGGGAAACGGAATTATGGGCGAAAATATTGCAAAGGGATACAATTCATCAAGTGCAGTCGTAAACGCCTGGATGAACAGTGAAGGTCACAGAAAAAATATACTCACAAAAAACTACACCAAAACAGGTGTTGGTTGTTACTATGACAAAGACACCGATATATATTATTGGGTTCAGCTTTTCGGCTGATGCATCAACAACCGACACAAAAAATCAAGCAAGGAGGAAAAGAAAATGGCAGCATCCGGCAAATCACCCGGTATGCTTATGCGTAACGCCGGTATATTCAACCCGGTGCTCGTGCAAGCTGTAGGTCTGTGCCCTGTTGTAGCTATGGCTACCTCTGTCAGCAGTGCGGCTATTCTCGCCGCTGTCTCTGCAGTTATTATCACGGTCAGCGAATTTATCGCTTCACTTTTCCTTAAAGCTGTACCCCGATGGATCAGAATAGGCATATATATTATTTTAGGTGCAGCTATCGTTTCTCCGCTAATGATTTTTATCGAACGTATAAACAATCCTCTTTTCAGTTCGTTGGGAATTTATCTGCCGATAATGGCAGTCAATTCGCTCAATGTACTCAGATGTGAGCGTTTTGCCGTCAAAATCTCGCCCATCAAAGCTCTTGTTGACGGCCTTACGGCTTCCGTAGGCTATTCCGCTGTTATGCTTGTATGCGGATTTATAAGGGAACTTCTTGGCAACGGCTCATTGTTTGGATTTGAAATTTTCAAAGGACGTACGATGTCCGGTCTGCTTTTACCGTTCGGAGGCTTTCTTATCCTTGGATTTGCCAGCGCCGCTTTGCGTGTGCTTATTGCAAAATTCTGGCCGAAGTACCTCGATAAAAAGCAACCTAAGCCCGGAAGTAAAAGGAAAAGCTCACACTCTTCCGATAAAAAAGCTGCTATAAACACCACACCGACAGTTTTACCTGAATTTGCCGCAGATGAATCACCGTTCACACTTGAAGAGATCGGCATAGATGCTGACGAGCAACCATCTGCACCAAATGAGCCGGCGACAGAGACAACTGCTGTTCAAGCAAGCGAACCTGAGGTTACTCCTTACGTACAGCCCGAACTTACTGAAGAAGCAGTGTCAGAGGCCGTTGAAAACACGGTGACTTCACAAGAATCAGAAGAGCCCCTTTCACCGACAAAAGAAAATTGTGAAAAGCATTTTGCAGATCTTACAATTGATGATATAGAATCAGATTCTGACGCAGACAGTTCCGATTATTCCAACAGCGATGATGAGCTTGATGCACTTATGAACCGCTCAATCAACGATATTCTTGTAAAACCGAAAAAGGAGGACGAAGAAGAATGATTTTTGCATTTTTTAACGCCTCTGTTTTTGCCATGCTGTTGCAAAACCTTGTTTTCAACGGCGGCTTTGGTATGAGTGAAGCAATAAGAATAGCGACCAAACCAAAGGATTTCTTCCCTATCGCCCTACTCGTTGCTTTTTTCACAAGTGCTACTGCTGCAGTGTGCAGTGCTCTTGATTCAATTGAGCAAATAAACACACTTACTACAGCCGAACATCTCGGAATATATTGTGTAGTGCTTGCCGTTATCTATCTTGTTTTTACGGCAATAATTATACTCATACGACATAACAAGAACAGCACTCACCGTATCGGTATGGCGGCTGTTAATACACTTGTGCTCGCTGTACCGATAATCAACCGCCGTGCAGCATTCAATATCGCCGAATCGATCGGTCTCGGCCTCGGTGCCGGCATAGCTTTTGTTATAGCCGTATTGCTTATATCTTCTGCAGAAGACCGTCTTAAGGCAAACGAAACAATGAGCAACGCCTTTAAAGGTAAGCCCGCTCTGTTTATTTATATCGCACTGATTTCTCTTGGTTTTGCAGGCCTTTCGGGTCAGTCACTCTTTGTCTGAGGTGAGACGATGGCAGACAATGAACTTAACCGTAACAAAGCCGAAAATGAAGGCAAAGAAGAATTTCGACCTATAATACCTGAGCCCGAGATTCACCGCCGTCCCATAATCGGTTTCAATAAGAATTATCCTGTTGAAGAAAACCCGACATCAACCCATACCGAGAGCTTTGCGCAAGAAGAATTCAAACGCAAAGTACGACATAGCATAATATATTCAGTCGCACTTTTGTTGATATTTATTTTTGCATTTATAATTACTGATGCTTGTATAAAAATTTCTACGGAACCGCTTCCTCCTGCCCCGACATCTACCACTCAGTCCCCTACCAATGCACCTGATGAACAAACATCACAGGAGATACCTTCCGCAGAATCCGACTCATTTACAGACACAGCTTCGGCATAATTCCGAAAGGCATACTTTCTTTATGAAAGTGTGCCTTTTTTATTATAAAAATATTTGACAAATAAGGAAAAGATATATATTATTAATTATATATATCTAAATATAAAGTAAGGTGGCAATAATTATGACCGAGCGATATGAATCAGCAAAAAAAATATACGCATCAATCGGCATCGACACCGATGCCGTTATCGAAAAACTTGACAGTGTGCGTATATCTCTGCACTGCTGGCAGGGTGACGACGTAAGCGGTTTTGAGAGCAGCGGTGAGCTTTCGGGCGGTATCCAAGCTACAGGCAACTACCCCGGTAAAGCACGTAATGCCGAAGAGCTTATGGCAGACCTTGACAAGGCACTCTCACTCATTCCCGGTGCACACAAAATCAACCTTCACGCTACTTACGCCATAATGGGTGATGAAAAGGTAAGCCGCGACAAGCTGCTCCCTGAGCACTTTGCACCGTGGGTTGAATTTGCAAAAAAGAGAGGTCTCGGTCTTGACATCAATCCGACTCTCTTCTCTCACCCGCTTGCAGCTGACGGACTTACTCTTTCACATCCCGATGAGAAAATCCGCCGCTTTTGGATCGACCACTGCAAGGCAATGAGAAAAATCGGCGAATATTTCGGCAGAGAGCTCGGCATAACCTGCGTTAACAATATCTGGATTCCCGACGGTTACAAGGATGTACCTGCTGACCGTATAGGTCCGAGAAAGCGCCTTATGGACGCGCTCGATGAAATCCTTTCCGAGCAGATCGACCCGAAATATCTTGTCGACACTGTTGAGTCAAAGGTATTCGGTATCGGCGTTGAGTCATACACAGTAGGCTCACACGAGTTTTATATGAATTATGCCGCAACAAGAGGCTGTGTATGCCTTCTTGACAACGGTCACTATCACCCGACAGAAGTTGTTTCGGATAAAATTCCGTCAATGCTTCTCTTCAGCGACAAGGTTGCACTTCACGTAACACGCGGTGTCCGTTGGGACAGCGACCATGTTGTAACCTTCGACGATGAACTTAAAGAAATTGCAAAGGAAATCGTACGCTGCGATGCTCTCGACAGAGTGCTTATCGGTCTCGACTACTTTGATGCAAGTATCAACCGCGTTGCCGCCTGGATAATCGGTGCGCGCAATATGCGTAAGGCACTACTCGCTGCTATGCTCATACCCCACGCACAGCTCAAGGATATGCAGGACAGCGGCGATTTCACATCGCTCCTCGCAACAACAGAAGAGCTTAAGCTCTATCCCTTCGGCGACGTATGGGAAGAATACTGTGCACGCAAGGGCGTACCCGCACGTGAAGGCTGGCTTGCAGAAATTAAAAAATATGAAGCAGACGAGCTTTCAAAGAGGGTGTAAACAATGCCCACAGTAAATCAGATTTATGAGTATATAAATTCGCTCGCACCGTTTTGCACGCAGGAAAGCTGGGACAACAGCGGTCTGTTACTTGGTAACCCGGACAGAGAGGTAAGCCGTGTTTCGCTTGCACTTGACGCAACTAACGAAACCGTTGCTGCCGCCAAAGCCAACAATGCCGAACTGATGATAACCCATCACCCCGTTATTTTTTCACCTGCCAAAAAGATTCTTGCGGGCAGTGTAATATATGAGCTTCTGACAAGCGGTATTTCCGCAATCAGTGCTCACACCTGCCTTGACTCTGCAGATGACGGTGTCAACGATACTCTTGCCGCAATACTTGAGCTTGAGGATATTACTCCTCTCGAGCTCGACGGCACGGACACTCCGCTTGTAAGAGTCGGCAAATTAAAAGTTCCGATGAATGGTGACGAGTTTGCAAAACACGTCCAAGAAAAGCTTGGATGCAATCTTCGGCTTGCAGATGCAGGCAACACAATAAGCACGGTTGCAGTGTGCGGTGGCTCACTCAGCTCACTTACCTATGAGCTTATAGGCAAGGTCGATGCATTTGTGACGGGTGACCTCACTCACCACTATTTTATCGATTCTGCCGACAACGGTCTGACCGCAATAGCGGCAGGCCACTTTGAAACAGAAAACCCCGTTATGTCAGTACTCAAATCGAAGCTCGAAACTCAGTTCACCGAAGTCAGCTTCACTTTGATAAATCAAAAAAATCCTGTTAAATACTATTGAAAGGATATGGCAAAAAATGCTTGATATTAAAATTATCCGTGAAAACCCCCAGCTCGTCAAAGACGCTATGAAAAAACGCAACAAGGATATGGACGCCCTTGTTGACGAAGTACTTGCTATAGACGTTCAGCGCCGTGAACTTACAGTAAAGCTCGACCAGCTCAAGCAAGAGCAGAATGCCGCAAGCCGTGAGATTCCCAAAATCAAAAAAGAGGGCGGCGATATTTCAGCTATCATGGCTCGCATGAATGAAATCAAAGAAACCGTAAAATCCGGTGACGTACAGCTTTCCGAGCTTGAAGCAAAGCAGCAGAAAATTATGTACGAATTCCCCAACATTCCCAACCCCACAATTCCCGTAGGTAAGGATGACAGCGACAACGTTGAAATCCGCCGTTGGGGCGAGCCTACAGCATTCGATTTCGAGCCCAAGGCTCACTGGGACATCGGTGCTGACCTCGGTATCCTCGACCCCGAAACAGCCGCAAAAGTTACAGGTGCACGCTTCCACTTCTACAAGGCAGCAGGCGCAAGACTTGAAAGAGCTATTATCAACTTTTTCCTTAACACTCATACAGAGCACGGCTATACAGAGATTTTCCCGCCCTTTATGGTCAATCGTGCATCAATGACAGGTACAGGTCAGCTTCCCAAGTTTGAGGAGGACGCTTTCAGACTCGAGCGTGAGGACTATTTCCTTATTCCCACTGCAGAAGTTCCTGTTACAAATATGCACCGCAGTGATATTCTCGAAGGTGCTCAGCTGCCCATCAGCTACTGTGCATACTCCGCTTGCTTCCGTGCAGAGGCAGGCAGTGCAGGCCGTGACACAAGAGGTCTTATCCGTCAGCATCAGTTCAATAAAGTTGAGCTTGTTAAGTTTGCTGACCCTGAAACATCATACGATGAGCTTGAAAAGCTCACAAATGATGCAGAGCGTGTGCTTCAGCTCCTTGGTCTGCCGCACAGAGTTGTATGCCTCTGTTCAGGTGACATCGGCTTCTCATCTGCAAAGACATACGATATCGAAGTATGGATGCCCTCTTACGGCAGATACGTTGAAATTTCTTCCTGCTCTAACTTTGAAGACTTCCAGGCAAGAAGAGCAGCTATCCGCTTCAAGAGAACGCCTGCTGACAAGGCCCAGCTCGTTCACACACTCAACGGCTCAGGTGTTGCAGTCGGCAGAACGGTTGCCGCAATTCTTGAAAACTACCAGAATGCTGACGGCAGCGTAACAGTCCCCGAAGTACTTCGTCCTTATATGGGTACAGATATTATCAAATAATTAAAGGAGAGTTTTGCTATGCTAAACAAGAATTCTCTCATTCTCTTTCAGGGCGACAGCATAACAGATACAGGCCGCACCGATTCGGCTGACCCTTCAGCCAGCCTCGGTATGGGTTACCCCGCAAAAATCGCGGAAATCCTTGCAGACAAGTTTGCTGACCTCGGCATAAAGGTAATCAACCGCGGTATCAGCGGCAACCGCACTTGGGACCTGCTTGAGCGTTGGGACAAAGACTGTGTCGATATCAAGCCCGACTATTTTTCACTGCTTATCGGTGTCAACGACACGTGGCGCAGATATGATTCAGGTATGGTAACAACTGCTGAGGAATACGAAAACAATATGCGTACTCTTCTTGACCGCGTTGTAAAAGAAACAAACGCAAAAATAATTCTGCTCAACATCTTCCTTCTTGACGTAACACCCGACAAGGCTCAGATGCGACCCGACCTCGTTGAGAAGCAGGAGGTTATCAACAAACTTATAAAGGATTACGATGTAACATACATTGATATTCAGAAAAAGTTTGACGAAATGATAGCCAACGGTACACCGATGACTGACCTTTCGGCAGACGGTGTGCACCCGACAGATTTCGGCCACAAGGTTATTGCAGAGCTTTGGCTTGATGCAATGGATATTAACTGAGCAAACCTATAAGCATATTATCAAAGAAAGGAAAGGGCTGCATCTTTGCGGCGATCGAGTTATGAATATTCTGGTTACAATTGACTCCAATTATGTTATGCCGCTAAGAGTTATGCTTTTCTCTCTGATGAAGTCCAATCCCGACAGTAGATTTGATATTTTCGTTGCGCACTCATCACTGACCGACTCAGATTTTGAGAAGCTCAAGTCAGTTGTTGACCTCAATCGCACGAATATACATTCTGTCACCGTTCCTCCGGAGCTTCTCAGTAATGCACCTGTGCTTAAGCGAATCACTAAAGAAACATATTACCGTCTTCTTGCAATTGATTTCCTGCCGGAAACCGTTGACAGAATTCTCTACATCGACCCTGACACACTGATTATCGGCGACATAAGCAGCTTTTATGATACAGAGATGAGCAACGCACTTATTGCGGCAACTACTCATGTCTACGGTTCTTTGCGCCACATCAATCTGCTGCGTTTAGGTATGCCACTGTCTGCCGAGTATATCAACGCAGGTGTAATGGTGATGAATATTGAACTGATGCGTAAAGAAATTACAACTGACAAGATCTTCGAGTTTATTCAACGTAACTCCCGCATACTTTTCCTTGGTGATCAGGATGTTGTCAATGCGCTTTACTGCAAAAAAACAGTAACGCTTGACAGCAAAATTTATAACTGCGATGAAAAGACCTGCCGAAAATACAAGCTAACCGCACCGCAGGTTGAAGAAACGACTGCTATTATTCACTACAACGGCAAATTCAAACCGTGGAAGCCTGAATATAAAGGTATTCTTGACGTAATCTGGCATAAATATGCCAATTCTCTCAAAGAGGAAATAAAAGATGAAATCTAAAAAAACTCAGCGAATAGCCGCCATAATCGGCTTGCTGATTGTAGCATCAGCTATTCTTGTCTGCTATTTTACTTTGGGAAAAGAGCTTGTTGCAATAATCAGCGATACCGACAGATTCCGCACCTGGCTGGATTCCTACGGATACGCAAGCCGTATTATTTTCGTGGCAATACGCGCTGTACAGACTGTTGTAAAAATAATACCGGCAGAGCCGCTGGAAATAGGCTCCGGTTACGCTTTCGGCATGTGGGGCGGTATGCTTTGGTGTATGATAGGCACAATGATAGGCTCACTCATCATTATTGCTCTTTCAAAGTTTTTCGGCACAAAATTCATAAACCTTTTTGTAGATGAGAGTAAACTCAAGAGTTTTTCCTTCCTTCAGAAAAGCTCAAATGTGTATGCAATACTTTTCTTCATATATCTGATACCCGGCAGCCCTAAAGATTTGATAACTTACTTTGTTTGGATGCTGCCCGTAAAGCCTATGGCATTCCTGCTCATAACCGGTGTTGCCAGAATTCCCGCAATTCTTACCTCAACAATGTGCGGTGCAGCACTCGGAGAAAAGCAGTATCTTGAAGCAGGAATAATATTCGGCATTACGACCGTATTGAGCGTAATAGGTCTTATAATTTACCGCCGATTTGAAAAGAAAAAGAACGGTTGACAAAAAAATCAAATAAAGTATATAATCAAAGTCGGAGTAAAACGCTCCGACTTTGTTTATTTGTGGTGATTAAAATGTCTGATTACAACGAGATTTACTGTCCCTTAAGCCTTAAAGGCGTTGCCGCTTCTCTGACAAATGCACTCGGTGTCGATTCACCAAATAAGGCCGAAGCTCCGCTAGATATAATATCAAAGCTTACAGAAGGCCAAAAAATCAACCGTGTGCTGATGTACAATCCCGATGCGGTTGCACTGTGGCTTTTTGAAAAATACACAGATATTTTTGCGCCAGTTATGCTTCGTACTCAGCTGACTCTGCCGTTGCAGACAGTTATGCCGAGCGTAACTCCCGTATGCTTTGCAACAATGTACACAGGTGCCGAGCCTGATATACACGGCATTAAGGCTTACCGCAAGCCCGTTGTAAAGACCGACAGCGTGTTCGATGCTCTTATCCGTGCAGGCAAGAAGCCATGCATTGTTTCTACAGGTGAAGACAGTATGTCCAAAATCTTCCTTGAAAAAGATATGGACTACTTTATTGTTGACACTCCCGATGAAGCAAATGAAAAAGCTATTGAGCTTATAAAGCAAGATAAATATGACCTTATATGTGTATACAACGGCAACTACGACGGAACGATGCACAAAGTCGGTCCCGAAGGCAAAGCAGCAATCGAAGCACTGAAGCATAACACGTCCGCTTTTGCAAAGCTTGCCGACGCGGTAAAAGAATATCAGCCGCACCGCAAAACACTTATCGGTTTTGCACCTGACCACGGCTGCCACGAAATTGACGGCGTATCAGGCAGTCACGGTCTGATGATGCCCGAGGATATGAATATAATTCATTTTTACGGAGTTATCTGATGAAACACACCGATATAATTATCATTGGCGGCGGTGCAAGCGGACTTGCCGCGGCAATAGCAGCCAAACGTACCGACAAAACAAAGAGCGTTACCGTGCTTGAACATCTGCCCAAGGTAGGTAAAAAGATACTCGCTACGGGTAACGGACGTTGCAACCTCGGTAACCTTAATGCCGCGGGGCACGCATATACCAATATGCGTTTCGCATCCTACGCTATAGAAAAATACGGTACAGAGAAGCTTGTTGAGTTTTTTGAGTCAACAGGTTTATATACCCGTGCTGACAGCGAGGGCAGGCTCTATCCGATGAGTAACTCTGCCGCGAGCGTGCTTGATGCACTGCGTTTTGAATGTGAAAACCTCGGTGTTGTTTTCTGCTGTGAAGAAAAGGTAACCGAAATAAAAAAATGCACCGACGGCTTTACCGTAAACGGTGCTTATAAAGCAAAAAGCGTAATTGTAGCCACAGGCGGCAAGGCGGCACCGTCACAGGGCAGTGACGGCAGCGGCTATCCCATGCTCAAATCTCTAGGTCACAAAATCACACCGCTTGCCCCATCTCTCGTGCAGATTAAAACAGATACGGCAAAAATAAAATCGCTCAAAGGTGTGCGTGCAAAAGCAAGCCTTACACTCTCTACGGGCGGCAAGAGTGAGGGCGAAATTCTCTTTACCGATTATGGCGTTTCGGGTATTGCGGCAATGGATCTGAGCCGATTTGTAAAGCCTGACACAAAAGCTGAAATTTCAATAGACCTGCTCCCCGAATTCACTCAGGATAAAGCTAAAGATATAATAATTCAGATTGCAAACCATAATCCGAATGTTTCTGCAGAGCAGATGCTCGGCGGTATAGTGCACAAGGCAATCGGCACAGCGGCAATCAAATCGGCACTCGGCTTTATGCCAAAAACTTCAGGTGAAATCAAGCCGAAGCAGGCGGCAATTATAGCTGCAGAGCTTAAAGATTTCCGCCTTAAGGTCGCGGGCACAAAGGGCTTTAATGACGCTCAGGTCACCAAAGGCGGTGCGGATGTGAGCGAATTTGACAGCAAAACTATGATGTCAAAAAAGCACAGCGATCTCTTTGCCTGCGGCGAAGTGCTCGACGTAGACGGAGCCTGCGGCGGCTTCAACCTTGCGTGGGCTTTTGCCTCGGGCAGACTCGCAGGCGAAAATGCCGCAAAACAGTAAAATTTCACCTTGACACAACAGTCTTAATCTAATATAATAAAATGCGGTTGTGAAATCCAACCGCATTTTTAGTTCACTTCTCCACTATTCACTATTACTTCTTAACTTAAATTCGGGGTGTAGTGGCTCACGGCTTGCCGCCGCCTGTGGCGGATGAAGGCAAGGCTTGAGCAGGAAGAAATACAGAGCATCGCGATGCGCTCCAAGCGAGCGAGGCGACAATATTTCTGACCGATAGTTGGTAGCGCGCCGCATAAATATCGCTTTCACAAAAACAACTAAATATAATTTCGGGGTGTAGCGCAGTTGGTAGCGCGCCTGGTTTGGGACCAGGATGTCGGGGGTTCGAGTCCCTTCACTCCGACCAATACGAATTAAGGTTGATTCAAAACGAATCAACCTTAATTTTTTGTGCTTTTTCGCCTGTTATCAGTGCTGTAGTTTGTATAAGGCGCTGTAAAACGGTGCTTTGTACTAAAATTATAGAGGAGATATAAGATTACCGCCTTACCGAAAAATACCATAAATCGGCTTTTTTGCCCTCTCCCCAGCAATGAATATTTGCTCCCGTAAACGAACACTTTTGCCTTCAATGAACACCGAAAACATAACAAGCTATGAATTGGACGGTGTATTTACTATTGAGGAATTTTATGGTATAATATTTTAAATGATATTTAAACGAAAAAGCGAGGTGCCAAGGTTATGGCAGAAAAGAAATACGTAAGTGACAATGCCGAACTGATGGCAGAGTGGAACTGGGAAAAAAATGATGAACTTGAATTAGATCCCAAAACATTAACTCTTGGTAGTGGAAAAAAAGCATGGTGGAAATGCAACGAAGGACACCAATGGTCTGCTAGTGTTATCAATCGAAGCAAACGCGGTAGCGGCTGTCCATATTGTTCAGGCAAAAAACCAATACTTGGTGAAACCGATCTTGAAAAAACTAATCCAGAATTAACAAGAGAATGGCATCCAACCCGCAATCAAAGTTTGACTCCGCGAGATGTGGTGGCAGGTTCTCATACTAAGGTGTGGTGGCAATGCAAAAACGGGCACGAATGGCAAGCGGATATAAAAAGCAGGAATCTTGGAAATGGATGCCCATTTTGTTCTGGTCGATATCCCGTTAAAGGCGAAAATGATTTGCAAACAGTTAATCCAAGTTTAGCCAAAGAATGGAATTATGAAAAAAACAACGGCTTAACACCGATAGATGTCTTGCCGAATAGTGGAAAGAAAGTATGGTGGATATGCAACAAAGGACATGAGTGGCAAGCATCGATTGCTCATAGAAACAAAGGGCGCGGATGCCCATATTGTGCAGGTCAAAAAGTCATAAAAGGTAAAAATGATTTACAAACTGTTAATCCGACATTAGCAAAAGAATGGCATTACGAGAAAAACAATAGATTGACACCTACAGATGTACTGCCGAATAGTGGAAAGAAAGTATGGTGGAAATGCAGTAAAGGGCACGAGTGGCAAGCAAAAATATATCATAGGAATACTGTGAGCGATTGTCCTATTTGTCATTCTGAACGAAACACTTCTCTCCCCGAATATGCACTAATTTTTTATCTTAAAAAATATGGTTTAGAAATAATGCATTCATACAAAGAAAAAGGATATGAATTAGATGTTTATATTCCATCAAAAAAAATTGCCATTGAGTATGATGGCTATTTTTGGCATAAAAATAAGACAGAAGAAGATTTAGAAAAGAATCGCAAATGCAAAAGAGACGGGATCATATTATATAGAATTAGAGAAGGTTTGTCATCGTTAAACGACAGTTCTATAGACTATGTAATTCAAAAAAACCATAAAGATTTCTCCGAAACGCTTGTAAAAGTTTTAAGTGATATAATAGGAAAACCCATTCATATCGACTTAGCAAAAGATGCTGTTGCTATAGAAAACTTGAGGGAATACACAGAAAAAGAAAATTCGCTTTTGTATTCTAATCCTGAAATTGCCAAAGAATGGAATTATGAAAAGAACGGAAATTTAAGGCCGGAACATTTTTTAGCGAATAGTAGTAAAAAAGTATGGTGGAAATGTCAAAAAGGACACGAATGGCAAGCAAAAATGAATAGTAGAAATCAGGGACACGGGTGTCCATATTGTTCAGGTTTGTTTGCTATAAAAGGTGAAAATGATTTACAAACAGTTAATCCAACATTAGCAAAAGAATGGGATTACGAAAAAAACAATGATTTAACGCCTATGGAGGTATTACCTAATAGTGAGAAAAAAGTCTGGTGGAAATGCAAAAACGGACATGAGTGGCAAGCGATAATAGGAAACAGAAACAAAGGACAAGGATGTCCATATTGTTCAGGCAAAAAAGTCTTAAAAGGATTTAACGATTTGCAAACAGCTAATCCGACCTTAGCAAAAGAATGGAATTATGAAAAAAACAATGCATTGACACCTACGGATGTAACGACTGGTAGTAATAAAAAAGTCTGGTGGAAATGCAAAAACGGACATGAGTGGCAAGCATCGATAGTCGATAGAAACAGCGGGCGTAGATGTCCGTATTGTGCAGGCAAAAGAGTTTTAAAAGGTTATAATGATTTACAATCAGTCAATCCAACCTTAGCAAAAGAATGGAACTATGAAAAGAACAATGGATTGACACCTATGGATGTAACGCCTGGTAGCAATAAAAAAGTCTGGTGGAAGTGTAGCAAAGGACACGAATGGCAAGCGTTGATATACAATAGACAGAGAGGAAACAGTTGCCCTATTTGTAGAAAAACAAAAAACAAAGAGGTTTAGTATGTTTGAGTGGATAAAAAAGTATAAAGTGTTATTTATCATAATATGTGTAATAATTTTTATTGCACTAATAGGCGTGCCTTTTGCCATTAATCTGTTATTCAAAGCTGACACTAATATCAATATATTTCAGGCGGAATGGTCTGCTGGTGATGCTTTGGGGTACTACGGCGCAGTTCTTTCTTTTTTAGGCACGGTGATTTTAGGTGCATTAGCCTTGTATCAAAACCACATAATAAAAGGAGAAGCTGATAAAAAGGCGGCATTGTTGGAAGAAAAAGAACATATCGAAAATATGCCCAAGTTTCACCTACGCTTTGGTGGGTGTTCAGGTTTTGGCTGTAGGCTTTCTTTTATTATCAAGAACATCTCTAACAATATCTCGTATGATATAAAAATCTACGACATACGCATACAAGAATTTGGGAAAACTCTTTGGGAGTCGTCCAAAGAGTTTACAGGATCAAGTTTAGATTCAAAGGGGGAATTAAACGTTCATTTAGATTCTCCTCAATTCAATGACAAAAAAGAACTACGGGTAATTGCATGTATGAGTTGTAAAGATAAATATTCCGATAGTCACGAATATTTACTAAGAATCAATTGTGTTTACCCCAACAACTATGATTGCGAGGATATAAAAGAACTTGCTTGAAAATCGTTCACAATAATTTATCAATTACCGCGTCTACTTATAATAGGCGCGGTGATTTGTTTTTTCGGGGACTTGACTTTTTCGGATTTTTGAGCATCTTTATAAAACCAAGCCGCAAGGCTAATATTTTGAAAGAGGTGCTTTTATGAATATCCAAAAGCCATTGTCGGGGACGACTCCCGAAGAAACCGAAAGACAGCTCCACTATATGAACGCTGTCATTATGTTCAAGGTGATGCGCTCCCGTGGTATTATCAACGAAAAAGAACTGAATTTATGCAAAGAAGAGATGCTGAAAAAGTACAAACCGCCCCTTGATCCGTACAAGGACGAGGTGTAAAAATGACTCGATTTTTGCATTTGACCCCCCTTAGGTCGAAAAACGGCATTTTTGCCCCCCCTAACCCCAAAAACCGAGAAATTTGACCCCCCTCCCGATTTTTGTATCAAAATTAGGCGGTATCTTCAAAAGTCCAAATTCGACCAAAAGGTCGGGTTTGGACTTTTTCTTTACAAAAAAACAACACCGTTCGCGTAGAGCGGTGTTGTTCATTTTTTCATTCTCTCCATCAACACGTTGCCGTTTTCTTTGAGCCAACGGTAACTTTTCTTATAGTCGGGCAGAACGGCCGCAACCTCTTGCCAGAAAAGGGAAGAGTGGTTCATTTGTTTCAGGTGGCACAGTTCGTGCACGACGACGTAGTCCTGCACGTGTTCGGGGGTGCACATTAAAAGGGCGTTGAGGTTGATGTTCCCCTTGCTGCTGCAACTGCCCCAGCGCGTTTTTTGATGGCGGATGCGAACCGCTTGGTAAGAAACGCCCATCTGTTCGGCGAAAAACGCCACCTTTTGCGGCAGAACGGCCTGGGCTTCAAGCGTTCGTTTTGCAAGGTCTTCGGGCGAGAGGGCGCCCTGTTGTTCGGCACGCTCGTTCAAAGCGGCCATTTTGCGCCGTTTTCTCTCGATCCAATCGGCCTTTTCGCGCAACAATTTTTCGACCTGCCGTTTGCCCGTCAGCCACGGCACGCGCACGGTGACCGACCCGTCGACTGCGACCTCAATGGAATAGGTTTTTCGGCGGCTTCGGATTATATTTACCGGATATTTATCCTGCAAGGAAACACCCCCTCTGCCGTAATTCGGTTTTATTGTACCGCCCGCGGCGCCAAAAGTCAACGCGAAAACTTTTGCTTTTTGGCACGAGGATTTTTCTCGAAAGGTTTTTTCGCAAAAAAGAGCAGACAATATGCGATTTTTTTGCCCTTTTTGGAAGATTTTTATTGACATTTCACCCCTCTTTGCGGTATAATCAGTTACTGATAGGTCTATAAAGGGGAGAATGCGCTAAACGCACTTCTCTGGACGATAATTCTTAAAGGGAGGGTTTACTGTGAAAAGAACGTACCAGCCGAAAAAATTACATCGTAAAAAGGAACATGGTTTCCTGAAGAGAATGGCAACTGCAAACGGTCGTAAGGTCCTGGCTCGCCGTAGAGCAAAAGGAAGAAAGCGTTTGTCTTATTAAAGCCACAACCCTGTGGCTTTTCCTTTTATTAGCGTTTTGTATTCCAATGCGGTTACGACTGCGTTAATAGGGGAGTAGTTTGTTTATGCGATTAGTAAAACTAAAATCGAATGGCGATTTTCGGCGCATATACCGCCGTGGCAAAAGTTTTGTCACGTCTTGTTTTGTGGTGTACGTTTTGCCGAACGCCAAGGTGAACGGTGTGCGATTGGGCATTACCGTCAGTAAAAAGATTGGCGGTGCGGTTGAGCGGAATCGCGCAAAGCGCGTGCTTACTGCCGCCTTTCGTTCTTGTATGCCGAATATTGCTTCGGGCCATGATTTTGTGTTGGTGGCCCGAACAAGAATTCTCGGCATAAAAAGTACCGCTGCGGCCGAAATGTTGAAAAAACAGTTGTGCGCCGCAGGTGTTTGGTGTGAAAATGAAGATCATTCGTAATCTGTTGATTCAAATGATTCGGTGTTATCAGCGGCATATTTCGCCGCGAAAGATCTCTTGTTGCCGCTTTACGCCCACCTGCTCGTCCTACGCGATCGAAGCGCTTGAGGTGCACGGCGTTTTCAAGGGAACAGCACTGGCTGTTTGGCGGATTCTTCGTTGTAATCCGCTTTGTCGGGGCGGGTATGATCCCGTTCCCGAAAAAACAAAAAAGTGAAAATAACCGATAGTGAGTGCTCACTGTTTGGATGGAGCCGATAAAATGAATTTTCTGTTTAAGTGGATCAATATACCCTTAGGTTGGGTTTTAGAGTTTTTGGCAGGATTGGTTGGCGGTAATTTCGCTGCTTCCGTATTCCTGTTCACCTTGTTTATTAACCTGGCGTTGATTCCGTTGAGCATCAAAAGCCAGAAGTCTTCGGTGCAGCAATTGCGCATCAAACCCCGTTTGGATGAACTGAAAAAGAAATACGGGGACGATAAACAGCGCTACAGCACCGAAATGCAAAAGATTTACCAAGAGGAAAACGTTTCGATGTCGGGCGGATGCTTGCCGCTCATTTTGCGAATGGTTTTAATGCTCAGCATTTACTGGCTGATTATGCAACCGCTCACGTACCTGCTTCACATTGATGCCGATACCATTACTTCGGCTGCAAAGGAACTGGGAATTGCAACCAAAGCAAGCGGTTACGAATTGCAATTGATTGAAGCGCTGAAAAACACCGACAAATTCCCCGAGATCACCGCAAGACTTTCGGAAATTGATTTCGGTTTCTTTGGAATCGACTTGACGCAAACCCCCAAATTCTCGTTCGATATTTTCCATAAGTTCGAATCGATCTGGTTGATTCCGATTCTGGCTTTTGCCGCGCAGATGTTCACGAGCGTTATTTCGATGCAGGTACAAAAGAAACTGAATCCCGATGCGCCCTCGATGGCGGGAATGATGCTCACGATGCCGCTCATTTCGTTGTTTATCGGCTTTACGTTGCCCGGCGGTGTTGGATTCTATTGGATTTGTTCTTCGCTCATCGGCGGATTGATCACGCCGGTCATCCAGTTGGTTTACGGTCCCAACAAAATGTTGGCAAGGGAGCGTTCGAAAGAACTTTCCAAGCGTTGTGAATTTGAAGAAAAACAGTTGAAAAAGTTTGACGCAACGGCGTCGGAAGAATAAAAGGGAGGATTATCCTTGATTAAGGAAGCAATAGGAACCGGCTTGACGATTGATGAAGCCAAGGAAAATGCCATTTTGGCATTGGGTGCCGGTCCGGAAGACGATATTCAGTTTGAGGTTCTTGCGACCCCGCAAAAGAAGATTTTGGGTCTGTTTGGCGGCTCGAAAGCCGAGGTCCGCGTTTACGTGGAACTGCCCGAACCCAAGAAGAAAAAGCAGAACTCGGCCAAAAAAGACCGCGTAAAGAAGCAAAACAAGCCGACCGAGAAGAAGGCGGAAAACAAAGAGAAGAAAACCGAGTCCAAAAAGACGGCGGAGAAAGCCGCGGTTGCCCCGTCATTGAGCGAGGAAACTGCCCGTGCCGTTCCGGCAGAAGAACTTTCGGCCGATAGTCCGGCTGTTCGTGCCGTTGCCTATTTGAAAGATGTTTTGGAGAAACTCGGTTGCGAGAATATGACCATTAAGGTTGCCGAGCGTGAAGGCGGCGCCTTGGTGTTGGTGGATTGTGATAACATTGGCGTTGTCATTGGTCACCGCGGTGAAACGCTGGATGCGTTGCAGTATCTGTCGGGTCTGGCCGCCAACAGTTCCAACGGCTATTACAAGGTTTCCTTGAACGTTGGCAACTACCGCGAAAAGCGCGAGCAGACGTTGGTTTCTTTGGCAAACCGCGTTTCCCAGCAGGTGCTTCGCACCGGTCGCAACCGCGCTTTGGAACCGATGAATCCTTATGAGCGCCGCATTATTCACACGGCCGTTCAGGGAATTGAGGGTGTAAAATCCGCTTCGGTTGGGGAAGGAAGCAACCGCCGTGTTGTGATTGCGCCCGAAGATGGAAATATCCGTCCGATGCGCGAAAACCGCCGTGACGGTGGACGTCGCGGTTCGAGAG
>JAZPYN010000019.1:0-31588 GCA_045544155.1 Acutalibacteraceae bacterium
TGAACAGAACCAGTAAAAACGGACAATGAAAAAAAGAGCCCTCTATGGTAGAATTAAAGAAACTATCATAGGGGGATTTTTCATGCCAAAAAAGTATAGTCACATTAAGCAATATGAAACAGAGATATTAAAATTTAAAGAACAGGGATTAACAGAAAAAGAAATCGGAGAAAAATTAGGATTCAGCATAAAACAAATACACAACTTCGTAACTCGTTACAAGACAAAACAACGTAAGCTTGCAGCAGGAATGGCACTTCGAAAGAAAGGCAGACCTGCAAAAGATTATGTTGTGAGAGAAGAAGACAAAGTTGCAGAACTGAGGTATATCCTTGCCCGAAAAAAAGCAAAGATAAAATCATTAGAAATGGAGAACGAACTGATGCGGGATTTTCTCTCGCTCACAGAAAGGAAGTGAGGACAAGCGTAAAATTTATGGTTATCTATCGTCACAAGGACAAATATTCAATCAGTGAAATGTGTAGATTTTTTGATGTATCAAGGAGTGGTTACTATGATTATGTAAAAAGAATTGATATACCTGCAAAGGATTTGCCGCTGGCAGAAAAGATAAAAGGCTGTCAGGAAAAGCACGGAAAAACCTACGGTTATCGCAGAGTACATATATGGCTTGAAAGACAAGGCATACACCACAATCCAAAGACAATATTAAGAGTTATGCGGAAATACAATCTATTATCAGAGGTCAGAAGAAAGAAATATCGTAATTATGGTAATGTGTTGCATAAATACGATAATCTTCTTGATAGAGACTTTAATGCTGACAGACCGAATCAAAAATGGGTAACAGATATATCATACATAAAGACAGGACAAGGAACATTGTATCTTTCAGTAATCAGAGATTTGTATGATAACAGTATAGTTGCATACAAGACCGGAACAGAACAAAACATAAATCTTGTATTAAGTACCATCAGAGCAGCTAAGAGAAAAGAAAAAGTCACTGCAGAGCTGCAACTCCACAGTGACCAAGGGTTTCAATATACATCCCAAGCATATTTTAACCTAACACAATCTTACGGCATAACGCCCTCAATGTCAAGACGTGGAAATCCGTATGATAATGCTATGGCTGAAAATTTCTTTTCAATTCTAAAAACAGAATGTATCTATCGAACAAAGTTGCGAACCTATGAGGAGGCTCGCCTCCTCATAGGTCAATACATCCATTTCTACAATAACGAAAGAATTCAATTAAAAACAAAACTGACTCCGCTTGAAAAACGAAATCAGTTTGTTGCTAAAATTTAATCTTGCCTACCATAGGAGCTCTTTTTATACTGTCTGCACAATCTGGGGCAGTTCAGAAGTTTACAGCTTCTTTTTTATCTTGTTGCGCCTGTGAAGAAAAAGGCGATTTTGGCGAGAAATTCTACGAGCTTGAGCACGATTTCGAAAATCGGTGTCAGGTCCGAAAATTCCGGCGGCAAATCAACCGTTGCGGCAAAGGTGGGGAATGCGGCAGCTGAAATAACGGTAAAGGCAGCAGCTGCGCCTGCAAGCAGCTTTTTCATCGTATGTACTCCTTTTATTAATGTAATAAATATTCAGTAGTTTTGATTTTAACATATTGTTAATAAATTGGCAAGTACCTGAGCGATTTGAGACCATATTTTGTGGTATGAAGTATATTTGCTTTACATTATATACAAATTTTAATTAAAAATATGGCTTTTTTATTGCGATTTAACTTGCATTTGAAAAATATTTGTGATACAATCGATACGAATAATAGTGTAACTGTATACCTATCGGTATAAGTTATTATTATTAATTACATATATAAAGGTATTCCTACCGAACGCAACAGGAAAAAATTATGGAGGTGCTTTTTCATGAAGAAAAAACTCAAAAAGCTACTGTGTATTCTTCTGGCGTATGTTATGCTGGCTACTTCATTTGCAAGCACAGCATCCGCTTATGAGGCGTACACCTCACCCGCAGGCTATGACAGCTTAGGTAAGCCGTACTACACATATGAGCAGACCTGCTCAATGTTGCTCGACTTCCTTGATACAGTGCTGTACGATGCCAATATTAATGAAGATATCAATATCTATGTCGGCAGAATTGTTATCAACCTGACATCGGTCGATAACACTTTCAAGTCGATCTCCGATCTTCTTGATATGGGTCTTGTCAACTTTGCCGATGCTATCGGCCTTCTGGGTGACCTTGCTGACCTTGATGAAGGTGCTATTGTTAACCCGAGAAGAACAACTCATGCAGACTCTGTTGTTTTCTATGCTCTTCTTGAGTTCCTCAGCGACAACAGACCTGTTCTTGAGAAGCTTGTAAACGGTACGATCGATTTCGGTCTTATTATGGGTCTCGTTATTCCTGAAGATGATCCCGATCTCGGTTTCCTTCATCATCTTCCCGATTTCCTTAAGGAAATGATCTACAAGCTCATCTATAATGCTCTCATTAAGGCAGAGTCAGAGCCTGATATCGAAACACTGCCTGCCGGTGTTACCCTCAATTCATTTACAATTGACGGTTTGCTTCAGGATGTTGTTGACCAGCTCCTTATAGGTGACTATAACGTTTCAACTCAGTCATACTCCGGCTTCCTTCCCAGTATGGCAGGTAAGACATCAATTACAACCGGTTCTTCTTATGATCTTATCCAGAACGCTATTGATGCTCTTATGAACGATATACTTGTTCCCACACTTGCTGAGTCGCTTCCCGACACACTCGATATCGAAGTCAGCGAAGAATTCCCGTACGGTGACCCAGCAGCACCCGGCCTTCTTCCTACAATCATCGGTATCATCAACGACTACCTCAAGCTTGGCTATCCCTATGATGCTGAGGAGTATCCTGTCATTGAGCTTGAAAAAGCTCTTACATGGCTTCTCGTTGGTGAGACAGTAACAGATGATGCAGGTAACGTTACAAAGACACCTGCTGCTCTTTACAGAATTATCTCCTTTACCGATCACGGTATAGACATCAACGATGATATTTACAATAACATCGTTTCTCTTCTCCGTGAGCTTGGCCCCGGTCTCCTCCAGATGCTTCTCCCCGAGGTTATCCCCGAGGATATGGAATTCCCGGATATGACCGAATGGACAACCGATCAGTTTATTTCCTATGTTATCCAGCTTATTGCTCCCGGTATTGATTTCTTTGCCGGTGTTCGTTTCCTTCCCGACTGCGATACAATTCAGGAATGCCTTACTTATATACTTATCAGCCTTGTTATCGACCTTCTTCCCGAAAACGATTACTACGGTATGATTGAAGACGGCACACTTGACCCCGAAGACGGTGCATGGATCGAGGTTGGTACTGACTACCTCATCTACCTCATGAATTCTCTTATTCCCGTTGACATTCCTTCTGATGCAAGCTTTGAAGAGTTTGTTGATTATCTTGTCAACTGGCTTATCGGTGAGTTCGGCTTTATCTTCAACACAAGACAGAACCTTGCAGGTATGACTTGCTGGGAAAAGCTTGACGCTACAGTATTCACCATTCTTGATCCTACTCTTCTTACTATAGAGAAGACAAGTTCAACTGTTTCAGAGTCTCTGATCGTCGATACTCTTCTCGGTGGTGTTCAGACTCTTGATATTGAGAAGATCCTCAGTTTCATCGGTAAGAACTCTTCTCCCGATGCAATTCTCAATAAGCCGCTTGTAAACTTTGTTCTCGACCTTCTCAGCGATGTTCTCTCCAGCCTTATGAACGGCCTTGAGATCATCCCCGCAAGCACACAGAACCTTGAAGACCTTGTCTATGGCTCAACAAAGGGCGGCAAGCTCGGTCAGTTTGCAGGTAACCTTCTCTCTGCTCTCTACTCAGAGAAGGATTACAACTTCCCGACACTTATTCCGCTCCTCGGTTCACTTATCGGTCTGAGCCAGAACGATAACTTTACGGTTAACGCTCCTGTCGGCTACCCGAATAAGACTATGAAGGACCTCACGACACTTATGGAGCAGTATATGCCCTCCAACGGTGACCTTGCATACAGTGATGACGGTTACTTTACATTCGGCGAAGAGGATTACGAATATCTCTTCCAGTTCACCAATTTTGATGATACATACAGCGAATGTCAAGATCTCGTAAACAGATATAACGAAAATCCGAATTCCGTTACACCTCTCGAGATCAAAAACCTTTACTACAGACTCGGTTACTATCATGATCAACTCACTCCCAGAAGTGAGACCTGCAAGATACAGCTTGCTTATGAGATTAAATATGCCGAGGCTAACAATGCTGAAACTAACGACAACGGTTCGGGCGGTAAGGTCTACACAGACAGATCCTGGAGACTTTACAGCGAGGCTCTTGCAAATGCATATAAGGTAGCAGCTGATCCTGATGCAAAGCAGTCAGCAATTTCTATCGCAAGACAGGAGCTCTTCAAGGCTCAGAACAGACTTAAGGACTACATCTCACTTGCTCGTTATAACGTTCTTGACGTTATGATCAGAAGAGCTGAGGCTATCCCCGAGGAAGACTATAAGCTCTACACAACACATTCTCTCGCTGAGTTCAAGGCAGCTTACGCTGAGGCTCTTACAATCGACCGTGACTACGATCTTGATGATCAGTACATCGTTGACGAAGTAGCAACAAGACTTGGTGATGCTGTCAACGGCCTTGAATTCTGGGAGCTTAACTACGAGCTTGGTGCAGACATAATCATTGATGAAGTTGTTGCAAGAGACACCAAGACCACTCTTAAGTTCCGTGAGTCCAGCGGTGCGGCTGTTACAAACGTCAGTGCAACCGTAAACGGCGGTGCAGTTATCGGTGAAATGTACGAAGAGGGCGGTTACTACTGCTGGGAGATCGACCCTGCAGCAGCAACTCTCTACTCAGTCATTACAGCAACTATCAAATTCACACAGCCATCTACAGGTATGACATACACTGCTTATGCTTATACCTTTGTATCTGCCGGCGATTATGAAATCAACTTTGATGTAAATACTTGCCAGCCCGGTTATGTACGTAATCAGTACTATCTCGGTCTCTACGGTATTCAGTCCTCCAACTACAGCGATGTTCTTAAGTACCATGTAGATCATCCGAACGCAGGCAGCGCAGGTGAATTTGCAACAGTTCCCATGGGTACTGTTTACGCAGACCGCAGTCTCTACAGAAACTTCTCAGAGCTTCCCGGTCTTATGTTCACGATCACTAAGTATGCTGACTCTTATTCAGCAGGCAACATCGGCTCAGGCGTATTTAAGTCTATTGATATTAATGTAACATCCTCTAATGAGGCAGTTACGGTTGAGCCTTCTTCTTACAGCCTGACTCTCAACCAGGATGATTCCAAGAATTTCACCTTCTCCGGTAATCTTCCTGAGGCTGGTCAGTCTCTCACAACTCTTATCACACCCACTGTTAATGCTACGGCAACAAACGGCGGTTCAACAATCTCTTATCCGAAGTTCGAGCTTCGTGTCGTTGCATACGATAAGACAGCTCTTCGCGAGACTGTTAATGCAGCTATTTCTTCCTGCCGCCAGGAGTGGTTCTATGCAGGCGGTTGGGATATCTACAAGAAGGACCTTGAGGCTGCTGTTGCTGTCCTCAACAACCCGATGGTAACACAGGCTCAGATCGATGAAGCTAACATCAACCTTCTTGAAGCAATCGATTGGCTTGAGTACAAGTCAGCTGATTTCGAAGAGCTCCATAAGCTCATCTCTATCGCAAATTCTCTCAATCCCGATGATTACGAAGATTTCAGTGCTGTTACAGATGTTCTTAAGACTATTGACTTCTCACAGGATGTTCTTCAGCAGTCACTTGTAAACGAAATCATCGACAACCTTGCAGCGGCTATCGATTCTCTTAAGCCCGCTCAGGACCGTATCATCATCCGTTGCTACGACAACTCCGGTCTTCTTCATCCTCTGACAGTCGTTGATGACGAGGGTAACGAGGTTCCGCAGGTCGTTCTTCTCAGCACAGATACCATTTACGGTGATATCGGTGAAAAGGTTATTGTTAACGTACCCGAAATTATGGGTTACAAGTCACAGAATACAGCACAGCTTGTTACTATTACAAAGGGCGGCGTTGTTGTTGAATTCTACTACGCACCCGATGTTTACAGAGTTATTTTCAACGCAAACGGCGGTCAGGTTGATCCCACAACAGCAAACGTAACCTACGGCAGCACATATGCAAACCTTCCCGTACCCACACGTGAAGGCTATGAGTTTGTCGGCTGGTACAATAAGCTTTCCGGCGGTATCAAGGTTGACGAAACTGTTAAGGTTACAACAGGCTACTACAGCACACTTTATGCTCGTTGGTCAAGAATCAAGTCCAACACAGACGTTGAAACAGACTCTGCAGCATCTGATGTAACAACACAGACACCTGTAACAGAGCAGTCATTCTTCCAGAAGGTAATTGCTATACTGTCACAGTTTATCGGCTTTATCTTCTCGAATGTTTTCGGAATCGGTTAAATTTTGACCGTATCAAAATAAAAATCTACTCGTTAATAGGGGAATATGCAAATGAAACTTAAAAGATTTATAAGCTTTCTGCTTGCATTGACGCTTGTATTCAGTACTCTCGCTTGCGGCATCGTAGCCGGTGCCGCAGGCTATAACGCAACGGTTCTGCAGTATATGCTCAATAACCACGACTCTTTCCCTGAGGCAAGATATACTCCTGAGTCATATGCTGTATACACCGCTGCTTTGGCTAATGCACAAAGCGTCGCTGCAAATTCTTCAGCAACCGCTGAAGAAATCAACAATGCCGTATCTGCTCTTGCAGCTGCAGAGGCAGGTCTTACCGTTATCAATACAGAGTACAAGTCTGCTATTGATGTCAGAGTTGCGAGCTCCGTAGTAAGCGGTAAGAGTGTTACTATCGCATTCAAGGATGTTGCTTCCAACGAGCTTACTAACATCACTCTTGAAGTTACAAATGCTGTTGTTGCTGCTGAGTTCGCTCTTCAGGATGATGGCTATTACCTTGCAACTGTTACCTCAACAGGTGCAACAGGCGATGTAATTGTTGCTGCAATTACATACGAATGTGCTGGTGTAACATACACCTCATATGTCAATATTCTTACTTGCGCTGAAGGTGAGCACACAGCTGTTAAGACTCAGCTTGCTGCCCTTATCGCAAGAGAAACAGCGAAGAACAGACAGGCTTCTAGCTACAGCGGCGGTTTTTCAACTTACAAGTCTGTTATGAAGAACGCTCTTGAGGTTTATGCTAATCCCAGCGCTACTCAGACAAGAGTACAGCGTGCTATCGAAAACATTGGTATAGCTGTTGACTCTCTTATCAGTGCTTATGCTGATTACTCAAGAATATATGCACTTGTTGCCTATGTAAATGAGCTTGATCCCGACAACTATAACTCTTTCGCTGATGTAACAAATGCTATTGCTCTTGTTCAGTACGATCTTCCTGCTGAGAGACAGGCTGCTGTTGACCAGATGGCTGATAATATTCAGGCATCTATTGACGGTCTTACTCTCAAAATGTCAAGATACACAGTTCTCTGTGTAACACCTGACGAAACTCAGGAGGGCGGCTATCGCACACTCAGCTCTCAGATCTACGACGGTACAAGAACTTATGTTGTCCGTGTTACTGCTCCCGTACATCCCGGCTTTGAACCCGATGTACAGTATCAGACAGTTACTCTCACACAGGATGAGCAGACTGTAACATTCGTTTATACTCCCGTTATTTACTACGCATACTTCAATGCGAACGGCGGTACTGTTGATGTTGAGTCAAAACAGCTTGCATACGGTGCAGAGTACGGTGAGCTTCCCGTGGCAACAAGAGACGGTTATTCCTTCCTTGGTTGGTTCTCTGATGCAACAGGCGGTGAGCAGATTATTCCCGATACTATCGTAACTATTAACTATGTTGAAAATCTCTATGCTCACTGGAGTGACATTGAGAAATATACATTCACCTTTGATTCGGGTCTTGGCTCAGCTTGTGAGCCGATAACCGCTGCTTACGGTGATGAGATTTCAATGCCCGTTCCTACAAGATTCGGTTACAGCTTCACAGGCTGGTACTATGATGAGGCTTGCACTCAGCCTGCAACTTACACAACAATGCCCGATCTTGGCGAAACAGGCGAAAACATAACTGTTTATGCAGGTTGGACAGAGAAGGTTTATGACGTAACTCTTGATCCCGGTGAGAACGGCGTACTTGCTGATACAAGCTACACCGTAACATTTGGTTCAGCTTACGGCGACATTCCTGCTCCCACTAAGGACGGTCACACATTTATCGGTTGGTTCACACAGCCCGAGGGTGGCGAACAGATCACATCTGCTGTTCTTGTAGAGACTGATGTTGAGCATACACTTTATGCACAGTACTCTGTTAACACATATACTCTCTACTTTGATACAGACGGCGGCTCTGAGATCGAAGCTATAACTGCTCCTTACGGTACACCTATTTCTGTTGCAGATCCTGTTCTTGATAATTACCTCTTTACAGGCTGGACACTTAACGGTGAGGCATATGATCTTAAGACTATGCCTTCAGGTAACGTAACTATCAAGGCTGTATGGACTCTCAATACTGTATGTAACTACTATCTCGATGCATATAAGACTATCAACGGTAAGCGTGTACCTGCTACATCTATAAAAGCAGGCGATGCAATTGAAATTGACGTCAGCATCAAGACTAACTACTATGCAGGTCAGGGTATCTTCGGTATTATGTTTGACAAGCGCGTATTCACAGTTGCAACAACTGCAAGAAACGCTGCTGTAGTTAAGACCGGTACAGATTATTATAATTCACTCGGTACTAAGACTGTCGGTGGTGCTACTAACTTTGCTGCTTCAAACTGGGCAAGTAAGTTTGAAGACAATACACCTCTTGCTCCTGACAATATTCAGTGTACACGTATTACAATAGGTAACTTTACAACAACCAACAAGAATGCTCCTGTTATTGTAAGCGAAAAGACAGTTGTATTTACACTTAAGCTTACTGTTAACAGCGGTATTGATGCATCAATCGATGAAGGTCTTATCTTTATTGATCAGAGAATGTGTAAGTCACCTGACAACAGCGCAACTTCTGTTCCTACATCAGTTGCTTGTGTAACACAAAACGGTACAGCTTACAAGCTTGATACAGTTAACCTTGTTCCCGAGCTTTCAAATGCATTCGTTTCTCTTGATATTGCCGCTACTGACTGTGAGCTTGCTCCTGTTGACGGCTCAACAACAGTAGTTGAAACCAAGAAGAGAATAGTATACGGTCTTGCTGAGGAGCTTACTCTTGATTCCTTTAAGACTGATTATGCTCAGGTTATCGGTACAGGTACTATTGTATGTGAGGATTCAGTTCTCGGTACAGGTTCCGTTATTAAGGTTATGGACGGCACAACATGCCGCCTTGAGTACACTGTAGTTATCTACGGTGATATCGACGGTAACGGTACAGCTGATGCAAACGACTCATTCCTTGTCGGTATGATTGCAAACGGTATGCTTTCACTCGACAAGCTCAACGAGTATGAGAAGATGGCTGCTGACCCGAACCACGACGGTGTTATCAACGCTACTGACGCAGCTCTTCTTAATGACGCAGCTCTCCTTAAAGAGGTTGTTAACCAGGTTGGCTGAGTTTTCTTAAAGTATAAAAATTGCCGTCCGGCGTAAACCGGACGGCTTTTTTTGAGAAGGTGTTTTTTTGATTAATTTGTTTTTTGAGAAATCGGCAGGGGACACCTATCTGCAGATGAGTACAGCGGCACATAATTTGCTCTGCAGAGAGCTTGCACGTCATTTGTCAATCAATGCTGACAGCATAACTATTTTCAAGGATGAACATGGTCGTCCTTACATTGAGGGCTTTGACAATATTTTTGTCAGTCTCAGTCACAGTCACGGTGCCGTAATGTGTGCTTTTTCAGATAATCCGATAGGTGTTGACATTGAACAAGCGGGTAAGCGCCGTAAATCGGTTGAAGACAGAGTTTTTACTTCAAACGAAATTTCATTGCTCGATCAAGCTGAAAATGAGGATAAGGCTTTTTTTACGCTTTGGACACTCAAGGAGAGCTATCTTAAGGCTATCGGCACGGGATTTTCGGATAACGCTAAGGAAATTGAATTTTTATCTCTTGCTTCACCGGTTAAATCAAATAAAAGTGAATTTGATTTCACTACAGGTGAATATGAGAATATGATTTATTCTGTTTGCGAAAAAAAGTTCTTTTAAATGTGTTATTATTGTTAAAATATTGTTGAAATTTTTTCTTTTATATGTTAGATTGTATGTAACAAGAATATAGGAGGCTTTTGCGGTATGAGTAAAAAAACTGTATTCCTGACCGGTGCTTCAGGTAACATGGGTTGGGAAGGCTTTAAGCAGCTGTATGCAAAGAAGGATAAGTTCAACATTGTTGTTCTTCTTCGTGACAGCGAGAAAAACAGAGAAAAGTTTAAGGCTTATATGAACGATCCTGCTGTTAAGATCGTTTGGGGTGACCTTAAGAAATATGAGAGCGTTCTTGAGTGCGTCAACGGTGCTGATTACGTTCTTCACGTTGGCGGTATGGTTTCTCCCTCTGCTGACTATCTGCCGATTGCTACGATCAAAACAAACGTCGGTGCTGCACAGAATATTGTTAAGGCTGTCAAGGCACAGCCTGACCCTGATGCAGTCAAGGTCGTTTACATAGGTACGGTTGCTGAAACAGGTGAGCGTGACGACCCGATTCATTGGGCACGTACAGGCGACCCCATTAAAATCAGTGTTTACGACCACTATGCAACTAGTAAGGTTATTGCAGAGTCTGTCTTTGCAGAGTCAGGCCTTAAGTATTGGGTATCTCTCCGTCAGTCAGGTATCCTCTACCCCGAAATCCTCAAGAATATGGAGCCCATTATGTACCACGTTGTTATCAACGGCGTTCTTGAGTGGGCAACTGTTGAAGACTCCGGCCGTCTTCTCGTAAATGTCTGTGGTGACGATGTTCCCGAAGAATTCTGGAGAAGATTCTACAACATCGGTTCCGGTGCTCAGTACAGAATCACAAATATGGAGTTCGAGCAGCTCCTTCTCGGTAAGTGCGGTCTTGGCCTTGGCGATCCCAAGAAGCTCTTCGATCCCGATTGGTTCATCACACGTAACTTCCACGGCCAGTGGTATCTCGATTCTGATGTTCTCGAGAGCTATCTCCACTTCCGTGCAAACACACCCATTGAGGAATACTTCAAGAGCATGATGGATAGGGTAGAGTGGTTCTACAAGCTTGCTTTCCTTGCAAAGCCCTTCTCATTTGCTGTTAAGCCCTTTATGAAGAAGATTGCACAGACTCCTGTTTACGGTACACTCTGGTGGAGAGAGAATAAGGTTGCTCCCAGAATTAACGCTTACGTCGGCTCTCTTGAGAAGTGGAACTCTATCGGCTCTGACTGGAGCAAGGTTAAGGTTTACCGTCCCAACGATGACCCTGCAAAGGCTCTTGTTCTTGATCACGGTTACGACGAGTCAAAGCCCTTCGATTCACTCACTGTTGAGGATCTTCAGAAGGCTGCTGAGTTCCGTGGCGGTAAGTGCCTCGCAACTGAGATCGTTGATATGTACACACCCGTTGAGTGGGAATGTGCACACGGTCACAAGTTTATGATGAGCCCGAACCTTGTTCTCCGCGGCGGCCACTGGTGCCCCGAAGAGCTTCCCTCATCTCTTGAGAAGGCTGAGCAGAAGAAGTTCCGCTGGGCATACGATGATGAAGCAAAGGTCAATCCCTTCTTCGCTCAGGTATGGTATCCGCTCCACGATAAGGACGAAAACAACGTTTACACCGAAGAAATCTATGCAGATTTCAAGGAGTACAAGAAATAAGCCGACAAGGTCGATTTTAAATACCTCAATTAAGTTGAGACACAAAGTGCAAGCGATACAACGAGATAAGTTTGTCGTTTGAACTTCCTTAAAAACAGAACAGCACAGTTCATTAATTTGAGCTGTGCTGCTTTTTGTTACATTGCTTCTACAGTTGACAAATCGATATGTCATTAAGAACGATAAAAACGGGCGACCACACAGGGTCCCCCTACGGGTTATGGGTAGGTTGATGTAGCGGTGCAGAGACGGGTCGTCGGGACGCCGACCCCTACGGCATAACTTGAAATTGATATGGATTTTGCAATCCTCCGTCACGGCTTGCACCGTGTCACCTCCATTCAAAAGGAGGCTTTGGGGTTGCAGTGAATGAGGGGAAAATCAAAAACGACAGACACGGTTTCGGCCTGTGTCTGTTGTTTTTTTGGGGGGGATTTTACAGTTATATAAAAAACAATAATTATTAGAATAATATGCATTTAAAGAGCGTTTAATGAAAACTTTATGCTATATATTAAATCAAAAACTCTTGCCTTTTATATGTATATATAGTAGAATATCATTATCTTATTATGGTGGTATATTATGTTCAGTCAGAGATTTATTGAGTTAAGAAGACAGGTTATAGAGAAGCAATTCGGCAGGATGAACGGTATGCAGCAGAGCGCTATTTTCAGCACTCAGGGTCCCTTGCTTGTGCTTGCGGGAGCAGGCAGCGGCAAGACCACAGTGCTCGTCAACCGAATTGCAAACATCATGCAGTTCGGCGGCGCTTATTATTCCGATTATTGTTGCCGACCTGTTATGCAGAGCGATATTGACGCTATCGAAGCTTATCTTGCAGGCGACGATTTTGCCTATGTCGAGATTGATGACCTTATGCGTGTCAATACCCCCCGCCCGTGGGAGATACTTGCTATCACTTTCACCAATAAGGCGGCAACCGAGCTTAAGGAAAGGCTTGAGCGTATGCTTGGCCCCGACGGCTCTGAGATATGGGCGAGCACTTTCCACGCCGCTTGTGCACGTATTCTTCGCAGATACGGTGAGCGTATAGGTTTCTCAAATCATTTTACTATTTACGATACCGACGATTCGCGCAGAGCGATGAAGGAGTGCCAGCGTGCACTCAATATTGAAGAGCGTATTATAGGATATAAAGCTGCTCTTGCTGAAATCAGCAAGGCAAAAGACAGCCTTATAGGTCCCGAAGAATTTAAGCAGAATGCGGGCAGTGATTTCAGATTGCAGAAAATTGCAGCTTTGTATGAGCATTATCAGCAGAATCTTCAGCGTGCAGATGCTATGGATTTTGATGATATTATTTTCAATACCGTCAAGCTTCTTGAAACAGATAAAGAAGTTCTTGAGTATTATCAGAATCGCTTCAAATACATAATGGTTGACGAGTATCAGGATACAAACCACGCACAGTACAGGCTCGTAAGCATACTTGCTGCAAAGCACAGAAACCTCTGCGTTGTTGGTGATGATGATCAGAGTATTTATAAATTTCGCGGTGCTACGATTGAGAATATTCTCAGCTTTGAGAAACAGTTTAACGCAAAGGTCATACGCCTTGAGCAGAATTACCGCTCGACTCAGACGATTCTCGATGCCGCTAATGCTGTTATAGCCAACAATGAACAGCGTAAGGGCAAAAACCTTTGGACAGATAACGGTGATGGTGAAAAGATAACTCTAAACACCTCTTACGATGAACAGTCTGAGGCAAGGTTTATTGCTGATACGGTACTTGACGGTGTTGCTTCGGGTCAGCGTTTCAGCGATTTTGCTGTGCTTTACCGTGCAAACGCACAGTCTAACGCAGTTGAAAATGCGTTTGTGCGTATGGGTATTCCTTATTCAATTTTCGGCGGTCACAAATTCTATGACCGTAAAGAAATAAGGGATGCAATTGCATACCTTACCGTTATCAACAACACTTCGGACGATATAAGGCTTCGCAGAATTATTAACGAGCCTAAGAGAGGTATAGGTGACACAACCGTTTCAAACGCGGCAGATATTGCAACTTCACTCGGAATCAGCCTTTTTGAGGTTATCTCTAATTCGGAGGATTATCCTCAGCTCAAGCGTGCTTCGGGCAAGCTTAAGGTTTTTTCGGATATGATAAGCTCGTTTGTCGAAAAAGCAGAGGAGCTTTCACTCAAGGATTTGTTTGATACCTGTATGAAAGAGAGCGGTTATGTCGATTCGCTTGCACTTGACCCGCAGACCTATACAGAAAGGCTTGCCAATATAAATGAGCTTTCAAACAACCTCCAGAGATACACCGAAGAAAATGATGAGCCGTCACTTACCGGCTTCCTTGAAGAGGTAGCACTTATGACCGACCTCGACAACATGAACGAAGAGGCAGACAGAGCTGTTATGATGACTCTACACTCTGCAAAGGGTCTTGAGTTCAATAACGTCTTTATCGTCGGTATGGAGGAAGGCGTCTTCCCGGGTATGCAGGCAATCTACAATCCGGGTGAAATTGAAGAGGAGCGCAGACTTGCATACGTCGGTATTACAAGAGCAAAGAAAAAGCTCTATCTTACCAAGGCGCGCACAAGAATGCTATACGGCTCAACTACACACAACCGTGTTTCACGCTTTGTCGATGAAATTCCCGTAACCCTTATAAAGAATACCGGTGTTGCGGCACAGCCTCCGATGTTTGGCGGCGGAATGGGCGGTATGCGTGACAACTCAGTCGGCGGCAATCCGTATGCAACACAGTTTAAGAAGGCTACTGCAGCACCGAAGCCTGCACCAAAGCCTGCCGAGCAGCCGCCTGTAAATCTTTCTGTAGGCGACAGTGTTTCGCACGGCACATTCGGCACGGGCGTTGTGCTCTCTGCAAAGCCTATGGGTAACGATATCCTGCTTGAAATCGCTTTCGATAAAGCCGGTACTAAGAAGCTTATGGCAAAGTTTGCCAAATTAAAGAAGATATAATAAAATTCTATTATAAAGGAGATATACGCAATGATTAAATCCATCCCTAACGGTGTTTACCCGACTATGGTAACTCCCTATACAGCAGACAACAAGATCGACTACAATGCTGTAGAGCAGCTTATCGACTGGTACTGCAAAAAAGGCGTTGACGGTATTTTTGCCATCTGCCAGTCAAGTGAAATTTTCTTTCTCTCTTTTGAAGAGAGATTGGAGCTTCTCAAGTTTATCGTAGATCGTGCTCCGAAGAATATTTCAATCGTTGCTTCGGGACATACGGCAGACGATATCGGCACACAGCTTGAAGAGGCTAAGGCTTTTGTAGATGTCGGTATTGACGGCTATGTTTTCATCTCGAACCGTCTTGCAAAGCAGGATGAGAGTGACGATGTTTTCCTTAAGAACGTTGATATATTTATGAATGAAATTCAGGATACAGCCTTCGGCGTTTACGAGTGTCCCTATCCCTATAAGCGCCTTATGACTCCCGAAACTCTCGGTGAGCTTGCACGTACTGGCAGATTTACCTTCCTCAAGGATACCTGTTGCAACCCTGCACAGATTAAGGCTAAGCTTGAGGCTGTTAAAGGCACAGGTATGAAGATATACAATGCCAACTCAGCAACCCTGCTTGAGACCCTCCGTATGGGCGTTTCCGGTTTCTCCGGCGTTATGGCTAACTTCCACCCCGAACTGTATGCTTGGCTTTGCAAGAATTATGACAAGGAGCCCGAAAAGGCAGAAATGGTACAGGATGTTGTCGGCTTCTTCTCTGTTGCAGAGTGCCAGGTATATCCCATCAACGCCAAATATTATCTTGGTCTTGAAGGTATTGATATGGGCTATACATCACGTTCACGTAATATGGACGATTTCTTTATCGGACGTAAATACGAGATTGAGCAGATGCATAGAGTTACCCAGCGTGTCAAGGAGCAGCTTGGTATAGAATAAGATTGAAACAAAAAGGGAATAAAACAAGAAGGGCGGTTTTGTATGAAAAAACCATTTAAAGTGATAATTTCAGTTTTTATGTCTCTTGTTATGGCTTTTACGCTTGTATCTTCGGCTTTTGCGACCGAAGCAGAGGCTTGCAGCTGTGATAAGGCTCCGGTTATATTTGTAAACGGTATCGGCGGTATGATTTATGCAACCGATGAAAACGGTGAGGAATTTGAAATATTCCCTATTGAGAGCGACACAATGACAAGTGTCATTCTTACATATCTGCCTGCCGCTCTTGTCAACGGTATTTTCGGAGGTTGGGAGTCATTTGCAAAATCGCTCGATAAAATGCTTTGCGAGCTTTTTGCAGGTATGGATTGCGATAACGAGGGCAACTCCGTATTGCCTGCATACGCAGATGATTGCGACCCGGCTACAATGGAAGAGCATCTTGATGATAACGAATTCAACTTCCTCTATGATTGGCGTCTTGACCCCTATGAGTCAGCTGCCAAGCTCGATGCATATATTGACGATATTATCGAAGCAACAGGTCACGAAAAGGTTATTATCAACGCATACAGCGAAGGTGGCGAAATAGCTCTTGCTTACTTTGATGAATACGGCTCAGAGAAGGTTGAGATGTTTATTTCACAGTGCTCGGCTTTTCAGGGTCTTACCCTTATAGGTAAGCTTTTTACAAACGACTGCTCGGTCGATGCGAATCAGCTTGCGAATTTCCTTGGCACAATGCTTCCTGCTGCAAATGTGGACAGTACAGTTACAACTATTCTTTCTGTGCTGAAATATACAGGTATTTATCATCTTCTTACAGGTCTTGTCAACAAGATTCTTGATGAGTGCTTTGACACGATCTACAGCGGCTTTGCGACGGAAATTTTTGCCTGTATGCCCGGTGTGTTCAACTTTGTACCTGCCGAGTATTTCGATCAGGCGATAGATATGGTATTCGGCGATGACCCTGAATATGCTGTGCTTGTTGAAAAGCTCACAAAATACCACAACGCTCAGGTCAATGCTGAAAAGATACTCAAAGCAGAGCAGGAAAAGGGTATGGCTGTTGCAATAGTTTCACACTACGGCTGCTATCCGCTTCCTCTTGTAGGCGATATGTCCTACCAGTCTGATGCTCTTATCGACTCTGCAAATTCTTCGGGAGGTGCAACATTTGCACCTATGGGTAAGCCTTTCGGTTCTGACTATAAGCAGAAGGTTGATGACGGTCACAATCACGTTGCTCCGGACGGCAGTGTTGATGCTTCAACCTGTATGTTCCCTGAAAGCACATGGTTTGTCAGCGGTTTCTCTCACTGGTGCTACTCTACCAATCTTATCAATTGGCTCGAGGAGTATGAAGGTCAGCCGACCGTTATATCCAACTCCGAGTTTCCGCAGTTCCTTGTAGGCAATCCGGCTGATAATACTGTCATTGCTATGAAATAATAAATATTTTTCTCTTTATTGCGACTGAATTTTCACCGCTCTTGCGTTAGTATAAAATGCAAGGGCGGTGAGTTTTTTGAAACAGGTGATATATGTTGATGTGCTTTTTGCACTCAATATGATCGTAAGCTTCCTGCTGATCAAAGCCGCGAGCTTTCTGTGCCGTGAAAAGCCGCATACATTGCGTGTGTTGGTCGGCTCGTTGTCTGGGGGGATTTATTCGCTGAGTATATTCCTGCCGATCTTACATATTGCTTTTATACTGCTTGCTAGGCTGATTTTTCTTGTGTTTCTCACCCTTGGCGTGTTCGGTTACGGCTCAGTCAAACGGTTTTTACGCTGCTTTGGGTCTCTCTGCGGTGTGACGCTCGGCTTTGCAGGGCTGATAACCGCAGTATGGTTTTTGCTGAAACCTCAGGGGCTGACAATGCGTAACGGAGCAGTGTATTTTGATGTCAGTTTTCTTGCTCTTGTGCTTTGCGGTGCAGCTTTTTATGCTGCGGCACGGATCTTCGGCAAGGTGTTTGAAAAGCATCAGCGTGAGCAAATGCAGGTGAAAGTTATTATCAATTACAAAGGCAGAGCAGTTAAGGCAAACGGTTTGATAGATACGGGCAACACACTCAAAGACAGCTTCAGCGGCAAAAGTGTCAGCGTGATCGACCGAAGCCTTGCGCTGGAGCTGTTACCGCTTGAGTGTGCCGCGGCAACGTTTTCACCTGTTGGTACAGAGTTGCCGCCGGGTATGCATCTTACTGTTTCAGATACGGTTGGCGGTACATCGTTGATGTGTGTTTTTAAGGCGGAGAGTATTGAGATTATTTCAGATTACGGTAATGCCGTGATAAAGGATGCGGCTGTTGCTGTAGGTGCAGTGACAAGTTTTGGCTCAGGCTGTTCTGTGCTTCTTAATGCTGATATAGCAGAATATATTACGGGAGGAAGAGAGTATGATAAAAAGAATCAGAGAGTGGATAAGAAGATTAAAAGCAAAACTCAGACCGAACGGAATCTATTACATAAACGGCCCCGAGACCTTGCCCGCACCGTTGACAGCACAGCAGGAGAGGGAAGCGATGAGCCGAATCGAAGCAGGCGACGAAACCGCACGTGAGCTGCTTATAGTTCACAATCTGAGGCTTGTGGTCTATATAGCACGCAAGTTTGAAAACTCGGGAGTAGGAATTGAAGACCTTATTTCAATCGGTACTATAGGACTTATTAAGGCTGTAAATACATTCTGTCCATCGCGCAATATCAAGCTTGCAACCTATGCATCGCGTTGCATTGAAAACGAAATACTTATGCATCTGCGTAAGATTTCCAACACAAGGACCGAGGTTTCGATCGATGAGCCGCTTAATATTGACTGGGACGGAAACGAGTTGCTGCTTTCGGATATACTCGGCAGCGAAGCAGACAGCATTAACGCTGACATTGAGTACGAGGATGAAGCAAATACCTTGCTCGGAATTGTCAACACGCTAAATGAGCGTGAACAGACGATAATGCGGCTTCGTTTCGGTATAGGCAGTGAGCGTGAGCACACTCAGAAGGAGGTTGCCGATATGCTCGGTATATCGCAAAGTTATATTTCGAGGCTTGAAAAAAGAATAATAGATCATATTAAAAAGGAAATGGTATTGAATTAAATTTAATATTGTTATAATATATAGGCGGACAGTTTGTCTGCCTATTGATTTTTATAAAATGATTTTGCATTGGTGGTGAATTTATGAAAACAGCGGCTGTTGTTGCCGAGTATAATCCGTTTCACAAGGGACACGAATATCAGCTCAAAATGACACGCTGTACAGGTGCAACACATATCGTTGCGATTATGAGCGGCAATTTTGTTCAACGCGGCGAAGCGGCGGTTTTCGATAAATTTCTGCGTGCTTCAGCGGCTGCTGAATGCGGGGCCGACCTTGTTGTCGAGCTGCCGTTGCCGTGGGCTGTGAGCGGTGCTCAGACCTTTGCACGCGGTGCTGTCAGTCTTGCCGATGCGCTCGGCTGTGTTGATATGCTGTCTTTCGGCTGTGAATGCGGTAAAGCAGATATGTTAGCTAAGGTTGCAGATGCTCTGTATTCTCCTGAATTTGAGAAGTATTTAAATGCTGCTTTGCCGGAATGTAAGTCATTTGCGGCGGCACGTCAGCGAGCGATAGGCGATATGCTCGGCAGTGAATACGCGGCGTTACTCGAAAGCCCTAATAACATATTGGCGGTTGAATATATTGCGGCAGCAAATCTTTTTAATTCTTCGTTTGAGCTTAATGCGGTATCACGAATTGGAGACGGATATAACGACGAAAAATATTCCGGCGAAAGTTTTGCATCTGCTACAGCAATACGGCGACTTATAAGAAACGGAGAAGATTATTCGGCGCTTGTACCTGAAAAAGCAAAAGGGCTTTATTCTGACGATTTTTCTGATGAAAGGCGGCTTGAAACAGCTGTTCTGTATGCACTGCGAAAGCTGAGCATAGAGGATATTGTGGTTGCTCCCGATATATCCGAGGGGCTTGAAAACAGGATTTATTCTGCAGTGCGTGAAGCTTGCAGTGTTGATGATTTGCTTGCAGGCATCAAGACAAAGCGATATCCTACAGCAAGGCTGAGAAGAATAATACTCAGTCTTTTCCTCGGCATAAAGGCAGAGCATGCAATGGAGATGCCTCCTTATATACGCATACTTGCCTGCAACGAAAAGGGTAAGGAGATTCTTTCGGCGGCAAATCCGAAGGTGCCGCTTATATCCCGTGCTTCACAATTTAATTCACTTGAGGGCAGAGCAAAGGAGATATTCAGCCTTGAATGCAAGGCTGACGATATTTATGCGCTGAGCTTTTCTCCTGCAAGAGAATGCGGCGCTGACTATAAAACTAAAATTTTTTAAACGGAGGATAAAAATATGTATCTCGGAATTATAAACGGCTGGTCTGACGGATGTATAAAGGCTGTCAGTGAAAAAGGACTTAAGTGGGTCGAGTTTTGTGTCAACCATAATTACGACAGTGCCGAGGTGCTTGCACAGGCTGACGAAATAAGCTCAAGCTGTGAAAAATACGGCGTGCGTGTCGGCTCAATAGGCAGATGGGGTATGGACAGAGTAGATGATAACGGTAATATAATCCCCGAAGCATTGCAGCACGATAAAAACTGTATCGACCTTGCCTCAAAGCTCGGCTGTCCCGTATTTAACTGCGGCTGTAATGAGGTCGAAACAAAAAGCTTTATGGAAAACTGTGATATCGCAGTCAATTATCTTTCACAGCTTATTGAATACGGCAAAGAGCGTAACGTTAAAATTGCTGTCTATAACTGTGATTGGGCAAACTTTGTCGTTGAAGACAACGCATGGTCTGTTATTCTCGGCAGACTGCCCGAGCTTGGTATCAAGTATGATACCTCTCACTGCATCAACAGAGGCGGCGACTATCTTAAAGAAATGGAAAAATGGGGCGACAGATTTTATCACTTCCATATCAAGGGTACAATGTATATCAGCGGTGAGCACTATGATGACCCGCCCGCAGGTCTTGACGATGTTAAGTGGGGACCGGTGTTTGCACTGCTTTACATAAAGAATTACAACGGTATGCTCTCTATCGAGCCTCATTCGAGCAAATGGCACGGTGCGGTAGGTCAGTGGGGCGTTGACTATACCATAAACTTTATCAAGCCTTATATTATGCCTGAGGATTATTCATATAACGAAAATCCGTATATGCCGTAATTTTATTGATTTAATGTGCTAAAATATTTTTGCTTTTTTACTTGACATATATCCGATAATGATAGTATAATATTTCGTAATTCGTATAAATGAAAGGTATGGTATTATGACATCACAGTTAGCGGCATTTGTGCTTTATTTTGCCGCAGTCCTTGGTATAGGAATTTTCTTCTTCTTTAAATCAAAAGGTAAGGGTGATAAGGATTATTTTCTCGGCGGACGTTCAATGGGCCCGTGGGTTACTGCTCTCAGTGCACAAGCATCGGATATGAGCGGCTGGCTCCTTATGGGCTTCCCCGGCAGTATTCTTGCTCTCGGCATGGGCCAGGTCTGGATAGGTATAGGTCTTGCTCTCGGTACAGCGGCTAACTGGATTCTTGTTGCAAGAAGACTTCGTAAATTTTCGCAGGTAGCTAACGATTCAATAACGATTCCGCAGTATCTTTCAAACCGTTTTATGGCTAAAAGCCGTGCTCTTCAGATAATCTGTGCGATTGTTTTCCTTGTGTTCTTCACAATTTATGTTGCTTCAAGCTTCGTTGCAGGTCAGAAGGTGTTTATTCAGGTGGTTCCCCAGCTTGCGGATAATCCTAATATTGCACTTATTATTTTTGCTGCAATTATTATTGTTTACACATTTCTCGGTGGATTTAAGGCTGTTTGCTGGACCGACTTTTTCCAGGGACTTATGATGCTTGCAGCTCTTCTTGCTGTTCCCTTTATGCTCGTTTTTGTTCAGGAACTGGATTTTTCTGTGTTTGAGGTGGCTGACGGCGGTGTGAATCCGCTTAATCCTTTCTCTGCTTCCTGGGAGGATATCGTTTCAGGTCTTGCATGGGGTCTCGGTTACTTCGGTATGCCTCATATAATTGTCAGATTTATGTCTACAAAGAATGTTAAGGTTCTTAAAAAATCTGCTACGATCGGTATTGTATGGGTTGTTCTTTCACTTGGTGCTGCTATTGCAATGGCTATTCTCGGCAGAGCATTTGTTCCCACACAGGAACTTGTCGGAGCAGGTCAGCAGGAGCTTATATTCGTAACTCTTGCTCAAAAGCTCTTCCCCGGATTTGTTGCAGGTCTTCTTCTTTCTGCTATAGTTGCTGCTGCAATGAGTACGGCTGACTCACAGCTGCTTGTTGCTTCATCATCCTTTACAAGCGATATTTATAAACCCATATTCCGCAAGAACGCTTCCGATAAAGAAACACTTTGGGTTGGACGAATCGTTGTTCTTATAATTGCTGTTATTGCTTATTTTATTGCAAGCAGCAAGTCTGAAGGAGCCTCCACCATAATGAGTCTTGTTGACAATGCTTGGGGTGGCTTCGGTGCCGCATTCGGCCCGGTTATTCTTCTTTCACTTTTCTGGAAGAGAACTACATACAAGGGTGCTATTGCAGGTGTCGTAGTCGGTGCGGTTGTTGACGTACTTTGGATGCTTCTTCTTTCTGAAACAGGCATTTATGAGCTTCTTCCCGGCTTTATTGCAGGCGGTCTCAGCTGTATTGTCGTATCTCTTATCGACAAGAAGCCTTCTGCAGAGGTTCTTGCTCTGTTTGAAAAAGCTTCTAAAATTAAAGACGAAGATTAATAATTGAAATCTTAAATCAGTTTAGTGCTGTTTTCTCTCAACCTCCCTCATCAAAGGGAGGTTGATTTTGAATATGTATATATCAAAAATGGTTCGGCTTTTACACCGAACCATTTATTTATATACCGATATTTAAAAGCTTCATATCAAATTCAGAATGCATAGAGTTAAGTACATTGTAACACAAGTGTTGCAACACTTGCAATTAATGCTGTACCCCATACTCCTTTTAAAATATTTACCCGACTTATTTGATTTTTGCGGTATGCCTTAAGTGCTTCAATATCTTCTTTTTCTATTACACGGTTTATGTATAATCCGTACATTGTTGAAACAGAATATGCGTATACTTCACAAATAAGTCCGTTGCCGGGGTTGAATCTGTGACGTGATTGAATGAACTTTGCATCGTTCCACTTTTCACGCTTCATATTTCTGTGGTAATATCTGGTGAGTATTGCAACGTTTGTGTGCTTTTTAGGCTCAACAGCTTTGAAAAATATAATAAATCCGAACAGTATCTTCGTGACTGCAAAGCCTTTTTGATATTGTTTATTAAGATATTCGGTAAACTTTTCAATCCTGTATAAAGCAAAAGGATAGATGGTAAACATTTGCTGTTCTCCTTATGCTTATTTGCTGTAAACCTTCACAATATCACCCTCAAGTGTTTTCCACGTAAATACACCGTTTTCGAGTATTATATATCCATGGTGGCTGTTTTCTTTGGGTATTGAAACCGAGCCGGGGTTAATATAGGTATAGCTCTCATGTTCGTTGCAGGCAGGTACGTGTGTGTGACCGTGAAGCAGTATGTCACCCTTGCCGAGCGGAGGTAATTTGCTTTCGTTATATACGTGTCCGTGTGTTGCGTAAACTGTTGTGTTGCCGTCAAATATGACTGCATAATCGGCAAGTACGGGGAAGTCCAGCACCATCTGGTCAACCTCAGTGTCGCAGTTGCCGCGCACGCACAGTATCTCGTCTTTGAGTGCGTTGAGCAGCTCAATTACCGCCTTAGGCGCGTAACCCTCGGGAAGGTCGTTACGTGGGCCGTGATAGAGAATATCGCCGAGGAGAAGCATTTTGTCTGCTTCCTCACGCTTGTATGCACCAATCATTTTACGGCAGTAAAATTCCGAGCCGTGAATATCGGACGCTATAAATATCTTCATTTATTTAACCTCACTCAATACATTTTTTCATAAACATTATAACAGCATTCATAATTGACGGGTCTTCTCTTGTAATCAACTCATAGTCAATATCGTAGCAAGCGTTGATTTCTTCTTCGCTTGCGTTTTTGTTTTTCTTGGTTGCATTGATTTTTGCAAAGGTTTCGTTCATATAAATTTCAGAGTCGATCGTCTGGTAAACATTATGGTACCTCGACTCGAAAACAACTGATTTTACGTGCGGCAAATCCTTTGCATTTTCTGCTGCTGAAACAGCAGGTGGTACAAGGTGGTCTTCCTTGCCGTGAAGAAGGAGAACAGGTGTAGGCTCGGCGTTTACAAGTGCCTGCGATGAGTGCACCATAGCACGCTCACCCTCTAATATTCTGAACGCAAGCTTGAATACCGGCATTAAAAACGCAAGCTTTTCGCCCATAGCCGCACCGATTACCTGATAACCGCTGTCAGGTGCACCGAATGTAACCGCACCGTCAACCTTTACCTCTTCGTTGCCGAGTGCCTGACATACGGAGTAGCCGCCCCATGAGTGACCTGCAAGCAGTATTTTCATATTGCCCAGTGTCTTATGTGAGCGTGCAAACTTAATAGCGGATAAGAGGTCGCTCGGACCCTGGCTGAAGCTGCCGAGCTTATCACCGTCGGAAGCGAATGTGCCCGTGTTGTCGTATGCGAGAACTGCGAAGCCGTTTTGTGCAAAGGTGTTGATTTCGGTCATATAGCTGCGGTGACCGCCGCCCATACCGTGTGAGAAAATAATAAGTGCTTCGGGCATCTGCAGACCTGCTTTTGCATAAATCGCACCGCGGAGTGTTACACCTTTGTCATTCTGAAACTCTACGGGTGCTGCTTTAAGCCCTTCAAAATCCTCGTTCGAGAAATATTTAAGTCTTTCGTCGCCGTCGCAACGCTTACCGAATACAGCGTTGTAGGCAAGATATGCTAAAACTGCCGCAACTGAGAGCAAAACAAAAATAACTAATAAAATTATAATAACTGCTTTCATACTCTTTCCTTCTTTACACTTTATTTATCGTAATTATATCATACTTGTTTTATTATCTCAATAATATTAATCGGTTTCTTGACAAAATGTTTTGACAGGTCTAAAATCATAATGTTATTCATCTTTTATCAAGAGGCAAGAAAAATGAAAAAGTATAAACCCTATGTAAAAAAATACTGGTACAGCTTTCTGCTCGGCCCGTTTTTTATGGTGCTTGAGGCGTGCGGAGAGTTTATATTGCCGTACATAAATGCAAAGATTATCGATGTCGGTGCCGCCAACGGTGACGTGCCGTATATTATTAAAAACGGTGTGTTTATGGCTTTGCTTGCACTGTTTATGATGATTACGGGCGTGCTTGGTGCAAACTTTGCAGTGCGTGGCTCGGTGCGACTCGGTGCAGGTGTCAGGGCAGATGTGTTCAGGCAGATACAGAAGTTTTCTTTCAATAATATCGATGAATTTACAACAGGTTCACTTATTACCCGTATCACAAACGATATCACTCAGGTGCAGAATTTCTCGCAGACTCTGCTTCGCGGTATGTTCCGCAGCCCGATAATGCTTGTCGGTGCGCTCATAATGTCGTTTATGCTTAACGCTAAGCTCGCACTTGTAATTTTTATCGTGATGCCCGTGCTGGCGGTAACAATTTTTGCTATTATCAAGCTCGCTTCGCCGAGATATACTGCGATGCAGAAGGCACTCGATACGCTTAACAATAATGTAGGCGAAACAGTAATCAATCAGCGTGTTATCAAGTCGTTTGTCCGTGAAGAGTTTGAAAAGCTGAAGTTTGCGGCAGTTAACTCCGACCTTGTTGAAAAGAGCACATCCGCACTCAAGGTTATGCTGTTTATGCAGCCTGTGTCAGCGTTTGCAATAAATGCCGCAACCCTCGGTGTTGTTTGGGTAGCAGGCAAGCAGATAATGGTAGGCGATATGGAGCTTGGCACGCTTACAGCCTTTATTACATACCTTTCTCAGGTGCTTACAGCCCTCAATTTTCTTGCAAATATTATACTTCAAGGTACAAGAGCTGCGGCAAGTGACCGACGTATTTCTGAGGTGCTTAACGCTGAAATAGACCTTACCGATAACAATTCCGCTGAAAAAGAAAAGACTGTAAACAGCGGCAGTGTTGAGTTCAGAGATGTTTCCTTCCGTTATTTCAAAAACAACGAAGAAAAGGTGCTCGACAGCATAAATATTAAAATTGAGTCGGGTGAGCTTATCGGTATTATAGGCTCAACAGGCAGCGGTAAATCCACTCTTGTTTCGCTTATTCCGAGACTTTATGATGCCGATGACGGCTCTGTACTTGTTGACGGTACAGATGTGCGTGATTATTCGCTCAAAAACATTCGTAATGCCGTTGCCGTAGTGTTGCAGAAAAATACACTTTTCTCGGGCACGGTTGCTGAAAATCTTCGTTGGGGTAACGAAAGCGCAACGGACGAAGAGATATATCATGCCGCACGCATAGCACAGGCAGACGGATTTATCAGCTCATTCCCCGACGGATACGATACCTTCCTCGGCAGAGGCGGTGCAAACCTTTCGGGCGGTCAGAAGCAGCGACTCTGTATTGCACGTGCACTGCTAAAGAGTCCGAAAATAATCATTCTCGATGACTCTACAAGCGCTGTCGATACTGCAACTGATGCTTCTATCCGTAAAGCATTCCGTGAAGAATTGACAGGCGTTACGAAAATCATAATTGCCCAGCGTATCAACTCAGTTATTGATGCGGATAAAATAATAGTGCTCGACGGCGGCAGGGTAGTGGGCTTCGGCACTCATAAACAGCTTCTTGCCGATTGTAAGGAGTACGGTGAGATTTACTATTCGCAGAAGGATAAGGAGGATGAGTGCAATGGATAAACTCAGAGCTCAGAGCCTTATCAACCGCTATTCTTCTTCAACGTCTGCAAAATCGGGCGGAAAAGAAATGGATGTTGCAGGCAGAGGCGGAAGAGAAAGCGCAATGCGTGCAGGCGGTAAGCCGAAAAATCTGCGTAAGACAGTGTCGCGTCTGCTCAGGTTTCTTTCAAAGCAGAGATTTTTACTGTTTACAGCACTTTTTTGCTCTGTTGTGCAGACTGTAGCGGCACTTGTTGCGTCATATCTGCTTCGCCCCATAATGAATGAGTTTTTATACTACGATGCAGCACAACCTGATATAACTGACAGACTGGCAGGTCTTGCAAAGGGTGTTGCGGTTATGGCGGCGGTCTATGCTGTTGCCGTGCTGACTCAGTGGCTTCAGCAGAGACTTATGCTCAGTGTTTCACAGCGTACTCTCAAATTAATGCGAAATGAGCTCTATTCCAAGCTTCAGACCTTACCCGTGCGCTATTTTGATACTCACCCTGCAGGCGACGTTATGAGCCGATTTACGAACGATATTGATACCGTCGGCGAAATGCTCAATACAACGCTTATTCAGATCGTTTCGGGTGCGATTACCATTGTCGGCATAATTTTCCTGATGTTTTATACAAACCCGATTCTTGGTGCGATTACGGTTGTTATGACTCCGCTTCTTACCCTTGCAAGCAAGCGGATTATAAAATCAAGCCGCGGCGCCTTTGTACGTCAGCAGAAAACTCTCGGTATGCTCAACGGATATGCGGAAGAGATGATATCGGGTCAGAAGGTTGTAAAGGTTTTTGAGCATGAGGATACCGCTGTTGAGGAGTTTGAATATCTCAACAGTGAGCTTTGTGAAGCGCAGATCAAAGCACAGTTTAACGCAGGCATTATGGGTCCCGTTACTCATCAGCTTTGCAACGTCTGCTACGGCATTACGGCGTGTATAGGTGCTCTGCTTGTTGTTTTCAGAGGCTTTGATATAGGCGGTCTTGCCGTATCACTCAACTATACACGAAGCTTCAACCGACCTATAAACGAGATTTCAATGCAGATGAATACCGTTTTCTCTGCCCTTGCAGGTGCTGAGCGAGTGTTTGAGGTGCTCGATGAAGAGCCCGAAAAGCAAACCTGCGAGCTTGCAGATATCAGTGAAATCAAAGGTCACGTCGAGCTTAAAAATGTCAGCTTCGGTTATACTCCCGATGTTACGGTGCTTCACGATATTTCGCTTTATGCAAAGCCCGGTCAGAAGATTGCCTTTGTAGGCTCAACGGGTGCAGGCAAGACAACTGTTACAAATCTGCTCTCACGCTTTTATGATATAAGTGATGGTACAATTACTGTTGACGGAGTGCCGATCGAGCAGATAGACCGTAAGCTTCTTCGCAGTAATATTGCTATGGTCTTGCAAGATACGCACCTGTTTACGGGCACAGTGCGTGAGAATATCCGCTACGGCAGGCTTGATGCAACCGATGAAGAGGTTATAGAGGCGGCAAAGATTTCCTCTGCCCATTCGTTTATAATGCATCTCAAAAACGGCTATGATACAGTGCTCGAAGGTGACGGAGCTAACCTTTCGCAGGGTCAGCGACAGCTGCTGAATATCGCCCGTGCGGCAATCAGCCGTGCACCGATACTTATCCTTGACGAAGCTACAAGCTCGGTTGATACCCGTACAGAGCGGCATATAGACGAGGGTATGGACGCGATTATGGAGAACAGAACGACATTTGTAATTGCCCACAGACTCTCAACCGTGCGTACAGCTAACGCAATTATGGTGCTTGAGAACGGCAGAATCGTCGAGCGCGGCACACATGAAGAACTCCTTGAAATGGGTGGAAGATACGCCGACCTTTATCACGAAATCGCACAGTTGGATTAACTAACAACAAAAACAACCTGCTTCGATTCATTTTGAAGCAGGTTGTTTTTGTTGTTTGCAATATAATATTTTTAAAATTTTCCGCCGCTGCCGCCGTGCCTTACACCGCCGGAGGAAATATGACCGCCTCCGCTGCCACCGCCGCCGATTCTTCCGCCGTGGTTGGTGTTATTGTTTTTCGGTATGGCTCTGCGTGCGGTGTGCGTGCCTACAAATGCATCACGCTGACCGCTGAGCACAAAACTGCCGCCAACAACATAGCTGTCTGCATCGCGCTGCTTTACGGCTGTATTCATTTTACTCTTGATTATTGTTGTGATAACAAAGGCTATGATAAACGCAATTAAGATTAAAATAAACTCGCGAATTGCATAGTCTTTTACTGACGGCTGATAATTATCTGTGTAATAGTCGTCAATGTAGTAATTGTCACCGTAGCTGTCTGCGTCGTAATGAATATCAGGTGAATTTCCGCCGCTTCCATAGCCGCCGAAATATGAATTCAGTCCGCGCAGATATTCTTCAAAAGCGGAGAAGTAACTGCCCCCGGAGAGGTAAGGCGTAACGCTCGCGCAAATGTAGTCAATCTGATAATCGGGCAGATAGTCAACAAGCGTGCCGCAGGTGCTTGTGTAGTAATCACGCTCTGCCATGCTGATAACAAAAATCAGACCGTCTTCGGCATAATTTCCTTCATCATAGTAATCGTCACAGTAGCTGATAATATCTTTGCCCTCGGTATCGTATGTTGTGTGAATAATTATGTCATAGCCGAATTTGCTGCGCAGGTTTTCAATTTCTGTCAGCAGATACTGCTCTTCATAGTCGCTGAGCAGGTCCGCATTGTCAATCATATACGGCGAATCAACCTGAGCAAAGCAAGGGACAGCGAGGACGAAGGCAAATATAAAAGAAACAGCGAAACAAACATATTTCTTCATTTTTCTTCCCCCCTTAAAATACAAAGAGCTGACCCAATGCAATGAGTCCTGCGGCGATGCCGAGCAGGCAGCCCCAGTATTTTTTCTTGTCAACGGGAAGGCTTCCTACAAGCTTGCCTGTTTGTCCGTTCATTGCAAAGGTGTACATCTTGTCTTTATACTTTGTGCTGAGCATCCATACGGGGAGCAGGGCGTATTTAGCTTTGCCGTTACTGATACCTATGTTTTTTGTGTCCGATGTAACAGTTGTGTATCCGCTGACAGTCTGACGGAAGGTGTCAACCGTTGTGGCTTCAATTCTGCTGTTTACTCTGGGCGTGTTTTGTTCAACGGTCACGTCGTATCTGTCTGCCATATATCCCGAAAGGTACGCTGCATCAAAGTCAACGAGGTCGGCATAGTTGTACGGTTCGATCGCATCCATATATGCATCGTCCATTTTAGAAGATGCGTCAGCGGGAATCTTTTCAAAGCTGAGACTTCCCGAGCGCCATATTTTGTATCTGTCAGTCTTGGTGTATTCGTAGTTCGAATCGCGCCAATGCGTTACCCTTGTTGCATTGTAGGTTAAGTTTGCGCCGACACCGCAGTCGAACAGCCAGAAGGGAATATAAACACCCTTGATCTCTTTGATTCTGTTGCCATTTTTGAATTCCTTGGGCAAAAACAGCTTGCCTTTATAAAAATCCTGCAGCGCTTTTTCAGCCTGCTCTTTTTGTATTTTAAACGGAATTACAACGTCGGGTCGAAGTCCGCCCGAAAGCTGCGGAGCAATGATTATCGGGCTGTTGCAGTACGGGCATTCGGTAGCGGCAGTTGTTTTATCGGTGATTACCTGTGCACCGCAGTACTGACAGATATACGTGTTGACATTTTCAAGTGTTGAGTCATTAGCGGTTGTGTTCCAATCAAATTCTTCGATAGTCTGAGTGTTTTCGGGCTGAGCGCTGCTGCAAAGTAATTCGTCATATTCGCTGAGCTGTTCTTTGGTAAAAACGCTGTCGCAGTATTCACATTTAAACTCCTGCTCATCGCTTTCAAAGGTGATCGCACCGCCGCAATTAGGACACTTATATGTCATAAGCTCCATTTCGGTTTCCTCCTTATTAGGAAGCTTTTATTTTATATCGTTTTCGTCGAATCTGTCGCCGCATTCGGGGCAGAACTTCGGGGGATTGTGGGGGTCTTCGGGCTTAAAGCCGCATTTATCGCACTGATAAAGCGGTGCACCATCCGGCTTCTTCTGTCCGCAGTTGGGACAGAACTTACCTTTGTTTACTGCTCCGCAAGCACAGGTCCAACCCTCTGCTTCGGGCTTCTTTGCTCCGCATTCCGTGCAGAATTTACCGCTGACTGTTGCTCCGCAGGTGCATTTCCAACTTCCCTGTGCAGGAGCTGCCGGTGCAGGTGCTGCCTGCTGCTGTTGAGCAAACTGCTGTTGCTGCTGTACGCCTGCTTGATACATCTGTGCAGCATTGAAGCCGCCGTTTGCACCCATAGCCATATTAAAGCCCATAAAACCGTTCATTGCACCGTTGGGGTTGCTTGCCGCTGCTTCCATTGCATTTGCTTGTGCATCGGTCATTCTGCCTGCCATCATAAACGGATTAGAGCCCATTGTTGCGGCATCTTCCATCTGCGTAATCTTTTTCATATCCTCATCTGTGAGGGTAATGGGATTGAGCGCAATGGACTCGACAGAAATACCTCTGCGGTCTGTCCAGTCTGTTTTGAGTGCCGCATTCATTGCGTCCTTAAGCTCAGCTGTGTGTGCAGGAATCTGTGCAGGGCGAAGCTCAAGCTCTGTCAGTCTTGCAAATGCAGGCTGAAGCGCAGAGATAAACTCTGTCTTGAGCTGCATATCAATTTCTTCGCGTCTGTATTCGTCATCAACGTTGCCTGCAATCTTTGTATAAAAAAGAAGCGGGTCTGTGATTTTGTAGGAATAAACACCGTTGCATCTTACCTGAACGGTTCTTGCCATACCTATTCTCTTGTTGACAACCTCGAACATAAACGGGTTGGGCGTGCCGAATTTATTGTCTAAAATTTCCTTTGTATTGAAGTAGTAAACTCTCTGGTCTTTACCC
>JAZPYN010000020.1:0-41995 GCA_045544155.1 Acutalibacteraceae bacterium
CTGCCTGTCACCGATTACAAGCTTGTTCGGTGCATACTCGAAGTTGCCTCTGTCAAGACGAGCGTAGTTATAATTCTTTTTCATCCGTCACACCTCCTCAAGACAGTACTTGAAGTCAAAGCTCCATAAAGCACTGCCGACCTTACAGCCGAAAACAGCACCGCTGAAGCCTGTTGCGGCTGTCATTTCAACCTCTATCTTTGTACCGACCGCTATATCCTTGATGTTAAGTTCTTTATAGTAATTCTTTTCACGTGTGCCGATACCGATAATAAAAACGTCCTCTGTGCTGTCGGTTGAGTTATTGCTGACATTGACAGCCGTAAGTGTCAGCTTGTAAAGCTTCGTGCTGTCGAGAAACGGCAGTGTCGCCGAGTTTGCACTGAATGCCTGACCTAAAGATTGAGCGTATTTGTTCTCTCTGCCGATAAATTGCAAACGGGCGTAAGACGGTCCGCCTAAGCCATTGCTTGTGTGCTCAAACCTTACGGTATCATTGTTCCAGCTTGACTTAAGGTTGTAAATCGAAAAGCTTCGTTTATACTCTGCAGGTATCTCAATACCACTGTCGGTACTTGCCTGCTGTTGCATCATCATTCTTCTTCTGCTCATCCGCTCACCTCTGCTGTGTAGTCAACCGCACACCAAAGACCGATATTGTCAACTATGCTTATCTCATACCGCTTGTTTGCTTCAACAGTCAGCTCGTTTGCCCACTGCACACTTGACGGCAAGGTCAATACGGTAGGTGTCTCACCTGAAATGAAGCTGAAGGTGTACTCGTTAACTTTTTCGGCATCACCTTCGACAAATTCAAGAGTAAGTTCTGTCGTTTCACCAAAACTGTAATGTGTATTCGGCTCAAGGGTGGCTTCTTCTGCAGTCAGCTTGATTTTGTCAAGCCCGCCTTCAGTTGATGCACTAATAACTTCTGTCCATTCGCCACCCTGATATTTCATAAGACGGTATTCGGTGTGGAAAAAGTATTCATTTGACGAAGTAATACTATTATCCGCAAGCGTGTCGAATTCAGACAAATCCAAATACAAAGGCAACTCATCAACACTGTTATAACAGTAATTTTCCCACTCACCGTTCTCATTAGTTATCTGGTGTAGAGAGTTTTCGGTGAGAATTTCACCATCTTGAAATGCGATCGCATAATTATCTATACGGCTGTTTTCTTTATTATAGATAATTATGCCTATTATATTTTCATGAGCATTACGATAACCGTTTATTTCAATAGCAAGATAGCCCGTAGAATAATAATGTCCAACAATATCTACTGTCGGTTCTATTTCACTATCAATCGGCTTTCTAAATTCTTCCCAATCGAAGTATATCCTCTTGCCGCTGTCCTCAAGCGTGAGCGTGTTCTGCGGTGCATAGAGACACATATCGCCGTCTTTTGCGTCGGTTGTGAGAATGTGAACGGCAGGGACACCGCTCTCACCCGGTTCACCTTTGTCACCTTTATCGCCTTTATCACCCTTGTCGCCTTTTAGCTCGCCGTTTTCATAAGCGGATTTGATTGTATTATAAAGCTCATCTGCTTTATTGATACGATTCTGCAAGGCATCAAATTCGGGTGCGGATTCAACGATTTCTTCACCATTATAAACAGTACCGCTAATAACAATGCCGAAGAGCGGACTGGTAATAAGGCCACCATCGCTGTTGAATAATCTTATTTCACAATCGACTTCGCCAATGCAAGACACGGTCTGCTGAGTTACATCGTATATAATCACATTGCCATCGATGCAGCAATCATTGTATATCAGGTTTCCGTCCGGCTTTTTTGCCGTGAAAACGGCTGAACAATCAGGCGTAATCTGATACGGTCTGCCATTTTCAGTAAGGCTGATATGTATAGCACGGCTTGAATCACGCCTCTTCATATCGAGAAGAACCTGTGACTCAGGCTTATGGATATCAAGAGATATTTTAAATATAGAAGAATTCATAGCACTTCTCCTTCGCACTTTTATATAATAAAAATAGCATAAGGGGAAGGTTTGATGTAAACCTTCCCCCACGCATTAGCTTGAATAACCGCTCATATTATAGAGCACTGCCTTTTGATGTGCTGTTAACGGCAATGAATTGATGAGTTTTACAATCTGTGCCTTCTTGCTGCCGCTATCTGCCTTTCCGTCACCATTGTAATCAGTGCCTTTACATTCTGATTTCTTGACAAGATAGTCATCATAGATTGCCACACTGATACCGGCAGGTTCTGCTTTATCGATATACTTTGCAACCGTGTCGGCGTTCCAATTGTACTTGAGGTCGGTATTCTTACCTATGAAATCATAGTACTGTGCTTTTTCATAAGCTGAAGTCTCATCAAGACCGCCGAAGTCAGCAAGCATTATCGCTGCATTCTCAACGGTAATATCGCCTGCGATAACAGCATCCTTAACCGAAGAGCGGAAACTGTTGTTGAAACTGGTTTCAGCCTCTTCTCTTGTTTTGCCGTTGTTCTCCATATCAACTCGGATAAGTTCTTCCTTATAAAGGCTTGCGTTGGATGTATCACCGTTATAAGCGGCATCAAAATAATCATCCTTTGAATAAAAGCTCTGTGCCTTAGGAGAATATCCTTCGTCTTCTCCTTTGCTCAAAGCGTTAAACGCACTGTTAACAGCCTTTACCACATAATCCTGCTTGAAGCCATCAGCAATAATCTCCTTGGATAAGCGGATTCTTATTGCATTGTCACCGTTAATCTGAGCTTGTGCAGCTTCGGTAACTCTCGGTTCAAAATCCTTGAGAGCTTTTACAATGGCGGCATCTGCCTTCTTGGCATCGCCATAACTTGCAACAATCCGCTTTGCGTGCTCTGTATCGCCGCTCATTACAGCATCGTAATATTGCTTTCCCTTGCTGACATCAAAGCTCTTCCCGAAAACCTTGTCGGCAAACGTAGCTGTCACAGTTCCACTCAAACCTTCTTTGATGGCAGATGTTAATCCGGTTCTTGTTGTAGTATAGCCGTTGGTAAAGGTATTGAAGGTATTAACAGCAGCGTTGATATCTCGGATGATGTTCTTGGCAGGAATTCCAAAGAGCTGAGCAACAGCTCCTATTAAGCCTGTCCACTTTTCCTTGTCCGTCTTTGTATCTTTTCCAAAGTCCATAACCGATGTAATGAGAGCATCGATAACAGACATATCCATACGTTCAACAGAGTAGCCTTGAATTATCGAGATTACATCCTTGACGAAGGGTATCAGTGTCAAGGGATTCATACCATTCAAAACGTCTCCTACAAATGAAGCTACATATTTTTCGAGATATGTTTCATCATCGTCATCATCTCTGCCTGCGAGTACTGCTGATTTAAGAAGTGAGTTGACTATGACTGCCGCTACAACAAAAGAAGCTGTTCCAGCAAACTTTGCAGTTTTACCGAGCAGATTTTTGTCGCTCCGGTGTGCCTGTAGTCCTGCATCAAACAGCATATTAGCGGAAACTGTAGGTTCTGCCATAAATGCTGTTGCAGCCTTAACCATTCTATCCTTGCTTCTCATAAGCTCGCTGCGTGAGAATACCGAGTCATAAACCTGAGTGAGGTCAACAACTTCTGTGAATCTTTCACCGCAATGCTTGAAGAATTCTTCTGACCCAACTTTGAGATTAGTGGTTGATTTGGTTTCTCTCTTGATTGCTTCCCAAAGAGCAACCCAAGACAACTCGTCAGCCATTGACGGTGCCCAACTTAATGCATCATTGAAATTTGCTTTAAATTGCTCTGCACTGTGGAATGTCGCAAATGCTTTTTCAACCCAAGAATTATACTCGTCAGCTTTAAGCCAATCGATACCAATGCGACCTACGCTTGTGTCGAAGTAGCCCATTTCTTTAATACCTGCAATAGGAGCGTACTGTTTGCATTCTTTCCAAAGTCGCTTGTGTCTCAACAGATTGAACGATGAAGCATTCAAGAAATATTTCGGATTAACGTGAGCCATTGCCCGGGCTATTGCCGAAGGCTGCTGAACAACAACGGATGCACTTGCAAATACAGCACCTTTCTTTGCGAGACCAATCATCTTATCAATGAGCTGTGTTCCGACACCGCTTACCGAGCCTCCGTTAATATCCTTGAGAAGCTGCTTGATATAATCGTTGGCACTCTCGGTGAAATGGTTGTGGATTGTTGATTTGACAGATGTTGTCTCACTACCCTCTGAAGTAGGTGTGCGATAATTGAAGACTCTGGAAAAGTCTTCAAGAGGAAGAACGAAGGCGTGATACATAGACATATCGTTAACGTGCTTTGCCCACACATCCATAAAGTCACTCAGCACAATAGGATTGTTTGCGTGCTTTACGGTTTCCTTGCTGAAGCTTGAGTTTTTAATCTTGGTTTCTCCTGCTTCTTCAGCAGTGAAAGCCATATAGTATTGCGATGACTTCAACGGGAAGTAATTCTTCTCCTTGAACATCTTCACTCCGTAAAGTTCAAGTGACACTTCGTTGCCCTTTGCACCCATCGTATCGGACAGGTATGTCTGCATTGTTTCAACGAAACTCTTCTGCTCATCGGTAAGCGTAGCGATTATCTCACCGAGCGTATACTCGGACAGATTAAATGCATCCGATGTGTTGACCGTATAGGAAAGGGGTATACCCGTCTTCTTGGCTTTGTCTTTGATCTTAACAGAGTCATCAAATACAATACCGCCCTTAATAAGATGGTCAAAAGCTTGCTCTCTGCGAGAGAACGCATAGATTGACATAATCTGTGACAAAGTCAGGTCGAAGGTTTTACCACTCTTAGCTTCAAAAGTATGCTTCTTTTTGAAGTCCCACTTCTTGTAACCGTATTCCTTTTCAGTCTTGACTCGGAATCTGCGTGATTCAGCCATATCTCTGTACCAAGTGTTCTGTCCGTCTCTCACAGATTTATAAAGTGAGGACATAGTGTCTGAACCCAGCATACGGAAGAAGTATATCGGCTTGAGTTCCTTGTATCCCATCTTCCGGGCGAAGTTATTAATTGCAAGCATTCTGTCTTTATGCTTAGTAACTTCTTTGACTTCACTATCAACCTTGAAGCCGAGCTCCTCGATTGTCTCCTGCTTGCCTTCTGCAAACAGTTTATTTGCTTTGCGGATATTGGTCAGCACCATCTTATAGAGGTCATAGACCTCCTCAAGCTGTGACATGGACATATCACGAAGAGGAGTGTTGCCGATTGCCTCTGCAACAGAAGCTATCTTTGCTTCAACAACATCATCGTGTGCGTTTGCAATAAGAGGGTCAGACGAATTGATGATATCCGCATATGCACTCTTAAGAGAAGTGAGCTTCTCTGAAAGCCTGTCACCCTGACCTTTGATTCTGTCCCTTGTAGCGGTCAGTGCTTCGATGACATCGGAGTCGGTAGCTTCAGCAATAAGAGCATTGTATTTGGCAACACGCTCATCAGCACCGACTGTATCCATATTAAGAATATCAAGTGCTTCAGCGACAACCTTCTGCATACCCTCCATAACGTGCTTGTCTTTGGTACCGTTAAGAAGGTAATGATTAAGCTCATTGACAACCTTCTTAATCTTGTTACGCATTACAGTGCGTTTCTTTTGATCGCTCATGCGTTCCTTTGATACACGTACAGCCTCTTTATATTCTTCCATCTGTCTGTTCTTGTGCTCACGAATACGCTTGATCATCTCCTGATATCTCTGAGCTGTCTTCTTCTCACGCTCCTTATATTCTGCACGAAGCTCTGACATTTGAGCGTTGTGTTTGGATTTAAGAAGATTAACCTGCTTTTGATGTCGGTCAGCCAGGGTGTGAAGAGTTGAAACGCCCCAGTAGCTGTCATAAATCTCATTAAGCATCATCTGACGGCTTTCTGCTGTGTCGAGCTCTTTTACCATCTTACGTGTAAGACGAAGGTCGGAAACAATATCTGAAAGAGCTTCGGGCATATCAGCTGCAGTTACACCCTTATCAAACACATCGGGATAAAGTTCAGCCCATTCCTGCCATTGCCTTTCAAGACTAATACCTTTATCCGAAAGAACCATACTACCCATATGAGATTTACGGAAATTATTATAGCTGTCGTACTTATTGGCAATTTCTGTTTTTTGCTCATCTGTCAAAGAAATACCCTTGTTTCGTATTTCTTTTAGTATTTTTTCTGAATAATCGTTGCGCTGCTCACGAGCAGGAACAATCTCAATCACACGGTCGGCAACCTTACCGGCTTCGGTCATTACAGACTCCCAGCTAAGGTCCTCAGAGGAAGCAACGAACCGATAAAACTCATTGAGAGCTGAGGCAAGCTCTGTTTTGCCCTGGTTCATACCGAAAGTTTTCATCAGCTTGGATGCAGCAGCATTGACAGAGGTTTTGGTAAATACAGTACCATGCGTTACAGTTTGCTGAAGCTTAAGCAGCTCCTTGAGGTTGGCAACATCACTTTTAAGCTTGTCAGCATCCGCCTGCAGGTCAGCAACCAACTCAGGGTCAAAGGAGTAGTCACGTTCCGAATATCGGATATCCGGATTATTGCTGTCAAATGTTCCGATGTTATCTGTTGCGGATTTGATTTGAGTCGGCTCATACACAACAGTTTCCGTCGGTGTTATAATTCCGTCAAAATCAGTTCCGTTCACCTCGTTAAAGAGTCGTAATGCTTCTGTAAAATCTCCGATTGCCGTTGCGTTGACATCTTGAATTACAGAAAAAGCATCATTTTTATAGATGTTGTTTATTATTTTGTCGATGTTATCTGTACCATAATTCCAGATATCGTAATCATCCTCATTCTCAGCTACTGCCTCAAGGAATTTTTTAAGCTGTGTTTTACTTAAAGCATTTTCACCGGGAGCTAACGGATTCTTGACATTAAGATAAACCGCCATTGAGTTGCCGTATTGATTTGAGTGACTCTCACTGTCGGTGAAATAAAATCCTCTTCCGTAAAATCCGCTTGATTTAGCTTTCTTCTTGTCAAACTCTGTAAACTGAGCAGGTGTACCGTGATACATTACCTTTGGCGTACCGTCTGTGTTGACGACTTTGCTTGCATTCTTCGGATGATTTTGCCAGTCACCAAACCAATTCTTGAATTGACGAGATTGAGTAACATTTTCAAATTTCGGCTTGACAGGAGAATTGTTTTCACGTATACTGTGATAGAAACCGTCGTGAGGTATCAGCCGACCGGACAATTGGTGACCGGCCCTCTGAAGAAGCGTTGCGGTTTCTTTTTTATTAGCGTAAAGCAAGGAGAAGTTTCCGTTAGCTTCAGCATTTACTGCGTTCCAAAGTTGATTTATTGCCGATGTTTTGCCATAAACACTCGTTATAGAATTGCTATCAATTCTAATACTGTTTTGAAAACCGAAGCCGTCAATAACTATCGGCACTACTGTTTGTTTTCCATTGACTGTAAAATTCAATAACGCAACAACGCTTGTAGTACCTTTAGTTCTCGAAATAAAAACAGCAACTGGCTCTTTTATCTTTTCGGGCAATTGTTTCAAAAGAGACTCACCTAAAAAGTGGTCTGCGTCTCTTGTGCCATTTAAAGCATAATCAATGTGAGTTGTGTTTATCGTCATGGGTAATGAATTAAATCCAATATTCTGATAAACTTCAGGTGTACCACCTAAAACCAAAGTATCCGATTTAGGAATTAATCCGTTTTTATAGTCGTCTATCTGCTGCTCAAACGGTTTGCTATAGTCATAATTTGCTTTAGCACTATGCTTTTCAACACCGCTATTTGTAGCGGTGTTTTTTATTTCAGTGACATTTTCACTCGCAGCATAAATAGCCTCAGCAAATTTAGACTGCAGCTCTTCAAGAGAGTCTTTCATCTCAAGTACGAGCTTACCCTCTTTTGAGTTGGGAGAATAGCGTGAATATATCTGCTTGACTTTATCAACCCATTTGTTGATGAAATCGGAGATCTTCTCAAACAGAGTCTTCTCCTGCTTATAAAGCTGCTGCAGCTTTTCAATAACCTTACCGTCGGTCAGCATACTCTCCATTGAGTCGGCAATTACCTCTTCATAGGCTGTATCGTAGTCGATAGTTCTGCCGTTGGATTTAGCTTTGCGAATCTGTGCCTGAACAAGCTCATCAACGCTCTGACCCTGCTTGCCGTATTGCTCCATAAGGAAATTCGCAAGCGATTGGAATTTTGCAGGCGACCACTCTTTGATGTAGTGCGTAAGCTCATGAGAAAGAGTATAGAGCATTGTGCCCTCACCCTTTATTCCCGAATTTATATCAAGCATTATGATATTGCTGCCGGGTATGTATTTTCCGTTGGGAGCCGCCTTCACTTCGCCGTTTTCATCGGTATAAACAAACCTGCCGTTGACCTTTCCACTCTCAAAAAGACGCACCTCAACACCGGTTATTTCACTAAGTACATTTGCATAAGATAAAGAAGCTCGCTGAACATCGGTAAATCCTTTGGTATTGAAGTTTTCTTTGCCATTCAGAGTAACTTTGCCCTTTTTTCTTGCAGTCTTTTTAATGGCAGATTTTTGCATTTTAAGACGGTTTTCTTCTGCATTCGCCTTAGCTTTTGAATATTTTTTGCCGAGATTATAAAGAAATTGTTTTTCACTCTCGGTAAGACTGTCCGTAAAATTCTGAGCGGCAACTTCGGCATAGGGAATATTGTACATTCCGTCCGTATAAACAGCGGCCGCACCTGCAAGCCAGGCACGTGGCGAACTCGGTTTTGCGGCTTTAAATATACCGACTATTGCATTAGCTGAGCTTACATCTGCTGTAAGATCTGTTACAGTCTCATATACAAGGGCTTCACCCTGAGTGCCGTAGCTGACATCCTTTGAAGAAACAACTCTACCGTCATCAAGCTCAAAGCTCATAGCACCGTCTTTGACTGATGCAATCTTCTTGATGTTGACATCCTCATTGGTGCTTTTAAGAATAGTCTTTCCTTCAATAGGAGACACATCGAGCTTTTGAGCGGTAGTGCTGTCAAGAGCTTTTATTTTTGATGTACTCTGAACAGGTGCGGTCTGCTTTGCCAACGGTATAAAAGCACCGCTCTGTGCTTCAGTTTCAACAGCAACATCTTTTCCTGTTACTGTTGAATGTGCAAGCTGTGCGAGCTGTGTTTCAAGGCTCGGTGCAGACTGTGTTGTCAGCATCTGTGACTCATTGATTCTATCTATAACAGCATCGGGAGAATATGTATTCATATCCGCAGCTGTGTTAGGAGCAACATCAAAGCCGCCCGCCTCAAACCAAGCTTGTCTACGCTGATTTATGGTCGAATTCGGATTGATAACAACGTCACGGAAGGTGTTTGCAATATCTTCATTAAGTTCAAGTGCATTAATCTGTTGTTTAGTGAGCTTTGCTCCGTTTACGGTAGCACCGAGCCAGTCTGCAATAGTCTCAGCGTTTTCAGGTGCAACACCTTTGCGTGTAAGAGACTTGACAATATCCTGCTGATTTTGAACAGACAGCTCCGCACCTATAGCGTGGAATAGTTTGCCAATGGTATATGCACCGGTCTTCTCATTAACCTTATCAGCAATCTTGTACGCAACGGAGTCAGCCGACATCTTATTGCCAAGCTCAATAAGATTTGACACATCAAAGTTCTTATTTTTCGTAAGCGTTTTACCTGTCTGGTAAGTACGCGCAGCATTTACACCTGCGCTTACACCGCTCGGTATGCCGTCCAGGAATCCTGCCGAGAGAGCACCCAAAACACCGCTGTACATCGCTTCGGGAGTAAAAAGATTAATCTCGTTACTTTCGTTAAAGGCAAGATTTTTGAAGAACGGATCAAGTATCTCCTGTGCATACTCTTCGAAACCTTCGGAAACCACCTTACCTCCGAACTTAATTGCTGTTCTTGCAAATGCGTTGTCGATATTATTGACTATAGCGGTTAATCCCTTATTCGTTGCGATACCGCCAAGCTTACCAATACCGCCCATAAGGTATTGAAGACCAGCTTCAGAACCGCCGACAAGTGCCGCATAAGTTTTCGCTTGACCTTTATCATAACCAAGGTTAATCATTTCAGCATATGCGTTACCGCCTGCCGATGCACCAAGGATTGTAGAACCTACAGCACCACCTAAAGCCTGCGCTACAGCAGGGGTAGCAACACCCTTTGTAGCATATGTCACGGCCGCAGATGCAAGGATTGACGGCAACATATTGGCAGTTGTAGTAATCATATCGTATCCAGCCTGACCAAGAGAACTGCCGCCCATAAACTCCGGAAGCTTAAATCCATCATCAGCAAGGTCTTCTCTTACACTTGCCGATGCCATCTGCGTGGCTGTCGGAGTATAGTAATCCTTGTCTGTGAAGAGATTTCCGATACCCGTACCAAACTGCTGAAGACCTGCCGCAACACCGAATGCCATTTCGAGTGCGGTGTTATCCTCAAGAGTTTCGAACATATCAAGTCCCTTGCGTGAGTTGATAGTCTCTTCCATTGAGGTAAGAAATGCCTGTGCAGATACTTCATCACCCTTGCCGATATAGTAAGAGTATATGTCCATTTCTTCGTCGGTAGCGTATTTTGCGAACCTCTGTTCAAGTGTAAGCGTTGTTGCCTCACCGAGTTCGTAGCCGTTATCATAAGCGGTTCGCTTATTTGCAAGCTCGTTGTCAGCACCCTCCTCGCTATACAGTTCAAAGTCTTTGGAATTAATAGCTGTATTGTAAAGGTTATCAGCCGTCTGAAGATGCATTGCACGGTTGTACGTTGTATTTTTAGCACTTCGGTCTTTACGAAGAGTGGCAAGCTCGTTCTGTGCTGCACCAATTTTGTCGAGCATTTCCTGTGCTTCGTGAGAAGTGCCGGAAACCACGCCCGTGGGATTTGCAGGCGGTCGGTATGCACCACTACCATAGGGATTGCCATTGTTTGGTGTATTGGCATACGGGTCATTGTTGCCCAGCATAGGAGCGTACTCTTTTTGAGTGCCATTGCCAGAACCATATTTATTATTATAATCGGTCTGCATCTGTGAAATATTTGACTCAAGGGATGCAATTCTGCTGTCAAGGCTATCTATCTCAGCTTTTGTGGTTTTTGTATCGAGTTTGAGGAGTTCTTCTCTTTCCTCAATACTTTTCAGATAATCATTGTAATCCTCTTCGGTATCCCACTGAGAGTAAAATTTGTTAACCTCATCAAAAGCTCTGCGTGTAGTATCTAATGCATTACCACTTTCTTTTAGATATGATTGCAGTTCACCATAAGTTTTAGAGTCGATGCTATCCTTGTTTACTTGAAGGTAACCTTTTATGTTGTTTGCCCTATATGCAAGATCATCACTGGCTTCTCTGTATTTTTGGGAATAGTTTCTTGCGGTTTTATAACTCAGCCCGTTATAATCCTTCTGACTTGAATTCGCATAGGAATTAAAGTCTCTGATGTACGAATTTATATACTCTTCGTCAACTTCATCGTTTAGTCCGTGTTTAACACGAAGAGCATAATACGAAGATGATGTATCACTCTGTGATTTCACTTGTGAAGCACCACCGCCGTGCTTTTTTCTTATCTCTTCGTAAGTCATAATCTACTCCTCTCGCTGTCTATCAGCTTAATTTATTGTCACGATATTTATTGTACAAGCTCATATATTCCGTTCTTGTCAAATGGCTATTGCCTACCAACTCAAGCAGATAATTCTGCACTTCGCTATCACTTACGCCATTTTTTTTCATTTCCTTAAGGTCGGTCAAAGTTGATTGATAAATCGAGCCACCATTTTCCTCAAGTCTCGTATTATGCTCTTCATCGCTATAATCGTACCAACCTTTTACACCATTGTCGTGGTTATCATCGCCTATGGGGCTGAGATTGTCATCGTCACCGCCATACAAAGCAGCATTACTTACAACATCCGCGTTAGCCTTCTTAACTGCGAGGTCATATTCTTTCTCCCACTGACTATTTTGAATAGCCTGCTGTGCAAGAGTGTTCTGCCACTGTGCATCATATCGCTGGTCTTCAACAGCATCTCTGCTGATTGTATAGTCATAATTTCTGTCAGACTCAAACACACCCCGGTTGTAGTCTCTGTCAGACTCGTAGACACCTCTATCAAAGGCAGCCTGCCACTGTCTGTCAGCTTCAGCATCCCGACCTACCTGATAGTTGTAGTTTCTGTCGGATTCATAAACACCTCGGTTGTAATTCCTGTCCGACTCATAGACATTTCTATCAAATGTATCCTGCCACTGCTTGTCGGCTACAGCATCTCTGTGCTGTGTATAAGCAAAGTCTCTGTTATCAGCCCACTGACCGTAGTCGAAGTCTCGCTCGTTGTAATAGCGGTTTGTGAGGTAATCTCTGTCAGCATAGAAATCAGATACCTCGTCACGGTATCGTGAGTATTCTTTTGCTTCAGCATCCGAAAGAAGACCATAACGGTTGTAGAGGTTAGAAAGGTCTCTGTCATACGAATCTCTTGCAAGCTGATAAAGTTCTGGAATTTTATCTGTGAGCTGCTGAAGATATACCTGATACTGCTGCTGACCTATTGTCTGTGCATTGCTGTTGCCATAACCGCCTGTGAGTGCCGCCGCTTGACCCATAGAGTCCTGCATTGCCATCTGTCCACCAAGGATATATTGGTCTTTATACTGATTGAATAATGCATCAGCGTTGACATCATACTTGAAGTCGCCCTTGTTAAGGATTGCATCCATAGTCTGCTGAAGTGTATCCTGCCACTGCGATGGTTTCTGTACAGGCTTGGTGGCAGCATTCAAGTCCTTACCGAGCTGTGTAACGGAGTTGCTCGGAGTATAAGGCTTATTGTAATCTGCTGCACCGGATGCACCTGTACCGCCAGTGCCGTTGTTACCTCCAAGAAGCGATGACAGAATATCTATACCTGTGTTAACAACTTTACCGGCTATAGGAACGCCGGTATTAATTATGTTTGCACCTATGTCTACTGCTTTTTTTAGCCCTGCATCGAGCTTTTTCTTATCAAATTCCATATGTGTCACTCCTTTTATTTGCCCTCAATAGCCTTGAGTCTACTCTCAATCGAGCTTATAAAGCTGTCGATTGCTACTTTGTTATAATAATTGTTTTGAAGGTTACTTGCCGTTGCACTTGCAGAATTGGATATCTGCGTCAACCTTATTTGCACCTCGCCTTGAATGCCTTTTAACGAATTAATTTCGTCTGCAGTTACTTTTATCTCTTTACCATCAATCACAAGAATGATTGCTTCAACGCTTGCACCTGCAACCTTGCCGTCAGCTACAATATCGGTATCCGAGTGAATATCCCAAGCAGAATCCAATGTCTTTGGCTTAGTTGCATACTTACCAAATGCCGCACTCTGACCCTTGCGGTCGATATTGAAAGAGGTTTCCTGACAGAGAAGCCGCTCATAACGTGTGTGTTCACCGCCAACTACATCGACTACCTTAATTTCGATATCATATTCAGATTCAGTATCAAATTGAACATCTGATATGACTACATCGAACTTGGTTGAGCCTGTACCTTCGATAGCTTTTTCACCGATAAATGTCTCTGCTGACCATTCTTCAGCACCAGCTTTTTTGTATTTGTAATACATCGAGTAGCTCGTCTGTATTTCAGGAACGTAAGTAGCGTATACATTGACAACTACACGGCAAGCAGTACCGTGCATATCATCGTATTCGTTAACATCTGTTCTCCATCTTCGGCACGTAAGACCGCTCTCGGTATTTACCGGTATCAAAATAGGAGGAGCGTACGGGTGTACGTAAATGCTGTCCCTTACAGTTCGTTTGAAGCCTCTGGAATCCGTTGCCGTGACAACGATGTTATTTGTTCCTTTGCTGAAAAGTAAAGCAGACTCAAATACATAACTGCCATTGCTTTCAGAGATAAGAGAGCAAGAATTACCACCGACAGTTACTGTAACAGACTTTATTGATGCACTATTCTTGGCCAATGCATCCATTGAGTAATTTAGTTGTGTTTTGCTCTGTACATAATCTGCATACGGGATTGGATTCTTGCCTGTGATTGTAATTGTAGGCTTCGTGTCCTCGGTTTCTTCAAGAATGAAGGACACAGTGTGCTCCTTGTCATTAAGGCTTAAATCGTCATCTTTGCCCGATGAAGCCCAGAACATATCAACCTTCATAGTGCCCGTCACGGTGTTCGAGTTGGCGGGAAGAAGGCTTATAATCTGTGCCTTTTCGGAGTCGCTTATAGTCCAGTCATAATATTCCTGACCCTTTGGAAGGTTGCCTGAAGTGTGAATAACTGTATTGCCGATTAGGAGGGTAACCTTGGCATAGTGCAGAAGGTTGATAGCAGTACCAATTTCAAGGCGAGTTGTTCCTGCTCTGTTGAAATAAATTGTTGACGTCGCCACGCTATATCACCCTTCCTGTAGGCTTAATCGAGAATCCGTGCACCTCGTGTACGGATAAGACAAAGTTTTTTATATACACATCGCCTGAACATACAATGCCACCGATAATAAGTTCACGATTACTCAGCACAGCCATCTGATTATTATATTCATCGTAGAAAACGGTTTTTGAAGGAAGGAATCTAACCAAGCCGGAATATTCGTTATCCTCTATATCACCGTCACTGAGTTGTCCTATTTCAACACCGCAAACTTCTTCGCCGTTTTCCAAGGTTATGTAACCTGAACGTATATAAGCTTGTGTATTCTTTTGTACACCATCGATTTCTTCGACCTTCTTGTAATAAGCTGTAAGGTTCTTGGAGTTTTCCTCAACCTGCTTCACAGTTTCTTCCTTGAATGTGCCGAAATCTGACTGTGCTACAAATTCTCCCGACAGCTTATAGGTAATCTCTTCGCTGTAAGCATTAATTATATCTGCCGAAGATATTATGAGATTTTTAAGATTGTTGAACTGCTGAACCGCCTGTTCAGGAGTCGGAGTGCTTGCCGAACCGCTTGCCGCCTTAGCCTGAACAACAGCATCGTTTGTGTTAAGCTCGATAACACTAAGCGAATATTTAAGGTTTTCTGCAAACTGATATAAGTAGCTTCGTATCTGCTCAAGCTGACCTTTCTCTGTTTGGGCAGTAATATTAGGGAGTCTGATGTCAATCGCCATTACATATCACTCCCCTGCTCAATTACTTTAACGATGGAATATATCTTTGCTTCGCCCACACCTACAAGACGAAGCCTCATATGGTCGCATCTCTTCGGCTTTACGGGGACGGAGAATGTTTTCAGCGTTGTGCCGTTAAGCGTTCCAAGGTGTTCCCACGCTCCGCAAGAGTCATACTGTGCATATATCTGCACCCTTGCACCGAGGGTGAGAGATAACCTTATGGTGAGCCTTGAAATGTACTTCTTATCCGGCATATCTGTACCGAGCACACCTGTTTCAGCCATCCACTCAACAGGATTGGTGTCAAGTTCTCCGCTGCCGAGCATCGTCTTTATCTTGCCGTCAGCAGCATCGATATAGTACAACTCACTGTCACAGCAGCAGAAAGCATTTACCCGAAGGCTATCTTCCTTGTGCCACATCCTTTTGGATGTGTCATATACCATCAGTACATACTCATTGGTCTGCATAGATTTCATTGAGATGTAGTACTTATTGCCACACGAACCTGCGACACCGTTGCAGAACCGCTCGTCACCAAAAGCATACGAGACTTCTTGCGGCAGAGAACCATCATAAGCACAGACACCCGATGCCGACTTGTAATATAAGGTCTCGTTTACGATAGCAAGGCTTTTATGGCTGCCTCTCTCTACACCTCTGCAAGCTGTAGTCTGTATCTGGAAGTTTGACGGGAAGTTGCCGTAAACCTTGTGAAGAAAACCTTCTTTGAAGAATACAGGGTATCCGAGATGAGTTACAGCACCGGTCCACACTCCGTCAGTACCGCAAGATGCAACATAGCTGTCGGTTGACACACCTGCAAAGCAGTTCCAATTTTTAAAATCACCGAGCTTACAGGCATATATCTCGTTCACAACCTCACCGCTTGCACTCAATCCGTAGCGACACCCCCACAGCCTGTTGCCTGCCTCTGTAATGTAGTCCATTTCGGGCATAGTACGGCTTATTGTCACCTTATCGGTTATTGTCTTGGATTGGTCGATAATGCCGACTATGGTTATAAAATCCTCGCTTAAGCTCCATATAATGAAGCTGCCATCGATGCTCTTCAGATCTTCTCGTCCTGCAAGACCTGATATCGTGATGCCGTCACCCTTGCTGAAGCCTTGACCAATGCCGGGAGATGAGATACGTATATAGGTTGTCGCAATCGATGTCCACATCGATGTGGTAGCATCCCACTGTTTGAGTGTGTGGGTATCGGAAGAGGTATCTATCCAATAGTCAAGGTTGTTCGGTGCATCGGGAGCAGCATTACCCGAAGCAACATTATCCAACACCTCTCCATCCATACGGCACATAGAAAATGAAATATCGTTGTTTTCTGAAGGCACCGTAACCCTGTTCTCTATATAGCCCCATCTGTTGCCGTCTTCGTCTGTCTTCAAGGTGTTAATCCACTTCTTATCGGGCATAATGATGACGTATGCACCCATTGCCGTAAGGCTCTTGGGTTCGTCATTAAGCTGCATTTCGACCTTATATCCGTTGATATAGAAGTCTCTGCCATCTACCCAGCACAGCTTATCCTTGGCAATGATTCCTTGTATGCCTGATTCTGATGTAGGAACAGTGTAAACGCCTCGCTTACCTCTCGGAGATATGGTGGGATAATATGACGAGGTAAGGTTTTTCATATCAAAGAATTCGCCGTTGTTAATACGGAGGTTATGGTTATAGCCTCCGAATACATCGACCATATCTCTGTTTGTCTTTATTTCATTTAAGGAAGGCAGATACATCGTTATTCCTCCTTAAAAATATTTTCTCTGTTTGGAAACAGGCATATGAGTCCTGTTGTAATATCTATCAAACTCGCTGTATGTGTGGTTAAATACAGCCGAGGAGTTGTTATACTTCGCTGTCTCTTCATTGGCGTAATCTATCTGTGACTGAAGCCACTGTACATAGAGTTTTTCTGCATACGGTGAAGGGACAAGAAGCTCTGTATCGGTAGGTGTATTCTCGCCATACCCTGTAAATATGATGTCCTCAGCACCCTCGTGAGTGTCGATAATCTCTATCTTGATAAGACCATCGAGTGTAGAAAGCCACCTTACCTTGTCCAGTTCTTTGTAGTTGTTGGGTTTGATTGAATCAATAGCGTGGATAGCCTCAATAATCGTCATACAGGCATCCTCCTTATATTAAATTGGGGAGCGAGTGTATACTGCTCCCCTTGCTTTATTTGCCGTTACGGCTTATTTGTCTTTTTCGCTGTTTGCGGCAAGTTCTGCTTCAAACTTCATAGAGGTTTCGAGCATTTTTTCCTTGTGGGCAAGGATTTCTGCAACACCCTTCGGCACTTCAACCTCAACACCTCTTTTGATGAGGTAGGTCTTGCCGTTAAGACCGACAAAAACATCATCCCTTTCAGTTTTTGTAAGCGGAATCTTGACTTTTACAGTATCTTTAGGAGCTGCTGTTGTGGGAGCCGCTGTGTTTGTATTTTTAGCCATAATAGCCTCCTTGATTTGATTTTGGGGAGGTACTATGACCTCCCCTTATTGGATTGTTAGTTTGCCTTAGCATCTGCAGAGAATGAAGAACAGCACTCTGCTCTGATGAGATAAGGCTCAACGAGAATTTCTGCTGTCTTGATAGCCTTCCAACCTACAGAGCTTCTCTGGTTAAGAGCATCAGCAACACCGGAAGAGCCGAGCTGCTTGATGATGGTCTGAAGACCGCCGCCGGTTACCTCAGTAACGCCATATGCACCTTCGGCAAGGAAGAGGCAGCCGAAGACCGCAAGACCATCAGGACAAGTCTCATCCTTGTAGATAGCTGCCTCGGAGGTCTCAACGAAACGGAAACCTGCAACCTTACCGATTTCACCTTCGTAGATGTTTTCGGGAGTTGCATACTTATGAGCATCAATCCACTCAGGGTCGCTCATAAGGTCGTGAGAGGCATAAGGGTGAAGGATACCGATATATGAGCCGTTAATTTTGGGTGCGTTTGCCGCCTTAAGAATAGCAGCAATCTTTTTGACATCAGCTACAGTAAGCTTGTCTGCAACAGTAAGGCTCTTTCTGCTATCCTTGCCACCGCAGTAATATACGTTTGTACCTGACTGAAGGACATTTCTTGTGACAGTATCAAGTGTAAGACCTGCCTGTCTGCCGCACTGCTTTGTAGCCTCGAGAGCATTGTTGTCGATTGCGGTGAGGTCAAGAACGTCGGAAAGTGTAACGTAGTCACCATACTGAGAGACTTCTGCCTCGATGGTGCTTACAGACAGCTTTCTGCCGTTAGGAGTTACACCTTCAGTGAGAGGTGTAAGAGCCTTGGGGAAAGAAGCATACTTACGAAACTCGATTTTCTTACCGCCGTTGCGAGGAATAGGTCTCTTCTGGCCGAACTGATCGTGAACGAGGTACGGTCCAGCCTCATCGATAAGAGTCATATCGTAATGAGTCTTATTCTCAGCTGAGAGACCTGCATCTGTGGTTACGTTTGTGTTGGGGTCAGCGAAAAGCTGAAGGTTGAGGGGTGTGTAAATGTAATCGAACATAATTTTAATCTCCAATCGTAGTATTTTTGTCGGAGATTAAATCCTCTTGTGGTTAGCCAAAAGTGATTCTCTCTCCGTTTGCTACCCTGCGGTTAACTTCCGCACGGGCTGCTTTGGTGAGTGCTGACGCATCACTCTTTGTAACCGAAGCTCCCTGAGAGCTGTTACCATTCTCGATAGGTCTTGCTCCGTTGGCAATGATTTGATTTGTAAGGTTCTGCTTTGTGGTCTGCACAGCAAACTGCATTGCCGCAGGGATGATTTCATCCTTATGAATAACCTCATATGCAGTTCTTACATCAATGTGATTGCGGAGTAAGTCCTGAAACTTCGGGTTCTGCATTTCGGTTCTGAAATCAAAGGAAGGATAGACCTGCTTTGCCTCTTCTGCCTGCTGCATCCACGATGCATAAAGCCTGTCAGCGTTCTGACGTGCTCTTTCTGCATCCATTTTTGCTTTCAGGTCAGCGTTTTCCCTTTCAATCTTGCGGATATTTTTGAGCTGCTCTACTGTAAGACCTTTTTCAAGGGCCTCTTCTTCGTAGTAAGCATCGTCATCCTGTATGGCTTTGGTGAGGGCATCGATATCTGTAGCATCGACACCATACTTTTTGCCAAGCATCTCAAGGGTGGGAACAAGTGCGTTGAACTTGTCTACGGTTTCCTTTGAGCTTTTCAGCCTCTTCTGCACTGTATCCTGCATTCTCTGATTGAACTGCTCTTTGAATTCACCCTTGATGAGTGCCTCAAAGCGAGCGTTTGCATCTTCTGCAGGAGGGTCTTCTGTCTGCACCTCGGTGACTGGTGCTGTGCCTGTCTCTGTCTGAATGCCGTACTGCACATTCGCAAAAGGATTGGCGTTTCTACCATTGGACACGGCGACTGTCCCTGCTTCGCCCGTTGTTGCTCCGCTACCTGCTGTGCCAGAACCGTCTGCAAAAAGCTGAAGGTTAACAGATTCGAAGCTGTTGCTGTTGTTAAACATATTTTCCTTTCCTTTCTGCCCGTATCGTGGGCGACTCGTGGCTTATATATTAAGGCTTTTCAGCCTTGCCATTGAATGTAAAGGTGACATACTGCGGATATGAAGCCTGAAGGAGACGGAAGCCTGTCACTACAGCATCCAATCGGTTGGCAAGGTTCTTATATAGCGATTGCTCGGCAACCTTGCACTCGATAAGACTGTCTCCTTCGTTAAGTGAGATTGTCGGTGGTGAAGCATAAGCTCCTACACCGGACAGAAACTCAACATTTTGAGCGGCTGTATATGTAAGAATGGATACGCAAGCACAGACGAGGTCTTTGCCGACCTCAGCCTGTCCTGCGTGTCCTGTCACGGTTAAAGAAAAAGTTTTGTGCTTGGGCGATGTCTCATATTTGATAGTAACCATAAGCCCTCCTTATGTGGGCGATGTAGATTCAGCAACTCTCTGTCTCGCATTTTTTGTGGTAGAGGATTCTTTTTTCTCCTCTCCACCGAGAGCCTCGGTCTCTTCTACTGTACCTTTTTGAGGAACATTGCCTGTGGGCATAGCTGGTACATTTAAGCCAAAGCCTGCCGCAAGCTGCTGTGTCAGATTACTGCCTTCGTGTCGGTCAATAATCTGTGCCATCTGCAACATCTGCGCCTGCATCATCTGCATCTGCTGGAACATCGTTCCATTCTGGGATATCCTCTGCATTATGAAGTCCTTGCGGTCAAAGTCCATCATTTCAAGACAAGCGAGGGCTTGGTCAGCTATCTGAGGATTGAAGAAACCTGCACCGAAGAACTGAAGTGCAAGCTCGTTCTGCGCCATCTTGCTGTAAGGGCTCTGCTTCTGGGCAGTGACCTCGATATCGAACAAAGGAAGTCGATATCCCATATCCTCTCCGAAGGGAGTACCCTGCATCTGTGGCTGAATGTCTTTGTTAGAATAAGAGACGAATTCCGCTGCACCGTTTTCGCCGATGATACGGAAGCATCGAGGCAGGTCATAAAACTGTCTTATAAGCTCAATTACAAGGTTGATTACCTTACGAAAGGCTCTGTATGATGCTTTGTTGTTGTCTCTTGAGAGCTTACTTCCTGCTTCTTGCATAGCAGCTATAGCTGATGCAGCGGTGACACCGCTTGAAGTGCCACCTGTTGATATGTCACGGTTACCTGTGGTTTCTTTCAGCTCATCAATCTTATTGCTGATAACTGATACATGCACATTGCTTAACGTGTTGGTCTGAATGGGTCTTACTGTATCCTGACCAAGCATTCCATCAACGTGAATGAGAGGATTGTTGATGTCAAGGTATTCGCTCTCGTTGACACTACCTCCCTTCGAAATGAAGTGCCTCGGTGTAGCATTAGCAATAACATTCTTCAAAATTGCCTGATTACCCTTGTCGATATATGTCTGTGTGTCTTTTGCAAGGTCTATATAACCGAAACCAGCAAGAGTGCCTTCTGTCTTGAAGAGAACATCAACAACGAAGGGATACATACCGTGGTCATACCAACCTCTTTTGGCATATTCATCGTCATTTTCTGTAGCATAAAGAACGATATTATTGACGAATTTGCAATAATGCAGGATTGTCTTGCCGTTGACGTTCTTCTTGTAATAACAGTCAACGATGCACGATTTTTTCGTTGTGTCGACAGTATCGTCATACAAGTACTTACTTACAACACCTGTTTCACCACCAAGCTTATTGGCGGTCTGAGGATATCTCTCCTGAATCAGCTTATTGTCCATCAACTCAACGTGGAACACATAGCGACTGTCCTGAATGTCCGTAATTCCCGACTGCCAGAAAAGGTTCAGAATATCAATCTTTTTGATTGATATATCGCCAAGACCGTTGAGTTTTGAACCATCCCAGAAGACACCATAAACACCTGTACCGATCTTGAGCTTGTAGTTGGTAACATCTGAATAAGTCTGCTCAAAATCGTTCTGATCAAGAAGAACCGGTATAATAGACGAGAGCATCTTCGCCTGCGGCTTATCGCTCTCTTCTCTCGGCAGTATATTAGGTGATGGGAAGTTGTCCATAGCATCAGCGTGTTTATTAAGAATGCAGTTAACAAGCCATCCCGAAGCTGGTTCTATTTCGTCCTTTTTGCCGTTTTTTTCTTTTCGCATACACGTCCAGTGACGAAGCTTATACCATTCTTCGTTCTCGACTATCCTCTGTTCAAGCATTGCCTTTCCACGCTTGTAATCTTGCAGAATAGCATTGAACTCGGCGACTTCCTTCTCACCAATAGGTTCTCTGACAGCTTTGATGCCGTTTACGGCACCGTTACCATCAACTCCCTGTGAAGCAAGCATCTTATTCTGCTGAAGTTGTATCAGCCTTTGTGCTTCACTTTCGGCTGTAGGACGAGGAGCAGACTGTCTGCGAAGAAGTTGCTCTTCTTCAGACGGAATCTGCTGCTGTTTATTGTTATTTGCCTGCACCGCTTCAGGTGCTTTTTCAGGCTTTTTCTTTTTCGTATCAGCCATCTATAATCTCCATTCTCGGTCTGCGTGAAACCGCTTTGATGTCTTCTTTAGGTATGTCAAGAAACAGCTTAAGGGGACTGTTGTCATAATCGTCAGGCTTCTGTGAAGCTCTTGGTTTGATAGGTCTGCTCATACAGAAGTAACGAACCTCGTCAGCAACGTGGTCTTCGTTAGATGTGTCGAGGTCTTCCACCTTATGCTCATCGTATTGAAGAAGAGGAATAGTGCGAATGAAAGCTTTGCAGTTTTTGAATATGTACATCATCGGGAAACCGTTCTCATCAAATGCCAATCGGTAATGCACCTGCATCCAACCCGGCAATCGCTCGTGGTCACCTTTTTGGAAGTACACACCGTGCTTTGCGGCTGTGTCTGCTATTGATTCACCCGTCTGGGCATCCCATATAGCAGGGTCTGCAATGCCTATAATCTGTTTGCCCTTGAGCCACCTGTGCTCTCGCTCGATTTTTGCTATTTCACTGAAGACTTGCGGAGGTGTCCATTTAACACCTTCGTTAGGAGTCTCTGTGCAACCGTAGAGTTCAAGTATGCGGTACACTATGCCATCATAGTCCACAGCCCACCATCCGCACGAAAAAGGCTTGTTGTAGCCCCAGTCGAAGCTTCGGTATATCTTCCACCCATCCGGTATCTCAAAAGGCTCTATGACGTGTGTATAGGTTCTGTCAGCGTAATTATCTGGTTCATCTCTAAACTCTTCAAAGAACTGACCCGAGAATACATCCCATTCACCATACAGCCACGCTTTACGCAGTTTAGGTGGCAGAGCTTCAAGCTGTGCGATATAGTCAGGGTCGGACTCAAGAAGTGCCGTGTTGTCTGATACAAGTGACTGGATAAACACGTAGTCTTCGGGTCGCTCTTTACCCTTGAATTTTCGGTCAATAAACAAGCGTTTTACCCACTCGTGACCTACGCCACCGGGGTTGAAAGTGTAATATATACGCTTGGGGAATTTATTAACACCACGCACACAGGCCGTTAGCTTCTTAACTCTTTCCTCGGTCTGCTGTGTGGCTTCATCTATGAACATAACGTCAACTTCGGTACCTTGAAATCTCTCGGCATCCTTGTCATTATCACAGTATCGGAAGAGTATTCTGCTACGGTTTCGAAACACTATGTGCTTCTTTGAGTCGTTGTATTTAGCTATGCGGTTGCTTTTATTCTCGTCATAGCAATGCAATATCTCTGTGAGCGGTATAATGTGATTTTCCTGCAGTTCAGGGTATGTTTTACGAATAATCATCACCTTAATGCCTGCAAATATGAGACATAAGAGAATCGCCTTAATTCTTACTACCCAGCTTTTGCCACCACCTCGAGCACCACCAAAACCTGTATTTTTCACTTCAGACTCAAGAAACAGAATTTGCTTAGGGTTGGGGCGGTCAAATTCAAGCTTGGGCATTATTTAGCCCACCTTTCGGCTTCGCCCTTGAATACAACCGTAATCTCCTGATTATTGGAGTAATCGTCTTCTATCTGCTTTTCAAGCAGCTTTATACGAGCCTCTTGCTCTCTGAGTTCTTGCTCTGTCTTGCAACCTTGTATGTCCTTGATATCCTTCAATGCACTTGCAATCTGCTTTACAAGTCTGCTGTCTGCAAGTGCATCAGCTTCTGTCATTTCTTTTATCGTGCATTCGATTTTTTTAAGGAGCTCGTCCGTTGCAGACATCAACTTCAGAGTTCTCTGCACCTGCTTGTTTTCACTTTTTTGTATGGTCTTCGTTGCAACGTTGTTGCGGTATTCATTTCTTAAGTCGACCCACTTTTCATTCTTTGCCCTTTCCGCAAGAGTTCGCAGGGCAACATCGTTTTTTTTTGAGAGTTCCCTGTATGAAGATTCACCGGTCACATATTCAGTTTTAATCGCTGACCAATCAACCATCTGGAAGCTCCTTTCGTATTATGAAACTATGGTAGCTCAAGACAGATGCTGAATGTAAACCTACCCCTGGCAAAAAAATAAAGCACCCACTCGGAGTGCTTTACTTTTTGCTTTTCAGGTTTTAAGCAAGGAACTTCTTCATCAACCTTCACCCCATTTCTTATCGAGAACCTGTGCGATAGGACACAGCTTGTAATTGCCACAGCACACGGATTTTTCGTACACAGTTCTCTTTTTTAATGAAGTAAAGTTGAGGTGAATAGTCCCATCATCGTCAATACCTTCGCAGCATATTTTGTTTTGAATATCCTTCCGGTAGTAAGGGCATTTAACATCCTTACTCAGGTACGATTCGGGCAACAACATCACACCTCTTCATCTTTGATCTCCTCCACTTTCACAAATATTCCGGTTATCTTTGCATAGAATTTCTCGGTTGTTTCTGAAGCAACCTGCGCATCATCGTGCCAGAAGCCCATTTCTGTCATAACATCCTTAAACAGCTTCAGGGCATTGTCGGTATCTGGCTTTGTTGTTTTGTACTCACCGTCTTTATGGTCTCCTGTAATCGGGTACAACCACTGGGTGAAGAGTCTTACAGGACCTTCCATAGGTCTTTCAGGCACACACTTAGCAAGGTTAGCCTTAAACTTCTCACGCACAGCCGTAACCTCAGGTTTTTCATAGTGATGAATTTTACCGCAGCGGATTGTCTCACCCTTCTGCTGAGCCGTAACCGTCGGCGGTATCATAGGCAGGAAGAATTGTTTTGTCATTTTTCTTTTCCCCTTTCTATAGCACTCCAAAATTGTTTCTCATCGTGCGGATATATTATGCCTTCATTCCAAAGCCTTTCTGCTTCGTCAAGTGTGTTTTGCGGTCTTGTTTCACAACCACATTTTGTACAACGAAAATTAACTTTATTATTATCGTCAATCAGTAATTCAGGTATATAAGCTCCACACCCATAGCAATGAGACATTTCAGCCATTGTCAGCCCTCTTTTCAAATTCAGACAGTTTTTCTTCATCTGTTTCAATGAACAACACATCTTGCATATATTGAGCATCTTTGTTATAAGCACATATTCCGTGCCCCATACCACGAGCTGTTTCTCCTGTTAATTCAATGATTTCACTATTATTCAGCTTATCAAGAATTTCGGCTCTGCTCCAATCCGCACCTATCAGTCCAAAATTGGCATTGCGAAAAGTGTGAATAAAATCTTCATTAGGTAAAACCCCAACGGCTTCTTCATATGTTATAATTCTTTTTGTTGTATCATTCGGCATTGTTGTCACTCCTTTTCTTTATAATTCTTACTATGTCAGAATACGATAAAGTGTCAGCAAAATTAATGTAATCTATCGGTTTATAAAAATCGCCATTTTTTAAGCCGAATATTTCGCAAAACTCTTTGAATATAGGTTGCTTGTTTTCAAGGTTTTGAATTTGTACTTTTTCACAACTAATCACCCTCACCCAACCTTTCGACACAGCACCAAGACTGCGGCGGTCTGGTGATTGGAATTAAGCAGTTCAAATACTCGCAGTCATAATCGTATTCGCTTGCGTTTACACGTTGAAATTTAAGGTGTTCGCATTCTTCACAACGGAATTTTTCTCGCAACCGAGAGCCTAACGCTTATTTTCTTTTTCGGCATTTTTAAATTTTCTCCTTTCAGAATTTCGCTTTTGTCAGAGGAAGGGGGAGGGAGTTGTTGTGCGAAAGCTGACGCACAACTACCTCACCCCTCTGACCTTGTCGGACAGACACGCTATTACGTATCGTAGATACTATGTTTGTCTGTCCCTGGGACAAACTCGATTGCCAATCGAGTTTGTCTAAATTCAACCATTTTCGATTATTTATCGACTTTGTCCCTCGAAGAGACAAGGACATTTTATCGAGTTTGTCTCTCAATGTTTTAAGCCGATAACATTGTCGTCTATCCAAAAACCTCCATGTTCTTCAATGTGCCTTCTGACGGTTTTTTCAGATTTACCGAGGTATTCTGCAATGTCTGTAACTGTAACCTCTCCATCAATTTTGCAATTCTGAAAAGCTGTTTCAAGTGCCTCGCCTCTCGCCTGCTTCAGCTCTTCCTTGCTTTTCTTTTTATCAAAATTCTTTGACCACGGAGCTCCTTTAGCTGTAAATCCCGTATTCGGTTGAACGTCGAGCAAGACACCTGTTTCGTCGGGCATATGCACGGGAAAGCTGAACCAGAGATTAATCGGGTCAAAGCGAGAAAATTCACGCAGAGTGCCTTCAATGCGCCATGCCGATTGTTTGTGTGCCCTCTCGCGCACTTCGGGCATTTCCTGAATCAGAAGGTCAAAGGTTGACGGAGTGAGTACATTGCGGCAGATGTCGAGCATAGCACGATACGACTGCATATCATCGGGCGAAGCTGCATCTTCCTTCTGGAATCTGCCGAGCCATTTCATACAGAGCTTACATACAGCCTTGTCTGCCTGCTGCTCACGCATTGCGTCCGTTGCAGGCAACTCAATCAGGTCAAGCAACGCATCCGGGTCACGGGCAAAAACACCGCTACCTGAAGCTCTGTCCATACTGCTCTTGCCGCCCTGAGCACCTTTTGAATGATGGTGACAATATATAACGGCACAGCCGAGCTCGGTACAAACCTTGTCAAACTGATTGCAGAAATAAGCCATTTGGTCTGCGCTGTTTTCGTCACCGGTAATGATTTTATATATCGGGTCTATAATGATTGCGATATAGCCTTTTTTTGCCGCCCTGCGGATGAGTTTAGGTGCAAGCTTATCCATGGGGATTGATTTACCTCTGAGATTCCAGATGTCTATATTTTTGAGATTATCGGGCAACCAACCAAGGGCAGTATAAACATCCTTGAATCGATGCAGACAGCTTGCACGGTCAAGCTCAAGGTTGACATACAGCACCTTGCCCTGAGCACAGTTAAAGCCTAACCAGGGCTTGCCCTCTGCTATTGAACAGCACAGCTCGATCAGTGCAAAGCTCTTACCGGCTTTGGATGAGCCTGCAAGTAGCATCTTGTGTCCCTGACGGAGTACACCGTGTATAAGCGGCGGTGACAGTTCGGGAAGAGAGCCCCACACATCTGCCATACTTTCCGTGTCGGGTAGATCATCGTTTACAGATTCGATCCATTCCTTCCATTCATTCCAGCTTGATTTACCGATATTAGTATCTAAAAGGTACTGTTTCTGCCCCTTTCGCATAACACCCGGCAAGCGTGACAGACGGGAAGGATTCTTGTTCTGCCTGTCAATCTCAAGCCCGTTTTTCTTGCAGACTTCGTAAAGAAATTCAACACGCTTGCGGTACTCTTCGAAGTTGGCCGCTTCAACCTTTACGATTGCGTGAAGGCTCTTACCTCCCGAATAAACAAGACAAGCAATAGGCAGCTCAAGTTCACGTATAATAGTGTTTTGATGTGCTATATCAGTTGTATCAGATTCAACAAGTGCATAGCGGTAATCAGTGACGTTATCATTTCGTACTCCTTTACCGTCAAGCGGATTGAAGCGGATCCATGCTCCTGCCTCTTCCTTGTAATCACCGAGCGCACCGCCGATATCGTCACCGTATCGGTTAAGCTTTTCGATTATCTCCCCTGCTGTGAGCGTATATGTACCTTTTGACGGAAGGTATTTACCCTCGTTATTCTGCCAGCATTCGGTTACATATCCAACTACCTCAGCAGCTTCAAACAAGGTGTTGATATAAGTTATTATCTGTTTTGCAGGCTCCCAGGATTCGGGAATAATAATATCCGTACCTTCAATCCAGCTTTTATCAACTATTTTCAAATCGTCTTTTCCGCCGATAACGCTGTCCCAATCAAGAGCATAGCTTTCATCATTGAAAGCCTGCCAGCCGTTATCCTTTGCCATTTGCACAATGGTTCCTGCAGTAACGGGTGCCGCAGAACCGTTGAAAGTCTGCCACTTCTTCTCACATTCGCCCTCGTGAAAACGGCTGTCTGCCCTGCTCCACTCTTCCCAGTCGGATACTGAATAGCCCTCGTGCTTGAGGGCCATTCCAATATTTATCCACTCCTGGTAATCGAGGCAGGCAGGATCTATAAACTTTAAACATTCAATAAGGTTAATCTCTGTCATACGGTTACTTCCTTCGGTCTGTAGGTTACGGGGTCAATATGTCCGGGCACACGCCAACTGTTTGCTGCAATACGGTTAATAAGCTGCATAGCCTGGTTAAACTGCCACGTGCCGACATTTTTGAACCCGTATTTTTCAAGGCAGCGTATCTGCTTCGGAGTGGTAAGCCCCTCTTGCATTCGCTTCTGAATTCTGCCGAGAAGCAGCTCAGCCTTGCCTGCGTTGTCGATTTCATCGGCGAATATGCCAAATTTTTCAAGTGCCGCCTTCTGCTTATCGCTAGGTGGTGCCATCTGATAACCGAACGCAGGAACATAGTTGACAAGGTCCTCAGCTTGTATCGACATTTCATACTGCAGAGGATCTACGAGCTTGCGTTTGCGTTTGCGCATCTCCTCAAGCTGCTTTGCAAGTGACTCCTCACGCTGAGCGACAACATCACTTGCCGCCTGCTGTTCAGCTTCCGAGATATCTACAGGGCAGCCTGCAGCCTCAATGTTTTCGGTCATCTTCTTGGCTACCTCTTCACTTTCACAGATCAGGTGTGCAGGGTGACACAACTCGTGGCGTTCTGTATGCCACAGAAAATCGAGCAAAAGCAAATCCTCTTTACCCGGATGCAACCGTGTGCCCCTGCCGACCATCTGAGAATAAAGGCTGCGTACTTTTGTCGGCCGCAATACTACAACGCAGTCAACACTCGGACAATCCCAACCTTCTGTCAGAAGCATAGAATTGCACAGTACGTTATATTTACCGTCAGCAAAGTCTTTTTGAATATCTGCTCTATCTTTGCTCTCTCCGTTAACTTCTGCTGCAGAAAAACCCTTTTCATTGAGAATATCTTTGAATTTCTGCGAGGTTTTGATAAGCGGCAGAAACACTACGGTTTTGCGATTTTTGCAGTTTTTAACCATTTCATCCGCAATCTGATAAAGATAAGGGTCAAGGGCACTTCCGAGGTCTGCCGCCCTGAAATCGCCGTTTTGCATTGACACAGAAGTAAGGTCAAGCTGCAGCGGAACGGTGAGGGCTTTAATGGGCGAAAGATAGCCTTCTTTAATAGCCTTAGGCAAGGTGTATTCATATGCAAGAGTCTCAAACACTGTACCAAGATTTTTCTTATCTCCGCGGTCGGGTGTTGCCGTTACGCCCAGCACCTTTGCGCTGCTGAAATGCTCAAGTACTCTCTGGTATCCTTCCGAGAGTACATGATGGGCTTCGTCAATGATTATGTAGTCAAAATAATCGTGACTGAATTGGGTCAAGCGCTTCTCGCGCATAAGACTCTGAACACTGCCGACTACTACTCTGTACCATGAGCCGAGGCAGCTTTGCTCAGCCTTTTCAACGGCACAGACAAGACCTGTTGCATTCTTGATTTTATCTGCAGCTTGGTCGAGCAATTCACCACGGTGAGCAAGTATAAGTACTCGCCCACCGATACGCACACAGTCTTCAGTCACTTTTGCAAAAACGATGGTCTTACCGCAGCCCGTAGGCAAAACAAGCAGAGTTTTGTCTACATTTTCCCATTGTTCAAAAATGGCAGCCTTGGCTTCACTCTGATAAGGTCTCAGTTCCATCAGAAGTTACCTGCTGTCCAACCACCGGCCGCAGGAGCAGCGGGAGCCGCTGCCTTAGGTGCAAGGAATTTCTTGATTTTATTAGCCTCTTTCTGCTGACCGTCTTTACCTGTCCACTTATCGACATAGACCTTGCATCGACCTTTTGCACCCATTACGCCGGGCCAGTTCATCTTAAGCTTTTCGCCGTGCTTACGCTGACCTATTGCGGTAAAAAACTCACAAAGCATACCTTCTGTCTTCTGATGAAGAAACAGATTATGTGTTATAGTCGCCTTGTTCTTGCCGTCTGTTACCTCGATTGTAAGCACCGCCTTGTTACAAGCAGGCAGCTTATCCGAGCCGTTGTGTCTGCCTCTTTCAAATTTTGTTACAGTGAAATCATATTCACCTTCCGGGAGCAGCACAAACTCACTGTCGTGGCTGATTTCGCTTTCCCAGTCAAGCTCACTCATTACTTCGTTAAATACATCACTCATGTTTATATACTCCTTTCAAATTAAAACGGTCTGTTTGATTTAATGATCTGAAAAACCTGCTCCCAAGCGGCTATAAGACAGCCATTGATAAAATCCTCGGGATATGACGTAATAGGTGTATCTGCAGGAAAATAGCCCTTCTGCGAAACCGCCTGCCTTATTTCATCCTCTGTTACAGAGTTGGCACGCATAAGGTCAGCCAATGCAGACGGAATTCCGGAAGGTATGTTATCGGGCGGTGTTGTTTGAACAGCTTCGTTTTCATCCTCATCGTCAAGTACTGTTTCAAAATCAGCAGAAGGTGTTATTTTAGAAGCAGCTACACCCGACGGTATATATGCGGCTATTTCAGAATAATCAAATTTACATTCAGCAGGCAGACCACAACGGTTCTTGGCATCCCAACACGGATGGTGTGTGGTATACATCATTCTTTCACCGCCATATGCCTTGTGCTTGTTACCCTTATCGTCAGAGGCAACGACAAGCGTTTTGTAATTGGCAAAAAGAACCATATCTGCCCATTCTTTGAGCAGAGCTGCCGTGCGTTTTTCAGTTTTTCTTACACCGAGTTTGAGCTCGTAACGGTCATAAGCACCTGACTCATCGGGCTGCTCGAATTTAATAAGCTGTGCGTGTGCTGCAATAGCAACATTTATACCTGCATTGATTACTTCATCAAGCAGATTAAGCAACCTTCCGAACTCTTCGTTCATATAAGTAAAACCGTTACCGTAACCGAAATCTTCAATGCCTGCTTTACCTGCCTTTGAACAGATATGCTCCATACAAAGTCTTTCGGCCCAGTCTGCCGTATCAATGCAAAGTGTTTTACACGGTTTTTGAGCTATAACGTATCGTACCTGCTCCTTAAGCATTTCCCAACTTGTAGGTTTATCGAAACGTTTAACTGCAAGACGCTTTGTACTTCCTTCTGTGTCAATAAAAATAGGATCCGGAAACATTGCAAGAAATGTTGATTTACCTATGCCTTCAGGACCGTAAACAATAACCTTCTGCGGCGAATTGATTATTCCGCTTGTAATATTCATTAAAACTGACCTTCCTTCCATGTTTTGTTTTCTGTAGGCTGAATATAGCCATCTGAAATAATTACGCTGCATTCATCACCGGTGCTGACCCTTGTTGCAATCGCTTGCAAACCTTGTTCAGTGAGCCATTCACCGAATTCGTTAAGCGTGTCGAGATCCATCTGCTCAAGCTTGTCCATAAGCACGAAGCCACAATTAGGATTGAGTTTGCGGACGATAGCTACCGCGCATTTCAACTGCTCGGCACCGCTCATACAGTCCCATTTCTTACCGTTGTATGTAAGCCCACCTTCTTCAACCGAAAGCCCTGGAAGAGGAAGATCCGCACCGTTAAGCAGATCAGACTTAGCCTTACGCACGCTGTCTATTTCAGCCGAAAGCACATCATACTGTCTGCGGAATTCCTTTGCTTCATCCTCAGCCTTTGCCTTATCAAGATTTGAGCGTACCTTTGCGTTGATACTGTCTATATCCGCAATGCTTCGCTCAAGTTCTTCCGTGCTCTCATCCTGCAGTTCAGCTACGGTTTTTTCTGCTATTTCAAGATCAGCCTTAACTTGCTGCTCTTTTGCCAGCAGTTCAGAGAGTTCTCGCTGAGCCGTAGCTATTCTGCCGGCAAGCTGAACGCTCTCTGCCCTAAGACGCTCTCTGTGTTCACGCTTCCGCTGATTAGATCCGTTGCGAGCAAGTATTTCCTGTTGCTGCATAATAAGCTCTATTGCCGATACAGGAATCTCCGGTACATCCGGATAGAATGGGATTTCTGCAGCAAAGCTCTTTTTCTGTTCAGCTATCTGGCCGATAGCATGGCGTTTGTTATAAATCTCATTTTCTTTGCGTTCGAGCTCATAAAGCTGATCACCAACACCGATTATCTGCAACAGCGTTGCTGCTTTTTCCTTTGCGGAAGAATTCATAAACCTCGGCAGATCTATTGCAAACTGTTCAACAAACTCATTGAGCAGTTGCTGTCCTGCCTTCCTGCCTTCCGGATCGGTAACTTTAAGGTCGCTGTTCTTGCCTTTGCGCTCAACGATAAGACCGTTAGACAATGTCACCTTAAGCGACGGCGGAATAACCGACCCTTCACGAACAGCGTTACTCGGACGGAATCTGTCACCACCCAGAGCCCAGGCAATGCTATCAAGCACTGATGTCTTGCCCTGTCCGTTTTTTCCACCAATCACCGTAAGCCCTGTAGGGCTCGGTGTAAGCTCAACAGCTTTGATTCGTTTAACATTCTCTATTTCAAGAGATTTAATAGTCATACTCATTATTTTTCTCCTTATTTGACAAACATTTGTTGCTGTGATAAAATTTAATTAACCACTTATGTGGTTGGTGTTTGTGTCGCTTGCAGAAACTTTGGTCGGTAGCTGCAGGCGGCTTTTTTATTTTCTTTCACTCATTCACCTCCTCATATATTCGCTCTCTGACTTTCAGTTCCTCCCTGGCAGTCAGCACCTTGCGTGTGTATTCGGTTGAATGGATACCGTCTGCCCATAGCTTTCTTGCACCGGTAAGGCCGCAGTTGTAAATCATCAGAGCGTGTTCGGTATCTCCGTCATAGTTAAGAGCCTGCCTCAACAGATAAATACCACCGATAGCATTTTCGTAAGCACTAAACAAATCCGTAACACCGAGCTTTTCACGAAGTACCGGAAGATTGATTCGGTTAATTTGCATCAGACCACAGCAATCTGTTGTTTCGTTGTACGCATTACATCTGAACGAGCTTTCAACGCTGATGATTGCGAGCACGAGTCTGAAGTCCACACCATATTCAGCACACATCTCGTGAATGAATATTTGAAGCTCATCGGTCAGCGGAACATTGTACAGCGTTGTGCACTCAAGCACCATACATTCTGCCTCTGTTGCCTTTTCAATACGTTTCTCTGTCGGTGCTTCAGCTTCTACTGTTGAAGCCAACACGAAGAGGACTAAGATAATCACTGCTGAAAGAATTGTGAAAAGAATCATATATTTGTTCATTTGCACACTCCTTTTATCCCCACTGTTCAGCCATTGCTTTTGCAAAGCCCGGAAATGTTTTACTTCTTGCCTTTGCTCTTTCAGCAGGCGGCAAACTCATTGTGTTAATGTGCCACGGTGAATCAGTGCCCTTGCCGTTTTTATAGTGAATAGCCCTCGGTCCAAATCTGATTTCATATTTCAGCGGTTCAAGACCTTTAAGCCATAAACAAGTTGCTTTTCTTTCGCAGTTCACATCGTCTTGACTTTCAGCGAAATAATAAGGGTGAATGATTTGGTCTGGCTTGCGGTAGTATGTACTCATATAGCCGATAGGGTTTTCAATTGCGATTCTGTCGCAGTCTGCATTTGCTATTTTCATAAAGAATTTTGCGGCTTCTTCACGGTCGGCAATTCTTTTCAAGGCTTTTTCGCCGTACCGTTCAACATTGAACCACCTGTTGCCTGTAACCGTTAAATATGTGCAGGGCGGGTGAGCAATAATTAAGTCCCATTTGTGTACTTCGTGATATTTTCCGTCCATTGTTGTAAATGGGATTCCTAACTTGCTAAAAATTATCCCCTTTTTCATAAACCTTTTAGGGTTTAATATTTCTAACACATCACCTTGTATATGCCATTCAGGGTGACTGCCTGAACATTCGATAATATCGCACGAATAGGCTTCGTGTCCTTTTTCTCTAAAAACCTTGCAAACTGCCTGACTTTCTTCACAAGCAACTAAAACTTTCATTCCCCCACCCTCTTTGCCAGCCTATCGGTGCTCTTGACAAGTCTGTTAATACGTGCCTTTTTAACACCGAGATAGATCTTTGCAGCGATATATCCGATTCGGTCTGCAAGCCAATCTTCAAGGTCAATAAGCTTTTCTTCGTGGATGATTGCGAAAAGGATTACGGCTAAGCTGATTAAAAATACTGCGTTCATTTGCTATTCCTCTTTTTTGCAAGTATTTTTCCGTAAACTCCGCACTCTTCAAGTGGCACTTCACGGATAACCTTAATTTTTGAAGTTCTGACTTTTCCGTCAGTGTTTTTAGGCATAACAATATCGCTTATCTTAACTTCACATTCGATAATTGCAAGGTTGCGCCAATCACTGCCGAATCTGAGAGCCCAGTCAAGATGTGAAATGTGAATGCCAAAACTGCAATCAGCATTGATATCTGTATCGCAGTTTTCTGTTTTGGTTTCACCCACCTTATACTCAAAATCACTGTCATAATCAGATAAAAGACGGCCGTCGCAATCCTTACGAACAGCTTTGTAAAATGTTGCTTTGGTTTTTGTGTGTTTGATACCGTAAAAATACATAAACTCGTGAATGGTTTTGGGCATATAAACAATTCTCGCATTACCGCTGACCTGTATCTTGCCGGTTAATAGTCTGTCGACTATTTGAGAGTTTCCCCTCGCTTCAACGGAGCTGTTTTCCCACGCTACAACGGAGCTGTTTCCCCTCGCTACAACGGAGCTGTTTTCCCACGCTTCAACGGAGCTGTTTCCCCACGCTTCAACGGAGCTGTTTTCCCTCGCTACAACGGAGCTGTTTCCCCTCGCTTCAACGGAGCTGTTTCCCCTCGCTACAACGGAGCTGTTTCCCCACGCTACAACGGAGCTGTTTCCCCACGCTTCAACGGAGCTGTTTCCCCTCGCTACAACGGAGCTGTTTCCCCACGCTTCAACGGAGCTGTTTTCCCTCGCTACAACGGAGCTGTTTTCCCTCGCTACAACTCTCCAAAAATATCTCTTGTTTACGGATATACGTACATCACTCTTGATGTATATCTTGCCTTTAAAATCATCAGGGATCATATCCATTTCTTCCTGGTTAGTAACGGTTATTTCAGATAATTTGTTGTAATCTAACGACATAAAATCTATCCTTTCTTTTATGATTTTGTGCTGAACGTATCCTCGAAAAACTTATCGTATTCAGCTATCGGCAACAGCCTTTTTTTGCCGATTTTTAAAGTTTCAGGTGCTTCATTCATCGCCATAATTTCGTACAACAGATTGCGACCAATACCGTACCGCCGTGCCGCATCAGATACACTCATATAAATCGGCTTGACTTTTTCCATCGTGTTGGCTCCTTTCGTTAAATTTCTTCTGCAAGATAAAGCTCCCAAAGCTGAACGAACGTTGCGTGTCGCTCTCTTTCGGTCTTACCCTTGCATAGTTTCTTAGCTTCCTTAAGTGCTCGCTGCTTGGCACTTTTTAATTTTTTGTGATTGAGCTGTTTCATGGTATTCCCTCAATTAAATACAGAATTTGCAAGAGCATATTCGAGCATAGTATCAATAATTTCTGTTGAGCTGAGGCCCGTCTTCGCCCACACCTGGTTAATAATACCTACAGCCTTGTTTGATAACGTAACAGTCTGACCGAAATCGACTTCATAACCTTTTAAAGCAAACATAAGCTTGCCACCATTAACTTTTATCGGTTCAGAAACTTCCGGCGGAGCCTTGAGTGTAACAGGTTTAGGCTGTTCGATTTCCGCACCCTGCTCAAGGTATGCCAGACATTCATGAAGCCTTGAAACAATAAACTGCGTATCGGCGGTTGGGTACGTGATGTTTGAATCACTTCCCATTAAATAATCAGTTGTGACATTCAAAGCTTCCGCTATAGCTTTTACCTTCTTAAATGGTATGTCTTCACTTTGACCAGTAGCATATCTGTGCAAAGCTGATTTAGGAATGCCTGTCATATCTGATAACTTATCGTAAGAAATATTTTTTGCTTGCATTAGAGATAACATTTCCATTGTTTTCACCTCCTTCAAATGGTCATTTGTTGCGTTTTACGTAACTTTATTGGCAAAAAAAATAGATATCATTTTTTCTTTGCCAAAAAGCGCACAGATTACTTGAAGATCATGATAAGTAAAATCAGTTTCTTGGTTTATTCTACGATAAAGAGATATTACATTAATACCGAGATTTTGCGCTAAGTCCTTCTTATTCATATCCATTTCAAGCAACATTATTTCAAACGCCTTTTTGTCAAACACTATCTCCACCTCCTTTTTAGTTTCGTTTCACGTAACTCAATGCTATCATATCTCTCTTGTATTGTCAATACGAAAACGAAACTTTTTTTAATAAATCTAAAAAAATAGTTGCGTTTTCGTGTAAATTGTATTATAATTTGGACAAAGAGGTGTCATTTGTGGAATTTAAAGATATTTTAAAAAAACGTAGAAAAGAACTCGACTTGACATTAGAAGAGATCGGTAGAGCATGTGGTGTAGCCAAAGCAACCGTCCAGCGTTGGGAAAGTGGCGAAATAAAAAACATAAGAAGAGATAAAATTAATGTTTTGGCAAAGACACTACGCTTACCTGTTGGAGTATTAATGTGTTGGGATGAACTTGATTCCCGTGTCGCCGAAAAATTCCCTAATTGGTTGCCTGGAGAGTTCGTCGATGCCACACAACGCAAAGCTGTAAAAATCCCCGTACTCGGTTATGTCAAGGCAGGCATACCAATGGAAGCAATTGAGAACATAATCGATTATGAAGAAATTAGCGAGGAAATGGCACGCACCGGTGAATTCTTCGGTTTAAAGGTAAAAGGTGATTCTATGGAGCCGAAGATAAGCGAAGGCGATGTTGTTATTGTACGCAAGCAGGAAACTGTTGAGAACGGCGAAATCGCTGTTGTACTCATCAACGGAGACGAAGCAACAGTAAAACGCTTCTACAAATCCCCTCTCGGCATCACGTTGATGTCAACTAACACCAAATATGGTCCGTTCAATTACACACCCGAAGAGGTCAACAATCTGCCTGTAACAGTTATAGGCAAGGTTGTCGAGCTCAGAGCGAAGTTTTAAATCGTTTGCTAAAAAAATTATAAATTGCGAAAAGAGATAATCTTATGAAGGAGCTAATTAGTATTATTCGTTCAATTCCTGCAAATATCAACTATATAATAGTTATTGTTCTCAATGTATTATCACTATATTTCATATATAATGTAGTAATACAAGATGAGGACATTGAGAAATGGCACTTTATAATAATATTTTTGTCTCAAATAAGCTTGATATTCTTTTTCTATCGCAGAAAAAAGTTAGCCGAAGAACAAGAGAAAAGAACAATTTTCACCTACTATGCTTATAATATTTTTCTTGATCTCACAAAATCGCGCTATGAGTTAGAGGAATTGCGACGTAACGGACATATAATAAACTGCTTTTCTTATATTTTGTTTGATACTGATCCTTGGTATTCAAAAAAGGAATTTGTTTACGCCCCGCCTCTCGACGCACCTAATTATCTCAACAAGTTTAGACAGTACGCTCAACGACACAAATATTCATCATTCTACGATTACTATATCAGAGATTCTCGAAAAAACGTTCAGCTTGCGGCATATCTCTTTTTATTTGATGCATTACTCGTGTCTTATCACTATGCAAATGTCAGCCAACCCATTGAAGAGAGAGACGGACTGTTCTTTGATCTTCTCGCAGAAAATATAGGATACTGTGATGGAGAACTGGATATTTACAAAGATACTTTCTGCCTGCGTGAAACACGAAAAGAACTAGCAAAAAGGCTCTCAAATCGTTGGACAGATTTAGAATAAAATAAAAAACTCCCCGGTGCTACCAACACCGGAGAGCGATATAAACCCAAACCCCAAGCTACCATACCAAGGGAGTGGTCTGCCTTATTCTACCACTCCCCTAACGAAAAAGTCAATATAATTATTATAAAGGAGTGGAAATATGCCTGTAGCAAAATATAAGAAAGAAAAAAGCGGTCTTTATTACACCTACGAAAAAACAGGAATGTATAAGCCCAACGGTAAACCCGAGTACAAAAAAATAAGAGCCAAAACAATCAAGCTGCTTGATGAAAAGGTAAAACAATACCGAGAGCAAGCCGCTTTCGGAGTCGAGCCGACAACACTCACTGTAGAACAATGGTTTGAGCAGTGGTTTTTTGCCTATAAGAGCGGTTTAAGAGAGAGTACCCGAAGCTTTTATCGAACAATGTATAAAACGCATATTTCGCCCAAAATCGGGGCTATGAGGATAAATAAAGTAAAAGAGCTGAATTGTCAAGCTATACTCTCTGAAATGTCAAGCACGCATAGTGTTAAAACCATTAAGGCAGTACGTACAACTCTTTTCTCACTGTTCGATAAAGCTCAGGCAAACAAGTTGATTGTCGTAAATCCTGCGGCACGACTCAAAGCTGAAGGCAAACCTTCAAAAAAACGTCGAGCCCTTACACCGGATGAACGGCACGCATACCTGGCAATGTGTAAAACACATCCATTCGGAGAATATGCTGCTATGCTTTACTTTTTCGGTTTACGACGTGGTGAAGCTCTGGCACTTACCAAAGCAGACATACACAAAGAATATATCAGCATAAATAAGCAAATTTCCTACCCGGGGAACAACCGCCCCGTTATGGGTGAGCCCAAAACAAAAGCAGGTGTGAGAGATATTCCAATTCCTCACAAAGCTCGTGAGTATATTAAATTTAACACTTTTGATGACGGTTTGTTATTCTGCAGAGACGACGGCAGAGCTTTCTCATACTCTGAAATCGTTGACCGTTGGAACAGTTTCATAACTGCAGCACTCGGAAAAGATACTGACATAACAGAACACTGCTTGCGACACAATTACTGCACAATGCTTTTTGAGTGCGGAGCAGACCCGTTAGCAGCTCAGGAGCTTATGGGCCATGAGGATTCCGAAACAACTCTCGGTATATATACTCACTTTACCGCAAAAATCAAAGAAAACAACACAGCAAAGGTTTTAAAAATCGGATAAACGCTATTGTAAACGGTTGGAAGCTGTTAGGTGACTAAAAAGTGACTAATAAGCTATAAACAACAGCAAACATCCACAAACAGAAAATAGTTTTACAAACGGCTCTATATCAACGAAAACAAACAGTCGCAAACGAAAACAAACATTCATAATCCGTGACTGGGGGTCAAGAGGCCGTGAGTTCAAGTCTCGCCACTCGGACCATCTTAAAGAAGGCTGAAATCGTTGATATACAACGGTTTCAGCTTTTTACTTTTTCTCAAAAAGCCTTAAATGGTCCTTATTTGGTCCTTATTCTGAAAATCACGAAAGCCGGGAAGCCTTAAGTATCAAGGCCTACCGGCTTTTTACGTGGTTCTTATTTGGTGTTCTTTGAGCTTAATTTTCACCTGAAAGATAAGCATACAGTTTATCCATATCTATCAAAGCTCTGTTTCCAACATAAATAGGAACGATTTTATTTTCCTTAATAAGTCTGCGAAGTGCTCTTTCGGTTAAAGCAGAATCTCTATCATTCTCTTTTATTTCTTTGATTGCTTGATTTATTGTGCGCATTTTAGGTGTCATGGACTTTTATCACCTCCAAGTTTGTACGTTACGTACGTTGACGTTTGTTTTTAAACACGTTACAATAACTACAGAACAAATGTACGTTTGTTGAATTATTAACGAAAGAAGATGGTTTTATAGGTAGAATTGAAAAGAGAGGATACGGCTACCGCTTTAAGGTTTATGACGGTTATAATGCCGACGGTACTCAGAATATCAAAACAAAAACATGGGTTCCCGAACCGGGAATGACTCCGAAACAGATTGAGAAGGAATGTCAAAGGCAGTATGTGATGTTTGAGGAAGACGTTAAAACAGGTTCGTTTGTATCGGCAAATGTTAAGTTTGAAGTAATGGCCGAAATGTTTCTTGCTCAAGCGGAACTCGAAGGAAATCACAAGCAGCTTACGCTTGAACGTCTTAAGGACTGCAAGGACAGAACATATAAAGCAATTGGTCATTTAAGACTTGATCGCATTACAACGGCTCATATTCAGAAATTTATCAACAGCCTTGCTCAGGACGGTACAAATAAACACACAGGTAAAGGACTTTCGGTCAAAACACAAAAGCTCTATAAGGGCTTTATATCTGATGTATATGATTTTGCCGCAAGAAATCATAATATGTATTTGAAAGACCCTTGCAAGGGAGTACACACCGTTAAGATCGAAACTAAAAAACGTGAAATTTACGATTTAGAGGAAATGCAGACATTGGTAAATCTTCTTTGTGAAAAAGCACCATTGAAATATAAAGTATTTTTTATTATCGCAATATTTACCGGATTCAGAAAAGGTGAAATCCTTGGTCTTGAATGGGATGATATTGATTTTGAAAATCAAGTTATCAGCATAAACAGAACTTCGATTTATTCTAAAGAAAAAGGTACAATAACAGGAACACCGAAAACCGAAAACGGCTACAGAAGTCTTAGAGTTAATGATGAAGTTATTAACGCAATACGTGAACTCAAAGAAGAACAAGACAAAAACATATCTAAACTCGGAGATGCGTGGCATAACACCAACAGACTTTTCACAGCTTGGAATGGTTTACCTATGGGTCCCGATACTCCGAGACATTGGTTGCAGAAGTTTTGTCAAGCGGAAGGCATTCGCTATGTGAATGTTCATAGTTTTCGTCACTTCAATGCTACTGCTTTGATTGAATTCAACTGTAATGTTAATCAGGTTTCGGCATCGCTCGGACATTCTGACCCCACAACAACTCTTAATATCTATGCTCATGTTTTTGCCAAGGTTCAAGCTAAAGCCAGCGAGGCGTTATCCAACTCTATTTCAATCAATGTCGGCGGTTAATCCGCCGGCATTTTTTAACGCGATAAAAGGTACGACTGCACAGTGACGTTATTGCGCCAGTGTGCGAGATGAAAAACTGAAACTGCAGCAAGTGCAAGCTTGTTGTACGAAACAGGGAGGTTCTTCTCAATTGCCAGCTTTCTGCATTTTCCTTTTGTTTTATAAGTACCACTAATAAGCTTTTCGTCAAAAGGCTTGTGGACAATCGTGCCATCTGGAAGCTTCTCGGTACGATACAGCTTCCAACGTAAGCGAATTTCATTGGCAAGCTTTTCTGCATAGCCTTCTTCAGTATTGATTCTGTCAAGATAGTATTCATAACACTTTTTAGCCTGCATTGCTCTTATATTGTGATAATCAACAGAATTTGAGAGCTCAATCGGTTTAAATACCTTTTCCTTTTCACCAAGTCCTTCAAAATATGATTTTACGAATTCCTGATCTTCAGGCAGGATTCTCTGAAGCGAATCCTTTCCTCCTTTACCATCCTTAACAAAAATACACATATGACCGCTTTCGTCGATTCTCAGATCTCTGCCCTCAAGCTTTGCAAGCTCTGAGACTCTGATTCCGACGACCTTTTGAAATTCAACGGTGCGTGCGTAACGAGGATTATCCGGATTGTTATCTGCACGAATCTTCTTGCCGTTGTCCGAGCGTGATTTGGTGTATTCAGCTGTATAACGGATAGGTTTTGTGATTGTGTTCATCGGTACATCATAAAAGCTGCATACCGCCGCAAGATAATTGTGAATCGTGGCAGGTTTATATACTTTCTCTTGCAGATAGTCCGAATAATCCTGAATATGTTTCATACATTCCGCATGGGTTTTACAATTATGCTGTTCACGACAATATCTGATAAATGCAGTCAACCATTTTCTATAGTTTTTCTGAGTAACAGAGCTTTTTAATTCGGCAATAAATGACTCTGTTTCATCCCTTAACTGCCTTGTTATACTCTTACCCCTGACTTTGTTTTGCTTAGCCATAGCAACAATCCTTTCATATATAATTTGAAAC